>CAZFTS010000021.1:0-58660 GCA_964521685.1 uncultured Muribaculaceae bacterium
ACTAACAACAGTTAACGAGAAATTTTCACTCTGACAGTGTTTTTTTAAACGTGCAGATATTCATTTTATTATGCTTTGCCAGAGTTTGATACAAATTTCTAATTTACAGAGATATACATATATCAAATTTCCAAAATTGGAAAACTGCATTATGTAATATGCTGTTATTCTAACAATTATACCAAATTCTGGCAAAGCGAAATTCTGTTGCCAAGATGTGGGAAACTTTAGAAGAGTCAGATAGTCTCAAACATCTCGTTCAAAGGTTTTCTTACCTTTTTGAATGCCAAAAACGGATCGCTCTCATCTCTGTAGCCTACTGCTGCCAGTACTGAGGCTGTGAGACCTCTCTCTTTCAAACCAAGTATTATATCAAATTGATCTTTATCAAATCCCTCCATAGGACATGAGTCAATTTTCAACTCTGAGGATGCTGCCAGAAGTGTACCAAGGGCAATGTAGGATTGCTTTGATGACCAGATTGAAATCTGCTCCGGAGTCAGAGACGCAAGCATTGACTTCATCATGTCTCCATAATCTTTTGAATCGGCTACATTTAGATTGTTAATGTCCGCTCTGAGTTTAAGATAGCTGTCTACCTTGCCGGCACCTACCTCTGTAAAGTTACAGAATAGAAACAGAGCCGATGAGTCTGTAATTTGATTTTGACCCCACGCTGCAGCTTTTAATTTTTCACGAATTTCTGTATTTTCAATTATCAGAACTTTATATGGTTGAAGTCCGTACGACGATGCCGAATGGTTTACGGCCTCTTTCAAAAGCTCAATATTTTCGTTAGAAATTTTGAGGCCCGGATTAAATTTTTTTGTGGCATAACGCCATTTCAGATTATCTATTATTTTCATTTTCATTTGTGTTAATTAGTATTGGTTACCATTTCAAAGGGACCTCCATCAATAAGACCTTACTCCCTTTTTTTATTTTAAGATTAATTTCGTTTGCATTTATAATTGCCACTGCATCTCTTTTGTTTAAAAGGTGATTATCGACTGATATTTCTCCCTCTATAACAATAAGGTATATTCCATTATCTATACTTTTAGTTCTATAGTTTTCATCTCTGTTTGAGTCGTAATCCCCTAAAAAGAACCAGCTGTTTTGGTGAATCCATATTATCTGCTCATCTCCCGCTCCTTTAGGTCGTATGATGTTAACTAAACTGTTTTTCTTCTCCTCTGTCCCGGTTTTTTTCTGGTCATATCTGGGCTCAACCCCTTTTTCATACGGATACACCCAAATCTGGAGTAACTGAACATCTTCACTGCTACTATTGTTCACTTCGCTGTGAAATACCCCCTTACCGGCACTCATAACCTGAATTTCTCCTGCTTTTATCACGGAACTGTTCCCCATGCTATCGCCATGCTTAAGCTCCCCCTTCAGAGGAATGGTTATAATTTCCATATTATCATGCGGATGCTTTCCAAATCCCTCTGCCGGAGCAATTATATCATCATTCAGTACTCTGAGTGCCCCGAAGTGAATTCTCTCCGGATCGTAATAGTTCGCAAATGAGAATGAATGCTTGGCATTTAACCATCCATGATTTGCGCCACCTCTGGAGTCGGCGGTTATTATTTTATATATTACATCTTTGTTCATCTCAATTAAGTTTTAATTATTTTGCAAAGGTATTATGAGAAAACAGCCGGATCAATGTATAAATCCGGCTGTTTAATGTCATTTTGCGAAGTAGTTAATAGTTGTTCATACTCTCCTCTCTGAAGTCGGAAAAATTGCCCCCAGTAGCGCTTTTATAGAATTTACTGAAATGTGCCGGATCGTTAAATCCCAACATATAGGCTATCTCCTTGGAAGATAAGGAGGTATTTATTCCCTGTCTTTTTGCCTCAAGCACAATCCGGTTTTTAATGTGCTCTTTTGCTGTTTGGCCGGTTGAGTTTTTGAGCACAGTATTAAGATAATCAGGAGAAATTCCCATTTCGTTTGAATATGATTTCACGCTATGCCAATTCCCGAATTTTTCTTCAAGCAGATTTTTGAATTCTGACACAAGATGAGTGGTTATCTCGGTCAATTGAGTATTCCCCGAATTGATTGTTTGCGAACTCATACTGCATTTGATAAGAAAAATCTTCAACCATGAGGAAACCTCGTCATTTCTGAAAGGCTGGTCAGAGCTGTCTCTCTCGTTAAAAAGCGAGACAATTTGCCGTGCCGGTATTAAAAGTTCCTTTTGAACATCTTCAGAGATATCTACATAGGGTTTACCTGCATCAATGTCAAAGAGTGCCAATCGTTTAATAAACTGTTCTCCAAGATTGTACTTACAAACAAACTCTTTTGTAAACATAAAAACAAATCCGGTTGGCCTGATTAGCGTTGTAACCTGATGAGCCTGTCCCGGTGCAAGAAAAAAAACCCGGTTGTCAGTAATTCTGTGTTTTGTAAAATCAACAATATGTTCTCCCTCCCCGGTCAGCGACCAGATTATTGTGTAGAAGTTATGCCTGTGAGGCAAATCGGGCTCTCCAGAAGATTCGTCCCAAATCTCTTCCATTGTTCTCCAGGCAAAAAGCACCGGAGAGTCGTCATCTGTCAAGTCGAAAGATGGGATTGATTTATCTGCCGATCCGGTGAAAACGCTCTGCTTCATCTTTTCATTTGATATAAATGGTTACCGTTGATTTGTCGGGACATTCTTCAAGCAACTCTTTAATGCTCTTATTTAGAATCGGATGAATATACTGTGGAGCAATCTGACTGAGTGGTTCCAGAACAAATCGACGCAGATGCATTCTTGGATGAGGGATGGTAAGCTTCTCATTTTCCACAATATCGTTGTTAAAAAATATTATGTCGATATCCATCTCTCTCGAGGAGTAGCTGTTTATGTTAGCAACCCTTTTCCTCCCAAGCTCTCTCTCTATTTCAAGCAATTCAGCTAACAGACTGTCCGAATCCAGCTTTGTCTTTATTATTACTGCTACATTCAGAAATTTTAAGCTTGATTCAAACCCCCAGGGTTCGCTTTCAAAAATATCTGATTGCAGTGGAGCCGATTCCGATAGAGTGGCTATTCTGGTAATTGCTTTGGATATTTTTTCAAGTCGATCACCTTTGTCCCCACCGAGCAGCAAATATGCTTGATTGCTTCTCATTTTCTCTATTTTAATGCTTTAAAGCAACCCTAATTCAAAAAGAGCCTCTTCGCTCATTCTGCTTTTGTCCCACGGAGGGTCAAATACAAGTTCTATTGCAACATCGTCAACTCCGGGAACTGTTGAAACAGCATCATGAACATCCTGGAGGAGCTCGTCAACCATAGGACAGTTGGGAGCAGTTAAAGTCATTTTTATAAATGCCTTTTTATTATCATCAACCTTAATCTCATATATAAGACCAAGGTCATATACATTAACCGGAATCTCCGGATCATATACCTGTTTTAAAGCTAATGCAATATTTTTTTCTATACCCATTTTCAGGAAATCTTGTTTGTTTGTGAATATACTGCAGCATAATACTTTATCTGCTTTACCATTGATAAAAGGCCGTTTGCCCGTGTTGGAGATAAATTATCGTTCAACCCTATCTCCTGGAGAAAGTTTACATCTGAGTTTAAAATCTCTTCTGGCGTTTTTTCTGAAAACACCCTAACCAACAGCGAAATTATCCCTTTGGTTATAATTGCATCACTATCCGCTGTTAAGAAAAGCTTCCCCCCGGAAAAATCGGCATTTAACCAAACTCTGGATTGACACCCTTTTATAAGATTACTCTCCGATTTTTCATTTTCATTAATTACAGGGAGGCTCTTTCCCAATTCTATCAGATATTCATACTTATCCATCCAGTCCTGGAAAATTGAAAACTCCTCTATAATTTGCTGCTGTGTTTCTTTAATTGTCATGATTTAATATGTTCTGTAACAAATGTTTTTTATACTCTAAACTATATTCTGGCTTTCATTTTTAGTTATAGCTGTTCTTTTTCTTTTCTTTCAGACACTTATAGCGCTTTTGTTTATCTTAACATCCTGATTGCTCTTTTAAGAGATGTTACAAAATATTCTGCCTCTTCAATTGTGTTATACATTCCAAATGAGGCTCTGAGCAACGAATTAACTTTAAATCTGCTTAAAAGAGGTTCACAGCACATTTGACCGGTCCTTAAAGCAACACCCATTTTATCCATAATCATTGCTAAATCACTGGGATAGGCTTGCTCTACCGAAAGTGAAAACAGAGGGATCTTACTCTCCGAAACTCCATAAACCTTAACGCCCTCTATATTTTTAAGTTCATAGGTCAAATACTCTACAAGTATTTTCTCATAACTCTCAATGACCTCTCTGTCAATACGGTTTAAAAACTTTATTGCCTCTCCCAGTCCTGCTGCTCCAATAAAGTTTGGCGTTCCCGCCTCAAATTTTAATGGTGGTTGAGCATAGGTTGTTTTTGCAAATGTTACTGTATCAACCATATCGCCGCCCCCCATCCAAGGAGGCATACTGTCCAGCCAATTCTTTTTTGCATAGAGAATTCCTATACCGGTAGGTCCGTATAGTTTATGCCCGGAAAAAACGTAGAAATCACAATCCAGTTTCCGAACATCTATTTTACTGTGAACAACCCCCTGTGCACCATCTATTAACACAGGAATTCCTGATTCATGCCCACGTTTTATAACCTCTTCAATAGGATTAACTATGCCTAAAACATTGGAAATGTGAGAAACAGCTATTAGTTTTACCTTCTCATCAAGCAGCTTTTCCAAAGATTCCACTATCCAGTTACCATTGTCGTCTACCGGCATTATTAAAAGCTCTGCACCAGTCATTTCGCATATAATCTGCCAGGGAACAATATTTGAGTGGTGTTCCGCTTCCGATATCAGGATTTTATCACCCCTCTTCAGAAATTTCTGAGCAAAACTGTATGCAACCAGATTTATTGAGGCGGTAGTACCCGAGGTAAATACAATCTCCTCTCTTTCAGATGCATTTATAAATTCTTTAATTGCGTCTCTTGACTTTTCGTATATTTCTGTTGTTTGAGAACTCAGCTCATGAACCGCTCTGTGGATGTTGCCGTTTATTCTTGAGTTCATCTCGTTTGTCAGATTAATCACAGAGATGGGTTTATGCGCAGTCGCAGCATTGTCAAGATAAACAAGCTCTTTCCCGTGAACCATTTGCTTTAGAGCCGGGAAATGCTCTCTTATCTGTAAAACAGAATTTAAAACTTCCATTAATAACTCTTTTTAAAACTATCTGCAAAATTAGTAAAACAAAATTGGCTGATATACCTTAAAAACATAAATTTGTCTTAATTGTTTACTTTCAAAATAATTGAATTTGAGTTAAAACTCATTATAATTTAATAATTAACATTATGTTCGATTACATAAAAGGTGAAATTTCCGAACTCTCTCCAACAGAGATGGTTGTTGAGAATAATGGTATTGGTTATAAATTACTTATCTCTTTGCAAACATATTCTAAGCTTAAAAAAGGAGAGATCTGTAAACTTTTTATTCATCATCACCTTCGGGAAGATATTGAGCTGCTTTACGGCTTTTACGACAAAGAGGAGCGGGTGATTTTTACCAACCTTATTGATGTGTCGGGAGTTGGACCCAATACAGCACGGATGATGCTATCTTCAATGAGTTCGGAAGAGATAAGAACCTCAATAATAACAGGTGACGTAAACAGATTAAAAAGTATTAAAGGTATCGGGTTAAAAACTGCTCAGAGATTACTTATTGATCTTAAAGATAAAATGGTTAAAGTAAGTGGAGTAGAAAGTGATTTATCATTTGCGGCCAATTCAGGAGGCAAGGTAAGAGAGGAGGCTTCCGGTGCTCTTGTTTTATTGGGTTTTTCAAAACCAAATGTAGAAAAAGTACTAGACTCACTATTAAAAGAGAACCCTTCATACTCTCTTGAAGAGCTTATTAAGCTTTCCTTAAAAAGGTTATAATATTAATTTATTTTCATACATTTGTATAAAATTTAATAAAAAAGTCATGAATATTCCTGCAAATCTTAAGTATTCTCCAGATCACGAATGGGTTAAAGTAGATGGAAACATTGCCACAGTAGGTATAACCGATTTCGCCCAAGGCCAGCTTGGAGATGTTGTTTTTGTTGATATCCCATCTGAAGGTGAAACACTTGGAAAAGCCGATGTGTTTGGAGCAATTGAGGCAGTTAAAACTGTTGCTGATGCATTTATGCCTGTTTCCGGCAAAATCGTAGAGGTCAATACCGCTCTTGAAGACTCTCCTGAATCTGTTAATAAAGATCCGTACAATACCGGTTGGATGGTTAAAATAGAGATGAGCGACCCTTCCGAGATTGACACTCTGTTGGACGCAGATGCATACAAAGCACTACTGTAGAACTCCTTATTTTAAAAGAATTAAATTATGGCCGGCTGAAAATAAATTTAGCCGGCCATTTTATTGAACTATGTAAATGAAGTTGGTATCTACTCTTCATGATTAACAAAAGAGAGATTATTTCTCAGCTCAGTTTAATACTATTTTTATAAATTTACCATTATTTAATAACATAATTATGATTCACAGTTTTGGAAGCGACAACCACTCTGGTGTGGCACCTGCCATTATGGATGCAATAATTGCATGTAATTCAGGATATCAAATAGCATACGGGGAGGATGAGATTACTGCAAAAGCAGAAACAATATTTAAAAGAGATTTTGGTCAGGATACAGAGATCTTTTTTGTCTTTAATGGAACAGGCGCAAATATTCTTGCCCTAAAAGCAATGACAAACAGCTACAATTCAATACTCTGTGCCGATTCTGCACATATAAATGTTGACGAATGCGCTGCCCCTGAGAAGCTGACAGGGTGTAAACTTGTTCCAATAAAATCAACCGATGGCAAAGTCTCTCCCGAAGATGTATTAAAAGAGCTTAAAGGATTTGGGTTTCAACACCACGCACAACCAAAAGTACTTTCAATTTCCCAACCGACAGAACTGGGAACCACATATAAACCTCACGAGATAAAAGCACTTTCGTCACTAATGCATTCACATAACTGCTACCTTCATGTCGATGGTTCCCGTATTTCAAATGCCGCAGAATCATTAAATCTCTCTATAAAAGAGATTACCAAAGATTGTGGTGTGGATGCTCTCTCTTTTGGTGGAACGAAAAATGGTCTTCTTATTGGCGAAGCTGTCGTTTTTTTCCGGAAAGAGCTAGCCGATAACTTTTTGTATATAAGAAAACAGGCCGCTCAACTCTTTTCCAAGAACAGATTTATTGCTGCCCAGTTTGTGGCTTACCTTGAAAATGGTCTCAATCTCGAACTGGCATCAAAGTCAAACACAATGGCTAGGTATCTGGAAAAAAGATTGCAGGAAATTAAGGAGGTTAAAATATCCAGACCAGTCGAAACAAATGCTGTTTTTGCAATACTCTCAAATGAATTGTCCCAAAAACTAAAAGAAAAACACTATTTTTATACATGGGATGAAGAGACCGGAGAGGTAAGATGGATGTGTTCATTCAGTACAACAAAGTTGGACATTGATCGTTTCATCGAGGATCTAAGGGATTTGATAAAATAATTATAATACCTGAATAACTATGGAAGTAACAAGAACCTTCGACATTTTAGAAAAACTTGTCAATGAATATCCGAAAGAGGATATTCTTAGCAGAAGAGTGAATGGGAAATGGATAAAATTCTCCTGCGACAGCTATAACAGACACTCCCACCTGCTTGCATATGCATTTCTCTCTATGGGATTGAACCCGGGTGATAAGGTTATCACCGTCAGCAACAACAGACCTGAATGGAATTTTATAGATATGGGGCTTAATCTTGCAAGATTGGTTCATGTTCCGGTTTACACAACCTTAAGCAATGATGACTATCTACATATTTTTGACCATAGTGATGCAAAAATAATCTTTATTGGCGGAGATACTCTTGTAAAAAAATTATCTCCTTTAGTTCCTAAAATTAAAAGAGATATAGAGATTATTACAATTGACAAAGCCGATGGTTTTCGCTGGATCGGTGATTTATATAAGAGTGGAGAAGAGCTTGAAGATAAATACAAAGCAGATATCGAAAACAACAAACAGACAATCGATGAGAACTCGGTAGCAACCATTATATACACCTCCGGCACTACCGGTGCTCCAAAAGGGGTAATGCTTTCTCACAAAAACCTGGTGTTCAACTTTAAGGCATCTGCAGCGCAACAGATCAAGGATTATCGTCATAAAATGTTAAGTTTTCTCCCATTATGCCATATATATGAGAGAACAATGAATTACAACTATCAATATCTTGGGATTAGCACCTACTATGCAGAGAGTCTTGCAACGATAGCTTCTGATTTGGCTGATTGCCATGCCGATGGTTTTTGTTCAGTACCCCGTGTTCTGGAAATGATGTACAATAAACTTGAAGCTGCGGGAAAAGATCTGAAGGGGATTAAAAAGATTATATATAAATGGGCCTTCACAATTGCAACTAAGTTTGATTATACAAAGACTGGCCCTCTCTACTCTCTTCAATATAAAATCGCCGACAAATTAGTTTACAGCAAATGGCGTGAAAAGCTTGGCGGTAAGGAGATGTTGATTGTCTCGGGCGGCTCCTCCATTCAGGCCAAAATTATCCGTCTTTTTACTGCTGCAAAACTATATATTTTTGAGGGATATGGTATGACTGAGACATCTCCGGTTATTGCCGTAAACAATCCTAAAGAGATGATTATAAAAATAGGAACTGTTGGTAAGGCCCTGGAAGGAACTGAAATGATGATTGCAGAAGATGGTGAGATTTTAACCAGGGGCCCTCATATTATGCTGGGTTATTATAAAGATCCTGAGTATACCAGCCAGGTAATTGACAGTGATGGTTGGCTCCATACCGGAGATATTGGAATGATGGTAGATAAAATATTTCTGAAGATAACAGACCGCAAAAAGGAAATTTTCAAACTTTCGGCGGGGAAATATGTTGCCCCGCAAGTTATTGAAAACATGCTAAAGGAGTCTTCATATATTGAAAATTGCATGGTTGTAGGAGAGAATCAAAAGTTTGCATCGGCACTTATAATACCTGATTTTAACAGACTACATTTCTGGGCTGCTAAAAATAAGATTCATTATACAGATAATGCCGATCTCATTCAGAATCCTGCTGTTATAGATAAAATTAACAAAGAAATTGATGGTGTCAACAAAAAACTTGCACTTCACGAGCAGATAAAAAGGGCTAAACTTATCTCAGATGAGTGGACTCCGTTAAACGATATGCTTTCTCAAACGTTAAAACTAAAGAGGAATAAGATAAAGTCTAAATATCAACATTTGATTAATGATATCTATAAAAACGAAATCTGATTTTACCGTTCGGCTGGCAAACGAGAATGACACTCTCTCCATTAGAAATATTTGGAGGGAGTGTTTTACTAGCGACATATCCTATATTGATAATTTTATAACAAACTGTTTCCCACACGCCAAAACTTGGGTTGCCATATCAAATAAGAGCTCTGAAATAGTTTCAATCCTCTCTCTTTTACCTACATATTTCAATTATGATGGTAAAAATTTCACAGGTGGATATATATACGGCGTTGCAACTTTGCCCGATTTCCGTGGAAATTCTCTCTCCAAAGTTTTAATGAATGCTGCATTTGAATATTCCGGGGCCATTAATCTACAATATTTGGTAGTAAAGCCGGCAAATGATAGCCTTTTTGACCTTTACAGAGGACAATCTTTTGATATTCTTATTAATAAAGATATAATCTCCGTCAATTTAGCCTCAGATAACTACTTTGATCCTGCTCTTCCAATGATGGCTAAAAACCAACTCTCTTTGCAGGATAACAAATCAAAATATTTTGCCGATAATATTGAAAAATTACTCAATTTAAGAGAGATTGACAAACCAGGGAGTAAACTTTTATGGCCTTCTGCAATATTACGGTATGCACTTCTTGACATAAAGAATAAGGGAGGAAATCTCCATTTTATTTCAGAAACAGATATCGACAGGGAATTATACTACATTGAACAGCCCGACGAAGATGATTCAGCCATTATAAAGGTTGTTGACTGTAACTATAAGGAGAAAAGAGATATATACACAATTATATCTCATATTAAATCATTAGATAAAAAGGTAAAAACAGTAATTTTTGAGGGCAATTTCCAACACCTATCTCCTATTCCATTTCCTATTCTTAGAACAAAATCAGCTTTGATTAAAATTCTCGACAATAAGTTGGATCATAAACTGATTTCTAAAATCCATCTCTCTTTATCTATGGAATAATGCAGCCTCACTCAGAATGTTCCACGAGGAACAAATGCTGCACAACAACTTAATATTGAACCACTACTACCTTCCAAAATAAACTAAAAGTACAGAGATATCTGCAGGTGAAACTCCTGGAATTCTCGATGCTTGCGATATAGTTTTTGGTTTGTGCTTATTAAGTTTTTGACGAGATTCTGTAGATATTGAGGTCAGTGTTGAATAATCAAATTTTTCAGGAATTAAAATGTCTTCAAGTTTAAGGATTTTATCGGCCATCCTCTTCTCTCTTTCAATGTATCCTTTATACTTAACTCTTATTTCTGCCGATTCAATTATCTCCTTTATCACTATATCTGTTGATAGCGAAGATTCAATAGATGATGTAGGTTGATATGGCAGCTTTGTAATTACTTGAGGAGTATCAAAATGAGTAAAAAATGTTTCTCGTGGAACGTTTTTTAACAGAGGCATAAGTGAGATTTCAGGACGAGTTAATATTTCAGAAATTTTTTTCTTTTGAACAATCTCTGTTGATGCAACAGAAATCAGATAAGAATTAATTTCATTTGGAGATATCGAATTTGTATTGAGAAAATTTATCAGAGATTCTACCGATGAATATTTTTTCTGCATTAACTTATATCTCTCCTCTGATGCAAGACCTATTTTATATCCAGTTTCTGTAAGCCTTAAGTCGGCATTGTCCTGCCGCAAAAGAATTCTGTATTCCGCTCTTGAGGTAAACATTCTGTATGGTTCATCAACGCCTTTAGTTACCAGGTCATCTATAAGAACTCCAATATATGCCTGGTCTCTTTTTAAAACAATTGGATCTTTGCCATGAACCTTGTGGTGGGCATTGATCCCGGCCATTAGCCCTTGTGCTGCGGCCTCTTCATATCCTGTTGTCCCATTTACCTGCCCTGCAAGGAAGAGGTTCTCAATATTTTTAGTTTCTAAAGTATGATTTAATTGGATTGGTGGAAAATAATCATACTCCACAGCATATGCAGGACGATAAATATTAATATTTTCAAATCCTGGAATGGTTCTGAGTGCGTTATATTGGACGTCTAGCGGGAGAGACGATGAAAATCCCTGTAAATAATACTCATTTGTATTCCAACCTTCTGGTTCTAAGTATAATTGATGCGAATTTTTATCTGAAAATGTTTTCAATTTATCTTCGATACTTGGGCAATATCGTGGTCCTCTTCCAGAAATCTTACCAGAAAATAGTGGTGAAAATTGAAATCCCTCTTTTAATATGTTGTGAACATCTTCATTCGTGTGTACCATATAACAGCACATCTGATTCACTCCAGCCTGTATAGGAGAGGGAATATTCAGAAATGAGAATTTTTCCGGAGCAGAATCTCCCTCCTGCTTTTGAAGTTTAGAGAGGTCAATAGATCTTACATCAATTCTCGGAGGTGTCCCTGTTTTCATTTTGTCAACAACCAACCCCTTTGAAAAAAGTTGTTCAGATAAAAATTTTGAGGGAAGCTCTCCTATTCTTCCCCCCTCTGCTGTATTTAGTCCTATATACAATTTACCATTAAGGAATGTGCCGGCTGTAAGGATTGTCGCTTTAGAAAAAAAGGTTGCACCCATTGCAGTTTTGACACCCACAACTCGATTCCCTTCAAAAACAAATTCTGTAACGGTGTCTTGCCAGAGATTCAGGTTTTTTGTATTCTCTAAAAGAAACCTCCAGTTCATTGAAAAATGTTGCCTGTCACATTGTGCTCTTGGGCTCCACATAGCCGGACCCTTTGATCTGTTTAACATCCGGAATTGAATAGTTGAGGCATCGGTAATAATCCCAGTAAATCCGCCTAACGCATCTATCTCTCTTACAATCTGGCCTTTTGCTATTCCTCCAATTGCAGGATTACATGACATCTGTGCAATTTTTCCCATATCCATTGTAAGCAGAAGAACCTGTGATCCCATTTTGGATGCAGCATATGCAGCTTCGCATCCTGCATGACCTGCCCCAATAACAATTATATCGTATCTCTCTCTCATCTCTGAACCATTTCTTTTAACTTAATCAATGCAAGATCCTCTTTTTCTTTCATTAAATTTTTATCATCTTCGGTGCGATCGTCGTATCCGCATAAGTGAAGCACTCCATGAATTATCACTCTGGACAACTCGTTCATGAACTCTGTTTTATACTTAACGGCATTATTTTCAACGGAATCAATACTGATAAAAAGATCACCATTAATTACTTGATTATCTGAGTAATCAAAAGTTATGATGTCGGTATAATAATTGTGTTTTAAATATTGATTATTAACACTCAAAAGATATTTGTCGTTGCAAAAAATTATGTTTAAATCTCCACATTTTTTCGAAAATATAAACCCCTGTTCGGACATAATGACCTCCCGTATCCAGCGTTTATACAGAGATCTGTTTTTAAATCTGAAGTCAACTCCTTCCGAAAAGAATAATATCATATAATTATTTTTAACCTATTTTTTTTCAGAAGATTCCAATATATCCCAATACTCTATTGCTCTTCTTGTGTGTGGTATAACAATCGACCCCCCGACCAGGTTCGCAATTGAGAATATTTCAAATGCCTGATTTCTTGTAACACCTAACTCAAAACACTTTTCAATATGATATTTTACACAATCATCACATCTTAAAACTAAGGATGAGACTAAACCAAGCATCTCCTTCGTTTGTTTAGGTAATGCACCATCTTCATAAGTTCTTGTATCAAGATTGAAAAAACGTTTAAAGAAAAGGTTATCCGAATCAAGAATAACTTTATTCATCTTGGCACGATATGTGCGGAATTGTGCGATCGAATCCATAATTGAGTAAATTTTTTGCAAACTTACAAAATAAAAAGGTTAACGAAATTTTATATATATGTCTAAGGTAACTGTAATTGGAGCCGGAAATGTTGGAGCAACCTGCACAAACGCAATTGCCAATATGCAGTTTGCGTCCGATATTGTCCTTCTTGATATTAAAGAGGGGATTGCCGAAGGTAAGGCAAAAGATATGATGCAAACGGCTAAACTTTACCGTTACTTCACAAAAGTTACTGGGGTAACCAATAATTATGCAGCAACAGCATTTTCTGATGTGATTGTTGTTACTTCTGGTATTCCCAGAAAACCAGGGATGACAAGGGAAGAGCTAATTGAGACAAATGCGAAGATTGTGAGTGAAGTTGTTGAAAAATGTCTCATCTATTCCCCTGAAGCAAAAGTTGTTATAATATCCAACCCAATGGATACCATGACATATCTCACACTTAAAAAAACCTTACTTCCTAAGAATAGAGTAATTGGGATGGGCGGTATCCTCGACGGAAGTCGTTTTACCGACTATCTGAGTGATGCTCTCAATGTCCCTTCGAGTGATATTGAGGGGTTGGTAATTGGAGGTCATGGAGATACAACGATGATTCCTTTGGCAAGGTTTGCAAGTTATAAGGGAATTCCTGTTACAGAACTTCTATCAAATGAAAAGCTTGGCAAAGTAATTGCAGATACAATGTTAGGAGGAGCTACGTTGACCAAGATGCTGGGAACATCGGCATGGTATGCACCCGGGGCAGCTGCCGCAGTTCTTGTTAAAGCCATCATCCTCAACGAGAAAAGAGTTTACCCATGTTGTGTATATCTTGATGGCGAATATGGTCAGAAAGATATTTGCATAGGAGTACCGGTAGTAATTGGGAAAAACGGCTGGGAAAAGGTGGTTGAATTCAATCTCAATTATGATGAAAAAGAGCTGTTCAAAAGGAGCGCAGACTCTGTAAGAGCCACAAATAATGTTCTTTTTGAAATGAACCTCATTTAGAATAAAAAATTTTTGCATCTTTGCGGTGCAATTTTAAAAGGGGTATTAGCTCAGCTGGCTAGAGCGCTTGCATGGCATGCAAGAGGTCATCGGTTCGACTCCGATATGCTCCACAAGTTTTTAACAATTTATATTTATTCTATTACACTCATTTTGTAGTTCTTAACACTATTTATCAAAAGTTTATTAACAATATCTTTTGTTAAATAATTATTTGTTTATAAATTTACAACCCAATTTAATTCTGAACATACAAAAATAGATATGGAAGTAAAAAAGACACCCAAGGCAGATCTCGAAAATAAAAAACTATTATTAAGAGAGATAGGACTAATAATCGCATTATTGTTAGTTCTGGGAGGTTTTGAATATAAAACCTATGAGAAGAGTCAGGCAACACTTGAAGGAAATACTGCTGCTGTTTTTGAAGAAGAGCAGGTTCCTGTTACCAATGATACTCCTCCCCCACCACCCGATATGCCAAAAATACCTGTTGTTTCGGATGATATCGTAATCGTAGATGACGATATTAAAATCACAACTGATCTTTTAATCAACACAGAGGATGATAAGAATCTCGGAGTTGAGATTAAAGAGTATGTTCAGGGTAAAAAAGAAGAGGTAGTTGAAGAGGAAGAGATTCCATTTATGATGGTGGAAGAGAAACCTAAGTTCCAGGGTGGTGACGAAAACACATTTACTAAATGGGTGGCCGAGAGATTGGTTTATCCTGAAATTGCCAAGGAGAACAGCGTACAAGGTCGTGTTATTCTCCAGTTCCGTGTTAATACAGATGGCAGTGTTAGTAACGTAATCGTACTCAGGGGCGTTGACCCTTCACTTGACAAAGAGGCCGTTCGTGTAGTATCTTCTTCTCCTAAATGGACTCCGGGAAGACAGAGAAATAAGGCGGTAAGGGTAGTTTACCAGTTCCCTGTGATATTCCAGCTTAGATAATATTATAACGCAAATAATTAAAAGGCTGCCTCGAAAGAAGCAGTCTTTTTTGTATAAAAATGATGGAAAAAACCGTATTAGTCGGAGTCTGTTTACCCGAAAACGACACTCAAAAAGTTAAAGAGTACCTTGGCGAACTTGAATTTCTTGCCGAGACAGCCGGAGCTGTTTCACTTAGAACATTTACCCAAAATCTTGACAGAGCAAATCCCAAAACCTACATTGGCAGCGGTAAACTATTGGAGATAAAGGAGTATATAAAGGAGAACGATATAAAACTTGTTATATTTGATGATGAACTCACCCCCTCTCAATTGAGAAATATTGAGAGAGAGCTGGAGTGCAGAATTCTGGATCGTACAAATCTTATTTTGGATATTTTTGCACAAAGGGCAAAAACTGCCTATGCGAAAACTCAGGTAGAATTAGCTCAATATCAATATCTCCTTCCCCGGCTTACCAGAATGTGGACACACCTTGAGAGACAAAGAGGCGGTATTGGAATGAGGGGCCCCGGAGAGAGTCAGATAGAAACCGACCGAAGAATAATTCTTGATAAAATTAGTCGCCTTAAAGAACATCTTAAGAAGATTGATAAACAGATGTCTTCACAAAGGGGAAACCGCGGATCTCTTGTAAGAATATCTCTTGTTGGTTATACTAATGTGGGAAAAAGCACTCTAATGAATCTGATTGCCAAGAGTGAGGTTTTTGCAGAAAACAAACTCTTTGCAACGTTGGATACGACAGTGAGAAAGGTTGTTATCGAAAATGTCCCATTTTTATTGAGCGATACTGTAGGGTTTATTCGTAAACTTCCTCATCAGTTGGTTGAGTCATTTAAAAGTACGCTGGATGAGGTTCGGGAATCCGATATTCTGATGCATGTTGTAGATATTTCACATCCGAATTTTGAAGAGCATATTAAAGTTGTAGAACAAACATTGGCCGAGATCGGGGCAAAAGATAAGCCTGTATTCCTCGTGTTTAACAAGATAGATGCTTATAACTATATTCCGCTCGATGAGTTCGATTTTCGTGAAAAAATGCCTGAAAACTACAGTATTGAAGAGTTGAAGAAAAGCTGGATGAATAAAGAGCACTCACCATGTATTTTTATATCTGCAAAGGAGAAAACCAATATTGATAAGTTAAAAAATGATCTCTACAAAATGGTTGCCGAAATTCATGCCGGAAGATACCCGTTCAATAATTTCCTATGGTAGCCTGTCTTTATAGTTTACCTCTGCTTTTTAACTCTTTAATTATGGTCTCTTTTGGGATCTCCTCCACTACCCTGCCTCTGTAACCCTTGACGGTTTTGGCTGAAAACAGGGAATTGAGCAGCGCCTCCTCTGTTGCTTCAATGGTTGCTAAAAAAATTGCAGACATTGAACTGTTGTGTACCTCTTTCGGCTGATAGAATGGAGTTGTTTCATCTACCAGATTTTCAGAAGCAACCGAGAGTGCTATTACATAATCTCCGCTACCGTTTGAGGCAATACCTCCTGTCTTGGCGATTCCGAGCATTGCTCTTTTGGCAACACGTTCAAGGTTTCTGGAGGTTATGGGTGCATCTGTAATAACTACAATCATGCAGGATCCGTCTGAGTAGCTTTCGATATCCTTTTTAAAATCATATTTACCTAGCAGCTGACCGGCTTTTAGTCCGTTTATCTCCAATACTCCGCCGTAATTTGACTGAACCAGAACTCCTACTGTATAGCCTCCGAGAGATGGGGGTAAAATTCTTGATGAAGTACCTATACCTCCTTTGAAACCAAAGCAGATTGTTCCTGTTCCTGCTCCTACAGAGCCTTGATCAATTACGCCTGATTTTGCATCAGATATTGCATCCAGAACATCACTCTGAGAGACTCTTCTTGCCCTTATGTTATTGAGTCCGCCATCGTTAGTTTCACCAACAATACCATTTACAGAACCAATACTTTCGGCTCCTTCCTGTGATAGGGTGTATGTGATTAAGGCATCCAGCGCAACAGGCACACTTAAAGTATTCGTTAGAATTACCGGAGTCTCAATATTCCCTAATTCTGCGACCTGAGTAAAACCCGCCAGTTTACCAAAGCCGTTACCTACATAGATAGCCGCCGGAGTCTTCTTCCTGAAGAGGTTGCCCGGATGCGGAATAATTGCTGTTACACCAGTTCTTATTTCATCTCCTTCGATAATTGTTTTGTGACCCACCTTTACTCCCGAAACGTCGGTTATTGAGTTAAACCTTCCTGTTTTTAAAATACCTATCCCGATTCCATATTCTCTGATTCCTGATTGCGAGAAAGATTCGCTGTTAAATAGTAATGTGAAAAGAATGGTTGTCGTAAGAAGTTTTTTTTTCATGGCCCGAAATTAAAATAATTATATCATAGATCACACTTTTTTATAAACTCTGTGCACTTTTCTGCAACAAGTGCCGGCTCTTCCAGAAACCCGGAATGTCCTGAGTTTTCAAGAAACGTAAAATCTGGATTCTTCATTGTCAGAAGAAAATCGTTTGCAGCTTCAGCAGGGATATAATTATCATGCTTACCAAATATCATAAAAAGTGGAGTCGTTGTTTTTCTTAAAAAGTCAGAGTTATCATTTCTGGCCATCATTGCTTCGACCAAAGTAATTACTCCCTCAGGGTCATGTACCTCTGCTGTCTCTATTATTTCCAGTATTTTTTCTTCCATTTTGCTTTTATTGAGTGAAGCAAACATTTTTGGAATAGATAACTTTATGATATTCATTAATTTATTTTGCCTGATGAGCTCTATCTCCCGTTTTCTCTCTTCAATTTTCTGAGCACTGTCAGAAAATGGAGAAGAGTGCATCATTATTAGAGCTCCGAATCTGTCAGGGTATCGCTTTATCGCCTCTATTGCCACATATCCACCCATAGAATGGCCCAGAATAGCCGCTTTTTTTATCTTTAATGTCTCCAGAAGAGCATCTGCAATATCTGCACAGAATTCCATTGAATTTTGAGGTGGTGTATGAGAGAGACCATGCCCCGGAATATCAATTGAGATAACTCGAAGGTATGGGGAGAGAAGAGATGTGAACTCCTCCCAGATGTAGAGGGTCTCCAGATAACCATGTAGTAGAAGAATAGTCTTTTCTCCGGTTTTTGTGTCTGAAATATGGAGTGGTATACCATTTATTGTTGCGAAATATTCCATCACTATATATTTTGTGCAAATCTAATAGATTTCACACTTATTTTTATACTTTTGTGTGGGTTATGACCTGTTTATACCATTTATAATTTATTTAACTATTTCCCGATGAAAATAAACAAACTGTTATCACTGTTTTCGGTCCTGCTTCTTGCCGCTTCTATTACAAGTTGTAACAAAGAGCTTGAACCAATTGTTCTTACAGGAACCTGGGAGCTGGATACTGCATCTGTAATTGTACGGATTGTTTATAGCCCGGCTGTTGCCGACGAGTATCCCGAGACCATCAAATTTCTGGCTGCCAACATCAATAGAATAAAAAGGGAGCTAATGAAACCTCAGAGCATTGTTTTTAAATCTCCTAACATAACAGAATTTTATTACAACGATGTTCCCCTTCCTGTAAATGGCATTTATGTACAGGATAATGCCTATTTCAACATCACTAACCCGCTTTTCCCCGGCGGAATTAACGGTGCTTCCGATAATTTAAGGCTTGAGCTTTATTATGACAGGGACTATTTAATGATGATTCTGTACACCCTGCTCACAAGTGAAAATGATACACCTGCAACATACGACAGACTTATTGAGACCTTCCACGGTGTTGGATCATATAAAAAGGTTAACTAATTTATGATTAGTTAACCTTTTATTTTATAGCTGTTTACTTTTCTTTAATCCTTAATTTTTGCAAGCAGAAACTCTCTGTTCATTCTTGCTATGTGTGCAACTGAAATGTTTTTCGGACACTCCATTTCGCAAGCTCTTGTATTTGTACATGCTCCGAATCCTAGTTCGTCCATCTTCGCTACCATTGCCTTTACTCGCGAAGCAGCCTCAATTTTTCCCTGAGGCAGGAGCGCCAGAGAGCTTACCCTTGCCGACACAAAGAGCATTGCAGATCCATTTTTACATGTTGCAATACAGGCGCCGCACCCAACACAGGCCGCCGCATCCATACTCTCTTCAGCTTTTTCACGGGGAACAGGTATTGTGTTCGCATCCGGTACCCCCCCTGTATTCACAGAGACATAACCTCCCGCCTGAAGAATTTTATCCAGAGCATTTCTGTCAACAATGAGATCTTTAATTACAGGCATACCTGCAGAACGCCATGGTTCGATTGTTATGGTTTCGCCATCTTTAAATTTACGCATATGCAGCTGACATGTAGTTATGTCATCATCAGGTCCGTGAGCCCTTCCGTTAATGTATAGCGAACACATTCCGCAAATTCCCTCCCTGCAGTCATGATCAAATACGACGGGTCCGTCACTCTTACAACCCTTTTCAATTGCTACAGAATCGGCACCCTGGTGAACCAGCTGGTCATTCAGGATATCCATCATCTCCAGAAATGATGTATCCGGAGAGATATCATTTACCTTATATGTTTGGAAAAATCCCTTTTCCTTTGCACTTTTTTGCCGCCAAACTTTTAATGTAAAGTTCATATCTTTTTGATTACTTAGTCCTTATAATTTCTTGTAGCTATCTTTACAAACTCATAATCGAGCTTCTCTTTATGCATGATATTTCCACTCTCATTATCATACTCCCAACACCCTGCATACATGAAGTTTTGGTCATCCCTCTTTGTCTCGCCATCCTCTGTCTGCATCTCCTCTCTGAAGTGACCTCCGCAAGACTCTCTGCGCTGTAGTGCATCCATAGCCATAAGCTCACCTAACTCAAGAAAATCGGAAACCCTGAGTGCTTTTTCCAGCTCCTGATTCAATTCGCGATTATCTCCCGGAACGAAAATGTTTTTCCAGAACTCCTCCTTCAGAGCCCTTATTTCAATTATAGCTTTCTCAAGACCCTTTTCATTTCTGGCCATTCCAACATAATCCCACATAATGTGGCCAAGCTTTTTGTGGAAATAATCGGCACTCTCTTTCCCCTTAACTGAGAAGATTTTATCTATTTTTTCATTTATCTTCTTCTCTGTTTCATCAAAGGCCGGATGGTCTGTTTTAGTCTTTGGAACCTGGATTTTACCTGCTAAATAGTCCCCAATTGTGTAAGGAAGAATAAAATAGCCATCGGCAAGTCCCTGCATAAGTGCAGATGCTCCCAACCTGTTTCCGCCATGGTCGCTGAAGTTGGCCTCTCCTATCGCATACAAACCGGGTATTGTTGTCTGCAGATTGTAGTCTACCCACAGCCCTCCCATTGTATAGTGAATTGCCGGATAGATCATCATTGACTCTTCATATGGATTGACATCTGTGATCTTTTCATACATCTGGAACAGATTACCGTAGCGCTCCTCTATCACCTTCCTGCCCAGCCTCTCAATGGCTGTTTTAAAATCCAGAAATACAGCAAGTCCCGTCTCATTTACTCCGAAACCTGCATCACACCTCTCCTTTGCCGCCCTTGAAGCCACATCACGGGGAACCAGATTACCAAAGGCAGGATATCTGCGCTCAAGATAGTAATCCCTATCCTCTTCAGGGATCTGAGATGGTTTTATCTTTTTCTCCCTTAGCTTTTCGACATCCTCTTTCTTCTTTGGAACCCAGATTCTTCCGTCATTTCTTAAAGACTCGCTCATTAAAGTAAGCTTGGACTGCTGTTCGCCGTGTACCGGAATACAAGTAGGGTGGATTTGGGCAAACGAAGGGTTCCCGAAAAATGCACCTTTTTTATAGCATTGCCATACTGCAGATCCATTGCTGTTCATAGCATTGGTCGAAAGAAAGAAAACATTTCCATATCCACCTGATGCAATTACAACAGCGTGAGCTCCATATCTTTCAGTTTCCCCGGTAACCAGGTTCCTTACAATAATTCCTTTTGCCTCTCCGTCAATTAGAACCACATCAAGCATCTCCCTTCTTGTGTATGATTTTACATTTCCCAGATTTATCTGACGGTTTAAGGCCGCATAGGCTCCGAGCAACAATTGCTGACCGGTCTGCCCTCTGGCATAAAAGGTTCTGCTAACCTGTGAACCCCCGAAAGAGCGGTTATCAAGCAGTCCGCCATACTCTCTCGCAAAAGGAACTCCTTGTGCAACACATTGGTCTATAATAAGATTACTAACCTCAGCCAGTCTGTAAACATTGCCTTCACGGCTTCTGTAATCTCCCCCCTTTATAGTGTCGTAAAAGAGTCTGTAAACAGAGTCATTATCATTGGGATAGTTCTTTGCGGCATTTATCCCGCCCTGTGCAGCAATTGAGTGTGCCCTGCGGGGAGAGTCACTTATGCAAAAAACCTTTACGTTGTAACCAAGCTCACCTAAAGCAGCTGCAGCAGATGCGCCCCCCAATCCTGTTCCAACCACAATAATCTCCAGCTTTCTTTTATTTGCCGGGCTAACAACCCTTATCTGAGTTTTGTGCCTGGTCCATTTTTCTGATAATGGCCCCTCAGGTATCTTAGAATTAAGTTTTTCGGACATTTTTTTACCATTTTAAAGTCGTCAAAATTACCTATTTTATGTTGATTTGGCAATTTAATAATCCTTTAAAACCATTTTTACTATCTTTACCACTGAGGATGTTTTTATAATGTTAATAATATGAATAAGTTATTTTTATCTGCACTAACCTTATCAGCATTAGCAGTTCAACTTAATGCGCAGGTTAATTTAATTCCCCTTCCGGACAAAGTAGTTACAGGGGAGGGAAATTTTTTAATAACCGGCAGTACAACTCTCAGCACAAATGAGAAGAGTACCTCTAATCTGGATTATTTCAGGAGTTTTCTGGCTCCTGCAACAGGATATAATTTGGAGATAAAAAAAGTTAAACCTGCGGCCAATTCTATAAATCTGGAGCTTATACGAGAATCAGGAATTCCTGAAGAGGGCTATATTCTGGAAATAACGGCAACAGAGGTCTCAATAAAGGGTAGTAGTGAGGCTGGCCTTTTTTATGGAATACAAACTCTTTTACAGCTTCTTCCGCCCGTGGTCTATTCGGGAAAGGCAACCGGACATGAGGTTTGGGCACTTCCTGTGTTAAAAATTGAGGATAATCCAAGGTTTCCTTATCGGGGTTTAATGCTGGATGTCTCCAGAACATTTTTTGACCTCTCTGTCGTTAAGCTGCATCTGGACTGGATGGCCCATCATAAATTGAATAAGTTTCACTGGCATCTGTCAGATGATAACGGCTGGAGGGTTGAGATTAAGAGATATCCCGATCTGACACTTAAGGGTGCCTGGCGTGGAGCAGGGGAGGTGCTGGAACCTGCCTTTGGATCAGGTAAACAGAGATATGGCGGATATTACACACAGGAGCAGATTAAGGAGGTAGTTGAATACGCTGCAAAAAGGCATATTGAGATTATTCCTGAGATAGATCTGCCCGGTCACAGCAAAGCTGTAACAGCATCATATCCGCAGGTAGCCTGCGATGGAAATGACGATGGGCTCAGCGTACAGGGTGTCGGGCAAAATGTGTGGTGTGTAGGAAAGGAGGAGAACTTCAAGATGCTGGATAATATTGTTAAAGAGCTGGCAAAACTATTTCCTTCCAAAAATTTTCATATCGGCGGCGATGAGGTAAACTATACTGCCTGGGATAACTGCCCTCATTGTAAAGCTCTTATGGCTAAAGAGGGGATGAAGAACCACGAAGAGCTGCACAACTATTTTGTAAGGAGAATGGAAAAAATAGTAGAGAAACATGGTAAGATTATGTCGGGCTGGGATGAGATTCTCGAAGGGGGAAAGCTAAATCCGGAGAGTCGTGTCTATGCCTGGAGGAGCCTTGCGAAGGGAATTGAGTCTGTAACCAAAGGGCAACCTACCATAATGATGCCGGGTGCATTCTGCTATCTGGATATGAAACAATCACCACTTGAGAGGGGTCATAACTGGGCGGGTATTGTCACTCTTGAAAAGAGCTACTCACTTGACCCGGTAGGGTCGGCAAATCTGACTGAAGATCAGGCAAAACTAATAGTTGGCGTGCAGGGCGCTCTCTGGACAGAGCTGCTTGGATGGCCGCCACGGTTTATTGATTACCAGATCTATCCGAGAATCGCTGCTATTGCAGAGGTTGGCTGGACAAAGCCGGAGAAAAAGGATTGGAGCTGTTTCAATAAAAGAATGGTCTCTACACATTTTGAAAGAATGTATCAGATGGGTATTGCATTCAGAGTACCTCCCCCTACAGTGAAGTACGAAAATGGTGCAGTTAAGGCAGATCTTCCTTATCCTTGGGCAGTTGTAAGATATACAATGGATGAAAGCGACCCTTGCCCTCATTCACCTGTTTACAGGGGTGAGATTATCACAGATAAGGCACATAAATTTCGTTTTGCAACATTTTTCAAAGATGAGTTAAAGAGTGTCTCCGTTAAACCAGAGAATGCCGAATATACATATCTTAAACCTGTTACAAAGATTGAAACCTCTATTTCCGAAAACATCAAATTCCCTCTAAGGAACCTTTCGGATTATAATTTTGATACATACTTCAGAAGCGATAAGAAGATTGTCGCTGGTGATTATATTACCTATTTATTTGAGGAGCCGGTATTGGCAAAAAGGGTGACAATCGATACAGGTATTCCGAATATTGCTTTCTACGGAATTACCGATGGTTATACCGAATTCAGCTACGATGGGAAGAGCTATCTCGGTAAAACGGAATTTATCAGGGGAAAGGCCGTTCTCTATCCTGTAAAACCTGTAAAATCGATAAGAATTATTGCCACCGATACAAACGATGGCCATATTCTATCGCTTCAGGATCTCAAAATCGAGTAGTTATACGGTAAAGTTATTTTAGTTTAGCAATAGCAACAACAGGGTTGTCGGTCTCTTTAAGGCCGGCAACCATTTTTTTAAATTCCTCTGAAACAGTATTTTCCGAAGTATAACTGATAAGTGTACCCGGGTAGTAAATGGTTGCAATATGACCGTCATATGATAAATGGTGCGGATTGAACGGCGGGCCGCCCATCAAATTATCCCGGAATCCCGGACTACCCTTAACCGGTTGATTCATGAGTGTGAACTCTTTCGTCTCTTTATTATAAATTGCTAAAGATGTATTTCTATTGCTTTTATTACCGAAAATGAACAGACTCCCTTTGTATGGCTCATGAGCAAAGTCTCTAAGATTCAATTCAAATAAAAGAAAATTGTCTGCTTCGAAATAGTTAAAATTTGAGATATTAATAAAATCTTTGGCTATCTCATGCGGATTTTGGGGAACAAGATAGTTCTCCTTTTTATATTTTCCGTAGTATAAAGCATACTCCGGTTTAAGTATTCCATTTTCAAACCTATATATTGTATCTCCCAAAGATGTATAAACGTTGATTTTATCCCTTGAAATTTTTAAATAGGCCGATACCACACCAACGTCAACATGAAGAGTTTTGTTTCCTAAAACTATTTTCCTGATGTTGCTCTGTTTTTTAGCCATTTTTACCACAGGTTTCGGTACAAATCCAATAAGGTTGGATAGAGTATCAAAAAGAATGGCAACATTCTTTTTCTCAGGTCTTAATATTGATTTGGAAACATGTACAATATATAAATTTGGTTTTAGGACTACAGTATTTACCAGAAAATTATCATTCGGATTTGGAACAGCAATATTTTTCACAAATATACCATCACGTGAATAATATTTTAATATCGTACTATCACCCCTTCTTTCGGTAATGGTTATATCGCCACTATAGCCAACAATAATCGGGTTTGATACATCTGTATACTCTTCGGGACCCCTGCCTCTTCTGTCAAAGGTAAAGAGGTATTTACCCAAGGTATCAAATACTTTAGTTTTACCGGAAGTGCGAATATATATCCTTCCCTTCTCATATAAAACAACGGGAGATCCTATAACTGAATTTTTTGTGGTCTCAAGAGGGATATATCTGATGTTTGTCGCTATTTCCGACAGATTGACAATCCTGCCCTTGCCAACAGTGTTTTCAACATCGAGAATTGTACAAATGCCATCACTTCTGATATCACTGTTTTTACAAGAAATCAGTATAAAAAAAATTATTGAAATTAAAAAAACTCCTCTTTTCATCTCTTTTTTACAAATAAATAGTAATAAGGAAATTAATAGAGGATTAGTCGTCGTAACAAATATAGAAATTTTTTTTGATAAATGATTCTATATTGTTGAATAATAGACAAAAAAGATATCTATCTCTTATTTGCAGTAAGGGATAGATATCCCTCTTTAACGATTTCGTCTGTTTTTTCGTTAAGCTTAATCAGCTCTTTTAAGTTTAACCCCTCTCTTCTCCAACGTTCAATAGGCTCGGTGAATAATTTTGCTATTTCACTCTCAACATAAGCAAGTTCCTGCATATATCCCGTCCTTTTACTGTTATGTATAAGATTAAAATACATATATTTAGAGCCATTTCCCCTTTTTATTGAGAAGGTTTTGTTTTTAAGTGCAACCGCATAATCACAAACCAAAGAGTTATCCGAATTTTTAGCTGCTATTACTACTGAAGGCAGATTCTCCTGAGCTTTAACCCAGAGTGGAATTGCAACTCCTGCCGGCGGATAACCAAGAACACTCCACATTGTTGTCATCTCCGGATTTTCACCCACTTTAACACCTTGAATAACAATTGAAGCAGTAGATGACTTTCTTGGAATATAATCCTGATCAATTACCCATCCGCTGTTTTTCTCAGGAGAATTCTCCTCTTTTAACAGATCTGCCCCCAAAAGAGAGTGATAAAAAGATCTGGAGAGATTGTTGAAAATCCACTGTGGTGTTATTGAGCGGAGAGGGGAGGCTTTAGAGATTATCTCAGTTGCCGTCTGATGCCTTATGTAACCCATCCCTTCATTAAACCTTCCTGTGTATGAGAAGTTTGTGTAAATAAGATACCCTTGCGGAGCAATCTTTGGATCATTGGCATCCAATTTTACAAATCTGGTATTGTTTGTCTCATAATATGCAGCTCCACCCTGTGCATCAATAACTCCGAAATTCGCCTCAACCCTCATGGGTCTTGGAAGGTTGTTCAGAAAATTTTCAAAATCGTCCAGGTCCTTACAAACAGAGAGAGCTTTGTACATTAAATCACCCTCCATATCCATCATTTTGGTATCGTCATCTTTCAGATTATAAGATGCTGTATTTATAATGGAAAATCCACTGCTGTTTGTGCCTGCCCATACTATGCCGCCTTTATCGGGGCTGTTTACCAGAGCAATGAAACTGTACTTTTCACCTTTGAAATACTCTATTCTGTTGTTATCCTCTCCTGTATCTCTGTGTTTCCATAACAGGGGTCTTCCATCCGGAGTTATTTTTCCGGTTATAATTGCCGATGTGCAGGCTTTGGTTTCTATATAGAACAAAGTTGACAATACACATAAAACCAATGAGATCAAGTATTTTTTCATAAGATTAAAATAATGCCGGTCCATTAATATTCTCTTTTATGACACCTAAATGCTTGTATGCCAAATCGGTTACCTCTCTGCCTCTTGGAGTTCTCTGAATAAATCCCTCTTTTATTAAAAATGGTTCATAAACCTCCTCTATTGTTCCAATATCTTCACTCACAGCCGTGGCAATTGTGGCAACTCCCACAGGACCTCCCTTAAATTTATGGATTATGGTAGATAGTATTTTATTATCCATTGAGTCAAGCCCGCGTTTGTCTATATTGAGTGCATCCAGCGCAAAAAGTGTTATTTCTGAATCAATTACACCACTCCCTTTCACCTGAGCAAAATCTCTCACCCTTCTTAAGAGCGAATTTGCTATTCTTGGTGTACCGCGGCTTCTTCTTGAAATTTCAAGAGCGGCATCATCTTCAATTGGTATGTTAAGAATAGAGGCGCTTCTTTTGATTATCTCCAGAAGTACCGAGGCATCATAATACTCAAGATGTGACTGAATTCCGAACCTGGCTCTTAAAGGAGAGGTGAGAAGTCCGCTACGGGTTGTTGCTCCTACAAGTGTGAAAGGATTCAGGGATATCTGAACCGAACGGGCTCCCGGCCCTTTATCAATCATCAGGTCAATCGTAAAATCCTCCATGGCAGAATAGAGATACTCCTCAACTACAGGAGACAAGCGGTGGATCTCATCTATGAAGAGAACATCTCCCTTTTCAAGTCCGGTCAGCAGACCGGCAAGGTCTCCCGGTTTATCCAGTACAGGTCCCGAAGTGATTTTCAGATCAACCCCCAGTTCATTTGCAACTATATGAGCCAGAGTTGTTTTACCCAATCCGGGAGGACCATGGAACAGAACATGATCCAGTGCCTCTCCTCTCATCATTGCAGCTTTTACAAAGATTTTAAGGTTCTCTATAATCTTATCCTGTCCGGAAAATTGAGAAAAATCTTTTGGGCGCAATTGTCCCTCAAAATCCCTATCTTTATTCTCCTTTTCCTGTCTCGGATCGAAATTAACCATAGTTTTCAACGCTTTTAACTTTTACAAATATATTCTATTTTTTTAAATACTTTTTTTGTTTTTATTATGCTTTGTTGATATGTTCATAAGTAAAGTTTTAAACACAAAATATCAATTATTAACATTAATTAACACTTTTATTAACATAAAAAAATTTGAATAAATAATTTATAATGAAATATTTACATACATTAAAGATTCAGTTGCCAACATATGTTAATAAAATCTGTATTTTATAATTAACAATCATCGTATGTTAATAATTGTTCGATATCTTGGTGAAAAATGGCCATTAAAAAATTTGGATAAAAAATGGTTTATTACATATAATAAAATCTATCAATTATAAAAAATTTCTTATCAATATTTATTAACAGAAAGTAGTTAATAACCTATCTTTGCCAGCTGATTATGAGTACTACACTATCAGAAGATAAATTTGTCCGTCAGGAACCTGTAAGAGAGCTTGTTAAATGGGTTAATTCTGAGGAGAGGAGAAGCGTTGTTATTGAGGGACTATACTCTTCGGCCAAGGCATTTGCAATTTCGGCATCTGCACTAAAAGGAATACATATTATACTTTTAAATAACCGGGAGGATGCCGTTTACTGTTCGGGTGACCTCTATAAACTTATTGATAAAGAGAGAGTTTTCTTTTTTCCTCCTTCAAAAAACTATAGTTTGCGAAATGCCGCCAAAGACGCTTCCCATCTGGTTCAGAGAACGGCTGCCATCAATGCGGTAAGAGAGTTTACCGAAGGTGTTTCACAATTCGAAAATATATTTCTCGTGGGATATCCGCACTCTGTTACAGAGCCGGTTATAAATAAAAAGTCGCTTAACTCCAGCATCCTGAAAATTTCAAAAGGAAACACTCTTTCGCATGAATTCATTAAGGAGACCTTGATTGCATTTGGATTCGAACGTGTCGACTTTGTGTCGGAGCCGGGTCAGTTTGCGCTCAGAGGCGGGTTGATAGATCTCTTTTCATACTCCGATAACAGACCATGGCGAATTGATTTCTTCGGGGATAGTGTTGAAAAGATAAAGGTGTTTGACATTGAAACTCAGAGGT
Organism: uncultured Muribaculaceae bacterium; assembly: GCA_964521685.1. Classification (GTDB taxonomy): domain Bacteria; phylum Bacteroidota; class Bacteroidia; order Bacteroidales; family UBA932; genus Bact-08. The sequence goes on from CAZFTS010000021.1 coordinate 28,752, forward strand.
CGGTTCAGGAGCTGGATTCGGTAGAGATATTTCCGGATATTCACGAAACAGGCAATATGCCGGTGGAGGATATTTTTACCTTTTCAAACGATTTGGCTACCGTGTGGATAACCGATGAAGAGTATTTCTGTTCTCAGGTAAAACTGATTGACCAACATCGCGGAGAGGAGGAGCATACCATTGGTTATGAACAATTTTTTAAAAAATTGTCACAACAGAAAAGGGCATTTTTTGCTCCGGTAACACGGTTTTACGAGAATGAATACCGGATTGTTTTTCACACAACCCCTCAACCTGTTTTCAACAAGAACTTTGAACTTCTTGCAGGGGATATTTCCCGAAGAATGGATGAGGGTTACGATGTTACAATTCTAAGCGAGAATCCGAATCAGACAGAGAGAATAAAGTCAATCTTCTTCTCAATGGAAGGCTTGACTAACACAAGGTTTGACACTGAGAGCATCTCAATACATGAGGGATTTATAGATCATATTGCAAAAATCTGCCTCTATACCGATCACCAGATATTTGAAAGGCATCACAGGATAAAGACTCAGAGAACCGTTGAAAAAAGCGAGCGTTTAACCATTAATGAGCTGAATTCTTTTGAGATAGGAGACTATATAGTACATATTGATCACGGAGTGGGCCAGTTTGGCGGCCTTGTTAAAACCAGGATTGCCGATAAGGAGCAGGAGGCAGTAAAGCTAATTTACAAGGATGGTGATGTAATCTTTGTCTCAATTCATGGTCTGCACAGGATAACCCGATACAAATCAAAGGATTCCCAGCCGCCAAAAATTTACAAGCTTGGAACGGGAGCCTGGCAAAAGCTTAAAACACAAACAAAGTCAAAGGTTAAAGATATTGCAAGAGAGTTAATTGATCTCTATTCTAAAAGGAGGGAGGCAAAAGGTTTCGCCTTTTCCGGAGACACATATATGCAGAATGAGCTTGAGGCATCATTTATTTACGAAGATACTCCCGATCAGATAAAGGCAACATCTGCAATCAAAGAGGATATGGAGCGAGATTTCCCGATGGACAGACTGATTTGCGGCGATGTTGGTTTCGGTAAAACTGAGCTGGCAATAAGGGCAGCATTCAAGTCAGTTGCCGACAGTAAGCAGGTGGCGGTGCTTGTTCCTACAACAATTCTGGCACTACAACACTATAAAACTTTCACCACCAGACTAAAAAATTTCCCATGCAATATTTCCTATATCAGCCGGTTAAAAAGCGCGGGAGAGATAAGGGAGATATCCGGCTCAATTGAGTCCGGGAAAACGGATATTATAATAGGTACACACAGGCTGCTCAATAAAGAGATCAAGTTCAAAGATCTTGGTTTGCTTATAATTGACGAGGAGCAGAAGTTTGGAGTAGCTGCCAAAGAGCGTCTAAGACAGCTGAAGCTCAATGTTGACACCCTCACTCTGACTGCTACTCCAATACCCCGGACCCTTCAGTTCTCGCTGCTGGGAGCAAGGGATCTCTCCATAATAAACACTCCGCCGCCCAACAGACTTCCGGTACAGACAGAGGTGATTGACTTCAACGAAGAGATAATAAGAGATGCCATCAACTATGAGGTTGAGCGGGGAGGTCAGGTATTCTTTGTTCATAACAGGGTGGAGGATATCAGAAGCGTTGAGGACATTGTAAGAAGATTGTGCCCAAAGGTTAAAACCTGTATCGGTCATGGTAAAATGGAACCGGCTCAACTTGAGAAGACTGTGCTCGATTTTATGTTCGGGGATTACGACGTAATGATATCGACGACGATTGTAGAAAACGGAATCGACATACCAAATGCCAATACAATAATTATCAATCAGGCCCAAAACTTCGGATTAAGCGATCTGCACCAGCTCAGAGGAAGGGTGGGGAGGTCAAATGTAAAAGCCTTTTGTTACCTCATTGTTCCTTCAATATCATCGCTTACCGACGATGCCCGGCGAAGAATAAGAGCGATAGAGACCTTCTCCGACCTCGGAAGCGGATTCAATATTGCGATGCAGGATCTGGACATAAGGGGAGCGGGAAATCTGCTTGGAGCAGAGCAGAGCGGATTTATTGCAGATATGGGTTTTGAGACCTACCAGAAGATACTGGCAGAGGCATTCTCGGAGATAAGGGAGGAGAGTGGTTTTGAAAATACGGTACATAAGGATGGAAAAGAAAAGCGGGAGGATGTTGAATATATAAGCGACTGTACAATTGATACCGATCTTGAAATTCTTTTCCCGGATAGTTATATTGGTATAACTGCCGAAAAAATAAGGCTTTATAAAGAGCTTGACGCAATAAGGGAGCCGGAAGAGCTTAAGAAGTTCACTGCAGAGGTCGAAGACAGATTCGGCCCTCTGCCCGAGGAGGCAAGGCAACTTACATTTATTGTGCGACTGAGATGGCTTGCAATAGAACTTGGATTTGAAAAAATAATCCTTAAAAATGGAATGTTGCTGGCATACTTTGTAAACAACCAGCTTTCCGGATACTACTCTTCGCAAAAGTTTTCGTCAATACTTCAATTCCTTCAGAAACAGCAGAAAAGATTCAGAATTAAGGAGCAAAAAGAGAAGCTTTACATAACGGTAGATAATGTAAAGAGTGTGGAACAGGCATATAATATATTTTTAGAGATGAAGTTGTAATTTTTTATACCTTTGCGCGCGGTGGTAAATCTTTTAATAGATATAGGTAACACATCTGCCAAAGCCTCTTTTGCAAAAGGGGAAGAGCTGGAGGGGACCATCAGATATGAAGGTGCAGATGTTTATGGTTTTATATACGACCTTGCAAAACAAAGGAGGCCGCATGTTATTGTCGTATCATCCGTAAGAAAATCCGAAGGGGGTTACTTTTCAAAACTTGAGACACTGTGTGATAAATTGATAGTTGTTGGTGACGATACTATTCTGCCTGTTATTAACAGATATAAAACACCCGGAACACTTGGAAGTGACAGAATTCTGTCGGCAGTTGCGGCAAATTTTCTATTCCCCGGTAAGGATATAATAGTTTTTGATTTCGGAACAGCGCTTACAATTGATTTTATTTCAAAAAACGGAGAATTTAAGGGGGGGAATATCTCTCCCGGATTAAGGAGCAGATTCCGTGCCTTAAGTGATTATACACAGAGACTTCCATTGTTAAATACACCTGAAACAATTATCAAACCGGGAGGTAGTACCAAAGAGGCAATTGAAGCGGGAGTAGTTTTAGGTCTGATTTTTGAAGTTGAAGGATATATAAGGGAGTATCCCCACCATAATTACATATTTACAGGGGGAGATGCGATTTATTTTGCAGAAAAAGTGAAAAGTTCCATATTTGTAGTTTACAATTTAGTATTGATGGGTTTGGCCCGCGTAGCACAAAATTATGCGAAAACAGAATAAAATCAGGATCATTGCAGCATTGGCAGGGCTGTTTTTTACAGGAGGTTTCTCATTTGCACAAAATACCGATGCATTGGGAACGTTTACACCCTATTCTGTATTCGGAGTGGGAGATATAAACAAAGCGGGAACCGCCTTCAACAAAGCTATGGGAGGTATAGGTATAGGGGTGAGAGACAACAGACTTATCAATATTCTCAACCCTGCTGCGTATTGTGAGAGAGACGCCCTCTCTGTAATGCTGGACTTTGGTATGGATCAGAAGAATTTGATTATTTCAGGTCAAAACTCAAAAACCGGCTATAATGTTTTTAACATGCACCATCTCGTAATGAGTTTTCCGCTTTATAATGAAAAATCGGCATTCGCTTTTGGTGTTACACCATACAGCAGTGTGGGTTACAAATTTGAAGAGATTGAAAATGATCCGGTCATAATTAACGAGATGGGAGATATCCGCTATCAGAGATATGGTACGGGAGGTATCAACAGAGGATTTCTGGGACTGTCACAAAAACTTGGAAAGTTCTCAATTGGTTTAGAAGGTGTCTATTACTTTGGAACAATTGATCGTTACTCAAATGCAACTTTCACATCGGATCAGAGCTACAGAAGTATAAATACAGGAACTGATTTTGTGGTAAGCTCAATAACAGGTAAAGCCGGAATTCAGTTCAAATCGGATTTAGCAAAAGATGTAGATATTACATTTGGGGCAACATGGCTTTTAGGCACCAAACTAAGGGGTGATCTCACAAAATATGCCTATGCAACAAACGTTAGCGGGATAAAAGATACAATTTATCACAACGTAAACGACAACACTACTATGGAGATCCCTTCCGAACTTGGAGTGGGTTTCTCTGTAAGAAAAAAGGATAAGTGGCTTATAGGTTTCGACTATACACGACAGGATTGGAGCAAAGTTGAATTCTCTGCAACACCGGGCGTAAACTTTTCTCCGGCAGTAAGCAACAGATTCAACCTTGGGTTTGAATACATCCCTAACCGATTCGATATCAGATACTATTCAAAGAAAATAACCTACAGAGGCGGAGCCTATTATGAAAAGAGTTACATGAAGGTTGCAGGGAAGCAGATAAATTCAATGGGGATAACCGTGGGAGCTACCTTACCTCTTTTCTCAGGTTATAACGGGGTGGGCCTCTCTCTGGATATGGGTCAGAGGGGATCCCTTCAGAATAATATGATAAGGGAGAGGTACATTATGCTCAACATAAGCATATCACTTTACGATCGTTGGTTCTATAAATACAGATATGAATAATTAATAACCGGTAATATATTAATTTTAATAACCATGAAAAAAGTGCGCATTTTATTAATTTCTGCAATTTTTACTTTCACAGCTCTGTCCGGATATGCTCAAAATAGTCTGGAAGGATTGAGCAAAGAGTGTATGTTAAGTCTGCAGTTTTATACTGAGTGGATGAAACAGGGCAACTATGCCGAGGCGGCTCCTGTTTGGAGGGAAGCATTCCGTATCTGCCCTCCGGGAAAGAGACAAAGTCTCTACCATGATGGACAAAAAATATTTAATTATCTTATTGAAAAAAACAAGGATAATCCACAGGCAAAGAAAGCGTATATAGACTCGCTTTTGATGATGTTTGATCTTAGAATTCAGTATTTTCCGAAAAACGCACCTCAGGCAGCCGAATTTAAAGTATATGAGATGGACCGGTTTCAGGGAAACAACGATGAGCTGATGCTTAAAGCTTTAAACGATGCGATTGAACTGGGAGGAAACAAAACAGAACCGGGTTTGGTTGTGATGGCTATGCAACGGGTTTGCAAAATGTTTTCAGAGAAGAAGCTCGAGGCTGAAAAGGTGATGGAGGCATATGCTAAGTTTGAAGAGATTATTGAAACACAGATTCTTGCCAAGCACCCTAATGCAGATAAGGCAAAAAAAGATATAGACAACCTCTTTGCAACAAGCGGTGTTGCAAGCTGTGCAAACATAGTTGAGCTCTTCACCCCAAGATTTAATGCAAATCCTGAAGATATATCTTTGATTAAAACCATCGTTAAACTGCTTAGCGACGGTAACTGTACAAATGAAGAGCTCTTCCTGAAATCTGTACAGGCAATGCACAGAATTGAGCCAAGTTCTTCTACTGCCTATTACCTGTATCGTCTCTATGCTACTAATAATGACCATGCCAACGCAATAAAGATGCTCAACGAAGCAATTGCTAGTGAAGGCTCAAACGACGAACTGGATGCAAACTGGCTGCTTGAGCTTTCTGACTATTATTTACGCAAAATGGAGAATCTGGGAAAAGCTGCAGAGTATGCAAGACTTGCTATGCAAAAGAGTCCGACCGTTGCTGGAAGGGCAAATCTCATTATGGGTTTAATATGGGGCTCTCTAAAATGTTCAGGTAATGAAATAGAGATAAGAGCTAAATACTGGGTAGCGGTTGATTATCTTATCAAAGCAAGAAATGCCGATCCTTCTATCGCAGAGGAGGCAAACAGACATATTCAAACCTACAGCCAATATTTTCCTGCACAGGAAGAGGCATTTATGTTTGATGTGATTGACGGAGCCACATATACTGTTAATTGCAATGGTATGAGTGCTACCACAATAGTAAGAACGCGCAAATAGATAATGAAGAGTCTCTCTTTAACAAGAGCAAAATATATGGTAGCAGTCACATTTGTGATTGCTACCGTTCTTTTCTCGTGCAAAGATGAGATACCAAAATCGGACCTCTCTTTTGCCGGAGATTTTCCTTCCCAGAAAATTGAAAACATGACAGTTGTACAATACACAAAAGGAATTCCCGCCTATATTGTCGAGGCTCCGCTAATGGAGAGATATACAGAGGTAGAGGTACCTTATGATGTCTTTCCGTATGGGATAGTTATGAAAGGTTATACCCCAGATGGTTTACTTGAAACCAAAATAAAAGCGAGGTATGCCAGGCATATAATTAAGCCAAATGAAGAGATCTGGGAGGCCAACGGAAACGTAGTGATAAACAACTATATCAAAGGAGAAAAGGTAGAGACCGATACGCTCTTCTGGAACAGACTTACAAAAAGAATATTTACACATTGCTGGGTAAAACTTACCACTCCGGACCTCTTTATGCAGGGGTACGGTATGGAGTCGGACGAGATGGCAAGAAATGCAATTATTCAGAATCCTTTTGACAGTTATGCTATTGTTGGTCGAGATTCAACAGAAATTTCCTATATTGACACCGTTAACTTCATAGGCCCGCTTTTACCAAGAGTAAAATAAGAGCAATGGATTACGACAGTTTAAAACCGGAAATTCTAATCGCAGCAGCAGTTATCTCTTTGCTTCTTATGGCAATAATGACTGCCCTCGAAAGAGCTTTTATCGCAATAGGTGGTCTTCGGTTTGAAATGGATAAGAAACAGGGGAAGAGATACGCGCTCATTACCGAAGAGCTTCTGGAAAATGAGTCGCAACTCATATCATCTCTGAGACTAGCCTACAGCTCTTTTCTGATAATCTTCGGAGTATCTGCCGCACTTCTCTTTACCAACATTTTAACAGGAGTTGCCATCTCAATTCTTCTGGTTTTGGCTTTTTCAAAGATAATTCCTATTGCCTTTGCAACCATTAATGCAGAATTTGTTGCAGAAAAACTTGTCTATGTTGCTAAAATAGTGATGTTTATTTATTATCCTTTTGTTAAGAAGGTAGCTAAAGGAGCCATTGAGAGTAAAGAGGAGGATGAAGAGATGATGATATTTCAGAATGCTCTGAATTTCCCCGACGTAAAGGTTAAAGAGTGCATGATTCCGAGAACAGAGATATGCTCAATTAGGGATAACGCATCCAATGAAGAGCTCTTAACACTATTTGCAGATTCAAAGTATTCGAGAATAATAGTTTACAGCGACAACATAGATAGAATAACAGGCTATATCCACTCAAAAGATCTTTTTGAAGGTGGAAAGCAAATGGGTGAACTAATCAGGAAAATTGACTATGTTTCTGAGGAGATGGAGGCCCAGAAGCTCCTGAAAAGCATGATAAAGAATAAAAGATCTATTGCCGTAGTAAAAGATGAATACGGTGGTACAGCAGGAATTGTAACCCTTGAAGATTTGATAGAGGAGATATTTGGTGAGATTTCGGATGAGCTTGACAAAGATGAGTTTTCAGAGAAAAAGATATCCGATGATGAGTACATTTTTCCGGCCAGAATGGAGATTAAATATCTAAACAAAACTTACGACCTCGATATTCCTGAGAGTGACGACTATGAAACGCTGGGAGGTTTTATAACATGGTTTCACGAAAATATCCCCGTTGAGGGAGAGTTGCTCCGGTACCGCAATTTTGAGATAACAATCCTCAAAACAAGCTCAATCAGACTGGAGAGCGTTGGGCTGAGAATTGTAGAGGAATAGGTAAATCATTAACAAAAATTTACTATCTTCGCGCCTTACAAGAAAATAACCTAATAAAAAAATATTAAAATGGCAGTTCTCGAGAAGATCCGCGTGAAAATGGGTGTGTTTATCACTGTTATTATTGGTGTTGCACTACTTTCATTTGTTATAGACGCAGACACATTACGTTCGGCTTTGTCTATGTTCTCTTCCAAATATGATGTTGGGGAGATGAGTGGAAAAGCCATTAGTTATAAAGATTTCCAGAAAAGGGTAGATTATTTTACCAGGATTAACCAACTGATGACCGGTTCGGCAGCTCTTGACGAAAAGGGGTCAGAGATGGTTAACCAGAGTTCATGGCAGGACCTTTTAAGCGACAATGTCCTTATTCCGGCAATTGAAAAGGCAGGAATAGCCGTTGGTGATGAAGAGATGTTTGATTTGACCCAGGGTTCAAAAATTTCACAGGTACTGCTTCGTGAAAGAGCCTTCCTGAATGAAAACGGTCAGTTTGATAAAACTCGCCTTGCAGAAATGATTAAATCAATTTCAAAGGACCCATCAGGAGACCTTGCTACCTACTGGGACTATCTTGAGAAAAACATGTATGTAGATCAAATGGTCGGAAAGTATGTGACTCTGCTTGCAAAAAGCACTATTCAGAACCCTGTACAGTTGAGAAGGGCAATAAGCGACAACAATGTGACGTCAGACGTATCGTTTATTATCCAGCCTTACGGTTTTGCTCAGGATACATCAATTGCCGTATCTTCAAAAGAGATAAAGGATTTCTATAACAAACATAAAAACAATTTTGAACAACCAGCCGGAAGAGATCTTGAGTATGTTGTTTTTGAAGTAGTTCCATCGGCAGAAGATATCAGAGCCGCAGAGAGCGATATCCAGAAACTTATGGAGGAGTTCAGAACAACATCAAATCTGAGAGGTTTTCTTGTGAGAAACTCTGACAAAGCCTTGGATAACAACTTCTACAAACAAGGAGAGCTGGTTTCAAAATCGGCTGTTCTCGATAGTTTTGCATTTAAGGCTAAAGTAGGTGAGGTTCTTGAACCATTCAAAGAGGGAGACATTTACAGAGCTGCGAGAGTTGTTGCAACTAAACAACTTCCCGACTCTGTATTTGTAAACCATATTCTGCTTGCAAATACCGATAAAGCTGCAGCAAAAAAGAGTGCAGACAGTTTGATTACTGTGATTGAGAAGGGGGCCGGTTTCGCTCAGGTGGCATCTGCAAACTCTTTGGATAAAAACCCGAATGTTGCTCCGGGAGAGATTGGCTGGATGACAAGTGCAGCAATGTTACCGGGATTTGATACCTGCTTTGTGGCTCCGCTTAACAAACTGATTACAATTGAAACTAACTACGGTTTGCACATCGTAAAGGTGACTCAGAAAACAAAAGTTCATAACAAAGTTCAGCTCGCAATCCTTGAAAAGGAAGCAGTAGCAAGTAAAGAGACCTTCCAGAACTACTACTCTCAGGCTAACGAACTGGCTTCTAAAGCAGATGGTAAAATAGAGATGTTCAACAAACTTACTGCAGAGAAAAATCTGGTTCCGCTACAGGCAAACAACATTCCTGAGGGTGCGAAAACAATTGCCAGCTACAACAATGCAAGAGAGATTACAAGATGGGCATATCAGGCTCAGGTAGGTGATGTTTCGCAGATTATTTCACTTGACAGTAAATACTTCTTCATAGTTGCACTTACCAAAGTAAGAGAGGCCGGAATTCCTTCGATGGAATCAATCCAAAATGAAATTGTTGCCGAAATCAGAAAAGAGAAGGTACAGGAGAAAGCTGTTGCAAAGGTTAAAGAGCAGATTGCAGGGCTTACAACTCTTGGTGAGATTGCAGAAAAACTTGGAACAACCATCAGTTCACAAACAGCTGTTTCATTCGGTGCACCAGGCTCACAAAGCTTTGACCCTAAGTTTATTGGTTTTGTTTGTGGAGCAGAACCGAACACATTGGTTGGCCCAGTTGCAGGTAACGTAGGCGTGTACATCTTTAAGGTAGACAAAAGAGATACCGGAGCATTCTTCACTGAGGATGATGCAAAAGCAAGAAGTAGTCAGGCACTTGGATATCAGGTTCAGATGATTCCGGCTATTCTGGAGAAGAATGCAAATGTAAAAGATAACAGAGCGAAGTTCTTTTAGACTCTGACACTGATTTAAAATACAAAACAGTATAATAAAGGCCGTCAATTAAATTTGGCGACCTTTATTTTTTTGGAAAATAAATTCGTCCATAAACTAATATTCTTTATATTTACACAAAATATTAGACTATGGACGAAAAAATTGATTCGTTAGCAAAGTATAATTTGTGGAATTCAAATGCTATTGATTTTGGATTTATTCGTGTTGACTACACAAATAAAATAGCTGATTATGCAGGGAACAGGCTTGTTAAAGTGCTTGTAGGCCAAAGAAGATCAGGAAAGAGTTATGTTCTGAGACAAGTAGCGAGAGAATTAATCCTAAAAGGAGTTAATCCTATAAACACACTTATTATAAGCAAGGAATTTACTGATTTTGATTTCCTAAAAACTTATAAAGAGCTCGATGAACTTATAAAAATTTATAAAAGGAGGCTTGAACCAAAAGGGCGGGTTTATATATTTATTGATGAAATTCAAAATATTGAACAATGGGAGCGGGTTATAAATTCGTATTCTCAGGATTATTCCGATAGTTATGAGCTTTTTATATCCGGATCAAATTCAAAAATGTTATCAGGAGAGTTGGCTACTCTATTGTCCGGAAGATATGTCAATATTGAAATATTTCCATTTAATTATGATGAGTATCTTGGGATAAAAAAATTAAAGAGAGGTCGTTCCAGCTACACAGAATATATGAATACCGGAGGTCTTCCGGAGCTATTTTTACTTCAGAATCAGGAGTTAAAAAGAAACTACATCTCCTCTGTCAAGGATACGGTTTTATTAAGAGATATTATCCAAAGAAATAATGTAAGAGAACCAAAATTACTTGAAGAGTTGTTTGTATTCTTAATAAACAATGGTTCAAATTTAATATCAATACCTAATATTGTCAAGTTTTACAAAAACCTTGGCAAAAAAGTAAGTTATGATCTTATTTCTACATATACAGGCTATATTGAGGAGAGCTTTCTTATCCATAAATGTGATAGGTACGATATAAAAGGAAAGGAGACTTTGTCCGGAAATGCAAAATATTATATAAATGATTTATCTTACAGAAATTATCTCTATCCCGGTTATGGTTATGGAATTGGCTACCTCATTGAAAATCTTGTTTATCTACAACTAAAAAGAGCTGGATTCGTCATATATGCTGGATCAATAAAAGGCAAAGAGGTTGATTTCGTTGCAAAAAAGGATGATAAAATTATTTATATTCAGTGTTCATATATTTTAACCGACGAATCTACCGTAGAAAGAGAATTTTCTGCTCTTGAGGGGATTGATGATAATTTTGAAAAAATTGTTGTTTCACTTGACGAAGTTACTATTCCTTCACGGGGAGGAATAAAGCACATTAAAGCATGGGAGCTAAATTTTTAGACATTAAAACGGAAGTGCATGATGTCGCCGTCCTGCACTATGTACTCTTTGCCTTCGACAGCCATTTTGCCCGCCTCTTTACAAGCGGCCTCAGATCCGTACTTTACATAGTCATCATATTTGATAACCTCGGCACGAATGAACCCCTTTTCGAAGTCGGTATGGATAACACCTGCAGCTTGAGGAGCCTTTATCCCCTTTGGGTAGGTCCAGGCTCTTACCTCCTGCACGCCCGCGGTAAAATAGGTCTCCAGATTTAGCAGAGAGTAGGCTGCTCTTATGAGGCGTGAAACGCCGGACGATGAAAGTCCCAACTCATTCAGAAACATCTCTCGCTCTTCAAAGCTCTCAAGTTCAGCAATCTCCGACTCAATCTTTGCAGCGACAACCAGCAGCTGGGCATCCTCATCTTTGATTGCCTCCTTTACCAGTTCTACATACCGGTTTCCATCTTTGGCAGAGTTTTCATCTACATTACAAACATATAGCACTGGCTTATTTGTGAGCAGGAAAAGCTCTTTAGCCATCTTTGCATCATCGGCATTATCGAACTTAACGGTTCTTGCACTTTTACCCTGTACCAGCGCATCCTTAAATTTTGCCAGGATATCGTACATCCGTTTGGCATTTTTGTCGCCACCGGTCTGAGCCTGTTTGTAAACTTTATTTATGCGGTTCTCAACGGTATCAAGGTCCTTAATCTGAAGCTCGGTATCAATGATCTCCTTATCCCGGACAGGATTGACGTTACCATCTACGTGAACAATATTGTCATCGTCGAAACATCTTAGAACGTGGATAATGGCATCTGTCTCACGAATGTTTGCAAGAAACTGGTTGCCAAGACCTTCTCCCTTGCTGGCGCCCTTCACAAGCCCTGCGATATCTACTATTTCAACTGTAGCCGGAACAACACGATGTGGGTTAACAAGCTTCTCAAGAACCTGAAGTCTCTCGTCAGGAACAATTGTTGATCCGATATTGGGTTCTATTGTGCAAAAGGGGAAGTTTGCCGATTGTGCCTTTCCGGAGCTTATGCAGTTAAAAAGTGTTGATTTACCTACATTGGGTAGCCCCACGATTCCGCATTGAAGTGCCATTATTTTAAATTTTATTTTTTTATCTAAACTTTCTCGCTTTGAGGGTGCGAAAATAGCAAAAAAAGGGGGATAAATCTAAAATCAGATAAATTAATCTTAGAATGAGATATTTACGCATCCGACACGTTTCAGGTTCGGGCCAATATCACTATGTTTACAGATGTAACATAAGTGAGTTATATTAGGTTGTTATGAAAGCATGGGCAAAAATATTATCTCTCCTCATTTTTGGTGGAGTAATTATTTGTGGGGCAATAGATGGATATTGTATAGAAAAACCGAAGAGGGATTTCATTGTAGTATTCTGGAATCTGGAAAACTTTTTTGATACCCGATTTGAACCAGGTAAGGAGGATGGAACTTTTACCTCAATGGGGGAGAGGCATTGGGGATGGCGCAGGTTTGCAAAGAAACGGGATGGTATTGCTAAAGTGCTGATAGATATAGGGAGCAGATACGGACTGTCTCCCGGCTTCCCGGTACTTGCAGGTTTTGCCGAGGTGGAGAACAGGTATGTTCTGAACCAGCTTATCTACGAGACTCCTCTTGCATTTGGCGGATACAGGATTATACACCGAGACTCTCCTGACAGGCGGGGTATTGATGTTGCCCTGTTGTATCGTAAAGAGTACTATAAACCACTAAAGAACTTATATATAGATATTACTAAATATATTGCAAAACAGGTGACCGGTGGTTCAGAAACTGAAATAGATAGTATAAATCAGGATAGATATACTACAAGGGAGATACTCTATTCGAAAGGGGTTTTAAATGATCTTGATACAATCCACGTTTTTGTAAATCACTGGCCTTCAAAATACGGAGGTGAGAAGGCGTCGGCCCGGTTCAGAGAAGCTGCGGCAGATGCGCTTAGTTATGCGTGTGATTCAATTCTGAGAAAAAACGGTAAGGCCAATCTGCTCATAATGGGTGATTTCAATGACACTCCCGAATCGGATGTGGTAAAGGGGTTTGTTGAGAGGAGTGGTTTGGTGATGCCGTTTACAAAGAGGGGAGAGGGGACTATTAAATATGAGGGGGGTTGGGAGCAGATAGATATGTTTATCGTCTCGAAAAATCTTACAGATGTGAGGGAGCCCATCTCTGTCAGCGACGACTGTTTTGAAATATTTGATCCGGAATATCTGCTCGAGAGGGACAGGAACTACACCGGCAGAAGGCCTAAGCGCACATATCTTGGCCCCCGCTATAATGGAGGGTTAAGCGACCATCTGCCTGTAGTTCTTAAAATAGAGAGGAACTGGTAATTTTTCTATCTTTGCCGCTATGTATGTAAGAGCAAAGAAATCACTGGGGCAGCACTTTCTCAAAGATCAGAAGATTGCCCGCAGAATTGTGGATATGCTGCCGATTCCGGAGGAGTCAGCAGAGAAGGTGGGTGTCCTGGAGGTTGGACCCGGAACAGGGGTACTGACCCAGTTTCTTGTAACTAATCCCGGGATTGATTTAAAGCTTGCCGAGATTGATACTGAATCGGTTGAATATCTTAAAATTAACTATCCAATATTAGGGGATAACCTCATTGAGGGTGACTTCCTGAGGATGGATCTCGACAAAATGTTCCCGGGAGAGTTTTATATAATAGGGAATTTCCCCTATAATATATCTTCTCAGATTTTCTTTAAAGTACTGGAACATAAAGATAAGGTTCCGGTTGTTGTGGGAATGTTGCAGAAAGAGGTTGCCGAGCGGCTGGCCTCCCCGCCGGGTAATAAACATTACGGCATTCTCTCTGTGCTTCTTCAGGCGTGGTACGATATTGAGTATCTGTTTACTGTAGATGAAAACTCGTTTATTCCGCCACCTAAGGTAAAATCTGCGGTTATCAGAATAAAACGTAATGGCAGAGACTCCCTGGGTTGTGATGAGGTTCTGTTTAAAAAGGTGGTTAAAGCAACCTTTAACCAGAGAAGGAAGACAATAAGAAATTCCATAAAAGGGGTTACGGGCGGTTCAGATATTAAAGATAGCCATCTGCTTACTCTCAGACCTGAACAACTTTCGGTTGAGCAGTTTGTAGAGCTGACAAATCTTGTCTCCTGATTTCTATTTTGAGTTAATTGCCTCTACCGGATTGAGGTTTGCAGCGGTGTAGGCCGGAACAAAACCTGCCACTATACCTATCACTGATGAGATTAACAACCCTCTTATTATGTTGTAGGCACTCAGAGTCATTGGAAATGACTCGCTACCTCCGAAGATTGCAACGACAAGCCAGACAAGCAAGATCCCGATTGCCCCTCCTGCTAATGCCAGAGCTGCAGCCTCGGCAAGAAACTGAGTAAGGATTGTATATCTCTTTGCCCCCAGAGCCTTTTGAATACCAATAAGATTGGTCCGCTCTTTAACGGAGACGAACATGATGTTTGCTATTCCGAAGCCGCCTATAAGAATAGAGAATCCACCTATTATCCACCCTGCAAGGGAGATTCCCGAAAAGATCTCTTTTGTTGAGTTTAAAAGGAAGGTCATTTCGTTGAGTGCGAAGTTGTCCTTCTGCTTTGGTTTTAGTCGCCTGATTGAACGAAGCAACTGTCTCATCTCCTGGAGAAAATCTTCCCGGTTTATATTGTCGAGAGGTTTAAGACAGATCATTGCATCTGATCTCTTTACATTGAAAAGATTGCCTGCAAAACTGTATGGAACGAGAATTGAGTTATCTGTGTCAAATATGTTAACAATACTCTCTCCTGCTTTCTTCATCACGCCAATTACCCTCATATTACTGTTACCAACTTTGATGATTTTATTGATAGGCTCCTCTCCGGCAAAGATGTTCTCAACCACACCGTCGCCGAGAATAACAACGGGAACAGACGATTGCGTTTCAAAAATCGAAAAATAACGACCCTTCTCTATTTCAACATTTGCGACTTTGTTCCACTCATAGGTTGGAGCTGTAACGAAACCGCCATTGAAAGAGTTTCTGCGGTACTTCACATTCATACCGGTAAAGGTTACAAAAGAAATGGCATCCAGTGTTTTTGAGTTTGCTTTCAGAAATGTGTACTCCTCATACTTGGGAACAGGTCTGGTGCGAAACTC
This sequence comes from uncultured Muribaculaceae bacterium, assembly GCA_964521685.1. Taxonomy (GTDB): domain Bacteria; phylum Bacteroidota; class Bacteroidia; order Bacteroidales; family UBA932; genus Bact-08. Next base: position 44,313 of record CAZFTS010000021.1, read on the forward strand.
CCACCATTTATACTCCTGACCATCTTCAGGTGCAAAAGGGAACTGCTGCACATAGACTGTGGTACTTCCGAAGCTGTTCAGACCGCTCTCAACATTTGCCCTTAAAGCGTCTACTGCCGTAAATACCGTCACAATTGAGAAAATTCCTATCGTTACGCCAAACAGCGAAAGGAATGTTCTGAATCTATCCCCTTTGAGAGATCCGAATGCGAAGATGATGCTCTCTCCAATTAATTTAAACATCATCTGAATTTTTCTGTATAGAGTTACCATCTGCCCTCCTTAAAGACCGAGCCTCTTTTTTAAATTTCTTAATTTATCAAACGCATCCAGCGGCGACATTGAGTTAATATCCATATCCCGCAGCTCATCCCTTATTGCTGTAAGAAGCGGATCATCAAGCTGGAAGAAGGAAAGCTGCATTGCATCTTCGTTGTCGGAAACGCGTCTTTTTGTTCCTCCTTTTTTGCTTGAACTCTCCAGCTGCTTAAGCACTCTTTCGGCCTTTGCCACCACATCCTTAGGCATTCCGGCCATTCGGGCCACATGAATACCAAAACTGTGAGCAACACCGCCTCTGCACAATTTCCGGAGAAAGATAACTCTTTTTTCGACCTCTTTAACAGATATGTGCCAGTTTTTTACACGAGGAAACTTCTCCTCCAGATCGTTCAGTTCGTGATAGTGTGTTGCAAAGAGAGTTTTCGCCCTGTATTCCGGATGTTCGTGCAGATACTCTACTATTGCCCACGCTATTGACATTCCGTCGTATGTGCTTGTCCCTCTGCCAATTTCATCAAGTAAAACAAGCGATCGGGAAGATAGATTATGTAAAATTGTTGCTGTTTCCAGCATCTCCACCATAAATGTGGACTCTCCGCGGGTGATATTGTCTGATGCACCCACACGAGTAAAGATCTTATCAACGATACCAATGTTCGCTGCAGATGCCGGGACGAACGATCCTGTCTGTGCCATAAGGACTATGAGCGCGGTCTGTCTGAGCAAAGCGCTCTTTCCGGACATGTTTGGTCCGGTAAGAATTATAATCTGCTGGTTTTCATTGTCCAGATGCAGGTCATTTGCAATATACTCCTCCCCCGGAGGAAGCAGGGCCTCAATTACCGGATGGCGACCCGCCGATATTTCAAGGGTTGTACCGGTGTTGAGATTGGGCCTGCAGTAGTTTCTCTCAATTGCCAGATGTGCAAATCCGGCCAGACAGTCCAGCCTTGCAAGCTCTGACGCATTCTTTTGAATTGCCGGGATGTTTTTCTGGATTGCAGATACTATTTCATTGAATATCATCTGCTCAAGTACAAGAATCTTCTCCTCGGCCCCGAGGATCTTCTCTTCATACTCCTTAAGCTCCTGCGTTATGTATCTTTCGGCACTGACGAGTGTCTGTTTCCTGATCCAGTCATCAGGAACCTTGTCTTTATGCGTGTTACGCACCTCAAGATAGTATCCGAACACATTGTTGAAACTTATTTTCAGCGAACTGATACCCGTTCTTTCACACTCCCGGCGCTGAATGTCGTTAAGAATATCCTTTCCGTGACGGGCAATATTGCGTAACTGATCAAGCTCGTTGTTTACCTCTGCTGCAATAACGTCTCCCTTCCCAATCATGCCGGCAGGGTCGGGGAGAAGCTCTTTTTCAAGGCGATCTATTAACGATTTACACTCATCCAGATTTAAGGAGATATCTTTCAGACCATTGGAGTTCGCTTTACTGCAGAGCTCTTTTATGGAAGGTATCTGCTCAAGCCCTCTCTTTAGCATCACAACCTCCCTGGGGGTAACCCTTCCGGCAGCAGCCTTGGAGACAATACGCTCAAGATCTCCCACATCTTTAAGAAAAGTGCGGATAAAATCCCGTGTATTGTTCTCTCCTTCACATGAATGCAGATATTCAACAATGCCGAGTCTGATATTGAGCTCTTCAATGTTTTTAAGCGGCATAGCAAGCCAGTTTCGCAACATTCTGGCACCCATTGGCGTAGAGCACCGCTCCATTGTTTTGTAAAGAGAAGATGCTCCTTCATTTGCTCCTGAAAAGATCTCCAGATTACGGAAGGTGAACTGGTCTATCCAGACATATTCCCCCTCATCAAGCCGTGAAACCGAGCAGAGGTGGGAGAGCCCTTCGTGGTGGGTAAGTTCGAGATAGAAGAGTATTGCTCCGGCGGCTGTGATTGCGAGGGTCATCCCCTCGATTCCGAACCCTTTAAGAGAAGGAGTTCCGAAATGTGTCTTTAGTTTATCCTCACAAGCCTCCGGCACAAAAGCCCATTCGTCCATTGTTGAGACAAAGTACTCTTTTCCGAACCTCTCTTCAAAACCTTTTTTATATGATCGCTCTACCAGAACCTCTTTTGGTGAGAGGCTGGTAAGTAAAAGTTCTATATATGAGTGTGATCCTGTGGCGACATGAAATGAACCGGTAGATATATCAAGAAATGCGATGCCGGCACTATCCTTTACAAAATAGACCGAACAGAGATAGTTGTTCTCCTTGTTGGACAGTAGTTGATCATTATAGGCAACACCCGGGGTTACAAGCTCGGTTATCCCTCTTTTGACAATCTTCTTTGTAAGCTTCGGATCTTCAAGCTGGTCACAGACAGCAACCTTATAACCGGCCCTTACAAGTTTGGGGAGGTAACTGTCAATTGAATGGTGGGGAAACCCTGCAAGCTCGACATAGGCAGCCGAACCGTTGGCCCTGCGGGTAAGCACAATTCCAAGAACCTTTGATGCAATTACGGCATCTTCCGAAAAAGTTTCATAGAAATCACCTACACGAAAGAGCAAAATGGCATCGGGATACTTCGCCTTTACGGAGAAGTACTGCCTCATTAGCGGTGTGTCTGCTATTTTCTTATCGGGGTTCATCTCCACAAAAATAGTGAAATATGTTGGATTGGTATAATCATCAGGAATGTTACCTTTGTTGGAAATTTGTATTAATGATTAAAGCACTTTATAGAAAATACCAATATTTTCTAAACATCTTTGCAGTGCTTATACTATTGGTAATAACCAGATTGGTTGATGGCCTTACCTGGTATCCGCCTTCTCCCGATAAGATAAAAACTCTGTTTCTGGACCACTCTTTTCAATTTATCTCGTTTCTTCCGTTTATATTTCTTCTGATTTATACCTATGATTGGGCAATGAAAAAGATGTCTAAAGTTTTTATCTTCTCAGTAATAGTTTTTTACGCTGTTCTTGCACCGATTTTTGTATTGTTTTTAAGTTCGTTTCTGGAAAAATTGTTGTTGGAGATAAAAGTTGTGCCGGTTACCTTGAAGCTTATTTTACAATACACTCCGGGAGCAAGCATGGTCATTTTGCTAATGACTGCAACATACTTCATTACCTACTTCAGATGCCAGTCCGAAAATGAGAGAGAGGCGGCACATAAAGCAGAGAGTCTGGTTAAAGACGTGCAAATTAAAATGTTTCGTTACCAGATAAACCCCCATTTTCTATTTAATGTTTTAAACTCAATCTATACCTTAATAGATGAAAATACGGGGAAAGCCAAAAAGCTGGTTCTTGATATGTCTGATTATTACAGATATACACTTACAAAACAAAAAGAGTGTGTTACAATAGAGGGTGAGATTGAGTCCATTGTCAAATATCTTGAGATACAGAAAACAAGATTTGAAGATAATTTTCAGTACGAGATAATAGTTGATGAGGTTGCAAAGCCGCTTTTAATTCCCTCTTTTCTAATTCATCTTTTAATTGAGAATGCCATTAAATATGGAAAGATGACAAGTAAACAAAAGCTAACCGTCAATCTTTCAGTAAAAAAACAGGATGAGTCGCTTATAATAAGAGTTTCAAATACCGGGAAGCTTATGGAGCTTCCTGCACATAGCGAAAAGCCGGCAGACGGAACCAGCAATGGAATAGATAATTTAAAGGGACGGCTTGCGCTATATTTCGGAGATAATTTTACCTTTTCACTGGAAGAAGAGGATCAATGGGTTAATGCAACAATAACGATCAGTAATATCTTCAGCAAATGACTCCAATAAAAGCCATTATAGTAGATGATGAGAGGCTGGCCAGAGTTAGCCTGAGATCGTTGCTTGAATCCTATCCTGAGATTGAGATTGCAGGTGAGGCAGACTCCTGTAAAGCGGCTGTTGAACTGGTTCAGCAAAATAAACCGAAACTGATTTTTCTTGATATTCAGCTAAGCGGGGAGACCGGGTTCGATCTGCTCGAATCAATTGACAGCTCAATTAAAATCTTCTTTGTTACCGCTTTTGACGAATATGCCATAAGAGCGTTCGAGGTTAATGCTATAGACTATCTGCTAAAACCTATCGATCCGGAAAGACTGAAATCTTCAATAAAGAGATTGATAAACCGGGAGGATATTCAGAAAAGCCTGATAAACAGTTATGAATATTCCGACAGTATATATGTGCGAATAAGCTGTTACTCCTCAAAATTCTTAAAAATAAGCACGATAACACTTATCGAACCGGTTGGGAATTACACTAAAATCTTCACCACTGACGGTAAAAATTGTTTGGTATTAAAAACTATGAAACAGTGGCAGGAGGAGCTGCCCGGTTGTTATTTTGTAAGAATACACCGATCCTGCATAATAAACATTGAACATGTAGATCGGATTGAGATAGACTCAAAAACACAACACCGGGTTTTCCTGAAAAACATGAGTAAACCTCTCGATGTAAGTCGCCGGTATGCAAGAAAACTAAGATCCACTCATCACATTATTTGACCATTCGTCACAATTTTCATCTGTGTTATCCCGGAGTCCTCTTTCTTTGAGCGATTTTCTGATTGATAATTCACAAAAAGATGAAAGCAATTATTTATAAAAAGTATGGCCCGCCCGAGGTGCTTCAGATTGCGGAGGTTGCAAAGCCTGTTCCAAAGGATGATGAGGTGCTTATTAAAATTCATGCGGCAGCGGTTACCGATAGTGACATATTTATAATGAGTTCCAATGTGGATCCGCTCCTGTGGATTCCATTCAGATTGATGATTGGTCTCTTTAAGCCAAAGAGAGAGATCCCCGGACAGGTGCTCTCGGGAGAGGTGGTATCTGCAGGAAAAGATATTAAGCGATTTAAAGTTGGCGATAAGGTTTTTGGGTTGACCGGATTTGGATTGGGCGCTTTTGCCGAATATAAATGCATGAAAGAGAAAGACTCTACCTATGGAGCAATTACGTTAAAACCGGCAAACCTCACCTTTGAAGAGGCAACCTCAGCTGCATATGGTGGTCTGCTTGCTTTTCAGGCAATGGAAAAGGGGAATATTCAAAAGGGTAAAAATGTACTTATATACGGAGCATCGGGAACGAGTGGGACAACAGCAATCCAGTATGCCAAATACCTGGGAGCAAATGTCACCGGAGTGTGCAGCACAGCAAATCTGGAGATGGTAAAGTCTCTGGGTGCCGGATCTGTAATTGATTATACCAAAGAGGATTCTATTGCACCGGGAGTCAAATATGATTTTATTCTGGATGCCGTTGGTAAAAGAAGAACTTCAAAACTTAAGATAGCGTGTAAAAAAGCACTCTCGCCAGGAGGTAAATATGTTTCAATCGATGATGGTTCACTATTGCTGGACTCTGGACGCCTTGAGCGGATAAAAGAGGTGGCAGAGGCCGGATTTCTGAAACCGGTAATAGACAGATGCTATCGCTTTGAAGAGATTGCGGAGGCTCACAGATATGTTGGTCTCGGACACAAAAAAGGTGGCGTAGCGGTTTTATTACAAGGGTTAATTATTTTTTGGTTATCATTTTTTTGTGCATTTAGTGCGAATGCTCAGACCAACTTTGTTTTTGGAAAGCAATTCGGATCGAACAGTGAGAGTGTAGCCTATAATCCGGTAAGTGATAAAAATGGAAATGTTTACATAGCCGGAGAGAGCCGTGGTGCCATCGGAGATGGTTATGTTGGTAAAACCGATGGATTTATCTGCAAACACGATAGTACAGGAAATCTGGTTTGGATAAGGCAGTTCGGGACAATTGAAGAGGAGAAGATCTCCTGGCTGGCAATCGATAGTTCGGGCAATTTATATATAACCGGCTGTACTACCGGACTCTTTGGAGAAGCAAATTACGGGAAGGAGGATATTGTTGTTGCAAAGTTTAGTCCAGATGGCAATATGCTATGGAAGAGACAATTCGGAGGTGACAGCACAGATGTTGGAAATATGATTTATATCGATGTGCTGAGCTCTGTTTACATTGCCGGAGCAACCAAAGGGATATTTGATAAAAGCTCATCGGGAGGTGCCGATTGCGTAGTTCTTAAGCTTGATGCAGATGGCAACCTGGTGTGGAAAAAACAGTTTGGAACTCAAAACGGTGATGAGGCTCTCGGAATTACCGGGGATGGCATAAACATCTGGTTATGCGGCTATACATTTGGTGATCTTGCCGCAAAAATCAAGGGAAAGGTCGATGCTTTTATCGTTAAACTTACAGATGGAGGAGAAATTTTAAAGAGATTCCAGTTCGGGACGGAGGGGTTTGATATGGCCAGCCATATTACTCTTGACAGAGAAAAAAACATATACATAGGAGGAACCACCAGCGGGGATTTTGAGGGTAAAAATGAGGGGGAGGGAGACAGTTTTCTCTCAAAATTCAACAATAATCTAGATTTGATATGGAGCCGGCAATTTGGCACAAGCAGATGGGACGGGATTAACGGGATAGCACTTAATGAACAGGTGTCGGAAAACATCTTCGTAAGCGGATGCCAGCGATGGCCTTTTTGTCAATCCTTTATTCGTATGTACAGTAAAGATGGGGCCTTGATATGGATTAACAATTATACTGCCAGCGGGAAAAACGGAGGTACATGCGGTAAGGGGATATGTGTCGACAATAATTTAAACATTTATCATACAGGAAATACCGGGGGTAATCTTTTCAAGGCAATTGATAAACCGGAGGGACATGATCTGTTTCTGGTTAAGTTAAAAATGTAAAAATCAACGAGATTAAGTATAAAAAACACGAAACAAGAGAAGAAAATGAAATCTATTGTAATGACAGAGTTTGGAGGACCGGAGGTCTTAAAAGTTAAAGAGATACCAAAACCAACACCAAAAGAGGATGAAATTCTTATTAAGATATATGCAACACCGTTAAATTTTGGGGACACTATAGTAAGGAGGTTTAACACAGTCACTCCCAAGAAATTCCACATGCCTTTCCTGTTTTGGCTAATCGGGAAAATTTATTTTGGAATCAAAAAGCCAAAAATACAAATACTTGGAAGTGAGTTTTCTGGAGTAATTGAGTCCGTTGGTAACAGGGTAAAAAGATTTAAAACAGGAGATCAGGTTTTTGGATATACAGGAGGAAGTATGGGCGCATACGCCGAATATCTGTGCATAAAAGAGAGTGGTATAGTTGCGCATAAACCTAAAAACATGTCATATGAAGAGGCCGCTTCAATTCCTTACGGAGCAATAATGGCCTTAGGTTGTTTAAGAATGTCAAAACTAAAACCGAAACAGAGTGTACTGGTCAACGGAGCTTCTGGAGGCATTGGCCCCATTGTAGTCCAACTAGCCAAACATCATTTTGACGCAAATGTGACAGGAGTATGCAGTACACCCAGAATGCCTTACGTTCGATCTTTGGGGGCTGACAGGGCTATAGACTATACAAAAGAGGACTTTAGCAGAAACGGTGAAACCTATGACTATATATTTGACATTCTTGGGAAATGTACATTTGAAATGTGCAGGCGCTCATTAAAGGAAGGTGGAATGTGCCTCTATCTCAGTTTTAAGATGAAGCAGGTTTACAATATGTTACAGACATCATTGTTCGGAAAGAAGAAAGTTGTTTGTGTAATGGTTACAGAAAAGTTAGAAGATCTAATCTTCATTAAAGAGTTAATTGAAGCAGGAAAGATAAAATCATTTATTGATAAAAGTTTCTCATTTGAAGAGGCTCCGGAAGCACACCGGTATTATGAAAGCGGGAATAGGCAAGGGAGCGTTTTAATTACCTTTAACAACGGTGGGGGTATTTAAAACCGGTAAAATGTATAGAATAAACAGTAAATAAGAGATGAAAATTAACTTTAAAAGTCTGCTTAAAGCAGGGTTGGTGGCAGGTATAGTAATCATTTTGAGCGCAATAAGCATGGTGCCGGTGGTCGGTAACGAAATGGACACCGTACTTGAAAGCAAAGGACTACCACCATTAAGTGTCCCGGATATGATATATTTTTGCACCATATCACTTATCTTCGGATTTTCACTTGTTACCTTGTATGTAATTGTAAAAGAGCAGTTCAGGCCGGGAATCAAAACTGCACTCATTGTTTCGGTTATATTTTGGTTTCTTATCTATTTTATAAGTAATGTTTCCAATGTAGTTTATGGCTTCATGCCGGTTAGATTGACCGTAATCGGAACAATCTGGGGATTGGGAGAGTCTTTGCTTGCCGGGATTGCCGGAGCTTCTCTTTACAGAGATAGACCGCTTATCACATAATGTGACCACTAATCACAATTTTAACTGATTAATTTGACTGTGGTACTTTCTTTGAAGCGAATAGATATATTTTCAAAATGAAACAAGAAAAACTTACCCCAAAAAAGGCATTCATGAAATGCGGTTCTTGCAGTAGCGCAATGTTCCATCTGCTTAACCAGGAGTTTGACAACCTGAACGAGGCAGAGGAGAAAGCTTGTGACCTTTTAGCGGGAGGGGTTGCACAAAAGGGTCATCAGTGCGGAATGCTTTGGGGAGCATCTCTGGCGGCAGGTGCAGAATCATTCAAAAGATACAGAGACAATGACAAAGCAATAGCATCTTCAATTACCGCGTCGCAATATATTGTAGAATCATTTGAAAAGAGAACCAAAACAGTTAACTGCAGGGAGATTTCAGGAGTTGACTGGGAAAACAAATTCGATTTTGCACTCTATATGGCAAAAACCATTCTTCAGGGCTTTCTCTACAGCCCGTGCTTCAAACTGATTGATAAATGGACACCGGAGGCCATCCGGGCTGCAAGTCAAGGGCTTGACGGCAAACAGATATATAACGCAGGTTGTAAAAGCTGTGCAACAGAGGTTGTAAAAAGAATGGGGGCCAATGAGCAGGAGAGTATTGTAGTTTCGGGTTTTGCGGGAGGTATTGGTCTGAGCGGAAACGGATGCGGGGCATTAAGTGCAGCAATTTGGTATAAAATGTTAGACTGGTCGAAAAAGAACCCCGGAAAAAATCCGGCCTTTTTTAACAACCAGGATGTAAAGAGCTTATTAAGGGTTTTTTATATCCAGACAGATTCCGAGATGTTGTGCAGGAAGATTTGCGGGAAACAATTTGAATCAATTGACCAACATTCGGAATATATCCGAAACGGGGGTTGCAAAAACATAATAGAAGCTTTGGCAAATTCATGATGAGCATATCTCTTTTTAAACGGCAGGTCTATCTTGACAATAATGCCACAACACACATAAGCAAAAGAGTCCGGAGAGTAATGTTACGGGTATTAAAATACAATTGGGGAAACCCATCTTCCGGATACTACATCGGCAAAAGAGCTGCCCGGGTAATTGAAAAGGCACGGCAACAGGTTGCCGATGCTATAAATGCACACTCTCACGAGATATATTTTACAGGTTGCGCGACAGAGTCGAACAATACTGTTATAAACTCAATCGTAAACCACTTTTTCCCGGGAAAGAAGAAAATAATTTCCACACCAATAGAGCACCCGTCTGTAATAAACGCATTGGAATATATGAAGTCCCGCGGAGTTATAGTACAATATTGCTCTGTAGATAAAAATGGGTTTATTTCGATGGAGGAGCTGGAATCACTTATAGATGATGATACGTTCTTAATCTGCTGCATGCTGGCAAGCAATGAGTTGGGCACAATCCAGAATATTAAAGCCCTGACTACTGTTGCAAAATCACACAATGTGCCGGTTTTATGTGACTGTGTTCAGGCATTAGGCAAGATACCGGTCAACGTAAAAGAGCTGGGAGTAGATTATGCGACATTTTCGGCGCATAAACTATACGGACCCAAAGGGGTGGGGGCATTGTATGCAAGAATAAGCTCCCCATTAGAGCCATTTATACACGGCGGGCATCAGGAGTCGGGAATACGAGCCGGAACAGAGTCAACCCATAATATTGCAGGATTTGGGATGGCCTGCAAAGAGCTTAAAAAGCAACTGTCAGGAGCCGGAAAGATTAAAGCTTTGAGAGACCAACTAAAAGAGGGGCTTATAAAAATAAAACCGGATATAATCACAAACTCTCCGGTAAATGATTGTTTGCCAAACACATTGAACGTTACATTTCCGGAAGTTAACAACAGAGAACTAATGATGATGTTAGACTATAATGGCATTTCGGTCTCCTCCGGGTCGGCATGCGGAAGTCAGCAATCAAAACCCTCCCATGTTCTGAAAGCCATTGGATTATCAGATAAGGAGGCCGGCGAGACAATCCGGATAAGTTTGGGCGTTGAAACATCTGCAAGAGATATACGGTACACATTAAAAGTATTTTCAGATTATTTGAAATTAAAATAGTATCAGAGAATGAAAAAGATGGTCATATTACTAATTTTCTGCCTTGTTCAGTCCTTCACCTATGCTCAGAATAGTGTGATTAACAATAAGCTGGATAGCTTAGGCACATTGTCCCTAAAGTATAACAGGGCAATGGATAAATTTAATACGATTGTGTTAAAAATCAGAAACTCCGGAGCATATTGCCCCGATTGTTACCAAAAAGAACCCGTAGAGCGAAAACTCCCGGATTATAAAGCGTTGTTGGCGCAAAACATTATCTGATGGATTGATGGTGTTGTTTGAAAAAATGGAGCATTCTTAAATATGAGAAACATTATTATTTTCCTATTATTGCATATGTTAACATCATGTTCCGGAGTAAAAAACATTGAAAGACCTTTTGTGGAAAATGGTGGGGCCGGCTATTTCAGGGAGGTAAGGGATGGGTTGAAAATATTTGTTTATGAGCACCTTCCCTCAAAAAACTTTTCAAATACAATCTACGTTATTTCGGGGATCACAGGGATTAACCACAAAGCAGAGAGGGAGATTATTGAAAAATTGGGCAACGATGAGAACAGGGTGGTTGTGATACATCCGCGAGGAACCGGCTATTCAGAGGGTAAGAGGGGTGATGGAAAAGGTCTTAAGGACTTTGTAGGCGATTATGTAGAAATAATCAGGAGTGATAAAAACTACAACGATACTAACAAAAAAATTGTATTGTACGGACATAGTATGTCATGTGCAATAGCCATTATGGTTGGGAATGAGCTGCCAGGGGCAGATGCAATTATTCTGGTTAATCCACCCTATAAACTTAAGCCGGCAAAAGGGATGTCTCCCGGGTTTAAAGAGTATCTCAGGTACGTTGCATACTATCTGTTTGCTCCGCACAAACCTGTAGTAAATATGGCCGGCGATCCGTCGGTAATCGAAGATGAACAGGATAGAATAGAGGCAGAGATTAGAAACAACGACACTCTCCTGGTAAAATATTTCAGCATGCACTATATGAACGAGTCAAAAAAGGCAATGGACGCAATGGTCAAAAATGGTCAAAAGGCAAACTATCCGTTGCTGCTTTTATATGGTGAGAATGACAATCTTGTAGATATAACAGGATGTGACGAAATTTTTGCAGCCTGGGGGTGCAAAGACAAAAGGTATGAAATAATAAAAGGGGGGTCGCACGGCAAGTCAACAGTACTTAACGGAATTGATTTAATCCTATCCTTTTTACAAACCAATTCACTATTTTTGTAGCAAATCAAAGAATTGCTTATGAAAAAGAGATTTAATCTGCGGTATCTGGTATCTATGTTACTGGTGCTTGCCGTTGTTCCGGCGTGTACAAAAACCTATGAGAAGAGGGTGCAGGAGGCGGTAGATGTTATACTTGACACCACTAAGGCTGTCGGACTAGCCGTCGCTGTGGTTAAGGATGGAAAAATTGTCTATACTGCTTCGTTCGGCAAGAAGAACATTGAGCAGGGAAGCACTATCGCAAAAGAGGATATCTTTCGGATAGCCTCTATTTCAAAATCTTTTACAACAACAGCCCTGATGACACTTGTAGAAAAGGGGAGCGTAGGTCTGGATATGGATGTAAGTGATTTGATTGGATTTAAGGTAAGGAATCCGAAATTCCCCGAGGTTGTTATCACAGTCAGGATGTTGCTTTCTCACACGGCAAGCCTTAACGACACTCAGGGCTATTTTAGACTGGATGTTCTGAATCCTGAGAAAAATCCCGATTTTGCAAAATGTTATAACGATTACGAACCGGGAACTAAATATGAGTACTGCAATCTGGGCTTCAACACTATAGGTGCAATTGTTGAGAAATATTCCGGGGTAAGATTTGACAATTACGTCAGAGAGGTTGTTTTGAAACCGTTAGGTCTCTATGCCGGATTTAATCCCGACTCACTCGACTCAACCAGATTTGTCACACTTTATAACTACGAACCTGTAGACACCCTTCCGGGATCGGAGAAGATATTCAAACCGCAGCCAATGGCCTATGTAAGCAGGGCAAAAGATATTGATTCGGGCTATGTAATGGGATACAGCACACCGCTTTTTTCACCAACAGGCGGAATGAAGATATCTGCACAGGGACTGGCTCAGTATATGATAATGCATATGAATTACGGCACAGACCCGGTATCGGGAGTGAAGATAATTTCAGAAGAGAGTGCAAAACTTATGCAGACCCCGGTTGTGGTTACTAAGGATGAAAACACATATTGTCTGGCACTTACAAAGGTTAAAAATCTGATCCCCGGAGAGACAATGACCGGACATACAGGATCGGCATATGGTCTTTACAGTGCAATGTTCTTTGAACCGGAGAAAAAATTCGGTTTTGTAATGATTACAAACGGATGCCCGCCGGTTTATAAAAACGGATTCACAACAATTCAGGGAGATGTGATAAGAGCACTATATGATATTTTCATAAAGTAATTCACCTGAAGATATTTACAACGGGATGAGAAGGGTTCTTATAATCACATACTACTGGCCCCCTTCGGGAGGGTCGGGGGTACAGAGATGGCTCAAGTTTGTGAAATACCTAAGGGATTATGGATATGAGCCAATTGTTTACACCCCTCTTAATCCGGAACTAATGGCAAAAGACGAATCTCTTTTAAAGGAGATTCCGGAAGGGGTAGAAATTCTAAAAAGGGAGATAACAGAACCCTACAATCTCTATAAAATCTTTACCGGAAAAAAGAGTTCGCAGGTTAAACCCGGGTTTATAAACAATAGCGGATCGGGATTGGGCAGAGGATCTGTCAAAGAGAAGATTTCGTTATTTATAAGGAGCAACTTTTTTATTCCCGACCCGAAGGCCTTGTGGATATCTCCCTCTGCGTCGTTTCTGAAAAAATATCTGAAGGAGAGCCGGGTAGATGCCATTGTAAGCACCGGCCCGCCGCATTCGATGCACCTGATTGCCAGAAAGGTGGCAAGAACAACCAACATTCCTTGGCTGGCCGATTTCCGGGATCCCTGGACTAAAATGTATAATTTTAAATATCTTGGGCACTCCGCACCTGTGGCTGCTTTGCACAAGAGGCTTGAAAAGAGAGTTATACAGGAGGCCGATGCTGTTGTTACTGTAACAAATACCATTGCCGCCGAACTGCAGGAGCTGGGGCCAAAAAAGGCGGTAACCGTTATTACGAACGGGTTTGACTATGCCGATTTCCCGGATATGGATGTTCCCTTTGAGGATGGTTTTACAATAACCTACACCGGACTCTTTGTCCACACCCAGAATCCGTCCGTTTTATGGAGAATTCTGGGAGAGAGATTAAAAAACAGCGATTTTGCATCTGCCTTAAAAATAAGGCTAATAGGAAACACCGATAGTTCAATTCTTGAGGATATCCGTTCCAACGGACTGGAAAACAATCTGATAAAAATGGATTACACCCCTCATGATGAGGTTGTGTTATGGCAAAGAAGAGCGCGGGTCCTCCTTTTATCGGGGGGCAGGGAGCCGGAGTCGAAGGGTATTCTCACCGGGAAGTTTTTTGAATATCTTGCTACAGGCAGGCCCATTCTAGGTTTCGGGCCAAAGGGAGGGGATATGGATATTGCTCTTGAAGAGAGCGGGGCGGGAGAGATGTTTGACTACGAGAACTATGAAGGGGTGGCTAAGTGGATTGATGTTCAATATGCCCTTTACACCATTGGAGCAGCTCCTGTGATGGAGAGTGAAATTTCCAAATACTCAAGAAAGGAGTTAAC
>CAZFTS010000022.1:0-56976 GCA_964521685.1 uncultured Muribaculaceae bacterium
TTCATATTGATTCAAATAATACATAATAGCCTAATAAAGAACATTAATGTCATGAATAAAGTATGTAGATATGTACATTTGTAACTTATATAATAATTACATATGTAACCAATATATTGCTTACATTTGTATCATTAAATGTTTACAATAATGAAAGACCGTTTACAGCGATTTTTAGAGCTGGAGCAGCTCTCTCCGGCTAAGCTTGCCGACATTCTGGGTATCCAAAGATCCGGACTTTCACACATTCTTTCCGGTAGAAATAAACCCGGATTCGATCTCATTCAAAAAATGCTCATTAAATTTCCGGCATTAAACGCCGATTGGTTAATTACAGGCAGAGGTAAAATTTATAAAGAGGCCAACTTATTAATTGAAAATAAGAGTTCACCTACCCTTTTTGGAAATACTGAAATTTTAAAAGAGAGCGAAAATAACGAAGCTATCTCTTCATCTGCTGGTTTTAAAGAAAATAGAGAGGAAAATGACAAATCTGAACCTCCCGAGAATGAGATAAAGTCAGAATTAAAGGGAGTTGACAGGAAAAAAGCAATTCTCAGGAAGGTAATATTAATTTACTCCGACAATACTTTTACCGAATACACACCCGGAGAGAGTAATTAATCCTTTTATTATTAACTTTGCGCCAAATTTAAGGTGTGATGTTCAAAATATTAAAACCGATACTTTTTTCATTTTCTCCGGAGACTGCTCACAATTTAATAGTAGGATTACTCAAATTTCTTGGGTATGTAACTATTTTTTCACCTTTTTTAAGGCTGATATACAGGTACAACTCTCCTAAACTGGAAAGGGAGGTAATGGGTATAAAATTTTCAAATCCGGTCGGACTTGCTGCCGGATTTGATAAAAACGGTGATATTTACAATCAGTTATATGATTTTGGCTTTGGTTTTGTCGAGATTGGTTCTCTTACACCTTCAGAGCAGGTAGGAAATCCAAAACCAAGATGCTTCCGGCTTGTTAACGACAATGCTATTATAAACAGAATGGGTATTAACAATAAAGGTGTTAAACATGCTGTTTCAAATTTAAAGGCAAAGCGATCTAAAACAATAATAGGTGCAAACATTATTAAGAGCACTGCATCATCTAATGAACAGGCCCCGAATGACTACGAAAAAAGTTTTGCCCAACTATACGATTTTGTCGACTATTTTGTTGTAAATGTATCATGCCCCAATGTGAAAGGTGTTACTAAACTACAGGATATTACTTCATTATCAGAAATTATCGACAGACTTACAACACTTAGAAAATATTTTGATGAATACAGGCCTATTTTGCTCAAAGTCTCTCCTGATCTTGAAAAAGAGCAACTTGACGAAATAATTGACCTGATATTGGTCTCCGGAATGGATGGAATTGTAGCCACTAACACTACAACTATGAGGGAGGGCCTCATAACCCCGGCAGACAGAGTTGATTTTATTGGTGATGGTGGGCTTAGCGGCGCTCCTCTATACAAAAGAAGCCTTGATGTTGTAAGCTATATCAACAAAAAGACAAACGGTCAGCTGCCAATTATAGCGGTTGGTGGTATTATGACACCTAAACAGGCAAAGGAGATGATTGATGCCGGAGCATCACTTATCCAGATATATACTGGTTTTATTTACAACGGGCCCGGGCTTGTGAAAAGAATTTTAAAATATCTGGCTAAAAATTAATGAGATGATAGATGCATGCATCTTAACAATAGGTGATGAGATTCTTATAGGCCAGATAGTTGACACTAACTCTGCTTACATTTCTCAGACTTTGAATTCAATTGGTGTCAGAGTTACAAAGAAGCTTAGCATTGGAGACGATTGCAGCTTGATTGAGGCAGCTTTGGATGAGGTTGTTTATAATTATGATATTACAATAATTACCGGAGGATTGGGGCCAACAAAGGATGATATAACTAAAAATACACTGAGTAAGTTCTTTAACTGTGATACTTTTCATTACGATGAAAAACAGCTGTTATATATTAATGAGATCTGTGCAAAAAGGGGTGTAGAGGTATCAGAACTAAACAGGAATCAGGCTTTGGTTCCTGATAATTGCCAAGTGATTAATAACTCTAAAGGTACCGCACCAGGAATGATATTCAGTGTTAAAAATCACTTTGACAGAGTATCCCTTATCTTTTCATTACCAGGGGTTCCTTATGAAATGGAGGCACTTTTACCCCAGGTTTGCACAATAATAAAAAACCATTTCGTACTTGAAAATATAACACATAGAACAATTATTACATTTGGTATTGCAGAGTCGGCTCTTGCTCAGAAACTTGATAATTGGGAAAGGGAACTTCCTTCTGATATAAAATTGGCCTATTTACCTAATCCTGCACTTGGAATAAAACTCAGGCTCTCTAAATATGGCGGAAATCAGGAAGATTCATTAATACAAATTAACGGGCTGAAAGATAATTTATGCTCAATTCTTGGTGATTTGGTATATGGTGAGGAGAATGACTCGTTAGAAAAGGTTGTAAGTGATATTCTCAGAAAACGACAAAAGAGCCTCTCAGTTGCTGAATCATGCACAGGTGGAAGAATATCTGCACTACTGACAACAAATGCCGGAGCATCGGATATATTTATGGGGGGAGCTGTCGTATATTCCAATGACTCAAAAAAAGATTTGATTGATGTTAATCCCGAAACAATTATGAGGTATGGGGCAGTGAGTCGGGAGTGCGCAGAAGAGATGGCCGCAGGGATTAGAAAGAGATTAGGTACCGACTATAGTATAGCAGCCACAGGAATAGCAGGCCCAGACGGGGGATCGGCAGACAAACCAGTGGGAACGGTATGGATTGCTGTCTCAGGAGATAACTTCACTGTTTCAAAACGTTCTGTGTTTACCGGGGATAGAGAGAGGAATATTGTCAGATTTGCTTCTGAAGCTCTGAATTTCTTTCGTTTGTCGTTAATAGACTGAAAGTATATCTTTTAAATATATACATTTGTTTTACAACGTATAAAACAAATTAGTTATATCAAGTAACTTTAATGTTACATTTTAATTAAACAGCTTATTATGAAACAATTAGTTTTAATCACACTGTTTTTATGTGCTATGACATTTTCATGTAAATCAAACACTTCAGATGTAGAGTTTGTTAAAGTTAAAACAGACTCTTTATTAACATCAATCTACCCGTCAGGAGAACCAGGAGCAGCCATTCTGATATTAAAAGGGGATTCTGTAATTTTTGAAAAGGGTTATGGTTTGGCCGATATTAAGAGCCAAAAGGCTATTGATGGAAACACCTTTTTCAATATCGCATCGGTTTCAAAACAGTTTTCTGCCGTTGCGTTGCTGATTCTTGAACAGGAGGGTAAACTATCTCTTGACGATAACCTTAAAAAGTGGTTTCCCGAATTTGAATCACCGTTAATGGAGAGGATCACATTAAGACATATTTTATCACACACGTCAGGTATTCCTGATTCAAGAGATAGAAATGACAGAGATTTTGTACTGTATTCTACAGATATAGAGTCTTATAAATACATTGGGAAGCTAAAAGAGTTGAATTTTGAACCTGGAACTCAGTATGAGTATATGAATCCAACCTTCCAGTTAATGTATTCAATTATTGAACGAGCATCCGGCTTAAGTTTTGATACATTTATGAAAACCAGGATCTTTGATAAAGCCGGCATGGAGTTCACAACCTATTTTGAAAAAGATAAGATTATTCCGGAAATGGCTCACGCATATCGTTATAACAAGGAGAAAGGTGAATTTGAGCAATATGATTATGGTGAAGAGTCATTTTTTGCTACAAAAGCAGATGGAGGAATTTACACCAGTGTAAGAGAATTTGTAAAATGGGAGATGGCTCTTAGACAACACATCCTTATTTCTAAAGAATTAACTGAAACAGCTCACTCTCCGAAAATAGGTATAAAAGATATTCCAAATACATCTTACGGTTATGGTTGGTTTATTGAAAAACAACCTGATCTTCCTCTAAAAGTTTATCATACAGGTAATAATGGAGGGTTTCAGATTTTTGCAGGAAGGTTCCCCGAAAAGAGTATTCTTTACCTGATCTTTGCGAACAGGGATGATAAAGAGAGGGAGGAGTACGTAAGAAAACTTGATAATATTTTTAAAAGGGCAGGTTGGTTGAACTGATTATTATTATAACTTCTTATCAATCATTGTAACAGAGGCTTGAGCAGATGGCATAACTACTACGTCCGAAATATTGATATGAGGTGGTGCCGTTACAATAAATCTGATCACATCTGCAATATCTTCGGCAGAAAGAGGAGTAAATCCTTTATAGACATTAGAAGCCCTTTCATTATCTCCTTTAAACCTCACTTGTGAGAATTCAGTTTCAACTGCTCCTGGAGATATCTGAGATACCCTTATATTATGTGTATAGAGATCCATCATCATTGCTCTGGAAAGAGCATCGACTGCATGTTTAGTTGCGCAATAAACATTCCCGTTAGGATAAACAGCTTTTCCGGCAATCGAACCTATATTGATAATCTGCCCCCCTCCCCTGCTAATCATTAAGTTAGATACTATTCTGGATACATAAAGCAATCCCTTAATATTAGTATCTATCATCCTCTCCCAGTCTTCAATAACACCTTGATTCAAAGGGTTAAGGCCTACAGCTAATCCGGCATTGTTTATAAGAAGTGCAATATTGCTCCAACTTTCAGGTAAATTTCCCAGATAGTGTTCGACCTGTGATATTTCTCTTACATCAAAACTCAGCGGAAGAACTCTTACAGAGAACTCCTTTTCAATTTTTTTTGAAAATTCAGTTAACAAAGCGACTCTCCTACCTGTAATTATCAAATCAAAACCCTCTTTAGCCAATACAATCGCAGCTGCTTTTCCAATCCCTGATGTGGCCCCTGTTACTAATGCAATTTTTGACATATTAATATTTTGAAAATTTATAACAATCTTAAAAAATTTGCCCCTAAAATTTTACTAACGTCAGAATCTGAATATCCTCTGATTTTTAACTCTTTAGTTATAAGTGGCATTTTATCTACACCCTCAAGACCCTCCGGTGTTACCTCAATACCATCAAAATCAGAACCAAGTCCGACATGGTCAACTCCTGTAAGTTTCACAACGTGATCGATATGATCAACAATCTCTGTATATGATGGCCTTTTAAGCGAAAACATCGCCTCTTCTGCCTCTTTTAACTCTATTTTACCTCCTTTAGGGTCTTTTTTATATTTATCAAGAGCCTCTTCATAGGCATCACAGAGAGGCCAGAACTCTTTTGCATAGTTGCTGTTTAGAAAAGGTGGATAGAAGTTAATTTGAATAACTCCCCCTTTTGCCGCAAGATCTATAATCATCTCATCGGTCAGATTTCTTGGATGTGATGCAATTGACCTACAACAAGAGTGTGTAGCAACAACCGGTTTTGATGAGTATGCCAGAACATCATAAAAAGATTCATCTGATATGTGAGATACATCAATTAGCATCCCTAATCTGTTCATCTCCTTAACAACCTCTTTACCAAAAGGGCTCAGCCCACCCCATCTTTTCTCTTTGGGAGCACATGAGTCACAAATCTCATTATTTGCTGCATGACATAGAGTCATATATCTGATACCCAAATCGTAGAACAACCTTAACAGACTCAGATCCTTTTGAATAGGCGCCCCATTCTCCATACCCAGAAATACTGACGAAAGTCCAAGATTTCGGTTATTTAAGGCCTCCTCAGATGAGAATGCCAGTGCTACCTTATCACAATTTGCCTCTATTGAGTCATATGTAGATGCTATAAGCTGCAACGCTCTTCTCGTTGCTTCATCAGGTGAAAGTTTACCTGAGGTATATATGGCAAAGAAAACGGCATCAACACCACCTTCCCGCATTCTTATAAAGTCAAAATGGCCTTTGCGCAATCTCTTCCCAAGATTGGCTCCTTCGATTAATGTTAAAGGAGTATCGCAATGGGAATCAAGCACAAAGGCATTTTCATGTAGATTTTTATAACTCATACTATCTCTGTTTACAGATAATAAAGATAGTAATTGAGTTATAATTTCGCTAATTTATCTTTTTTAATGACGATATTGAACTTATGTCCACACTCTTAATTTGAGGATTACCTTTATAAGAGATATTCGAACCACCGGTAGCTTCGGCACTTAAAGAGGTTGTCACATTCAAAGTTGCATTAGATACCCCTGCTAGTTTAACATCCATTTCATTTACAGGGAATTCACCAGCATTAAAGAGAGAGGCTCCCGTCATCTCCAGAATAAGTTTTTTAGCCCCAGCACCCTTTAACTGTGTATTCACTGCTCCTGACAATGAGACTTCGGCAAATTCAAAAGCACCGTTAAAAACAATTTTAACCGCACCGCTGCCACTCAGTTTCAATCCACCGATCTGCTGCTCCAGGTTAGCTTTGGCAGCACCTGATACCTCGTAAGAGGCAGTTTCTACTTTACCGCTCAGATTTAATACAGATGCGCCGCTGACTACGATCCTTGATGATTTTGCATTTACAATAAGAGAGTTAACAGAAGCAGCACCGCTTATTCTTGCTTCAAATTTTTCTGAAGTGAAGGTAGAACTTGAGGAGAGTTTTGCAGCTCCGGAAATGTTTAAAGATGAAAGATCTTTAATATTTATCGTAGCTTTAATTGATTTCAATTTCTTCTCCTTAAATTTATCCGGAATTTTAGATGTGTCAAGTGTCAGGTACAATGTCTTCCCGTTTACATAAACTTTGATATAATCGATAATATCGGTATTCTCGGTTTCAATTACGACACCTTCATCTATAGCCTTTACCAATTCGATTGTGAAAATACCTCCGGCATCTATACCATCATAACCGGATACTTTAAAATCTTTTTTTACTGTCTGGCCAATCATCGATAATGAGAATATCATTACGGCCATTAATAGTGTGAGCTTTTTCATTGTAAATTAATTTTAATAGTTGTATATTAGTTTAATGTTAAGTAATCTAGTTATTTATAAGCTGCGAAACATATTTACCCAATCTTTCAACACCTTGTATTTTGGGACAATAATATTGCTGTTTTAATTGGGATCTTTCGCTTTCACCCATTTCGGGAGGAAGTTGATTTTCAAAAGGTACAGTTTCATTTACAAGCTCTGTTAATGTGTTCATTACCATATCCTTTTCATTAGGTTCGAGTTTATCAGCCAACAAATAGATCTTAGCACTCTTCTCATTGAGCAAAGTTTTGTAGTCTGCCAGACCATCAGGGCATTCAATAGCTTCACCCGACGTGAAATATAGTGGAGTGAGTACCAAAAAGGCCAGTATTGCTGCGGCAACCAGGTAGTAGATCACTTTTCTTTTATTCGCTTTAGAGTGATTCAGCTTTAATAAAAACCTCTCCTTATGTCCTGAAGGCATATCTGATGACTCAAACTCATCTCTCCCCATTTCAATAATCTCTTTAAGATCTTTCATACTCTTATCCTCCTC
Source organism: uncultured Muribaculaceae bacterium (assembly GCA_964521685.1). GTDB lineage: Bacteria > Bacteroidota > Bacteroidia > Bacteroidales > UBA932 > Bact-08. The sequence continues at coordinate 7,496 of CAZFTS010000022.1, forward strand.
TTCTGTTAATTTTTATTTATGTTTTGTTTAAACGACTCAAGCTCTTCAATAAGTCTTGCCTTTCCTCTTATATATTGTGTTCTTACTGTAACCTCTTTAAGCTGAGTAATCTGCGCAATTTCTTCATAATCATATCCTTCAAAAAGATTTAGAGATAGAATAACTCTGTAACCATCTGCCAGCTTTTCCATTGCCTCTTTTACCATTTTGACAGTTATTCCTTTATAAGAATACTCCTCAGATTCTGAATAATTTTGTTCTTCTGACTTGTAATCCTTCTCCAAGGAAACCAGCTCGACACCTCCTCTCTTTCTTAATCTGTCAATAGAACTATTTACGCAAACTCTTGTCAACCACCTGTCTCTCTCTTTATTATTGCTAAATTTTACCTCTGTGGAGAAATACTTCAGCAAAGTGTCATGCATCACCTCTTCGGCATCAAATGAGTTATTAAGTATTCTAAGTGCTGTAAAATACAACCTCTTATGACATTCATCATAGATCTTCTCTTCATATGAGGCCGATTGTCCAAAAAGATTGTTGAATTCTATTCTCATCTTCTGATTTTCTCTATACTATAAACGTAGGCGTTTTTTAAATGTTGCACGAAAAGAATAAAAAATATTTTAAAGCAAAATAAGTTTAATTATTTTTGTTTTATAATCATTTATCTAAATTTAGTTATAATTAATAACAAATGAACAATTCAATTTACAATTTTACAATTCCGGTTAATGAACCTATTAAAGATTATCTGAAAGGTAGTCCCGAGAGAGTAGCGCTTGATGCCGAACTTGAAAGGCAATCTGGCACAGTAGTAGAAATACCATTAATTATAGGTGGTAAAGAGTATTTTACCGGAGTTACCGGAAACGTTGTAATGCCGCACAATCATAAACATGTTCTTGCAATTTACCACAAGGCTACTGAGAAAGAGGTTAAACTTGCGGTTGAGGCAGCTCTTAAAGCTCATAAGATTTGGTCCGACCTTAACTGGACAATAAGGGCCTCAATTATGTTAAAAATAGCTGATCTTCTTACAGTTAAATATAGAGCGTTAATGAACGCGGCAACCATGCTTGGTCAAAGTAAGAATATTTATCAGTCTGAGATAGACGCTGTTTGTGAAGCGGCCGACTTTTTAAGATTCAATGTAGCATTTGCAGCTGATATATACAGAAACCAGCCAATTTCATCTTTTAATCAACTGAATAGAATGGAATACAGAGCTTTGGAAGGATTTGTCTTCTCCGTTAGTCCATTTAACTTTACCTCAATTGCATCGAATCTGAATCTCTCTCCTGTAATGATGGGTAACACAACTGTTTGGAAACCTGCAACTACCTCAATATTGTCAAACTACTATCTCATGAAGATTTTTATGGAGGCTGGTCTTCCCGACGGTGTGGTTAACTTCATACCTGGAAGCGGAGCACTCATTGGAAAACATGTGATGGATTCAAATGACCTGGCAGGAATACATTTTACAGGGTCAAACTCAACATTTAACTCACTTTGGAACTCAGTGGGTGCAAGGTTGGATAAATACAAATCTTATCCAAGAATGGTAGGCGAGACTGGCGGAAAGGATTTTATTTTCGTTCATCCGTCAGCCACAGCAAAAGAGGTTGCAAATGCCGCATATAGCGGTGCATTTGAGTATCAGGGTCAAAAGTGCTCTGCAGCCTCAAGAATGTATATCCCAGCTTCACTTTGGGAAGAATTCAGAGCCGAGATTCTTAACATATCTTCAAATGTGAAGGTTGGAGATGTAACCGATCACTCAAACTTTGTAAATGCAGTTATAGATGAGGCATCATTTGATAATATTGTTTCATATATAGAGTATGCCAAAGCTTCATCCGAAGCTGAGATAGTTTTTGGAGGAACATATGATAAATCTGTAGGTTACTTTATAAACCCTACATTCATACTTACAAAGAATCCTCATTTTAAATCTATGGAAGAGGAGATCTTCGGACCTGTTCTTACAGCTTATGTATATGAAGATAAGGATATTGATAAAGCTATTGAGCTATGTGACAACACATCTCCTTACGGTCTTACAGGTGCTGTCTTCGGAAGAGACAGGCTTGCTGTTGCAGATATTTGCTGCAAGCTCAGATATGCAGCCGGCAACTTCTATATTAACGACAAACCTACAGGAGCCGTTGTAGGGAAGCAGCCATTTGGTGGCTCAAGGGGGTCAGGTACCAATGATAAAGCCGGCGGAAGCTTTAATCTCATAAGGTGGGTTAGTCCGAGAACAGTAAAAGAGACCTTTATATCACCAACGGATATATACTATCCTTATATGAAAGAGTTATTATAGATACACTTTTTTTAATAATGAGACCCGAAAGTTCGAATTGAGCTTTCGGGTTCTTTCTTATTAAAAATTAAATTGTTCCTGTTTTGGAAAGAGCCCGAATAACCCTCCGGTATGGATGAACAAAATATTTTCCGAATCTTTTAATCTTCCCTCCTTTATCTCATTACAAAGCCCGTACATCGCTTTTCCAGTATAGACAGGATCCAGTACAACACCCTCTTTTCTGGCAAACCATGTAATGAAGTCAAGCTCTTCTTTAGTACTCAGAGCGTAGCCGATTCCGGTATATTTATCATTTATTTCGATATCTCCGGTCGATAATTCAATCTCTTTACCGATAAAGCCGAGTGCCTCTTTATTGATTTTATCTATCTGTTTTACAAAATATTCAGTATTATCACAAACTGCAAAACCAATAATCCTTTTTTTCATTCTGTAAAATTTATTTGCCAGATATAATCCGGAATAGGTTCCTCCTGAGCCGGTTGCTATTACGATTGTATCAAAAGTGACTCCAATCTCTTTTTCCTGGGCCAGTATCTCTTCATATGCAGCAAAATAGCCAAGTGAACCAACCCCAAATGACGCTCCTTCAGGAACAATATAGCATCGCTCACCAATTAAACTCTTTTCTGCTGCAATGCACTTCATTATCTCATTTCTTGACTCTCTGTATTCATCCGGTGTGCAGAATCTGATTTCAGCTCCAAAAAGTTTATCCAGAAAGTAGTTACCCTCGATTTTTGGTTCTTCGCCTACCCTAAGCAACAAAACGACTTTTAATCCAAGAATCGTTGCAGCAGCGGTTGTTGCTCTGCAGTGGTTGGACTGGATCCCTCCTGTAGTAATTATAGTTGTTGATCCGGAATCAATAGCCTGCTTCATAGCATATTCAAGCTTTCGAATCTTATTTCCTGAGATTTCGGTTCCGGTCTGATCATCTCTCTTAAGAAATATATTCACACCTGAATCATGTGAAACTCTTTGAGCTTTTGTAATTACTGTGGGTAAATTTGCCAGATTAAGTTTTGAATTCATCTCTCACTAAGTTTAATTATTAAATCCCGGTTTGTACTTCACAAAGTTAGTTTTTTAGCTCTATACAGTTAGAAATTCATCTGATTTTTTAACTACTTTTGCCCAAAATAAAAAATGATGAAACCAATCACTTTTTTCCTCTTTTGTCTATCACTGTTAATTACATCAAACAGTCTTAATGCCCAGAAAATTGAAAATTCAAGATTTATTCCTGTTGCCGATTCTTTACAAAAAGTATTGAAAAACAGCGCTTTTGTTACAGGAAAAATAAGAATTGACTCAGTAATAGCCGGAAAAAATCACCTGAAAATATTTTTTAATCCTGCACTATCGGAGTATGCCTTCAGGGAAGATAACACAAAATTGGTTTATGAGGTTGCTAAATCTCTTTTACCTGAAGAGTATGAAGAGTCCGAACTTCATCTGTATTCAAATGGATCACTTATTGAAGAGTTTATTCCACCGTTTTATAAGAGTCCGAAAGAGAAATTAAAACCGGGTAAAATTAAAAAGGCTATCAAAAACCAGTCTGAAGAAGAGGTCTTGATAATAAACGAATCGAAACCATATGCAATCTCTAATGGTTTACAAAAAAGACACATAGCACTATGGCAAAGCCACGGTTACTATTATGAACAGAAACTTCAAAGATGGGAATGGCAAAGAGCCCGAATTTTTCAGACAGTTGAAGATCTTTATACTCAATCGTATGTTATTCCATTCCTGGTTCCTATGTTGGAAAATGCCGGAGCCAATCTGTTTCTGCCAAGAGAGAGAGACTTCCAGATAAATGAGGTAATTGTCGATAATGATATTCATTATAGCGGTTATATTGAAAGTTCCGGGGAGGCAGCCTGGACTTCATCTGTGACTCCTGGTTTTTCAAATTGTAAAGAGTTCTATTTAACCGGTGAAAATCCTTTTACAATGGGAACATTCAGGTTTAGCGAAACTATCAGAAAAGGGCAACCAAGTGTAGCCAAGTGGATACCTCGAATACCTGAAAATGGGGAATATGCCGTATATGTTTCATACCACTCATTCCCAAACAGTACCGGGAAAGCAAGATATATCGTAAAGCACAATGGTGGCGAGACAATATTTACCGTAAACCAAAAAATGGGTGGAGGAACCTGGATTTACCTTGGAACGTTCAGTTTTTCTGAGGGTCAGAAAGAGGATCAGGGAGTTATACTCTCAAATCTTACAACAGAAAAGAGAGCTGTTATCTCTGCAGATGGTGTAAAATTTGGAGGTGGAATGGGTAATATTGCCAGAAAGCCTTCGGAATCAGGTGTTGAATCTAACAGAAAAAGTTCATCGAATGATACCATAATCAAGACAATAATAGATCTGAAGGTTGAACCTGAGATAAGCAAATATCCCCGATTTACCGAAGGTGCCAGGTACTGGTTGCAGTGGGCAGGTTTTAACGACACTATCTACTCTCCTAACAGAGATGCCAACGATTATAATGATGATTATATGTCAAGAGGAAGATGGGTAAATGTACTATGTGGTGGATCGGGGGTGAATCCTGAGGAAAACGGGCTGAAGATTCCCCTTGATCTGGCTTTTGCCTTTCATACCGATGCCGGCACCACCCTTAATGACTCTATAATCGGAACTCTGGGTATCTATACCCGATTCTCTGACGGTAACGATAAATTCCCGGATGGAACTCCAAGATTTACATCAAGATTTCTAACTGATATTATTCAAAGTCAAATTGTTGATGACATAAGATTCCTATATGAACCAATCTGGCAAAGACGCGGAATATGGGATAAATCATATGCAGAATCCCGGGCTCCAAAAGTGCCTTCAATGCTTCTGGAGTTGCTCTCTCACCAAAACTTTGCTGATATGCGATACGGACTGGATCCAAACTTCAGATTCAGTGTCAGCAGATCTATTTATAAGGGAATGCTTAAGTATCTGAGTAGTAAATCAGGAATACCATATGTAGTACAACCTTTGCCTGTAAAAAATATATACACCACTCTTCAAAATGATACTATAAAAATTTCCTGGGAGGGGGTAAACGATCCGTTGGAACCAACTGCCAATCCAAAAAGATACGTTGTATATAAAAGGGAGAATGGTGGGGGATTTGACAACGGAACTGTTGTTAATGTGCCGGTATTCAACTCAATAATCGAAAAAGGAAAACTATACAGCTACAAGATAACTGCCCTGAATGATGGTGGCGAGAGTTTTCCATCAGAAATTGTTTCACTCTATTCAGCTCCGAATGAAAAGGGAAAAATACTGATTATAAACGGTTTTGATAAAGTATCTGCCCCCTACTCTTTCGCATCGGCTGATAAATCAACCGGCGGATTTTACGATTTAAAAGACAGAGGAGTCCCTTATAAATATGATATTTCATATATTGGAAGCCAGTATGAACATCGCAGAGAAATTCCCTGGATGGATGATGATTCTCCGGGTTTCGGAGCCTCGTTTGCCGATTATGAATCAAAAGCGACGGCAGGTAACAGTTTTGATTTCCCATTCATTCATGGAAAGTACTTTGCGGCAGAGGGTTATTCGTTTGTATCTATAAGTAGAGATGCTCTTTTAAATAATAATCCGGATCTTTCATCTTATTCTATTGTAGATCTTATACTTGGCAAACAGATGAGGTATAAACCGGGTAGAGGAGTTAAGGGGGCAATGTTTGAAACCTATCCCGAACATTTAAGAAAATTTCTAACGGATTATTCACAATCGGGAGGCAATATTATTGTATCCGGGGCACATATTGCTACTGATATCTGGGATAGTGGAGATACTTCTGTAATTAACCGAAATTTTGCAATGAATATTCTTAAATATCAATGGAGAACAGGAAATGCAAGTAAAACCGGTGAGGTAAAAAGCGTAACCTCTCCTTTTGGTTTTTCAGGGAAATACTCATTTTATACAGAACCCAACAGAGTAGTCTATTCTGTAGAATCTCCGGACGGAATTGAACCAGTGGGAAATAATGCATGGACAATTTTCAGGTATGCCGATAATAATATCTCGGCAGGAGTTGCTTTCAGAGGCGGCTATAAATGTGTCGCTTTGGGATTTCCGATTGAGACCTTAAAAAGTGAAGAACAGATTGGCTCGCTCCTGTTATCAATATTAGAGTTCTTCAAAAAGTAGAGGCAAAATTTGAGAAGTGCCATTTAGACTGTCTATTTGTCATAGTATGTGACATTTTTCCATTTGGTACATCTTTTGACCTCCTTTTTGCATAAATCTAAAATTATATAATTATGCATAAAGGAACAATTGGTGTTACTACCGAGAATATCTTCCCGATTATTAAGAAGTTTCTCTATTCCGATCATGAGATTTTTCTAAGAGAGCTGGTATCAAACAGTGTTGACGCAATTCAGAAAGTAAGAGCACTCTCCGGTTCCGGAGAACTGAACAGCGATTTAGGAGAGCTTAAGGTAAAGATCTCTTCCGACCCTGACAAAGGGACTATAACAGTGAGTGATAATGGAATAGGAATGACTGAAGAGGAGGTCCATAAGTATATAAACCAGATTGCTTTTTCAAGCGCCGGTGAGTTTCTGGATAAATATAAAGATCAGCTTAACAATATCATTGGCCATTTTGGACTGGGATTCTACTCATCATTCATGGTAGCAAAAAAGGTGGAGATACAGACACTCTCATGGAAAGAGGGTGCAGAGGCTGTAAAATGGAGTTGTGAAGGAAATCCTGAGTATCAGATTTCAAAGGGTAAAAGAAAAGAGAGAGGAACAGATGTGATTCTTTATCTGGACGATGAGTCTAAAGAGTACGCTCAGGAGTCAAAGATAAATTATCTTCTCAACAAGTACTGCAGATTTTTACCTGTGGACATAGTATACGGAAAAGTAAAAGATTGGAAAGATGGTAAAGAGGTAGTTACAGATAATGATAATATAATAAATGATAAAACTCCTCTATGGACTAAGAAACCAACTGAACTGAAAGAGGAGGATTATATGGAGTTTTACAGAAAGCTCTACCCTGCTCAGGAAGATCCTTTATTCTACATTCATCTCAACGTAGACTATCCTTTTAACCTTACCGGAGTTCTTTACTTCCCGAAAATCAAAGATAAAGTCGAGTTATCGCGTAACAAAATACAGCTCTATTGTAATCAGGTATACGTTACAGATTCAGTGGAAAATATTGTACCTGACTTCCTTACCTTATTGCATGGGGTTATTGACTCTCCGGACATTCCGCTTAATGTATCTAGAAGTTATTTACAATCGGATTCAAACGTTAAAAAGATCTCTAATCATATTACTAAAAAGGTTGCTGACCGGTTGGAAGATCTATTTAAAAATGAGAGGGAAAAACTTGAAGATAAGTGGGATAATCTTAAATTGTTTATCGAGTACGGAATGTTGTCTGAAGATAAGTTCAGTGAAAGAGCAGAAAAGTTTGCTCTGTTGAAAAATTGTGACAATAAATATTTCAGTTACGAAGAGTACAGAAAGCTTATTGAACCAAATCAGACAGACAAAAATAAGAAAGTTGTATACCTATACTCAACTTCAGTACAGGATCAGTTTTCATACATTGAGAGTGCCAGAAACAGGGGATATGATGTCCTGCTCTTTGATAGCCAGCTGGATTCACATTTTATCAACCATTTGGAAAGCAAACTAAAAGAGTCGACTTTTGCCAGGGTGGATTCTGATCATATTGACAAACTAATACTTAAGGACGAAATATCAAAACCTCAGATTTCTGAAGAAGAGAGTAATGATATTGCAAATGCTTTTGAGGCAGTTTTACCTGAAGGAGCTCATTATAATGTTTCTCTTGAGAATCTGGGTGAAAACGAGAATGCGGTTCTTATAACACAATCTGAATTTATGAGAAGATACAGGGATATGTCTGCATTAGGCGGAGGAATGAATTTTTACGGATCTCTCCCTGAGTCTTTCAATATTATAATCAATTATAATCATCCACTCATTTCCAGAATCATAGAGAATAAAAATCAAAATTTAAGTGAAAAATGTCTGGAGTTAAGTGCTAAAATTCAGGAGAAAAAGAGTGAGGTTACCTCTGTCAATGAGAATGATAAAGAACTCAAAGAAAAAATTGATAGTGAGATACAAGCTATTAACGAAGAACGAAAAAATTTAATGATCTCTTTTGGCAAAGAGAACGATCTTATAAAACAGGTTTGCGATCTGGCACTATTGTCAAACGGGATGCTTAAGGGGGAAGAGCTTAATAAATTTATAAAACGAAGTTTTTCTTTGATTAAATAGATTAGCAACTAATAATAACTCTTAAAGGTCGTTAAATGAGCCCCTGATCTCTTTCTGAGTTCAGGGGTTCATCTATTAATATGTTAAGAATTTGTTAACAAAACTCTATTTTTTATAGGTTTTTCTTAATCTTTGCATTCGATATTCCGGAAAAGTATAAGAAAAATTTAATATCATGAAAATTGACAAGTTTTTTCGTTTTTTTGTTGTAAAAGAGAAAAAGTTCTACCCACTTTTTATTGAACAATCAAGAATTATAAAAGAGTCTGCAGTATTGTTAAAAGAGCTTTTTTCTGAAGATGACCGTGAAAAGAGATGGGTAATTTACAAAGAGATCAAACAGAAAGAGACACAATGTGATGTTGTTACTTCCAATATTTATGATGAGCTGAACAGAACTCTTGTAACACCTTTTGACAGAGAAGATATCCATAACCTTGCATCAAAAACAGATACATTTCTTGATTTCATTCATGATTCTGCAAGAAAGCAGGTTATGTACTCCCCGAAATTGACTCAGGAGGGCATTATTAAGATAGTCGATGCAATTAAAAATCTTGCCGATATTATAGAAGAGATAATGATGAATCTGGAATATCTCCCTGGAAATGGAGAGATAATCACAGAAAAATGCAAACAAATTAAAGACATAGAGCATCAGGTTGATGAAATATATGAAAATTTTATAAGTTATCTTTTTGAGGAAGAAAAAGATGCAATAGAGCTTGTAAAAAGTAAGAATATTGTTCAGGGACTGGAAGATTCTACCGATAAGGCTAAAGACCTAAGTGATGTAGTCAGAGCAATAATTATAAAACAAGCTTAAGAACAGAGATTTATGTTAACTATAGTCGTTGTCGGAATAATAATTGCTCTACTTTTTGATTTTTTGAACGGTATGAACGATGCTGCAAATTCTATTGCAACCATCGTCTCTACAAAGGTACTTTCGCCCGGTGCTGCTGTTCTTTGGGCAGCGTTCTGGAACTTTGCAGCTTACTTTATCTTTGGTATTAGTGTAGCCAAAACAATGGGAAAAGGTATTATAGAGCCAAATATTGTTAATGAATACCTGATACTTTCGGCCTTGATTGGATCGGTTATATGGGTATACTTCTGTACTCATTTCGGACTCCCTATAAGTGTTTCTCATGCACTGATAGGTGGTATGATAGGTCCGGCTCTTTTTGTAAATGGCAGTCAGGCTCTGATCTATTCAGGAATATTCAAAATTGCGGTATTTATTGTTCTCTCCCCTTTGATTGGTATGACCTTAGGGTTTATATTAATGAGTATCACTCTTTTTGTATTTAAAAAAAGACATCCGCTTAAAGTTGAAAAGGGATTTAAGGTAATGCAGCTTTTTTCATCGGCAATATTCAGTCTCGGACATGGTGGAAATGATGCTCAGAAGACAATGGGAATTATTGCAATACTACTATTCAGTGTTGCCGGTTCCAATGAATTCATCTCTTCAAATTTATATGATATCGAAAAGGGATTCCATGTTCCCGGTTGGTTAATAGTCACATGCTATTCGGTAATTGCACTTGGAACAATTATGGGTGGATGGAAAGTTATAAAGACATTGGGAGATGGTTTATCTAAATTAAAACCTATACATGGGTTTTGCGCAGAGACATCCGGTGCTTTAACTTTAATCGGAACAGCCTTTTTAGGAATTCCTGTTAGTACAACACATACAATTACAGGATCCATAATCGGAGTCGGAATGACAAGGGGGTTTGCCTCAGTAAAATGGATGACTGCAAAAAAGATAGTCTGGGCATGGGTACTTACAATACCTGCAACAATGGTTGTTTCAGGCTCTATCTATCTGCTTATAAACTTAATTACGAAATAGTCAATCAGTAATTTCCAAATTCCAGAACCATTTTATGCAACAGTTCAATTCTGGATGGAGGGACCTTTGGAGCTATTGAACATGCTGTACTTAAGATAAATCCTTTACCTCTTTTCCCCGTCTCTATAATCTTTTTGATATCTTCGTAGGCCTTTACATCATTGGCATAGAGAAGTGTATTGACAGAATCAATGTTTCCTTTAATAAACATTGATTCTCCGATTCTTTCAAATGCGTTTGAAAGATCTACATTGCCAACCGGTTCGGGATCCAGGCATTCAAGACCTGATGCTCCGGATTCTCTCATAAGCTCAAGTCTGTCATCAATATGACCACAAGTATGAATGTAACTGAAAACTCCTTTTGATCTTATTCTTGAAATTATTTTTTTCTCATAGGGTAAAACAAATTCAGAATAGTGTTCCGGGGATATAAATCCCATACCGGCAAATGGAGATGATATTTTTATAGCATCAATTCCGCAATCACACATCTTTACAGCCAAATCACCAATGGCTGAGGCAAATTTGTCCAATATCTCTTTACACTTTATAGGATTCATTATAAGAGATATAAGCCCCTCTTCGTATCCTAAGAGGTCAAGAAGGTAGTCAAACGGAGAGGTTATCTCACCATGAATTGAATACTTATCACCTGTCAGTTCTTTAATACAGGCAAAAATATCAAACGGACAGAGAGGATCTATTTTAAAGTACAGATCCTGTGATACAGGTATATAATCTATAGTTTCTGGAATATCCCTGTCAATATCTATTTCATCCACTCCCCTTTTATAAGGCCTGTAATTGTATTTAACCATTGGAAGATCATTCCATGAATGAATTTCTGTCCTATCGTTAAAAACCAACTCCTCTTTACCCTCTTCAAGTTTTCTGAATGATAAAATGTTCTCTCTCCATCCTGGAGAGTGACCATGCAGACTCACAAGGATTCCGTCAAAACTGAACCTTTCACACAACTCCACCAGCCCCATTGAAAAGAGTCTTCCATCGTACCAATACTCTGCAGGTGAAGGTTTCAGCTGCTGCATCATAGAGCCAATACTAAACTGGCACATAAGAGGAACTCTATCGGGTTTACTTAGTGACATTGCAGTCAGAACCCGCTCTCTTGATGTCATTTTCATAAAATAAATTTTTTTCTGTACAGACAATTCTCATCAAAACAATGCGCACAGTCATGTTTTTTAAATTTCACATCCTTACCCAAAGCAACAACGCCACTTACAGATTTTACAGGATCCATAAGATAAGAAGATGTGAGGTTAATACCACAGGGTAAAGGGGGTAAATATGAGAATAGCCACTTTTGTTCACTTGTACTCCAACCGCAATAACCAGGGCTATAACGGTTTGAATATCCAAAAGAGATCTCTTTTGCACTCTGAATTATTTTATTATGTACAAAATCTGCTGCCACCTCTGTGTATTCAGATGCTATTATATCGGTCAGATAATAGAGAAGCGGATCGTCTCTGTATCTTTCAGATATATTTTTGAATCCTTTACCTAGCGTAACAACAAATATTGCAACCATTTGCGCCTCGTTGAATATTTTTGAAATACGAGATCCCATAGAAAAATTCAACTTTTCAGAGTTGTAAATCGAAAAACCACCGGTACCCGACAATTCGGAGAAACAAGTAATAAGATGCTCTGTTTCTGCTTCAAAACCAGGTCCGGTTTTTTCTCTCAAAGAAGATCTGTTCAAATTCAGCTCTCTAAGATAGATGTTGTATTTTAAGAACTTTTCCATCTTTCAGGAACTAAAAATTTTTTCCAGCTCCGGAGAATCCCCTTTTACAATCAGTTCAGATTTTTCAACACTCATCATGTAAGGTATCATACTAACCTCTCCATTTTCGGAAAGTACTGCAAATGAATCACCCAACTCGCTTAACAGATATCCTTTGGCCCACTTACAACTCTTAAGTATAACATTTATAGATTTGATAGCTTCATCCGAAAATCTTTTTGAAGTTGTATAAACGTTGGTGTGTATAGTATTTGTGCTGAAGCTGTCAGAAACCTCTTTTTTGATACAGTTAAGTTCCTCTTCAGGGATATCGGTGTATACGGTTGAGACTATCTTTGAAAAAGGATTTAAATCACGTATGCCCTCTACAATTTTTTTATAATTATTGCTTTCAACAATCTTCTCCGGAGATTCAAGTCTGTTCAATTTATCATACTTATTAACAATAACAATATCGGCAAACCTTATCTGATTCTGAATTGTTTTAAGAAAAGTCACTTCGTGATAGTATCTTGTAGCATCTACTATCATGTAAGTTTTTGGTATATAAACTATTCCGTTTAAAGAAGGAGATTCTACAATCTTCATAACTTTGAGAATATCCGATAATCCGCATGCCTCAAGAAAGATAGCATCCGGCTTCTCCCTCTCTGTAAAAACCTTTAAATCGGGAACGAAGTCAATTGTCTGGGAGATACAGATTGCTTTACTTCTGTTAACCTCCATAATTGAAAAACCCGGATACTTCTGATTCTGAAATTCAGATTCGATTTTGGACAAGCTAAATTCATTCTGAATAATTCCGACTTTGATATCATGTCCAAGTCTGTCCAATAAAATTTTAAGAAAAGTGGTTTTGCCGCTTCCCAAAAATCCGAATACAGGGTAAAAAGGAATTGTTTTCATGATAATATTATTGGATTTTATTGAGGTACTCAACTGCTACCTGCGGATTGGGGGCATAAAAATCTGCTCCGATTTCCATCGCAAAACTATTTGATAATGGTGCCCCTCCTACAATAATAGTTTGGTTTGGGAAGAGCTCTTTTATCTCTTTTACAGATCTCTCCATAGATTCCATTGTAGTTGTTAACAGAGCTGACATTCCAAGTACAGATCCGGGATATTGATTAATAGCCTCAATAAATCTATCGCTCCTGACATCTACTCCTAAATCGACAACCTGCCATCCCGATCCCTCAACCATCATAGAGACAAGATTTTTACCGATATCATGGAGGTCGCCCGAAACTGTACCAATGATAAAAGTTCCCCTTCTTTTTATTTCACCTGAATTAAAATATGGTTTCAGATGTATCATAGAGCTATTCATAGCTTTTGCCGACATAAGGACCTGAGGAACAAATAATTTTTTTTCACGAAACAGATCACCTACAATTCCCATTGCAGGAATCATCGCTTTTGTAAGAATGTCATTTGCAGAAATTCCGGTATCCAGAGCCTCTCTAGTGAGTTCATCGGCACCCTTTTCGCCCTTAAGATCCGGAGGATAAGGAGATTTAAGATCTATTTTTCCTTTTTGGATACACAAAGATATCTTTTCAATAAGATTCTCCATAATTCTACCCTTTTATACAAATCTAAATAAAAAAAGTGGCTTTTCAAGGTTTTACCCTTTCATAAATAAATCGCGGTATAAGTTTTAAAAAAAGAGATACAATTAACCACCTTTTTGTTACATAGATAACACCTCTGTTTTTGTTAATTCCCTGAATAATTTGTTTTGATGCCTTTTCAACAGGTGCTATCCAAAATGCGCCATCGCCATTTCCCATATCAGTATCGACAAACCCGGGTCTGATATCGGTTACCACTACTTTTCTTCCATCCATGTTTGACTTCTGGCGAAGTGATTCCAGGTATTTTATTTGAAATGATTTAGATGCAGAGTATGATGGAGACATCGCAAACCCCCTTGTTCCTGCAATTGACGAGATAGCGGCCAGTTTACCTCCTCCCCTTTTTTCAAAGTATTTGTAGGCCCAGTTAATTGCCGCGGTAAAACCCATTACATTTGTCAGTGAAGTATTTATCTCGTGAACAAGTTCCAGTTCGGGATTTCGCTTACCCGTTCCGGAGCTCAGGATAAAGAGATCTATTTCACCGAGCTCCGATAGTAATTCATCTAGATTTTCCTTAACATTCTCATAATCATTCAAATCAAAAGTCTTGACAACAAACGATTCCGGATTTGATTCTTTTAATTCATTTAACAAGAGACCTCTCCTGCCCGTGATACCTACAATATAACCTTCTTTTATAAGAAGTTGTGCTAAACCTTTGCCAATCCCGGACGATGCTCCAACAATTACAGCTCTTTTATTCATTTTACTTAAACATTAATTCTCAAATTTAATGATTAAATAATTACGATTAATAATTAACCGTAAACCTGTTGTCCTTTCCTGAATTATTATTCAAATCATCTTGTTTATCTGAATATAAAACCGGATAGTCTGTCTCATCCGATACCTCTTCAAATTTATTCAGCCATTGATAAAAAAGTGTATAAAGATCTGTTGCACTCATAACTCTATTGTTATTAATTATGATGCAAAAATAGAGCGGCGTTTTGTCAACTTATGACAAAACAAATTAAAATTCAAATTTTATTGATATAATTGGAACCATACCGATGCTTCTTGAATATGATTCAACTATTTTACCCGAAGAGTATGTAAATTTATTCCTTACAATATTTTTTCTATTTGTAGTATTTTGAATGTCGAGAAGAAAAATCCATGATTTCCCCTGTTTATTCAAGCGATAGCTAACACCTAAATCGGCTCTGAAATAAGAGGGCAGCATCTTCCCATATGTTTCTGAAATATCATAAACCACTCTTTTTCTTGAAATTGAAAGATCTCTGTCAGGAGGAGTAAAGCGATATCCTCCTCTTAAAAATGTGCGGAAATTGATACCGAAGATATTTTGTCTGCTTTTTCCCAATGTAAACTCTTTTCCTCCGATCAGGTTGAAAATATAATTATTATTGAAGTAGGTACTGTACCATTTACGATCTGGAGCTTTATATCTTGAATCAAAAACCGAAGATGTAAATATAAAGTAGTAACCTTTACTAAAGTCCTTATCTATAGTAAATTCAATTCCTGAATTATACCCTTCTCCTCTGTTATCCATTTTTACATCGGGAAGGCCATAGGTTGAGTTAATAATTGAATATTGACTAAATACGGAGGTAGATGATGGAATGTCATACAACTTCTGAAAATAGGCCTCAAGCGTAACGTTTGCATCATCTCCTGCTCTGACACTGTACCCTAGAGAGAGATGCATAGATTTCAAGGTTTTAAGCGAAGAGTTTACCTCATCCCTTGTGGTTGTACCGGTTTTTATTCTATAGTTGTAAACAGAAAGTGGCTCAAGTCTTGAATGGAGTCCAAAACCCAATGCAATCTCCTGATAATTATCAATATTGTATTTTAAACCGAATCTTGGTTCTATAAGAGTTTCATCTGTAATTTCAGATCTGAAGGCAGATACTCCTGTAATAAATTCCAGTGCCGTAGCAGGTTTGTACTTCCATTGTAAGCTCATATTGTAGTAACTACCTGATGTATTACTGTTTAACAATGTATCATATTTGTTATTACCGGTATTTTTACTTGAAAACATATCTCCGGTAATGAAATTTGCATTAATCGTTGCTCTTACAGAGTGGTTTTTATTGATTTTTGAATTAACAAGAAAAGATGCTCTTAAGGAGGGGTATCTGTATTTCTCCTTATAATTCAACTGTTTTACCATAGACTGATCAAGAACATTCTCCTCCATCTCCTCATTTTGAGTTGTAAAGCCTATTACTGATCTTATGTAAGTGCCTGTGCCCGGAAGCCTGTAAGTATGTTTTATGCCGGCAACACCAACAGAGTATCTGTATAAGTATTCGCTCCTGTCAATAATTTGTGATAATTCATCGCCAACATTAATCTCATCACCAACATAGCTATCTCCTCCGATTGTGAAAAGCTCAAAAATCCCTGCCTTTTTTGTTGGGTATGAAACTTTCATTGCCCAGTCAAATGCTTTAGGTGTTATTGCAACATATTTAAGATCAACTAATTTTAGAGTTTTTAAAAATGAGAAATTTGAATATCTGACATTTGCAAAAACAGATGCTTCACTTTTTTTGCCAAAAGGGCCCTCTACCGATACTTCGGCGCCTATCACCCCTAATCCTGCTGAATATTCACGTTTGGAATTATTTCCACTTTTGAGTGCAATATCTATTACACCGGAGACTGCGTTTGAAAATTCAGATGGGAATGCAGCAGTCATAAATTCAAATCCCGATATAGAGTTTGTTGTTATGAGCGAGTAGGCACCCCCGGAACCTCCCTGACCTCCCGCAAGATGGTTGGGGTTTGGAATCTCCAGCCCTTCAAGTCTCCAGAGCAATCCTCTCGGAGAGTTTCCGCGTACCACTATTGAATTATTCTCATCGCTGTTTGTGGAAGCAACACCGGGAAGGTTTGTAACCATTCGTAACGGATCATAGTAACCTCCGGCAAATCTTGCTGCATCCTGAGATCTTACTCTTCTCGTACTTACATTCAGATTGGTATAGCCTTTTCCGGCAACTCCGGTTACAACAGCCTGCTCTATTTTACCTCTTAACTCGGTGATTTCAACCGTAATCTTCACCTCCTTACCCGAGCTTAACAGAATATCTTTGAATGTTGATGGGGAGTATCCGTATGCATAGAAACTTAGTGAATGTCTTCCAACCGGCAATGTAAGGGAAAATTTCCCAAGAGAGTCACTGTACACTGGTTTTAACCCTTTTACAGTTTCACATATAATTGTCGCACCTGGAATGGATATCCTGCTCTCCTTATCAATTATAATACCTGAAATTCGCTGATTAACAGTTTGTGAATTGAGTGTATTGGAGTATATGAGCGAATAAGTAGCTATTGCTGTAAATTCTAATATGAGTTTTATGCTTCTCAACTTAAACATTTAAGCTATTTTTTCACAAATCCTCTGTTTCTCCTGCCGTCTATATAAATTGAGAGAGGTTTGTCAAAACATATATGTCTCAAGTATTTGCTCTCATATTCCGCATTCAGAGAGTCCAGATAATCTGAATTGAAGATACCGTCACCCATAAATGGATTAATAGTCAGGTAACCTATTCCGAATGAGGTGAGATTCTGAAAAAAATGTGTACCCTGGCTTGGATCAACCCTGAAGTTCTTAAGTCCACATTCAACTATCACTTTTGCCTCAGAGATGTCCGGCCATTTTATTGGGATACCAAGCCATGGATCGCTTGATCCCCATCTGCCCGGGCCAACAAGAACATATCCCTTTCTGCTCTCTTTCATTCGCTGGTTTAGCTCATTAATCTCTTTTGCAATATCTTGTGTAAATGAGCTGTCAAAATTTTCATTTTTAACGTAAATAATATCTGAAACCCCCTCTATAGAACCCATACCGAGTGCCATTTCGGCATATATAATTGAATCTGAAGTATCAACCTCTTTCCAGTTAAGGGATCTATTGTCGTTATTATTTGTTATAGGTCTGATTTGAAGAAGAGAGAAGATCTTATCCTCCCCTTTAGGTACATCCATATTTATGGCAAACTCTATTTCAACCGCTGAGTGCATCTCATTTCTGCAAATGGAGAGAAGTTTACACAAAATTGATGATAAAGGCATTGTATCGTATTTGAGTATGTGGGAGAAAGTGATAATCTTCCTACCCTCTTCAAGATTGCTCTCTACGATGCTCTGACTCTGCATATCCCATGTTGAGGCAACATAGTTCATGTTTCTGAAGTGTTTAACCTGGTTGATGTCAAATTTCTGAAGGTTAACAGAATCATCTACTGAAGTTTTAAACTCTTCCGGTTTAAGATTGAGTGCATACATCTCATTTTGGGTCTCTCTCAGCGCCAACTGAGGAGTTGATAATTGCAATATATGCTTTGGATGCATGGGTGAGAACCTAAGCGTTTTACCCCCTTCAACAACAAGTTTGCCAAGGCCGAAGGCCATGTTCACAATACCCTCCTCTGCCTTTTCTGATCCTAAAGGATAGTAGTTAACCGATCTTGCAACACCGGAGATGGTTGGAAAAAAGTAACCGCTATCCTCTGTTCCTACAAGGTCCTGAAGAACGACAGCCATCTTCTCTTCACTCAACAGGTTTGAGGTTGCTGTTATATAGGCACGGCTTGAAGAGAAGTATATAGATGCATATACGCTTTTGATTGCTTTGCCCAGAAGCCTTAACATCTGATCCCTGTTGGATGTGTGTGGGATCATGTAAGTTGAGTATATCCCGGCAAATGGCTGATAATGAGAATCCTCTAATTTAGAACTGGATCTTACTGCCAACGGTCCATTTGTGTTTGATATGTAGACTCTTAAATCGGCAACAAGCGACTCAGGCAACCTTGAGCTCACAAATTCCGAAAGTATTTCTTCATCTGAAATATCGGAATTAATAACATATTGAAGCCCGTTGATATGTATAAATTCATCAAAGTAGTCGGTCGCAATCACTACGGTTCTCGGTATCATTATTTTGACACCTTCAAATTTATTTAGCAGGTTATATTTTTGCAACATGTTATTTACGAAAGCAATACCTCTTGCTTTTCCGCCAAGAGAACCCTCACCGAGTCTTGCAAACCAGATAAAGTTATTGTATGAATTTTTTTCAAACCGTGCTACCACTCCGTGGCCTAATACAGTCCGGTAATCCCTTATAACCTGCACAATATACTCTCTTAGCTTATCAATTGATGCAAACTGACTTTGATGAGCTCCCTTAATCTGAGATGCAAGGGTAAACAGTCCTCTTGAGTACATCCATTTAGAGAGCCTGTTTCTTGATCCGTGATAGAGCAAAACATCTTCAGGAATCTCCATGACCAGAGTCTGCAGGTCTTTAAGATCTTTAGCTCTGCCTATAAACTCTCCGGTGGAAAGATCTCTGAAGACGAAATCTCCGAATGCAAACTCCTCACTTATATAATCACTAAGCTGAATAAGAAGGGTTTTAGAGTATTTTTCAAGGAAACCAACTCCCAACTCCTTTGCTGTCTCCCTCATACTCTCCTGGGAAGATTGCAAAAGAAAAGGCATATTGGGATCATCGTTTTTAATGAGCCTGCACAAATCTATACCGGCATCCATCTTTTCGCTGCTGGATGGATCGTTTTTGTTAATTACAAATGCTACATCTGATATTACTCCCAGCAAATTCTCTTTATACTTCTGGTAAAGCTCAACTGCCTCAGTATAGTTTGTTGCAAGCAGGATCTTTGGTCTGGCTCTCTTCCTGAGTTTCTGTTGCTGCTCATTGAGAGCCTCTTTTAAAAATTCATGGCTTTGTTGAAGCACAAGTTTATATATTGCAGGCAGATATGTTGAATAATAGCGTATTGAATCCTCAACTAAAAGTATTGATTGTACTCCCCATCTCAGAATATCATCATCGGCATTCATTCTGTCTTCAAAAAGCTTGATTATAGCCATTATGAGATCGGCATTTCCATGCCAGCTGAAGATAAAATCTATCCCCGATCTGTCGGCCTCTTCAATTTTTTTATGGAGCTCCTTTGAGAAGTGCGTAAGAAGCACGAAGGGTATTTCAGGATTCTCTGCTTTAATCTGTTTGGAAAAGTTGAAAACATCTGTGTCACCGATATTAAACATACTGATAATGAGATCAAAATCGCTTTTTCCCTCTTCATGCAAAAGAGTATTTGCCTCAGCTGATGAGGTCACCCATGTAAATGTTGGTGGATTACTTAAATTGAGATCAACGTATTCTTTATATATCTGAACCTCAATTCTTCCATCCTCTTCCAGAGTGTAGGCGTCATAACTGCTGCAGATCATCAGGACCTTGCGTATGCGCCTTTGCATCAAACTCTTGTAGTTAATTCGAGACATATTATTCCTGAATGCTTCTCTATCTGTAATCGTAGAAACCTATTCCGCTTTTCCTTCCCAATTGTCCCGATCTTACCATTTTACGCAAAAGTGGATGAGGTCGGTATTTATCTTCGCCGAATTCATTGTGTAATACCTCCATAATTGCCAGGCAAACATCAAGTCCTATAAGATCACCCAGAGCAAGTGGTCCCATTGGGTGGTTTGCTCCAAGTTTCATAGCCTCGTCAATCTCCTCTTTTGTTGCAACCCCTTCCGATAAGATCCCTACAGCTTCATTTACAAGAGGAATAAGTATTCTGTTTACAACAAAACCAGGAGCTTCATTAACCTTTACAGGAGTTTTACCAATTTTAAGAGAGAGTTCACATATTTCGTCAACAACACTCTGCTCGGTTAGCTGTCCCTTAATTACCTCAACAAGTTTCATAACCGGAGCAGGATTGAAAAAGTGCATTCCAATGAATCGTCCCGGTCTACCCGAAGATGCCGATATCTCGGTTATCGATAGTGATGAAGTGTTGGTGGCAAAAATAGTTTCAGGTTTGCAGATGGCATTCAGCTCCGAAAAGATCTCTTTCTTAAGTTTGATATCCTCAAGAACCGCCTCAATAACCAGACCGGCGTCGGCACAATCTTTATAACTGACAGTTTCTTTTATTCTTCCCATAATCTGCTCTTTTTCTCCTGCCTCAATCTTTCCCTTCTCCTCGAGCTTTTTAAGGTTTTTGAAGATATTGTTATGCCCCCAATCCAACTCTCCCTGAGAAATTCCTTTCATTATTACATCCATACCTGCCTGGGCAAAAGCCTGAACTATTCCGCTGCCCATTGTACCTGTTCCTATTACACAGATTTTCATAATTTTATAAATTTAATAGTTAGTGTTAACTGTTTTTGAAATTTGGTTTTCTCTTTTCCAGAAATGCGCCCATTCCCTCTTTCTGATCATCGGTTTTAAAGCATGAAGCAAATTTTTTATTCTCGTAATCAGACGAGCTTTGCGTATCATTATCTACAGCAAAGTTTATCACATCCTTGGCATTTTTTACCGCTATCGGTGCATTTGAAGCAATTTTAACAGCAAGTTTGGAAACCTCGGCCATTAAATCTTCTGGTGATGTAACATAGTTGACAAGCCCAATCTTTAATGCTTCGGCAGCATCAATAATTTTGCCTGTGAATATCATCTCCTTAGCAACTCCAGCTCCGGATATTTTTGTCAGCCTAACGCATCCTGAAAATCCCGGTGTGATACCGAGTGTGACTTCAGGCTGGCCGAACTTTGCTTTTTCAGATGCAACTCTGATATCACACGACATTGCCAGTTCACATCCTCCTCCCAGGGCAAAACCGTTGACAGCAGCGATAACGGGTATTGGAAATGTTTCTATCTTCCTGAACACCAATGAGCCCTTTCTCCCAAATTCAAATGCCTCCTCCTCGTTCATTCCACTCATTTCTGAGATATCGGCACCTGCAACAAAAGATCTTCCTGCGCCGGTAATAATCAGGGCACGAATTTTTTTATTTAAAGCTATGTAATCCAATGCCTTGTCCAGTTCGTCCAGCACCTTTGAGTTAAGTGCGTTCAGGGACTCAGGGTTGTTTAAAGTTAATGTGCATATAGCAGCTTCAACGTTAATTTCCAGCAGATTGAAATCCATAATTGAGTAATTTAACAGTTATAAATTATTTTATAAATATAGATATTTTTAAAGTGCAAATATCTCCTTAAAGTGGACAGCATATTTTTTTGATACCTCGTCTATTGATGGTCTTAATCCACACTCCTTCTCAATTGAGGTAACACCTCTGTCAGTAAAGCCACAAGGGTTTATATACCTGTAGTAATCAAGATCGGTGGTTATATTCAGGGCAAAACCGTGCATTGTTATGAATCTGGTAACTTTAACTCCTATTGCACAAATTTTTCTGGCCTCCCTTTTTCCAGGATCCAGCCACACCCCTATTGCAGCTGCATCTCTCTCCCCTTTTATGCCATACTCAGCTATTGTTCTGATTATTGACTCTTCCAACCTGAAGATATACTCCTTAATACCGATTTTTAAATAATCCAGATCGATTATCGGATATCCGACAAGTTGTCCGTAACCATGGTACGTCACATCACCTCCTCTCTCGATCTTGTAATAGGTTGCTCCTATTCTATTTAAAAGTTGTTCACTAAACAGAAGATTTGCTTCGTCACCATTCATTCCCATTGTATAGACGTGAGGATGCTCCAGAAGAATTAGCTTCATCTTCTCTCTTCTCTCTTCTTTTGGTGAGATTGTCAGGCTGGCTACAATGCTCTTTTGAAGGTCCCATGCTACTTTATAATCAACCAGACCGGGAGTCAGTATCTCAATCTCTTTCATGATTTTTTTCACTTTTTAATGTTTTATCGAGTGCTTTATCGGCCATGTATGAAGACCTTACCAACGGTCCCGATTCAACATGTTTAAATCCAATCTCTAAAGCTATCTTTTTATAGTGTTCAAACTCTCCTGGTGTGACATACTCCGCTACCTCAAGATTCTCATGAGATGGTCTCAGGTATTGTCCGATTGTTACGACCTGGCAACCGCATTCATAAAGATCTTTCAGTGTCGATATAACCTCATAGGCAGCTTCGCCAAGGCCTACCATAAATCCGCTCTTTGTAACTATTTTTGAAGCAGAGAGATAATTCAAAACATCCAGAGATCTCCGGTATCTTGCTCTGGATCTGACCGCAGGAGTCAATCTCTCTACGGTTTCAATGTTGTGGGAAACTATGTCAGGAGAAGATTTTATAATAATATCCAGCAGCTCCTTACGGTTGTTAAAATCGGGAATGAGAACCTCAATTGTTGTATCGGGATTAACCTCTCTGCACTTTTTGATAACATCACCCCAGTGGGAAGCCCCTTCATCCGGGAGGTCATCCCGTGTTACTGATGTAATTACACAGTGTCTCAATCCCATTAGTGAGATTGATTTTGCAACATTATATGGTTCAAGTGGATCAGGGTTTAGTGGCTTACCGGTTTTTGTAGCACAGAATCGGCATGAACGGGTACAGAGATCTCCCAGAATCATAAAAGTAGCCGTTCCTCTGCTCCAGCACTCATTTTGATTCGGACATCTGCCGCTATAGCATATAGTGTTTAAAGAGTGCTCTTTAACAATTTTTCCGGTTTCAGAGAAATCTCCCGATGTTTCCAGTCTGATCTTTAACCAGTCAGGCTTTCTTAATACTCGTTTCTGCATTAAATGGTTTTAATGCAAATATAGCGCTATAAGTTATACGATAAAAGGTTTCCCGAATGGAAGGACTATTTTACCAGCAAGATCATTTATAATTATTGCCGACATCATGTACCAGGCCGATAATGCACAAACAATAAGCTCATAACCAGCAATAACATTGAAAACCGGATCGGAGAAATGTCCCACTACCAAAAGGATAAAACCGACAAGTAACAGGAAAAATGTCACAGACATTGCTTTGTGGACTCTCAGAGATGCCACGAACATGATCAATGTATAAAGAGCCCATGCAAGTAGATAGTAACCAACATCTTCAGAGGTAGATTTATATACATTCAGAACATTCAGTATCCATATAATTCCAAG
Source organism: uncultured Muribaculaceae bacterium (assembly GCA_964521685.1). Taxonomy (GTDB): domain Bacteria; phylum Bacteroidota; class Bacteroidia; order Bacteroidales; family UBA932; genus Bact-08. Next base: position 31,364 of record CAZFTS010000022.1, read on the forward strand.
CCCGATCCAGAAACTGCCATAAGCAACAAAGGCCGAATAACCAAAATTATTCCCGGTTTTTTGTTCTTGGAAACCTGCAACCATTTGGGCAACTCCTCCGAAAATCAGCCCCATGGCCAATACCGGACCCAAACCAAGGATACCTATGTTATGAAACTGCAATAAAAGTGTTGTTAATCCAAAGCCGGCAAGGCCAACAACTGCCGGATTTCCGTTTTTCTTCTCCATTAATCAGTGTATTTAATTTTAAAAAGCGCGCAAAGATAAATTAATTATCCGGTTAGGCAATGGTATCACTTTTTATTACTTTTGCGGCATTATTAGTTCGATATGAGTGATTCAATAAAACATGAATGCGGTATAGCCCTTATAAGGCTATTAAAGCCTCTCGAATACTACAAAAGTAAATATGGCTCCTTCCTTTATGGTCTTAACAGGCTGTACATTCTTATGGAAAAACAGCGAAACAGGGGTCAGGAGGGTGCAGGAGTTGTTGGTGTTAAACTTGATATGCCTCCGGGATATAAATATATGGACAGGGTAAGGTCGTGTCAGGCTGATCCGATTCAGGATGTTTTTAACAGCATCAACACCCCGTTCAGGGGGAAAGATCTGAAGGAGTGTTCTTCAGAATGGGCCAAAAAGAATCTGCCTTTTGTTTCAGAGATATATCTTGGTCACCTCAGATATGCCACATTCGGTAAAAACAATCTGGATCTTGTTCATCCCCTGAAGAGAGCAAGTAACTGGAGGAGCAGAAATCTGGCGCTTGCTGCTAATTTCAATCTTACAAACGTAGACGAGCTGTTTCAGAGTCTGATCGATGAAGGACAACATCCCAGAAACTATTCGGACACTGTTACTTTACTTGAGAAAACCGGTTATTATCTGGACGATGAGATTCAGAACAGATACAGATTTTACAAAGAGTCGGGACATCCTAAGAATGAAATATCTGCACTTATAGAGGATAATCTTGACCTCTTAAGTATTTTGTCAAAAAGTTGTAAAGATTGGGATGGCGGATATGCTGTTGCCGGAGTTGCCGGACATGGGGATGCCTTTGTAATGAGGGATCCCTGGGGAATAAGACCTGCATACTATTATGCCGATGATGAGATTGTTGTAGCAGCTTCTGAAGCCTCGGTAATAAGAACAGCTTTTGGAGTGGATGATACCGGTATAAAAGAGATCGAACCGGGTCATGCACTTATTATCAAGAAAAACGGAGATATTTTTTCCGGGGTGGTCAGAGTGCCTCAACAAAGAAGCAGCTGCTCTTTCGAAAGAATCTATTTTTCAAGAGGAAACGACAGGAATATATACAAAGAGAGAAAAAAACTGGGAGAGTTGCTTACTAATCAAATAATTGATGCTATTGATGGAGATCTTGACAACACTGTCTTCTCTTTTATACCGAATACTGCAGAGACATCCTTCTATGGAATGATTAAGGGTGTTCAAAAGTATATGCTCAAAGAGAAAAAGAGGCAGATATCCGATTCAAAAGGGTGCTGGAGTGAAGAGCAACTTGAAGAGATAATATTAAAGGAGCCAAGGGTTGAAAAGGTTGTCATTAAGGATGCAAAACTCAGAACTTTTATTACCTCAGACAGTGACAGAGATGAAATGGTAGGACATGTTTATGATGTAACTTACGGAGCAGTACGCACAACCGATAATCTTGTTGTAATTGACGACTCAATTGTAAGGGGAACAACATTGAAAAGGAGCATTCTAAGAATTCTTGACACGATTGGACCGAAGAGAATTGTAATAGTCTCTTCGGCTCCGCAAATAAGATATCCTGATTGTTACGGAATTGATATGACCCGTATGGGTGAATTCATTGCGTTTAATGCTGCAATTGAGCTTCTTAAAGAAAGTGGAAGGGAAAAAGTCATAGATGATGTATATAACAAATGTAAATCACAACAGGAACTCCCTAAAGAGGAAATCATAAATTATGTCAAAGAGATTTATGCCCCTTTCACATATGAAGAGATATCGGATAAAATTGCACAAATGGTTAAGAACAGCTCTGTTCGCGCAGATGTAAAGCTTGTTTTTCAGAAAGTTGAAAATCTGCACGAAGCTTGTAACGAGAATAGTGGAGATTGGTATTTCACAGGAAATTATCCTACTCCGGGAGGAAACAAGGTGGTTAATACTGCATTTATTAACTGGGTGGAGGGCAGAGACGAAAGATCTTACTGATATTTGGCAAATTTTTCTTATCTTGCTTGAGATTTCAGGTGTGGAAAAATCTTTGTTATGGAAATTTACCCTTTACTTAATTCCGGATTCTCAAAATCCAGGCTCTACACATTCTGTGTTTTAATAGTTTTATACTCTTTAATTTTTTACTCCTGCAAAAACAGATCGGAGATCAAAGTTACTGAACAGACAAACTTCTCCGTAAAAACAGAGGGTAGGTTTATTAATACCGATTCTGTTGGAAAACCGATAATAATTCCTGCAGGTAAACCTGTGATTGTTAATGTAAAAAAGCCTAAAGAGTTTTTAATCAATTCGATTACCAAAAAGGCACTCTCTCCGGGTAATAATTTTATCATTAAGCCAAAAGTTCTTATCCCGGGGACCAATGGTCTGAAGCTGCCTGCAAAAATTGAGGTAACTGAAAATCCTCTTTTATGCAAGGCTCCTGATGTAGTTGTAGCAAAAGATGCATATGTTAAAGATATAAATCCGTATAATTTCAGCAGTTTCAGTAAACTGCAAGGGCTAAGGCATGATCAGATCAGGTCAATGATTCAGGACAATCTTGGGAACTTATGGCTCGGAACAGATGATGGTTTAACCAGATACGACGGAAAATTCTTTTCCCATTTCACAACATCACAGGGATTGTTAAATAATTTGATTCTCTCTGTTTTCCAGGACTCAGCAGGAAATATCTGGTTCGGGACTTTCAGAGGTGGAGTGACAAGATTCGACGGAAAATATCTGACAACTTTTTCAACGAAAACGGGATTGTTCAGTGACGTAGTTAACTATATTTTTGAGGATTCAGAGGGGGCGATGTGGTTTGCGACCGGCGCAGGAATTGTTAAGTATCATAATAGTAGCTTTACTCTGTTAACTGTAAACGAGGGGCTGTGTAACAACGATACCCGTGCATTGGCACAGGATAATAATGGAAACATCTGGATAGGAACAAATGGAGGCGGAATATCTGTTTATAATGGCTCTGAATTTCATAACTACTCAGAAAATGAAGGATTTATTGAAAATTTTGTAAATACGATTTACCGTGACAAATCCGGTGATCTCTGGATTGGCACAGCTAGTAAAGGATTGGTGAAATACAGCAATGGAAAATTCTCCAGACTCTCCAAAGAACAGGGAATGGCAAGTAATTTAATCAGATCTGTTTATGAAGACAGGTCAGGAAAAATGTGGTTTGGGACAACAGATAACGGGGTTATTTTGTACGATGGGAAATTTTTCACAACATTCACCACCAATGAGGGTCTGGGATCAAATTACATAAGATCCATTTTACAGGATAAAAATGGAAACATCTGGTTCGGTACAAGAGGAGCAGGATTGACAAGATTTGATGGTATAACCTTTACCCATTTAACTGCTAATGAAGGTTTAGCTAACAGCAGAGTGATGAGCATTCTGAAATCGGAAGATGGCTCTTTATGGTTCGGAACTTTTGGTGGCTACATTACAAGATCGCGTGTTGTTAAAGAAAACGGAATAGAAAAAAGGTATTTCTCAAGTTTCGGTAGAGCTGAAGGTCTAAAGAACAGCAGAATCTATTCAATGTTTGAAGATGAAACAGGAAAAATCTGGATAGGTACCGACGGAGGTGGGGTAACAGTGTATGATGGCAATAAAACCTTGACATATACTACAGATCAGGGATTGTGCGAAAATATTATAAGAAAAGTATTTAAAGATCGATCCCGGAATTTGTGGTTTGCCTCATACGGAGCCGGGATTTCGAAATTTGATGGTAAAAACTTTTACAATTACACTGTTAATGAAGGATTAAGCAGTAATAATATACTCACTATATTTCAGGATAGCAAGGGAAGATTGTGGTTAGGAACAGATGGTGGAGGGGCAACGGTTTTTGAGGGAGAAAAGATAATTCACTTCAATAAAGAGAGTGGGTTTATAAGCAATACTGTATACAGTATTATTGAAGATAGCTCCGGCAATCTTTGGTTCGGGACAGGAGGCGAAGGAGTTGTAAAATATGATGGTGAGACCTTTACTCAATTCAACGAAACTTCGGGATTAAATAACGGATATATTCTAAGTCTTTTTCAGGATTCCGAGAAGAACTTGTGGGCAGGGAGCAGGTTCGGGCTGAATATAATGAAGAGTGAACTAATTGAAGATACCGGTTTAAGCAGAAAAGTTGTTTTTGAAAGTTTTAATTATGAAGATGGATTTCTTGGAATTGGATGTAATTTAAGTGCTATTAATGAAGATAATATCGGGACAATTTGGGTTGGAACAAATGATAGATTAACAGCATACAGAAAAATAGACACAACCTCAGTTAATACAACTCCTCCAGTTCTGAGGATAACTAACGTACAGCTGTTTAATGAGAACATTCCATGGAGTGATCTCGTTAATAGTAACAACAGATCAATTGAATTATCTAATGGCGTCAGGCTGGAATCAATTAACTTCAGTGATCTATCAGAATGGTACTCGATTCCTCAAAAGCTACTGCTCTCTTATAAGCAAAACTATATAACTTTTAATTATATAGGAATCACACATTCAAAAATTAAAAAAGTTACTTATCAGTATATGCTTGAAGGTTTGGATAATACATGGTGCACACCCAATATCAGAACCGAAATTTCATACGGAAATCTCAAACCAGGTCGCTATACATTCAGAGTTAGGGCAATAAGTAGTAACGGAGCAGTAAGTAATGAGGACAACTTAAGATTTACAATAATACCTCCATGGTGGCAAGCATGGTGGTTTTATATGATTCTGCTTGCAATATTCATCTATTCAATTTATTACTTTATCTCTTACCGGGAAAGAAAACTCAATGAGGACACTGAGAGGTTGAAAAGATTAGTTGAGGAGCAGACTAAAGAGCTTACACTTAAAAACGATCAACTTTTATTAACAAACAAAGAAAAAGATAAATTATACTCAATAATCGCACACGATCTAAAAGGGCCTTTGAGTAGTTTCATGGGTTTAACTCAAATTATGGCTCAGGAGATTGGAGAAATGGAAAAAGAAGATATAAAGACTTACGCCGAAAGTATGAATAAATCGGCAAACAACCTTTACAAACTATTAGAAAATTTACTGCAATGGTCAAGAATGCAACAATCTTCAATTCCCTTCTCTCCTGTTCCTCTTATTTTAAAAAATTCTGTCTCTGCCGTTATTTCAGAATTTACCAGCATCTCATCAGTAAAGAGTATTAAAGTAGAGAATTCAGTCCCCGATTCCATCACTGTAGTGGCAGATTCAAATATGTTACATTCGGTTATAAGAAACCTTATCTCTAATGCAATTAAGTTTACACGTAACTCAGGGGTAGTAAGAATAGAGGCAACAGAGAGTGAAAACAAAATGGCCAAAATAGTTGTTAAGGACTCAGGAATAGGAATGGACGAAGAGATGGTTTCAAACCTTTTTACACTTAACATTCAAAAGACAAGAAAAGGGACAGATGAAGAGCCAAGTACAGGACTTGGCCTGCTCATTTGCAAAGAATTTATTGAAAAACATGGAGGAACTTTAGAGGTCTCAAGTAAAGAGGAGATGGGTACTCAGTTCATATTTACAATTCCATTATCCGATTGATTTAAAAACAACAAAACATTATTGTTATGAGTAAAAAAGCACTATTTACAATTATATTGTCATCGACTCTTATGATTTCTGGTTGTGAAAAAATTAAAGAATTGATGACTTTTACAATAAAAACTCAGTTTGAAACTGAGTTTCCGGTAGTTGTCACAGAGTTTGGGGTTAAGTCATCAGAAGGCACATCTGAAGGTGCTCCTATCCAGTTTAACGTAACAGAAACTATCAGAATAGAGGACAATTTTGATCTGGAACCATATATCAATAAAATCAAAAAAATTAATCTCGACACACTTGTTGTAACCGTTACGGGTCTGACCCAGGGGCAGATAATTAATACTGTTTCACTGGATGTTGAAGGAATAGGAAACATTATCACCTTAAACAACATCTCAATGACCAATAATAAATTTACCCCCGATATTGCTCAGACAAAATTTGACAGTGTAGCTTCAAAACTATTAAACGACAAACAGATAACGGCTACTGTATCGGGTAATACAAGCGGTCCGCTATCTGTTACTCTTGGAATAAGTATTGATGCCCGTGTAATAACTTATATTATAGAATAAATAAAAGAAGATACCTAATTTATTTTATAGTAAATCAGAGAGTTAATTCTTGGTATCGCATTTGAATTCTCCTTTTCGTTCAGGTCCGGTTTATATCCTGATTTTTTCGCCAGAGAAACATACTCCTGATTATTCGTTCTTCTTCCTGCAGAATAGAGCAAAAGGGCACCCCTCTCTTTATTGAAGGGACTTATCTGCATATGCGGCCATTTCTCAGGTTCCTGCCAGTAAGGTTTTAAAAATTCCAGTCCAAGAATCATACTCTTTCCGGTTTCAGTTTTATAATCCCAAAGGTTCAATCCTGCTTTTGAAGCTATAATATCAGAGATATTGAGAGCCTCAAGGGCAAAAGTGGAATAATGCAAACCAAGTGTTCTTGCCAGTTCATGGGGAAGAGAACCATCGGGTTCCATTTGCGATTCAATTCTGCTAATCTGATTTTCTTTAATTATCTTTTTAAGATATTCTATATTACCAGAATATAAAACCAATGCCTGGTGAGTCACCTCATACCACAAGCCATGATTATTCGGTGCCTGAGCCTCTTTTAGGCCGTTAACACTATTTTCAAGCCAGTATCTGAATGCATTTGCCCAATCCAGCAACTTTTCTCTATCCTGCTCTGTCCACGACTCTGAACCTTCAATAATTTTTGCTGCGTTTAAAGCTGCAGCTATCCTTCTCGCATCAATAATTCCGGTACCTCTTATCTCGGTCATTCCCGGAACAGTCTGAGAATATGTCATATTAGGATTCATCCCTGTAACCGGATCCAGAAACCACGCTCTTAGCATTTCGGCAGCTTTTGAGGCATATTTCTCATTTTCAGTTAAAAAATATGCAATTGATAACATCTGGACAACTTCGGCAAAACGAGTACTGTTTACCCTTTCATTATACTCGTAAACCTCCGGATTCCTCTCTCCATCTCTTCTTATATATGGCAATCCGTCAGGTGTCAAAGGGTCCGGCCACCAATAGGGCGAAAGAGTTATATAATCCCTGGGATCCTTGCTGGGCGCAACCCTTTTTTTATCTTTCACAACACTCAGTGGCTCCATGTTGAGACATGCAGTATCTACATATCCGATAAAGTCATTAAAAATTGGCAGAATATTCTCATCTCCCGATTTTATAGCCTTTTTAACCTCTGTCAGAAGCTGATCGTCATACATAAGAGATATTATTTTACTCTCCTTCTTACAACTCTGAGAAATGGCTAAAGTTAAAATAGCTGCACTTATTAATTTTATAACTCTCATACTCTTATTTATTAATAATTCCAAAATTCATAAGATATTTTAATGTAGCTTTTGGTGTAAAACCAATTTTCCCGGAATCAACTATAAAATCCTCTCTTTTATATTTTATGCCGGCAATATATAATACCATTGCTCCCCTATCTCTTTCATATGGAGATATCTGCTCATAAGGCCATTTAGCGGGATCTATAAAAAACGGACGTGCAAATTCAATACCTCTTGTTAATGATTTTCCCTCCGGTGTTGTGTAATTCCATATATCAATTCCTGTTTTTTCAGCTATCAAGGCAGCTTCATAAAATGCATCCAGTACAAATGTAGTATAACTAAGCCCCAATGTTCGGGTAAGTTCGTGCGGAAAACTACCATCATTGGCCTGTTGCTTTTCAAGCCTGACAAAAAGCGACTCTTTTACAATCTGATTTACCTTTTGATAGTCATCCAGAAAATAGTAGAATCCCATTCTGATAACATCGTACCATAATCCATGGTTATTAACGGCCTTCATCTCGAGTTGCCCGTGAGTGCTATACTGCATCCAATAGAGAAAAGCTTTAACCCAATCCTGAAGTTCAGCTTTGTCGGCTGAACTCCAGTGCGGACTACCCTCAATTAAAAGTGCTCCGTTTAAAGAATAGAGGATTGATCTTGCATCCAGAATTCCTGTGCCTCTGAGTATCTCCATCCCGGGAACATGCTGAGCATAAATCATATTAGGATTCATTCCTGTAACAGGATCCAGAAAAAACTCTTTCAGAATTAATGATAGTCTCTTTGCATATTTTTCATCTGATGTCAGATAATAGAGAAGTCCAAGTGTGGTTGATATATTTTCAAAAAGAGTAATCTTTTTGTAATCAAACTCTTCAAGTTCCGGATTTGATTTACCATCATCTCTTATGTAAGGTACTCCCCCTTTTACTTCAGGATCGGGCCACCAATATCTTGATAAAGAGATATAATCCCTTGGATCCTTGCTGGGTGCAACCCTTTTTTTGTTGGTTACTATATCGTATCTGTTATCGTTGAAATAGTTTGAAGATATATCTATAAGAGATCTGATAAATGGTTCTACCCGGGGATCACCTTTACTGTATGCTCTCTTCAAAGCAACTAAACTTTCATCTTCATACGATATTGTTTTTTGAGCAATCGCGTTTGATTGCCCAAAAAACAATAAAGCACTAATCAAGTAACTTAAATGCAGAAACTTCATTCTAATAAAGTTTTTCCATGTTTAAAGGAATTGGAAGCAGAATATTTGATGCTGAGATTGTTGCAGGTCCTCTTCCCTGCGTATAGCTTCTGTAGAAGTATTCATTGGTAAACTGCGTATTGAGCGTATTTACAACATATTGGTCACCTTCTCTTAACATATCGTAAAACCTTTGATTCTCAAATGCAAGTTCCAGACGACGCTCATCAAGTATTGCTGTATGCATAGTTGCCTTTGTGCTTGTAGAGGCAACATCAAGATTAGCAAGTCCTGCTCGGGTTCTGATTGCATTCACATATGTTCTTGCACCATTCTGGTCATTATCGGAACCGTCATTTAATGCCTCGGCATACATCAAAAGCACATCTGCATAGCGAATTACAGGCCAGTCTGTCTCGGCATCATTCAACACCAAAACCGCTGTCGGAGACTCCCAGAATTTTGATGTCCACCAAACCTTATTGTTGAAAAATGCAACTGTTACAGCATTACGTTTATCTGTTAAGTTTCTGGTTGCCGAAATTGGATCAATAGGAGTTCCTCCTGAGGTAAAGCTCCATGTTGTTACGTTTCCAAGCCTGTCTACAAGACCTTCTGTAGGGGTGTTATAACCCATTCCGTTACCTACGACAATTGTAGATGAGGAGTTCCTGGCAGCAAAATAGTTTACAAACGGAGCACCAATTCCAAGACCACCAGCCTTAAATCTAACAGCAAAGAGAATCTCCTTATTCATCTCATTATTGGTTGCAAAAATCGAGGTAAATGCGACTAATCCTGATGTACCGTAATCCTGTACAATGGGCTGTAAATTAGCTTTAACTCCAGCATAGTTCTTTCTGGTCAGATATACTTTCGCCAAGAGGGCCTTTGCAGCATAAACTGTTGCCCGACCAATTTCTGCTGTTGGTTGTTTTGTTACACCAGTAGCTGTGCTAAAGGTCGGATAAGGTAATTTACCTGAAGGAGACGCTGCAAGCTCGAGGTCTTCAATAATTTTGGCATAAATAGCATCCACTGAACTTTTAGACATTTTAAGTGCTTGTTCACCTGTTATCGGCTCGGTTACAAGCCATACCTCTCCAAATAGTCTGGTGAGGTTAAAATACATCATCGAGCGGATAAAGAGCAACTCCGATTTGATTTTTGCTTTTGTATCAGGGTCAGATACATTATTAATGTTCACAAGTACAGTATTGCATCGTGCAATTACTTTATAGGCCGGTACCCAGCAGAAGTCGTAAATAAATTTATCCTGCGCAATTGCAGTCATGTGATCCAGACGACGTAACTCTTCATTATTTGCATCTGTAGAAGAGGTGGACTCCAGGTGAGCATTGTCCGATCTTAGTTCGGAAAAACGCCACTCCTCTTTTACCACACCCATAAGTCCGTTGTAGCATGCGATAAGTCCGGTTGTAACCTCTTGGGTGTTTTTGTAGTAAACATCTTCACTCATTGAAGATTCAGGAAAGTACTCCAGTTCGCAGGAGCTCATCAATGTTATAATACTACTAAAAATGAGTAGTTTATATATATAATTTTTCATAATCATCAATTCTAAAGTTTATAAAGAAAAGTTCAGTCCGAATGAGATTGTTCTCTGCAGAGGAAAACCTCCACGTGAATATCCTTCAACCAAAGGTGAGTTGTATGCATTTGTAGGTCTTGTTCTTGCTTCAGGATTGACAAGCCTCATGCTTGAAGGAAGAAGGAAGAAGAGGTTCTGACCTGAAACGTATGCTCTTAAAGATTTAAGACCAATCTTTTTGGCATATTTTGAACCTAATGTAAATCCCACAGTTAGCTCTCTGAGTGCAGCATAAGAAGCATCTTCCAACACATAATCTGTCCACATCCAGTTTATTCCGCCACTGTTTATCGGAGTCATTCCATCACCCTGCACACCATCCGCAAGCCATGAGTTGGCATAATTATAAGCCTTAACATATCTGCGAGTCTCTGCATAGTTTACATCTCCATTCATAATTTCACCACCCTGTGAGCCTTGAAGTAAGAATGAGAGATCAAATGCTTTATATTTAAATGTATTGGTCATACCCCATGTAAAATCAGGAAACGGTGATCCCACAACCATTCTGTCGTCCTGGTCAAGTATCTTATTGCCATCGTCCCAGACCTTGAGTGTACCACCTGCTGCTCCTGATATTCCGGAAGCCTGGGCTTCGGCAAGGGTTTTATAAATACCCAGTACTTTAAATTGATAATACTGAATAGCAGGTTGTCCGACAATGGCAGCATAACCTTCGTTCCTCTCTCCTAATTGCAGGCTGAAAGTCTGATCACCACCCAGACTTAATAGCTTGTTCCTGTTAGCTGCAATATTAAATGAGGTCTGCCATGTAAAGTTCTTGTTTCGGATATTATAGGTACTTATCTCAATCTCAACACCGGAATTTCTTATCTTTCCAATATTGTTCCAGTAGTTCAGGTAACCTGTAATAGCAGGTATATCCTGTTGCAGCAAAAGTGATTTTGTCTCTGAGTTGTAGTAATCTACTGATCCCGATATTCTGTCATCGAAAAATGAAAAATCCAGACCGGCGTTTACCTCATTTGTCTGTTCCCATGTAAGAGAGCGGTTACCTAATGTTGAACTTGTGTTGATAAATCCTGCTGCTACATTACCGTTTCCGGATCCAAGCGGATAGTTTACAAGGCTTAGTGTGTTATATGCTGCGTAGTTGGTAATGTTATTATTACCTGTTACACCGTAACTTCCTCTGATTTTCAGTCTGTTTATCCAACCTGCGCTCTTCATAAAGCCCTCTTCAGATATTCTCCACCCAATAGAAACAGAAGGGAAATAACCATATCTGTTGTTAGGCCCGAACTTTGAACTACCGTCAGCCCTCCAGCTTGCAGAGAGCAGATATTTATCGGCATAATCATAGCTGAAACGAGCAAGGTATGACTCCATTGCAATAGTCTCGGTATAGGTTTGAGTAAGGATGTTACCTGAAGCATCGGTCTGGGTAATTGCAGTTGCAGCATTGAATGTAGACACATAATCGTTTCCGAAAGTTCCGGCAATAGAGGCAGTCCTATGCTTTGTTAAGTTTGCTGTATAACCTGCCAACAGATTAATATTATGTTTGCCGATCTTCTTTGTATAATTCAATGTATTCTCTGAAAGCAGATCGATTAACATATCATTTTTATATGTCCCGTTTGCCAGATCACCCGGTTTCAGACCATCAGATTTGATAAAGTAGTCCTGATTCATATAGTTGATATAGAATCCATTTGAAGAACGGAATGTAAGCCCTTTAAGAAGTTTTATGTTTACGTAGCTGTTTGCGTTCAGACTGTAATTCTCCTCAATAAAGGTTGTTTTATCGGCAATATTTATCGGGCTGTTATCTGATGTGTTCCAGGGGGTTGCATTGGTAACAACCGTTCCGTCAAGTAGTGTGTACTTAAGGTTTGAGAAGTCGGCTCCCATTACATAGTCTCCTACCCTTTTTGCAAAGGTTGGTTTCTGAGCAGTAATGAAATCAATACTCTCCTTAGTGTGGTAAACCGGCATCCAGTCTCCTGTTCTGATAAGGTTGTTATACCATCCACCAGAGGAGTTTGATGGACGTTGTCTTTTTGAGTACTGTGGAGTGAGTGAAATTCCAACTTCAACATATTTTGATAGTTTCGCATCTACTTTAGCTTTCATGTTGAATTTATTGTACTCACTCTTTATCATTATACCCTGGTCAAAATCATAGTTGCCGGATAAGTAGTACTTAATCTTTTCATTACCGTCAGATACAGTTGCCTGAATATTTGTGATTCCTGCGCTTCTGGTTCCAAGTTTTTGCCAGTCACGGAATCCGAACATCTCGCCTACACTGTAAGCTGCCAGATCATTGTTAATATTTAATTTTGAAGAGCTTCCTATCGAAGCCATATAGGTGTCATAAGCAGTTTTCTGAGCTTTACGTAAATCGGTATATTCCTGAGTGTTGTACCTATCCACATTTTTGTAAATCTCTTTAATACCGGTGCTTACTCTTACATTGTAGGAAGGTTTGTCGACAGATCCGCTTTTGGTGGTTATAAGTATAACCCCACTGGCAGCTCTTGAGCCGTAAATTGCTGCAGATGCAGCATCTTTCAGAATCTCTATCGACTCAACATCCGATGAATTAACCATCTCCAGACCGCCTGAGATTGGGTAGCCATCTACTACAATAAGCGGTGAACTGCTAGCACTTATAGATCCCATACCTCTTACTCTGATTGTAGGGGCCATACCAGCTTCCGATGTGGTATTCTGAACATTCAAGCCGGCAACCTTTCCTTGCAATGCCTGGTCAAGTCTGGCAACCGGAACATCCTCTATACCTGAAGTATTTACCTTTGCAATCGATCCTGTCAGATGTGATTTCTTCTGAACACCATAACCAATTACAACCAACTCTTCAAGTAGTACTCTATCTTCACTCAAAACTATATTAATGATTTGCCGTGAATTAACAGCAACCTCCTGAGTTGTGAAACCAATGTAGGAGAATACTATGGTTCCGTTTGCCGGAACATTCTTCAAAGAGAACTCTCCCTGAATTCCGGAAACAACTCCATTTTGTGTTCCTTTTACCAAAACAGATACACCTACAAGCGGCTCTCCGTTTTCTGCAGTCACTTTTCCAGTAACAGCGACATTTTGAGCAAAAATACTCTGCGAAAAGAGCATTAATACGCCAACAATCAAAGTCACTGCTTTTAATAATTGTTTGTTTTTCATATAATTAATGATTAAGTTGTTATTTTACACACAATCAGGAGAATAGAGCTCCTCCATTGATATCTATATTGGTTCCTGTAATATAGGATGACTCATCCGATGCCAGGTAAGCAACAAGATCGGCAATATCTGACGCTGCACCCTGGCGGCGAAGGGGAACAGTTTTTTCCAGATTCTCCCTTGCGACAGGATTTGTAAACCTGTCATGAAACGATGTTGCTATCATACCCGGCGCAAGAGCATTTACCCGGATTCCCACAGGGCCAAGCTCTTTTGCCATTGCCCTGGTGTGGCACATAACTGCTGCTTTGGCAGTTGCATACATAGAGGCTCCTGGTCCGCCCCCGTCTCTGGCAGCCTGTGATGAGAAGTTGATTATGGATCCACCGTTTGTCATCAACGGAACAACCTCTCTGGTGCATAGAAAAACACTCTTCATGTTAACATCCATCAGGAAATTGTACCAAGCCTCATCCTGCTCTGTGACAGGCTTTCTTCCAACCAGCCCACCAACAACGTTTACAAGAATATTTACCTCTTTCCCAAAGTTTTTCACACACTCGGCAAAGAGTCGTTTAACATCATCAGCCTTTGTCATATCACCCTGAACTGCTATTGCAATTCCGCCAAACGAAGTAATCTGTTCAACTGTGATATCTGCATCCTCTTTGTTATCAAAATAGTTGACAACAACTTTTGCCCCCTCATGTGCCAGTTTTAACGATACAGCCCGTCCAAGGTCTCTGGCACCACCTGTCACTACTGCAACTTTATCTTTTAATCTCATAATAACTGTTTTAAAATTATTTCTTTAGAAAATCTGACCTGTGTGGTGAGAAAACATCAATCAGTTCACCCTCTTCCAGACAGATAGCTCCATGATCAAGATCCGGCTCAACATAGAAGCTGTCTCCGGCAGTCAATACAGAGCTGGTTGTGTCGAGTGTAACTTCAAACTTACCGTTCACAACATATGTAGCCTGTGAATGAAAATGCGCATGCCTTACACCAATTGCACCCTTTTTAAAATGAACTCTGACCATCATAATCTGACCATCATAAGCCAGAATCTTACGGGTCAGCCCCTCTCCGGCCGTTTCCCACTCTATTTTGTCATTTAGTACGAAACCTTCACTTTTTGTTTTCATATTCAATTATTTATAATTTGTAATAACTCCATTTTTTTTCATTCTCACCTCTATTGTATTCTATCCTGAATCTGGCTTTACCATTTTCAGTCTCAATTTCAACAAGAGTATGATCTTCTGTATCTTCCAGAATTTTTAAAGATTTTACCGAAGAGACAGCACTCTCAGTTTTTTCTACTATAAGATCGTATTTACCATGTGTCTCTATGACAGACAGAAATGTATAATTTGAACTGTTATTTTGTTTTATTATAAAACCAGGATCGCTTCTGAGGTAATAATCAGGATCATTTGCACCGGTTCTGACAAAGAAAAGCTCTGTATTATTGTCGGTTAATGTCGATAAGCTGTAAAAACGCCTCCCTTTTAGCCATGTGAATGTTACAAAAGGTTCAGATGATGTTGCCCATGCCTCTTTCCACAAATATTGATGGCCATTGACCTCGCCAAATGTCTCCATCTTATTTAACGCCTTCGTATAAGGGACACTCAGGCTAATCATGTCGCCATCATAATAAAATGGTAAATAGTATGTTTGAGGTGTACTACCAGAAAGCTTAAAAATGTCAAGAATAACTCTCTTATCACCTAATCCTTCAATAAAAACATTGGTTCTCTGCATCTTAACTCCGGGGATCGCATTTTGCTCAATTGCCGATGTAACCTGAATCTCCGGATTTGAGATATCGTAGCAATAAATTGCAGGAGAGTAGCGGGAAGATACCTTAATATCTCCGTCATAATGGCTCTTACCGTTGGCAGATACCGTATTATGGGCAATAGTACTCATTGAATAAGTGTCATTTAATGGAGTGTATCCCCCATTGTATTTCACAACTATATTTAGAAACCTGGATGAGCCATAATCTACAAGAACAGGATTTCCATCGTCATAGTAAGAGATGGTTAGTTTGTCGTAATGACCGTGACTTAGTCCGTGAGATGTGGCCTTCATAAGGAATGCTGCATTCTCATTTTTATCAGGGCTTCTGAATATTGCCAGTCCACCCTGTTTTCCATCAGGTCCATCCTTTAAAAGTTGACTCTGCAATGTAAATGGTTCACATTGACCTTTCGATATGTCCCTGGCAACAGCAAATCCGGCATCAGTCGGTAAAAAGAATGTCTGATATTTTTTTGAAATTGTAAGCAGATGTTTTTGGGAATTATCGGCAGCGTAAAGAATATTAATGGCAAATACGAGCTCCTGAGCACTGAATCCCTTTAGCAAAGCATCATTGATTTTAAAGAAATTACCCTCATATGTCATTTGTGCCAATGTATTTACAGCCTTTTTCAGAATTGAATTCCTGTAGTTGAAAATGTCACGTTGTGGCTCATTATTGTTTATTGCCTGTGCGAAAATTACAAATGGCCATATTGCATAACGCTGGTAATAAGCCCCTTCAGTAAAATATCCGTCTGGTGAAAATAGTTCATTCAGCTGCTTTAAATAGCCCCCGTTCTTTCCGCTTTTATCACTACCATAGAGAGCTTTTTGAATTAAATCATTGTCATTCATAACGTAACCAATCATACCTACAGCAGCACATGCCCAGGTTCCATGGTTATGCATTTTGTTAAAAGTTTTATTGTTAACCTCACTGCCATCCATTATAAAGTTGGCCATCGGTTTGAATAACTTCTCATTATACTCTCTCTGTTTCTCTTTTGACAAGAAGTCATATACACAATCATAAGCAACAGATGTGTGGACAAGCCAGACAAAATCGTTGAGTGTTTGCCAGAATATCTTCCCTGGTGTTGATGACATTTTAACCGGATGGTAATCAAGAGTAGGATAGAGTTTTAGATATTCATCCAGCATTTTTTCAACATAACGGGCATATTTGGTATCACCGGTTATCTGATACATAATGCCACAATAGTACATTGAATAGTAGTTATCCTTATGCTTTTCGTGTGTTCCGCCGCCACCTCCGTCACGAGGAACAGGAACAATTATGGGAGAATTAAGAGCAGCATCGGCCTTTGCTCTGGTTTCTGCCAGCGTAGAATCAAAAAGAGGGTATTTGCCCGACCCCGATCTTATCTGCTCCACCCCTTTCTTTGTAAGCATTAAGGATGGATGGTCAACTGCTTGTAATCCAAAACTAACAGCTAAAAATAATATTGTTATGAGTAATCTCTTCATTTTACCTTACTCCAATCTTTTTCTTATGTAATAAACTATTTTCCGGTGATCTGTAATCAAATGATTCGGAGTCGAGATACTGAGGATTAATATTATACATCTTTCCCTCAATAACTTTTCCTGTCATAGTCAGAACTCTCCCCGAGTTCCATAAATTGCAATTACTGATTTTTACCCTCTCAAATGTTGTCTCGTCAAGTCTTATTGCTACTCCACCCCTTCCACTGTTACTGAAATTACAGCTATTTACCTCCAGTACCTGTGCACCTATCAACCTGAGAACAGACCCTCTTTCTTTATTGCAAACATCTTCAAATGTGCAGTTTAAAATTTTTACAATTGGTCCTGCAGTACTCTCATCGCTGCCTCCTCTGTAAACATTCACTCCAATTCCCAGGATCCTGTTAAAAGAGCAATTTTCAATGATAAGCTCCTCTACGTTGTATTTACCCTGATCTTCCCGCTCACCCGCAAAATTGATTGCATCGGCAGAAACAGCTCTGAAAAGTGAGTTTTTAATCACTATCTTTTCGGAAAATGTGTTCTTAAGCCCTCTCACAGGTGTCGTAGTCCCCTCCGGAAAATCAAAGAACTCGCAATTGTCAATTGTAAGCAGATATGGTTTTATCATCCCACTTTTGGTTGATATTCCTGCCGATGGGGTTGCCTTTCCCGGTTCGCTCATCCCATTGAATGATAGACCAGAAACTGTTAACTCACCACCATCCCTGATTGTGATTATGTTACCCTGTTTCGATCCGTTATATCTTATCTGCGGTCTTGTTTTTAACTCTTTTGAAGCCCTGATTGTTAGAGGAAAATCGATAAAAATATCGGAAGATACTGAGTAGTCACCTTTTTCTGTCAGTTCAATTATATCTCCTTCGGATGCACTTTTAATTGCTTCAAGCAATTTATCGGTACCGGATTCCACATAGATCAACTTCCCGGTTTTAGAAGCTTTCTCATTTACGATAGGCGACCAGCTCTGACCGCATTCACTTCGTAAAACAGGAGTCTGTGTCACATAATTTTCTGAATTTAAATTACTATCTATCTTGAAGCCCATTGGCAGTTTCTTCTTACCGGATAGTTTTACGCTGTTATTTGTGAATATCACACCGTTAACAGATGATTTTGACTCATATGGAAAATCAATTTTTGAATTGATAATAATATTCTCAGTGAATCTTACATCCTCGGGGGGAAGTGTCCGCTCCTGATCACTCCCGACTCCAAATGTCATATGGTCACAATTAATAAAGCAGTTGTTGTATATATCCACATCTTTAACAAGACAATATCTGTTTGGCAGGGAGTTTGGTACAGCATTCATTACAGCCAGAGCAGAAAAGAACCTCTCGCCTTTAAGATTTACAAAAGTATTTCCGTACACCTTGTGTCCGGCATTAATTATTCTGATTCCTCCAGTGTTTCTAACTCCGTTTCCATTGAAATAGTTATTGTGAGCAATATTCCTGTCTCCATGTCTTAGTGCAAGAACTCCCTGGCTTTCATTAAAATAGTTATTCCTTATAATGTTATCGGAAGATTTTACGGAGATAACCTCTACCTCGCCGTTGCACCTGTCGAAATAGTTGTATTCGACAACAGTGTTAGATGATTTCAACGCCTGGGTAGCGGTTCCTATTCTTATAGTTTCTGCACCGTTGGATCCAAAGACCGGCCTGTAACCAAAATAGTTATGGTCGATTTTGTGAAAATTCTGCTGATCTCTCTCCTGATTTAACATTACGATCAGGGTCACTCCTAAGTTTAACTTATCCATGAGTGAGTTGTGGTCGAATCTGTTATTTCTGCCGTACAATAAAACGTAGCTGTATGATATATCCCTGCTTTCAGGGTTACAAGATTGAATAACGCAATCTGTAACACGACAATTATTTGCAGCATCGTTGCCTAGTCTGAACTCAATTACCGAACCACCTTCGGCAGGTGTACATTTGTTAAACCATAACCCCTGGACAACTATCCACTCTCCGGCAATCTTCATGGATGATTTTCCGGTTATTATAAGTTCTGACGGCTTCTCTGCCATAATAATAATTGGGTTGGTTTGAGTTCCTTTTGCCTTGATTTCAATTTCAATATTTTTATACACCCCTGAAATCAAAGTAATTGTATCTCTAGGAAGTGCTATTCCAATCTCATTATTCAGTTCATTGAGAGAAATTTTCCGGTTTCCGGCCATCAAATTGGCCTTTATGAGGAATATCAGGAAAAAGTATAATAATAATCTTTTCATAATCAAGGTTGTTTTCCGATATAGGCCAAAATACCGCCATCGACATACAGAATATGTCCATTAACGAAATCGGAGGCTGCAGATGCCAGAAAAACTACCGGACCGCGAAGATCTTCGGGAGTTCCCCACCTGGCCGCTGGTGTTCTTCCAATAATAAAACTATTAAACGGGTGACCATCGGCTCTCAAAGGGGCTGTCTGAGGAGTGGAGATATAGCCCGGTCCAAGTCCGTTGCACTGAATATTGTACTGACCATATTCGGAAGCAATATTTTTTGTTAGCATCTTAAGCCCGCCTTTTGCTGCTGAATAAGCACTTACTGTCTCTCTTCCCAATTCGCTCATCATAGAGCATATATTGATAATCTTTCCACCACCTCTTTTAATCATAGATGGAATTACAGCTTTAGCCATAATAAAAGGTGCATTCAGGTCAATATCAATTACCTTTCTGAAATCTTCGGCTGCCATCTCATGCATGGGTATCCTTTTAATTATTCCTGCGTTATTTATAAGGATATCAATTGACCCAACCTCTTTCTCAATCTGAGAAACAGTTGAATGCACCTTTAACTCATCGGTCACGTCAAAGACATAACCTTTCGCATCAATCCCAAGTTTCCTGTATTCAGCCACACCTGAATTTACAAGCTCCTGATTTATGTCATTAAATACAATCCTGGCACCTGCATTGGACAAGGCTGTAGCAAGCGAGAATCCGATTCCGTATGATGCGCCTGTAACAAGTGCCACCTTTCCTTCAAGTGAGAACATTTCTTTCATATTACATTACTTATCTTAATTCAACAGTTGGTGCGGGATTCATATCGGTATAATCGGAGTTTTCTCCTCCCATTCCCCAAATAAATGTATAATTACTTGTAGCACAAGCACTATGAATACTCCAAACCGGTGAGATTACAGCCTGTTCATTCGCTACCCACAGGTGTCTTGTCTCCTCAGGCTTACCCATAAAGTGACATACCGATTGGCCTGCAGGCAATTCAAAATAAAAGTAAACCTCCATTCTTCTTTCGTGTGTGTGTGTCGGCATCGTATTCCAGACACTTCCCGGAAGTAGTTCAGTCATTCCCAGCTGCAATTGACAGGTTTTAACTGTTTCGCTTACAATTAGTTTATTAAGAATCCTCTTGTTACACTCCTCCTGTTTCCCAAGTTCAATTATAATCGCATCTTTCCTTGTAATTAATTTGTCGGGGAACTCTGCATGAGCCGGAACCGAATTGAAATAGAATTTTGCCGGTTTGTCTTTGTCCCGGCTTTTAAAGAGAATTTTTTTATCTCCTTTGCCAATATACAGAGCCTCTTTAAATCCAAGTTTATACTCTGTGTCACCTACTGTAACAAAACCTTCGTCGCCAATATTTACAATGCCCAACTCTCTCCTTGAGGTAAAAAATTCTGCCTTGAAAATTTTAGGTGGCAGAAGCTCAAGTTGGTCATTTACAGGCATAGCTCCTCCGGCAACCATTCTGTCTACCATTGAGTAGGTCATGTTTAACCGATCATTCACAAATATCTCTTTAATAAGAAAATGGTCCCTAAGCATATCAGTCCCGTAATTTCTTACATCGTCGGGATGTGATGCATATCTCACTTCACAATTTGAATTCATTATAATTAGGTTTAGAATTTATACTCTTTTGGGGTCCAATCTGCACCGCTTCCGGCTTTTATCTTCATCCATTCAGCAGCTGATATCTCACATTTGGGCCTGACTGCTGTTTGGGGAGCTAACACCTCATTAAAATTGACGCTTTGCCCTCCGTAAATAATATTCTCTCTGAATTTTACTTCAGGTTTTTGAGGTTTGTCTATCCAAACGATTGTGTTATTTGTTGAGTTATCATTACAAATAATATTCTCACTTATCTCTGTTGAAATAACAGGTAATGACTGATCCGGGGAATTACCATAACTTACAACTATTCCGTTATAACAATTAAGGATTGTATTTTTTTCAATTTTTGTATCCGTTACCTGGAAATATCTGTTCAAAGGAGAGTCCGGAACACCCTGAATAAGGCAGATAGCTGCCATATAATTTTTACCTCTTGTATTTTCAAAGTAATTCCCGGTAACAGTCTGGTGATCACCGATAACCCTCACTCCGGCACTTCCCTCTCTGCCATTACCTATGAAGAAGTTTTTTTCTACAGTTGAATTATTTCCATGTCTTAAAGTAAGGGCTCCCTGAGTTTCAAAAAAGAGGTTTCCTCTGAAGATGTTATAACAAGACTTGTTTGAGATTACCTCAATTTCAGAGTCGCATCTGTAAAATGTATTTCCTTCTACCAGACAATCTGCTTTTTGCATTGAAAAATCACTTGTTCCTATTCTTACACACTCCTGTCCGTTCATTTTACTTCCGTCACTTTCATAAAGTATATGAGGCCTTGTAAAGTAGTTGTTCAGAATTTTGTGAGATGGAATTATGTCCTTTTCAAGCCAAACAACTAACAGACAGCCAACATTTCTTTTATCGGCAAATGTGCAGTTTGTTACAGTGTTTCTCTCACCGTAAACAGAGACCCACTTATTGTCTGTACTACTGTCGCTTTTAGTGTCAAATCCTGTAATTAAACAATTTACCAGCTTAGAATCACTGCATCTGAATTCAATTAATGATTTGGATTGTGTAGGTACAGGATTTTTAAACCATAGATCCGATACAATTATGTTGCTACCTGAAATTTTCATCGAGGAATTACCTGTAATTATCACATACCCACCTTTTGCAGCTCTTAAATATACTGGTTGAGTACTGGTGCCTGTGGCATTCAGGGAGATGTTTACTGAATTATAGGTTCCCGGCTCAATTATTACAACATCACCGGGTTTTAGAGTTGTGAGTTCTTTGATTTTCCCGGGATCAGAAATCCTGTAGCTCTCTGCAGTTACAGATTGACAGGAAATTAAAACCAACACTGCTGCTAAACAAAAGGTTTTCATAGTAAAATTTACTAAATCTGTTTAAATTGGTCAACCAATTTTAGCGCAATGTAAGAATTTTCCCGAATAATACAAGAATATTTTTAAAATTTTTAAAAAATAAATTTATTTTAGTCAGACTTTGGCCTCTTTTGCAAAAGTGTAAAGCCTATCCAGATGAAGTCTCATTGCAGAGACTGCTTTTGAAGAACTTTTAGATTCAATAGCATCGATAATTATCTGATGTTCATGTTTATCTGTAGGAAGTGGTGTAGAGCAGAAATCCTTTGTTACATAGTGAGAGAGAATATCGGGTGTAATTATAAGTAACATTGATTTTATTACATCGTTTCTTGAAGCCTGGGCAATAACTCTGTGGAAAATCATATCTTTCTCTACACGATGCGGTGTATGAAAATTATCAATATACTCTTTATGTGCAAGTTTAAGTGCCTCAATATCTTTTTCATCGGCCCTTTCACAAGCCAACCTTACAGCCTCCATCTCAAGGATTAATCTGGTCTCGACAAGGGAGAAGAAATCGTAGTTTTCAATAGATAATATGTCGGAAATCAAACCCTGGAGAGCATTATGGTGTATAGCTGCAACTACGGAACCACTTTGAGGATAGGTCTTTACAATACCGTAAAATTCAAGTTCCGCAAATGCATTCCTTACGTGAGTACGACCGACTGATAACTCCTCTGCAAGCTTTCTCTCTGCCGGTAATTTACTACCAGGTTTAAGTTTACCCTCATTAATAAGGTCATACAAATATTTAAGAACTTTAAAGGTTGAATTCTCTTTATGGTTGAATTTGCTTAGCATCTGCACATATTATTTAAACTTTGCGCAATATATGAAAAAAAATAGTATGTTTGTGAAAATAATATTGGTTGACCAATTAAGTTTATAAAAGCGAGATTAATGAAAAAATTTGTATTTACCTCTTTGCTTATAATTTTAAACCTCCATACCCTTTTTTCACAGGAGGAGTTCACAAACAGATATGCTATGAAATTGAAAAAGGAGAGTGATGGCTCATTCTCTTTAATAAACCGGGAGTCATATTCTAAAATTCTGGATCTCTCCTCTATTAATGATTTGCTTGTACCATATAATCATAAGAGTGCAAAGGTATCAGGAAAGGATTATGAAGGAATTATTTCAAATGAGTTTGTTTATAAGAGTTATCCGGGTTATGATTTAAAATTGGTTGTCGATTTTGCACCTGAAAAAACAAGAGCGGTACCGTTTATGATATATATTCACGGGGGCGGATGGGCAAGAGGCGATTTTAATTCAAACAGGGACCTATCCCAATATTGTGCTTCAAAAGGGGGCATCACAGGTGTAAGGATAAGCTATACTCTTGCAGATAAGCCGGAAGCAAACATTCTAATTACGATTGAGGATGTTAAGGATGCAGTGAAATGGGTACAGGCTAATTGTAAAGATCTTAATGTTGATCCGGATAATTTTGGATTCATGGGGGGCTCTGCGGGGGGGCACCTCAGCGCAGTCGCTGCATTATCCACTCCTGGCACAAAGGTGCTGGTAGGTGTTTCCGGTATATACAATCTGCAATCAGCAAAAATAAGCGCAAAAGCGACCGATGGTCAGAGACTTAAATATTTCAACAACAAAGACCCGGAAACATTAAGAGTTGCTTCGCCCGTAAATCTTATAAATAAAAACTCTGTACCTGCCTGCTATCTCATTCATGGTACAGGAGATATAACGGTTGAGTATGAGCAGACAGTAGAGTTTGCAGAAAAACTGAAGAGTGCAGGGGCGAAAATTCTTGATATTGAAATTATTCCAAATTATGATCACAATGTATCATCTACAAAATCCGATTTAAAAGAGGATTTATTCCTGAAAATGTTCAACTTTATAACAAGCAATCTAAATAAAAATAAATAACATGAAAGTAAAAGGGCTAAGGTGGATTGTATTAAGCATGATAATGCTGGTTTCAATCATTAACTATCTGGATAGAGGAACTCTGAGTTATATGTGGGTTGCGAATCAGAAAATTGAATACTCTGCCGAAAAGGTAAAAGAGAATACCGGTAATAACTCCTTTACTGTAACAGAGAGTGACGGTAGCGAATCTGTTGTAACTGCAGACAGGGTAAAGAGATCGGAAAACGGGAATTTCGAGGTAACTAAGGTGGGTGGAATTGCCACTGAGTTAGGCATTGTAGATCCAAATCTGCCTGAAGCGGAATTTAAAGTAAAGACTAAAAAGATCCTTGCCGGAATTACCATCTTCTTCATGATAGCTTACGGTTTGAGTCAGCTCTTCTCGGGAAAATTGTATGATAAAATAGGAACAAGAAAAGGGTTTGCCCTTTCGGCAATTGTATGGGGTGCTGCAGATGCATTTACATTTCTTGCTTCAGGTATAAAATCTCTGACTGCATTCAGATTTATGCTTGGATTAGGCGAGGCTGGCCCATGGCCTGGAACAACAAAATCAAATGCAGAGTGGTTTCCGACCAAAGAGAGAGCTTTCGGACAGGGTCTTTTCAATGCATCCACATCTGTAGGAGCAATACTTGCACCAATAGTAATTGGCTTCTTGTATTTGTCTTTCGGATGGAAACTTACTTTTGTAATAGTAGGTTCTTTGGCTGTTATCTGGATAATTCCTTGGTTGATTATCAATAAGAAAGGGCCAAAAGAGCACCCATGGATCTCAGATAAGGAGAGGGAGTATATCCTTTCAGGACAACCTGAATCCCAGACAACAACACCTATCAAAGCAAAATCATGGGGTGAACTTCTGAGCAAAAAGAAAAACTATGCACTTATTATTGGTAGGTTTTTTATAGACCCTGTTTGGTGGATGTTTGTGACTTTCATACCTATATATTTGATTGAGGAGTTTAATCTGGATATAAAAGAGGTAGCTTTCAGCGCATGGGTTCCATATGTTGGGGCAGCAATAGGTGCATTTACCGGCGGATGGTTCTCGGGGTATCTTCAGAAGAGGGGGAAATCACTAAATTTCTCAAGAAAAACAGCAATGATTGTGGGTGCTTCAATTGCGATGCCCGGCATTATTGGAGCTACAATGTCCACTACAGCACTCTCTGCAGTATTAATGATGGCGGTAATCTTATGTGGATATCAGTTTTACTGCTCCAATATACAAACTCTTGCAGCTGATTTCCATTATGGAAAAACTGTTGGATCTTTAGCAGGTTTAGGTGGCGCAGCCGCTGTTATGGGAACAATTATTGCTATGTTTGCAGTACCATTTATAACTAAAGTATCATGGGTACCGTTTTTTATACTCGGTGGATCACTCTTCCCGATATCAATTATATCGGTATTCCTTTTAGGTGGTAAAATACAGAATATTGACCTTGATAAAAAAGAGAATTAAATTATGAAACACCCATGACTTTTAAATATGTCGCCAAAGGCGATGTAAATATTTT
>CAZFTS010000023.1:0-55689 GCA_964521685.1 uncultured Muribaculaceae bacterium
GTAACTGGTACCCTATGCTCCGGAACAGTGGTCCCATATCACCGGAATAGCCACAAGAGTATCTGCTTGAAAATAATCTGCTTGGATTAATAACTCTTTATGGCGTATTAAAAGTTAATGATGCAATTGATTTACTTAAACGATACTCCGATGTTAAATACGATGAACAATCCTTTATTAACTTCCTGTTCAAGAGCTTACGCCTTTATAATCGAATAAAATTAATCAGATATGGAAAAAATGTTTATATCTGCAGTTTGCTTGTTAATAGCCATCAATACATTATTGATTTAATTGAAAGCAGGGCAGATATAAAACACAAGATTTTTAATGAAGAGGAGGTAAAGGAAGCTACCAAATTATATTACTATTACCAAGGTGAACCTTCGTATTTCATTGAAAACGCATTTAACAGTCCTTCAACACCGGGACAAACAGAAATTGCAATGCACTATTTATGGATGGGAATTCAAAATGAATCAGATTTTCAAGAGCTTATCGAGATTGTTAATAAAACTGTGATATTTGATTCAATAGAAGATTTTAAAAACATAATAGGGGCAATTACCGAGTACAGCAACAATGTACCCAAGTGGATATTAAAAGGTAATTCATCAAATGAAGTAAATAAGAAGGAGTTTGGACGTATGCCATTCCCAGGAACAAGTCAAATGCAAATGTTCCGGGAAAAAGAGTCTGAAAAATTTAATTATCCGGTAATCTCTTCAAAAACAGGTCGTAATGACCCGTGTCCATGCGGGAGCGGCAAAAAGTACAAACACTGTTGCGGGAATAACTAACGACCTGGAATCTTACGAAGGTAATTCCACCTTATTTCTCGATGAACAAATTTTTAAGCCAATTCATTAGATTCATGCATTTATCTGAATTTGTAGATAAATAACTTCTTGTGATTGCAGCTCCTAATGGTGAGCCGGGAGTTTCCTGAAATGATAGCCAGTTGTGAATAAATGCTTTTGATCTGTATATGGGCTTGTATTTATTGAGTTTGAGGCTTTCAATATTGTCTAGTGTGTTATTTACTTCATTTGCCAACTCATCTTCATCAGGAATTAAATATCTTATGAAGTCTTCCAACATTCCTGATGTTTTATTATCGGGCATTATCCAGACACCCAGTGATTGGTTCTTTTTGTTGGTAGTTTTCAGCCCTTCACACGGGATTTCATCTTCAACAACAAAACCAAATGATCTAATTAATTCTTTAAGATGATTCCATCTGCTTAGTATATCAGAATCGGCATCTACGATGATCCCTATCGTTTTTAGTCCTGACTCTTTAAACCTTACAGGCAATGTTTCGAAGAGCTTGTCTATACCATTACAATCAAGAATCGTGAAATTTTGATTAATAGAGAATTTGTCGCATAATGAGCTAATTACATGAAAATCATCCTTCCCTTCAACCAATAGATATTGTAATTCTGTCATTTTCATCTTAACGAACTTCAATATTGTTTTCGAAAGCAATTTTTAACTCATTCTGGTCATAGTCAACATGAACAATATCACCGTTTTCTTCGTCGAGTCTGAAAAGCTTACCACAAAGGTCATTACAATTCATTTTACTCATAACCCTCGAGAAAGATTTAATACAGTCATCGCTGTGAGTTGTTATGAATACTTGAATATTAAGCTTTTGAGAAAGTTTGAATATAATCTCCCAAATTTTATCCTGAATTGAGAAATGCAACCCGTTTTCAAATTCATCAATCAGTAAATAACCTCCATCAGAATTCACCAATGCTAAAATAATGGAGAGGATACGATTTATACCATCTCCCATACTCTTTAACGGATATACAGTTTCATCACCGTTAAGTTTTATAACTGCCGACCTCTCTTTATTCTCGTTATCAACAAAATTAATTCTCTCGGTAGATTTTTCAATTATCTGTAATGCCTCAATTACATATTTCTCTTTTTCTGTAAGAGTAATGTTATCCCATAGCTTACCATTTCCATCACGATCAATGTTGCGTGTCCTGATAAACTGTATATTTTGAGGAATAGCAATATTCGAATGAACTCCATATCTGTATGGATTACCTTGATCAATCGGGAAATTAATATAATCTATATCATTTATAATAATTTCAAACCCAACTCTGTGATAATTATTGATTTTTGGCTCTTCCAGTTTAATTCTTTCAAGAATAATTCCCTGATTTAAGTTATTTCTTTTCTCATTATAAGCAATAATCTGCAAAGCAACAGAGCTATTTTCATTATTCTCATTCGTGGCAATGAATCTTATTTCGCTTTTATTATACTTTACTTCTCTATTATAAAACAGAGAAGATAATGAATCAAGATTAGATTCAAAAGTGCATTTATTAGGGGTTTTCTGATTGATATTATCACCCCTCTCTTCAAGCAATTGATAGATATTATTTATATTAGCCTTAGTTGTAAATATATAAACAGCCTCGAGAAGTGTCGATTTTCCAGTATTGTTTCTACCAGCAAACAGATTAACCCTGCTCAAATTCTTAAATGATAAGTCTCTGATATTTCTGTAATTATTTATGTGAAAAGATTTAATCATTGAAGCAATTTAATTTAAACCAATCAAAGTTACAAAAAAATGGAAAATTTGCATATTGTAAATTTTGTTAAATAAATGTAATGCAAACCACCCAAGAACCTTGGCAAGGTTATCCCTTGGTGATGCAGAATGCTGCGTAGAGTGGTACCGATTTGATGTTGTTTTCGAATCCGAAGTTCTTTTTGGAAAGGCGGATGGCGTATGGGCATTTGTACCATTCCATGAACATTGCTAAACTTTTGGATCGAACATGCGATCCCGATTTCACTTCGACCGGAATTATGTCAAGACCATGCTGAATCACAAAATCTACCTCGGCTGTATTCTGGTTTTTCCAATAATACAGAGGAATTGAATTTGCAACAAACGCCTGAGCAACATAACTTTCTGCAACAGAACCAAGAAATGAATTATTGAGCTCAACAGGCGAAAGAATAACCTGAGCAACCCCCGATTGCATCGTAAGCATTCCAACATCTGCCATATACAACTTAAAATCACTGAGACTGGAATAGACCTTCAAAGGCACCTTACCCTCGTTTATCTTCACACATTTTATAACAACACCCGCATATCTGAGCCACTCAACAGACTCGCCGAAAATGGTAACGCTGCCACCCTTCTGAACCACACTGTACTGAAACTTATGATTCTCCTTAGCAAGCTGAACAGGAATCGACTCGTAACACGCACGAATCTTAACACTCACACCTGGCTGAGCATATTTAGCCATATCGGCAATATACTCATTCAAAATCCTGTTCTGAATATCGGCAACCGCAACAAAACTACCGTTAGCAGCAAACTCCTTTACAGCAGCAGGCATTCCTCCCACTATCAGATACTTATTGTAAAGATCAATAGCAATGGAATGTGCATAAAAGGGCTTATTGGAGTTATAATGTTCACGAATTAATTCAGATATATTCTCTTTCCCCAACGCCCACAAGAACTCCTCAAAATCCATAGGAAAGAGAGTCAACTCATTGACCTTACCCACAGGAAACGAATATTTACTCCGATTGATCGCAACGCCCAGCAGTGACCCCGCCGCAACAATATGATATTCCGGAGATTGCTCATAAAAATATTTAAGAGAGGTTAAAGCACCCTCACAAGCCTGCACCTCATCAAAAATAATCAGAGTTTTTCCCGGAACGATGCGCTTAGAATGTAAAGCCTCCAGATACTGAATGATTTCGGCCGGATTGATACCCTCGTCAAATTTCGTGGCCAAAACCTTGTCAATCTCGAAATTGACAATAATATAACTATCAAACTCCTCTCTCCCGAACTCCTGTAAAATATAGCTCTTACCAACCTGACGAGCCCCGTTCACAATAAGAGGCATCCTGTCAGGCCTGTTTTTCCATAATACCAACTGATCGTAAATTTTCCTTCTCATAACAGAAATTATACGTAAATATAAGTTTATCTATGGAAAAATGCAAAAATATCAGATAAAATCATAGCTAAACAAGAACCTTGGCAAGGTTCCCCTCGTGTGATTACTTTGTGTTATTAAACGCTTTTAGAATCTTAAGTTTGAGTTCTTCTGGATAGTCGTCTTCATAAATAATTGAATGAATAATTTCGTGGAGGAGTTCTTTATCAATACGACTGGCTGCTAAATGATAAGAGATTGACTCCATATTTTCTGCAAATTTCTGTACAACAAATAAGTATCCGTTGTTTAGAAGGAATTTCATTCCTAGTGCGATTGCAATCCTTTTGTTCCCATCTAAAAATGAATGGCTCTTATTCGCTACAAATACTAAATGAGTAAGTTTGTCTACAAAAGTTGGATAATAGTCATCATTCTGAATTTGTTGCAAACATGACTCCAGTGAGCCTAAATTAATGATCCCGCAAGTTCCACCACCACTAATTTCTACAGTTTTCTTATGGATTTCTACTATTTCATCTATTGATTCAATATATTTAATAGCCCTATTCACTGTATTTTAATCTTTTAAATATTTCAGATGCTTTTGCAAGTTGTTTGTCAAAATCCATACTCTGATCACCTATGAAACGGTTAAAATCTTCTGAACTAACAGATTGTATATATTTCTCAAGTCGTTGATGAAAAGCGTCTCTAAAGTGCAAATCCCTGGAAGCCATTTTTATTCTAGCTTTTTCAATGTAAGGTAATTGAACAGGATGCGCAATAAACTCAATAAAAATTCTATCAACTTCTGTCGGGAATAATTTGCGCCCAATATTTTTGCTTGCCTTTTCAATTTCGTAAGCCAAACCTGCTTCAAAAGAGGCAATCAAATCCAGCACTTCTGAGTACATCGTTTCACGAATCTTTGCTTTTTCGTCGAGTTTTAGAATTTCCTTGTACTCCTGGGCATTTTCTTTAAATATTGACTCATATATTTTGTCTGTGTATACAGCATATTTATAATTACCCATTTCTACATATAAGTTCAGAGCGGACGTAAACATTTTACGATATTTTGGCTCTTTAATTGCAGATGTGAGATAATCAGTGTCCCTTTGATTTATGTATATTGTGTTTCCTCCAGTTCGTTCGTTAATAGTATCAATCACAATATCAAGTATTTTACTGCGAAGTAATCTTGCTTTTTGACTCTCAACCAGTAGCATAGATAAATTCAGGAAAGCACGAAAATTGAATAGCCCAAGTTGTGTAGTCTTGCTCGCCTTATCAATAAGGTGAGCAAACTCCAACTTGAAATTTTTCAATTGTTTACCTCGACTTAAAACATATCCGTTATGTTTTAATTCTTCTGAATATCTGTCCAAATAGCGATCGATAGTTGATACGTCTACTTCAAAAAAATCGGCAACCATTTGCTTAGTGAAACGAAACTCGCCTTCGAAGAATAAGCCGGGTAACCCAACATATTTTTGAATACGCTCTATTGCAAACTTATTATTAAGAATATTTTGTCGTTCAATATTTGAATTTGTCAATTTTTCCATATTTCATTGTATCTTAATCAAATCGGAATTCCTTTCGAGGTCTAAGTATATTTGCATTAATCATGCAAAATAAAAATTTAATTTGAAATATTCATGAATAAGGACTATCTAATATAACCACTTTTCCAAAGAGCAAGAACAACATCCATTTGTTCACTATGACATTTAGGGCCCAAATGCAATTCATTAAGGACATTAACCCAAAGACTATTATTTGTATATACAACATTTGGATTTCTTCTTAAGATTTCAACAGCTTTAATTGCATAGCTCTTATTTTTTGTACTATTTGTATAATGCCCCCTGTTAACACCTTGAATATATCCGTCTTCGCATAATCCTAAAAATGCAGATTTTGTACACCCTTTATTAATTGAGTGTGTAGAAGTTGTGAATTCTCTTATAGCTTGATCCCAAGCAACTTCAGGATTAATTCCAGCGATAATTATTTCTCTTGCAGATATTGCTGCGTTTGCATAAATTCCCATGATATAAATAAATTAATTTGTTTCACCTTATAAATTCAGCTTATATTTTTTATAATGTATGTCACGGGAAAAATCAAGAAACAGCATACAAGGATGCGTTTAATTAATAATTGCTGATTCTGCTTTAAATTGGGTATTTACTTGTATAATATTTATTCTAAGAGCTTGTTCCAATTTACAAATTGTTTGAAGTGTAAGATTCTCTTTACCCTTTACAATTCTACTGACTTGTTGTACTTTAATACCCATTATTCCGGCTAGGTCTTTTTGACTGATTGATTTATCCTTTAATGCGCGTAGGACAATCAGTGCAATTTTTGCAGATTCATGAAGCCACGCCCTGTTTTCCTGTATGTAAGCAGACTCTTTTTTCCATGTTGAATCAGGAGTAGAAATTTTGTTAAGCTTTTCAAGATCGAACATAATATTTAAATTCTATTGTTTTCTCAAGTCTTCCAAGCATTGATCTAATTGTGCTTTCGTGAAACTTATTATTTGCCTGGCAAGTTTGAAAACTTCTGTAGAGTAAATCTTTGGTTGACCGTTTTCTGATTCGAAGTTTCTCTCGGCATTTAATGTCGCTTGTTGAATTTCTAATGGCATACACCTGTTATCAAAGCCTCCATTAATTTTTAATGCAACAAACTCTTTAAAACTTGAACAAGTATTAACTTCATCGTTATTAGGTTTATTTGAGTTAAAATGATAATAGAGCCAAATTTCAAATGATGGATTACTTTGGGCAAGAAACCAACCTTCATATGATCTTTTCTTCTCTTTTACAAAGGCTCTTAACTCATCTATTTTATTTCCCTCGTTCCATCTATCTGTGTCAATTACGAACCAAACCTCATCTAATAACTCTTCTGAAAGCGAAATAGTGTTGTTACGAATACTATTTTCTGCTTGTTCTTTAAGTTTAATAGGATCTGTTCTGCCATTGTCACTTGGGATGGGGATTATATCAATATTTGAAGCAAATCCCTGAAAAAACCTGAAATAATCAATTTCCCTTCTTTCACCTTCGCAAAAAATATAAATCTTCTTGGCGTTTTTAAATGGCTCAACCTTTTGGTAAACTTTATTTCGAGTAAGATACTTCATACCATTACCAATTTAAATCTTTCAGGTTGCCCAAAAATGGAATACCACCAAAACGTCCCTTTAAATATCCATTTTCAATGTTAATAGTATTGTGAATTTTAAAATCACTAAGAGAGTATATCTTACTTGATCCATCACAATCTTTTTGAGCAAACCAAATCTCGTCAGGTCTAAAAATATTTTGATCGAGTAAATTAGATTCGTGGGTTGAGAAGATAAGCTGCCCGTTAACATTTTCATTTAATGCTAATTTCGTCATTATTTCTTTTATGGTCATTGGGTGAATACTTCTTTCAATTTCATCAATTACATAAACCTTATTGTCGTTTACTATTCCTTGGAAAGCAGGAATGTAGTCAATCAATCTTCTTGTTCCGTCTGACTCCTGACCTAAATTAAAATCTATGATTTTCCCCAATGAATCCTGATGTTTGGTAATTAGTCGTTTTACAACTATCTCATCGTTTTCATTGGCAAGTGTAGCTTCCTCGCCTGTATCTTTGTTTATTAGTACTGATATTTTGTCGGGCTCATTTCTTAGATCATCAATAATTCTCTTTTTTAATTTAGTATCATCGTTACCAACAAACTCTTCAAATTTCTTTTTTTCAACTTCAATTTCTGATATTCCTGTATTTAAACTTGGAATGAACTTATTCGCAAAATCTTTGATTACAGGTTCTTTATCCATAATATGGGCAATACCACCTGGTTTAGCGTCTGGCAAAATAACAACTAAAGTTTCTTTAAACCATTCAAATGCCGAATAAACAGACATGAAGTCTTCGGGATATTTTTTACTTAAAAAAGTTATAAGTAACTCATTTTTTTGGATTAACTTTTCTGCAAGAACTTCTGCAAAGAGTCTCTCCTTGTCGGTTTTGTAATAATCATTTTTAAATTTTATTTCGTGGATTTCATTGTCATAACTTCGTTCAAAAATTATAACATCATCATTCTTATTACTCTCAGCAAGGTATTCATACAAGATTTTATCACCATCAAATGTAATAGAATAAAAGTAGGGCTTTAAGTCAGCTATAAATTCTACACCAAGTGATGTTGGCGACTTTAGGCAATCATCATTCAGCTTGAATTTTAATTCATCTGTTTCTGATTGTAATTTCCCTTCTTCAACTAATGTCTCTAAAAAGGATATTGCTTTGATCAAGTTGGATTTTCCTGAACCGTTAGCTCCATAAATGGCGCTAAATCTCATAAATTCAAAGTCTCCAATTTTTACTTTGTGGTGTTGAAGTCCTTGTGATTTGTTAGGAAAAAGATTGAACTCAGTTTCGTCTTTGAACGAAAAGATGTTCTTGGCTATGAAACGTATTAACATTATATATTGTTTTAACGTGAGAAACTCACGCAAAAATAACACTTCTATTTCATATTGCAAAATATTTGGCTTTTTTATTGATAGAAACGTGAAAAAGTCACGTTATGCAGACATTGCGCCAAATTTCCCCAAGAACCTTGGCAAGGTTACCTCATTTTGAAGACCCCAACAACCCTGGCAAGGTCGTCGTCGGTCAGGCTGGGGTGGGATGGGAGGCAGAGGCCGTTTGTGAAGAGGTGTTCAGATGTCCCGTCTCCGTAGAATGGGTATTCGGCAAAGACAGGTTGCAGATGCATCGGCTTCCAGAGCGGGCGGGTTTCGATATTTGCAGCCTCCATTCTAAGGCGCAAATCTTCCCGTGTATAGCCAGCCTTTTCAGGGTCAACTATCACGCAGGTGAGCCACATGTTTGATTCGAAATCGGAGTTTGGATTCTCCAGGAAAGAGATGCCGGGAGCATCCTTTAACATCTCCCGGTATTTATTGTTGATTGACCGGCGGGCGGCGATGTGTTGGTCAAGAACCAACATCTGTCCACGCCCGATCCCGGCACAAATATTACTCAGCCTATAGTTATAGCCAATATGAGAATGCTGATAATGAGGAGCATTATCACGAGCCTGAGTCGCCAGAAACTTAGTAACGCCAGCCTCATCGGCCGAACAACAAACCAACGCACCCCCGCCCGACGTCGTAATAATCTTATTCCCATTAAACGACAAACAGGCAAACTCCCCGAAAGTCCCGCAGAACTGCCCCTTGTACTTAGAACCCAACGCCTCGGCAGCATCCTCAAGCACCGGGATACCGTAACGCTTAGCAACCTCCAGAATACGATCCATGCGCGCAGGCATCCCATATAGATGCACCGGAATAATTGCCCGCGGCTTCTTACCCGTAACCACAATCCTGTCCTTAATAGCCACCTCCAGAAACTCCGGCGACATATTCCAGTTATCCGGCTCACTATCAATAAACACAGGATTTGCACCCAGATACATTATAGGATTTGCACTCGCAGCAAAAGTAAAAGACTGGCAGATAACATCATCGCCCGGCCTCACCCCCAGCTGAATCAACCCAAGGTGGATAGCCGCCGTTCCCGAACTTAGCGCCACAATATGCTTATCACCACCCAGATACTCCTGCAGATCCCTCTCAAACCCATCGACATTAGGCCCCAACGGAACCACCCAATTAGTATCAAACGCCTCCTGAATAAACTGCTGCTCTTTTCCGCCCATTTGAGCTAGCGAGAGCCAGATTTTTGGATTATTTGTCATTTTCTTAAATACCTAATAATAAAAAACTTGATAGTGAGATCGTTATGATCACGATCATCTGAAATTATTGTAGCACCACACTCTGTGGTATTTCTCATTGTATTACAAATAGCAGCAATTCTTCTATCCCAAGGTACACTATTATCAATTATCATACACCTTGCTTTAACCATGTTTGCCGTTATAACTTCATGATTTTCTAAGTATAAGCACAATATAGCTTTTAGTATTGTTGGTGCTAATAGAGTTCTTGTAACAATTATTTTATTTGTTAAATATTGTAAAGCACTCATAATATTACTATTAAAAATTTGTTTGTAATTGATTTTTTCACTATAAAATAGGTAATTCTTCTACATTCATTCCATTTCCGCTATCCATATAAGGTGTGATAAGTTTGAGCAAAGTTACATCTGAATCTGATTTCCATAAAAAACGGACACAATAGTGTATAAAGACTAAACAATGATCGCTATTTTCCAAATTCTCATATTCTTTCGGATAAGAGTCAAATAGCACAGAAACGAATACCTTAAGATTGTTATTATTGTCATCTGTTTCTGGAACTATAGCTTGTTCTAATTTGAAATTGGTAATTAGATCATTAGAAGGTTCAACATTTTTGAAGCAGGGTAAGTTATTCTTTTTGATAATCAGTACTACATTATCCATTACCCTATTTTTTGGAGAGGGAAGTGAGTGAATATCTAGATTATCTTTATATGAATATGGTATGTATCTGTTTTGTTCATTTGATTCAGTCTTTAACTTAAATTCACTGCTTCTGTCTTTTGTAAATTGATAGAAGTTTACACCAAACGCAATAACAGTGTAATCACCAAGATTTGACCCTATCATTCTATCCAGTGCTGCAAAACAATCATCTGAGTTGATTGTATATGAGTGTTTAGTGTGTTTTAAAAACATTAAGGAATAATCACTTACGAAATTTCTCACGGCAATTTGAGCATCTATAGTATCATAGTTCGCATTATTAATCACTCCACCATCAGAAAATAGATCTTTTTTTGCAACTCTTGTAATAGAAGCATCAATTACTTCAATTGGTTTGTAATCTGTATTACCTTCCACATTCTCCCCACTACAAGACTTTAAAACATCACAATAGATATACGAATTATCATCAATAATTCGTATAGTATTATTTTTTAAATTATTGAGTCTATCTTTACTTAGTACTAACCCAATTTGAGATTGTTCAAACTTCTGCTCTAGGGACTTTGTAAATTCTTTCAATTTTCCTATTGGATCAGTCTCTAAATCAATACTCCATCCTAATATTTTTAAAGTCTCAATATTATCTTTTTGAACCCACATTTCAGCAAAACGTATCATTTGTTCTGCTGCTTCAATACTCGCCTTTGTTTTTTTGGGATTGTTTTCGATATATGGAAAGTCCCATGGATTTAAAAAGCTTGAAATATTCGTAACCTCAAAGCTGTTCAATCTGAACAACAATAAAGTCAAATATTTCTTATACCATCCTAACGAAACAGTACCGGCATTTATTCCTTTTATCCCAGGGAAACTGTAATAATCTTCAAAATATAACGGAGTTCTGCAGTCATTATCAAATCTACAGTATTCTGTAAAAATTTCTGTAAATGAAGAGGGAATCAACGGAAATTGGTAAGGTTCTGATTGTGTGTATTGAGTAAGCTTTTTTAGTAGATTATATTCTTTCAAGTAAAGTATATAGCTACATAGCGCAATATGAAACTCTCTAACCCGAATGATCTCTTCTTCACTTCCCTCAATTTTTTCACTATTATAAGGCGTGAAATAATTTGAAGATTTCAGAGTGATCCAGCAGTATTGATGGGCGTGACTCCAATAATCATAAACCCACTCAAATTTTTTGTAAAATAACTGTTTATGTAATGTATGCCACAAGACTATGAAGCTACGATCTGAAATTTTATGTTCTGGTTGACTGGTTATTAATAGTTTGATAAAATCTGAACCATTGACTATTGAAATAGGCTGTATGTTATTTTTGCATAGAGCATCATTGATTGACAAGATGGCATTATAAAACCAATTATCAAATTGAATAAATGTTTCTTCTGTGCTAGAATTTTGAATCGATTTAGAATCAATATAATCGTTGAGAAATTGATAAAACTTAGGAGCTGTTAAATTGTCATCTTTAAATAATATATATTTACCAACTTCTACAAAATCTAATATATCATCTTTTTGCTGGTACTTGTTTTTTACTTTCGCATATAGCATATTAAATAGGCTTTGATAATCAAGATATTTAATGAGCAGTCTTATTATAAAAAATAGAATAATAACAAGATAAAGTGTACTAAAAGCCAATAATAAATTTGAAGAATTTACCATAACAACATTAATAACGCCCCAATCCTTTTCCCATGGCAAAATAACGATGCGGTTGTATGCTAATAATAATATTGATGCAATTAAACTAACCCATAGATGTTTGTAAAGCGACTCATTTTTGAATCTTGCAATTAACCTTTGAGAATCATACTTAGTGTCAATATGTGTGACTGTTTGTATAATCAAAGGAAAAGCAAGACCCAATATGGAGATGATAATGGGGGTGCAAATGGTTGAAATATTATTGAGATTGATCAAGGGATGGCTATTTTTTTATTTTGCTCTGTAAATCTTATTGATACCTTTTTTCGTGATATATAGTTATAAGAATTTAAGTGCTTAGACGGTAGGTAAATAAGCATAATACTTTCAAGCATAAATTACACATAATTAGCAATATCGTAATATCTTTGTGAAACCCTCCAAAGCCGACTATGGGTTTATTGTTCAAACTCATCTTTTGAATCAACTCTAGGCAATAACCCGATAAACCTAGCAATACTTATTAATGTCATAATTAAGCCAGCTATGCTTTGAAACCAAAGGATAAAGAGCCCTGTTTCGTCATTAATTTTTAATTCAGATATTCCAAATGTAGTAATAGTAGAAAAACTACTAAAAATTAAATGAGAGATTGACATACACTTATCAGATAATGAGGTTATATAAAAAGCATAAGATGAGGCAAACCAAAATGTAATTTCAACAAAATTTGTGAAAAGATTAATAATCATTCGCCTATAACCACGTATTTCATATTTCTCCCCTTTTATTTTTGCTCTATATTCGTCAAAAAGCAATACATTGACTTGATAAATAATTATCTCAAAAACCCTTAACAATCCATAAAAGACCAAGACGCTACTTAAAAAATCAATATTTATCAGCCTTACTAAGAATACGGAAATGATTGCAAGCGTAAAATTTGAAAGAACCCAAATATCAATAAAATTAAACCACCAATTATTGTTTTTATTTTTAAAAGCTTTTCTGATAAGCCAAAATATTGAAATATAACTCAAGCCAAAAAAGATCATATTCCAAAATTCAACACTAATAGACTTATTATTTTTCATTATTAGTTATGCGTTATAGCTTAATTACCAAATTAAAAGTCAACAATACTTAGCTGCAAATGCCTACAATGTTCACAACACTTGTCAAAGTCACTTTTGCCACACAATTCTTCTAATGTAATCTATATAACTGATTATAAT
Organism: uncultured Muribaculaceae bacterium; assembly: GCA_964521685.1. GTDB lineage: Bacteria > Bacteroidota > Bacteroidia > Bacteroidales > UBA932 > Bact-08. Next base: position 13,329 of record CAZFTS010000023.1, read on the forward strand.
TCTAACTACTTTATCGCTAACATTAGTCATACTGTAGTCTGAGACCTGCCTGAAGTTTCTTTCCGAACCGATTTTCTGATACTGTAGTTGAGTTAAACCTTGGAGTATTCTTTCTGAGTTCATTCCAACCATCATTACACTCGCCTCTTCCATAGCCTCTGGTCTTTCATGTGCCTGACGGATATTCAATGCCCTGAAATTTAAGATAGAAGACTCTTCGCTAATGGTTCCACTGTCGGAGAGGACTACAAATGAGTTCATTTGTAAAGCGTTATAGTCTATGAATCCCAATGGTTTTAAAAGCTGTATCAAAGGATTGACTTTTACATGTTTTGATTCAATCATCTTTCTGGTTCTCGGATGGGTGCTTACTATGATTGGTAGTTTGAATTGCTCAGCGATGAGGTTTAACGAATTGATAAGATCATTAAAGTTTTTCTCGCTGTTAATGTTCTCTTCGCGATGAGATGAAACCACAAAATATTTACCTTTTTCAAGGTTAAGTTTTTTCAAAACATTTGAGCTCTCAATTTTCGTTAGGTGTTTGTTGAGAACCTCAAACATTGGACTTCCAGTTTTAATAATTCTATCGGCCGGGAGTCCTTCTCTTAACAGATATTCTCTTGCAATATCGCTGTAAGTGAGATTTATATCTGATATATGATCTACAATTTTACGATTACTCTCTTCAGGTACTCTTTGGTCAAAACATCTGTTCCCGGCCTCCATATGGAAGATTGGGATGTGCCTTTTTTTGGCAGCTATAGCACAAAGACAGGAGTTTGTATCTCCAAGCACGAGAAAAGCATCAGGATTAACATCATCCAGCACAGGGTCAATATTAATAAGTATTTGACCGGCAGTTTCGGTTGCATTTTTACCGGCGGCATTAAGAAAATAGTCGGGTTTACGCAATCCAAGATCTTCAAAAAAAATCTCATTGAGTTCGTAGTCGTAGTTTTGTCCAGTATGAACCAATATGTGATCAATAGCTTCAGATTCATCCAGTTTCTGAAGAATACAAGAGAGTCTAATTATCTCGGGTCTGGTTCCTACAACTGTTATTACTTTTAACTTTTTCATTTATACCTCCTCGTAATATGTATCCCCGTCCTGTGGGTTGTACCATTCATTAATCCAAAATTGAGTATAGAGTTCATCCTGACCTATATTGGTGATGTTGTGAGTGTACCAGACCGGCATATCTACATAAGCAGGTTCATTTCCATCAAGGTACAGATCAATTATATCATTTGTCCCGATTCGACGTAGCTGAATCCTGGCTTTTCCCTTTATTACTGTAAATCTCTCTATTTTTCTGGTATGATAGTGGTTGCCTCTGGTTATTCCGGGTAGGGTAGTGGAGAAAGAGACCTGACCGCAAGTACCGGTTTTTAAAGTTTCAACAAATACACCCCGGGTATCTTCATTCTTTTTAAGCTTAACCGGGAATTTCGAAGAGTAATCCAGATAACTACGGAATGTGTTGAAGAGATTAATTTCGTTTTTATCTTTTAATTCAGGAATATAGCCGTTTTGAGCGTAGTATTCGTTGAAATATTGAAATAGCTGTAATAGTTCTGATACTTTCATGTCAAAGTCGGCAGGAACTTCAATCTTTTTGACTTTTTGTTCACAACTTTCCGAAATTGTTCTAATAATGAACCGACAAAGGCTGTCAATATATACTAAACTAACGGTACTGTCTGTCAATATCTGAGGTTGCTCTCCGTTTATGAGTTTATGGGCAAAGGTTGCTACGAATGTGTTATAGTTTGGTCTTGAGAACGGTCCGTAAACATTGGGTATTACCAAACCAGTAAATGATCCACCGCTTCTTTTTGCCCAATTTTCAAACAGTATTCTGCCGTCATGTTTTGATTTTCCATAGAGGTTGTCCTTCTCTTCCTGTGTTGATGATGAAAAGATTATATGAGGTTTTACTTTTTCTCTCTCTATAGCATCAATCAGTTTGTTTACCAGTGAGATATTTGTGTTAAATATAACCTGAGGGTCGGGATCTCTGTTAACTGCGGCAAGATGAACAATTACATCACATTTTTTTACGAAATCTCTTAATGCTTGGTTTTCATCAAAAAATCTATCTTCGAACGAAATGCGCTCAAAACCAGGCTCTAATCCCAACCAATTAAAAAGATGAGTTCCAACAAAACCGGCCTGTCCGGTTATTCCTACTCTCATTGTTAAAAGTTTAAATCTTTTCTAATCAAATCAAGTTTAAGTAACAAACTTTTCATCTCCTCAACATTAAGCCTTTTTGTGTTATGTGAGTGGTAGTCTTCAATAAGCGATAGTTTCTCTTGCCCTTCAATAAAGAACTTGTCATAGTTAAGGTCACGATTATCGGCAGGAATTCTGAAATAATCACCCATATCTATACTTTTCACCATCTCTTCCCGCGTAACGAGTGTCTCATAAAGCTTTTCACCATGGCGGGTTCCAATGATTTTATTTTCAACCTTTTTGTTGTAAAGCTGACATAAAGCATTTGCCAATGTGTCCAAAGTAGCGGCCGGAGCCTTCTGAACAAAGAGATCACCGTTTTTGCCGTTTTTAAAGGCATAGAGAACAAGATCTACAGCATCATCAAGGGTCATCATGAAACGGGTCATATTGGGGTCTGTAATGGTGATAAAGCCGTTTGTTTTTAATTGTTCTATCCATAGAGGAATCACGGAAGCGCGGCTTGCCATAACATTTCCGTAGCGTGTGCAACAGATAGTTGTAGTGGAGTCACATCCCAATTGCCTACCTTTAGCAATAGCTACTTTCTCCATCATTGCTTTACTAATTCCCATTGCATTAATGGGGTATGCCGCCTTATCGGTACTTAAAACAACCACATTTTTAACACCGTGTTCAATAGCGCTGTCCAGAACGTTTTCTGTACCAATTACATTTGTTTTAACAGCCTGCATAGGGAAAAACTCACACGAAGGGACCTGCTTAAGGGCAGCAGCATGGAATACATAGTCAACACCAACCATGGCACCATCAACAGAGCGTTTATCACGAACATCTCCAATGTAGAACTTTACCTTGGGATTTTGCAACTCATGGCGCATATCGTCCTGTTTCTTCTCGTCCCTAGAGAAGATTCTTATCTCTTTAAATTGATTGTCATTGAGAAAACGACGAAGAACTGCGTTCCCAAATGAACCGGTACCGCCTGTAATTAGAAGGATTTTATTCATTATTTATTGTCAATAATTAGTAATCTCATTAATTTATATTAAACTTAAATTTGGTATAAAACGTGAATTACGTCAGTTCAAAACGCCATTTACTTATAAATTGAAAATATTGCATATAAGTAGTTTAATGCTTTGCCTTTGCCAGAATTAATGAACATATAGGTTTTAAGTAGTTTAATTAAATTTTCAATACTGTTACATAATCAAAGCCTATTATGAGGAAATAATAGAAGAGTTTTAATGTCGTTTAACAAGGTATTTCCGTTAAAATGTTGATTTTTATAAGAAATACATACGTTATTAAGACTAAGACCGATGATTTCAACTATCTAAAAAAATAGTTTCGCTAATTTTTTATAACCATCAAGTCGGATAATATTGTATTAGGAGAATGCACTTCAAAATTGTCTTAAAATTCAATAAATAATTTTGAAATAGAAAGATTGACTATTGCAAAAAACTTAATTGTAAATAGGTTTTCCTGCTTCATTTCTTTTAATTTCACTTACAACGTCTACCAATATAGAGTTATGATAAAGACCTGTTTTCTCTGATATAAAACTCTTAATGCTTTCTTTAAGGCATTGGTCAGTTATATATACTTTTAAATAATTGTCATCACCGGAACACATGCAATTTATTTTGAACTCAGAATTTACTAAATTTTCAACTTCATCAAGACTTATTCTTAAACCATAAAGTTTTAGGAATCTCTTCAACCTTCCAATAATGTAATAGCAACCATCAATATCTCGCCTTGCAATGTCTCCGGTATGAAGGACACCACAGTTCTCATCACCAATTAGCAAGTCAATTGCAGTATTAGCATATCCCATTGTAACATTCGACCCTTCGTAAACAAGTTGACCAGATGCAACTAAATCATGAATTTCTTTTCCTTTTTCATCTATCAACCACAGTTTACCGCCAGGAATAGCTCTCCCTATACTACCAGTTTTAATTATTGCTAATTCTTCCGGCAGATAAGCCATTCTTGCAGTTCCTTCAGTCTGGCCATAAGTAGCTATAAATCTACGACCAGTTTCCCTAGCATATTGTGCAAAATGCTTAAATAAATCGTCATTTAATTTACCTCCCCCCTGGGTGATTAATTTTAGATCAGGAAGAGCCATTCTAGTAAAACGTAAACGATAAAGAATTTCATAACTAAAAGGTACGCCCGTAAAACTGGTAGCTTTGTTTTCTTTGAAGTAATCCCAAAATGCCTTGTCAGTAAGATTACCTTTTGACAGTAAAATAGTTGCTCCAGTATACAGATGGCTAGTAATTACTGATAATCCCATTGTATAATGCATAGGTAACATAGCTAGTGGCCTATCATTACTAGTAAGTCCAAAAAATAAAGCAACATTTGCAGCACTTGATTCGATGTTAGTATAGCTATGTCTTACTAATTTGGGGCTACCAGTTGAGCCAGAAGTTGGAAGTAAAAATGAAAGGTCATCGTGCAATCTAATTGGATCAAAAGAAGTGTCATATAGACCATAATTGTACTTTGTAAAAACTAGTTTGTAGCTAGTTACAGCAGATATATTAATAGGTGCCCAAAAAAATGATGGCTTATAAATATTTATTAGCGTTTCAAGTAAGGATTTGTTTATTAAAGCTGAAAGTAAAAGAGGAACATTCCTGGTTAATAATGAAGCTATAAAACCAGCAAGAGACCCAATACTATTTTCAGATAGAATAAATAGTAGAGAACGACTGTTTAAAGTATTTTTAAATTTTAATGAAAAATCAATAATTTCGCCATATGTAATAGCTTGTCCACAATCATCGATAGCAGCTAGCTTTTTTGGGTCTTTAGTATTAAGATTCAAGAACATGTTATACAAGAATGTGTTATTATAATACTGTAGAGCCGTCTACTCCGATGATTTGGCCAGTAATATATGAAGATAAATCAGACGCAAGAAACAAGCAAACGTTTGCAATTTCATCCGGTTCTGCAAGTCTTCCTAAACCGATGTCAGAAATACGATCTTTAAAACCAATCTCCATTATGTTTTTTAGACGTTCTGTCGCTACCATACCTGGAGCTACTGCATTTACTCTTATATTATAAGGAGCTAACTCTTTAGCAGCAGACAGTGTAAGTGAATTTACCGCTCCTTTTGTTGCAGCATATGCCAACTGCCCTTTCACCCCTTTTGTGCCTACTATACTTGAAATATTTATTATTGAACCGGATTTTTCTCTACTCATAATCCGAGATACCAATTGTATCAGTTGTATTGTTCCAATTACATTAGTTTCAAACATACAACGCAGTTTGTCAAAGTCAATCATAGGAATCATTTCGTATGTAACCATACCTGCGTTATTTACCAAAACATCAACCTTATTATGATCTTTTTTGATTTTCATTACACATTCTTTAACACTTGAGGGATCTTTGACATCAAAGTATAAAGGATTTACAGATGTGCAACTAGCTAAAGAAAGTTTACAAGCCCATTCATCAATTGACCCAGCTATTCTTGCATTTGCGTAAACAATAGCACCTTCCATAGCAAAATGTTCTGCAATTGACTTACCGATCCCTTTACTACAACCTGTTATCAGACATATTTTGTTGTTTAGTAATTTTTTCATTTCATGTATAATATTATAAATCAACTCCATACTTGGCAAGTATCTGCTTACCAATTTCGTAAGACCTTAATCCAAGCAGATCTTCCGAATCAAACATTATATAAAAAATGTCTTCAAGTGCTGTTATCAAACTCAAATGATGGATCGAATCCCAGTTAGTTACTAAACTAGCCTCAAATTCAGGTCCAAGTTCTTCTTCATCAACATTAAAAGTTTCTTTAAATGCATTGTTGTACTTCTCAATATTTTTCATTTTATAAATTTTTGTTACCACCCAATACCACCTTCTCGATAGAAATAATCGGTAAATATGATTGGATTTATTTTATCTGTTTCTAATTCTACCTCACAACATGCCCATGATAAACCAGCACCAAAACCACACATAATTGATTGGAATTTAGTTCCACTAATATTGCCAAAATGATCTGCAAGTACCAAAGGGATGGAATTACTACTGTTATTACCAAATCGATCTATTGATATAGGCACTTTTTCCTGGGGGAGTTTTAATTTTCTTATCAATTGTTTAATGATATATATATTAGCTTGATGCAAAATGAAGTAATCATAATCAGAAACTTCTTTATCTCTATAAGCCAAAAAGTCCTTTACAAGCTTTGGCACATCAGTAATAGAAAAACCAAAAACCTCCATTCCTTTCATATGGGTATCATAATCAGAACGTTCAATATCATCTGACCATAAAACCCTTTCAGGGTTTAAACCACGATTGCGAAATGCTCCAGAAGGCGTTATAATGCTTTTAAAGCGTCGGCCATCTGTGCGAAAAGCAAAAAATGAAGAAAAATTGCTAGTACTGTTTTTTTTGAGCAAAGTACAAGTTCCACTATCGCCAAATAGCATAACCATAGTTCGATCTGCAGGTGATAATGTTTTAACAGAAGTATCTCCTGTAATAACAAGTGCATATTTTTTGTCGCAGTATTGTAACATTGACATGGTGGTTTGTAATGCGTATATATATCCCGAGCAAGCCAAATTAATATCAAAACAAGAACATCCAGAATCAAGTCCTAATCTGTGGTGAATAACATATGCACTTGATGGCAAACGGTAATCTGGTTTTTGAGTCACAAATACAAGTAATCCAATTTCTGATGTAGGAACACAGGACTTTGTAATTACATCTTTAGCAGCTTCATAACCAAGATCAGATGCCGTTTGTTCAGCGATAGCTCTATGTACACTCTTTACGCCAGTCATCTCTTTAAACTTGTCAACTGTCTCTTCTCCAAATAGACTTTTATATGAAGATATTTCCATTTTTTGATATGGAACAGCAACTGATAAACTTTCTATTGTAATCTGGCAGATTTCATTTATTGATAACATAAATCTTTAAACTAAACTTTAGTGTATTAATTGTTAAACAGTAATTTCGAAAATATGGATGTCTTTCTAATATAAAAGAAATTTACATTTCATGACTAACGCTACCCTCGGTAAAACATTCTCTGGATTCAATAATAGGTAAAATATCAGCCGTATTAATATTTAAATCTGCAATACCTAAAGATAACCCTTCTCCAATGGTGAAAAGTAAAGTGCGAATAACTTTTTGATTTTTAAAATCTTTTGAAGTAGTAAGTATCAAAGGAGCTGTTACACCATTTTTATAACCAAATATTGATTGAACAAAAACAGGATGTTTTGCAGATAACGGTAAAACCTCTGCGATATAAGATTTAAGTGATTCATTTTCATGATTACATATAACTAGATCATAATCTTCAATTCTCATCTTAATTCGATCTAAAAAAAAATTAAAGTAATTTATAAATGAATATTTACTAAATTCTTTTATAGTTTCAGTTTCTATAAAAAGATGGTCCGATGAAGAGTCGGTAAAGCCTTGAATATGACTCATCGGACTATTTTCTATGTGTCGAAAACCTCCAGATGGATTAATTAGACTCTTAAAGTTTTTACTATTGGATACTGACATAATGTTAACTCTTTCTCCATTCATGCATTTTTCAATGACTAAAGCTGCACATCCATCTCCAAAGTAAGTTTTTTGTTTTAAACCAGACTTTAGTAATAAAGATGTTGTATCACCAGTAATTATTAAGCCTTTCTCTTTATTACTGCTTGATAGCATTGAGAATCCAACTTGTAAGCTATGAATTAAACCGGTTCCACCTGAATTAATGTCAAAGGCTGCACAATCTTCAGTTAATCTGAGTCTGTTATGTAATACTGTAGCTGTTGCCGGACTTCTATAATCAGGAGTGCTGGAAACAAAAACAATAAACGCTAATTGATCATTATTGATGTTGTTTTTTTCCATAATAGATCTGGCAGCTACAAAACCTAAATCTGCAGTAGTTTGATTCTCTGTTACGGAACGAGATGAAAAATCATCAAGTAGGGACATAAAATCGCTATCACCATTTATACTTTGAATTAAAGGCGTTTTGAACTTATAACTCTTACAAGGTATTGTAACTGAAATAGCTGATATCTTAACATTTGTGAATGTGAAATTGGACATTTTGATTTTTCTATTTAGTATGTGATTTTTTTTGCAGGATTACCAAAGACAGTTGTACCACTCTTTACACGTTTTAATACGACACTTCCCATACCAACTATACTATTTTCTTCTATTACAACATTTTGTATTAGTCTTGCTCCTGCATTAATGGTACAGTTATCCTTTACACAAGAATGACCTGCAAAAAAGGAAAATGAGTTCACCTGGCAGTAACTACCGATTTTTACATCATGTCCTAAAATCACAGAACTTTGAAGGAAAGTAAAGTCACCTACGGCTACATCACTGGATAGTGAACAGAATGCTTTAATGGCAATACCTATTCCTAACTTTACACTAGGCGATAAAATGACAGTTGGATGTATAAGATTTATAAACTTACCACCTTTTGCCTGTATTATCTTAACTGTCTTTTTACGATCATTTACCTTTCCTATTGCACAGAAAAATATGTCATCGGATTGTATTTCATAATCTGCAACTTTAGATAGAACCGGAGGATAACCCATTTCTTCAATATTAGATGGTCCATCACTAAGAAACCCTTTAACCCTAAAAGAGGGATCCTCTTTATAAATAAAATTTGCAAGATCAAAAACTTCCCTAGCAAAGCCACTAGCACCAATAATAATCAGATTTTTCATTTTAGATTTATTTTAACGAGTATCCACCATCAAGAGTTAGTAGACTACCTGTCATCCAGACAGAAGCTTCTGAAAGTAGATAAATTACCAAATTTGCCACATCACTAGGGAGTCCAAACCTCCCAAGCGGATAATTTTTCATATGTAATAACAACTGCTCCTTGTCTATAGGGCTTTTACTCATTATAGGTGTTTCAATCATTCCTGGTAGAATTGCATTAACCCTGATGCCTTTAGGAGCAAGTTCAAGGGCAAGTGAACGTGTAAATGAATTAACGGCACCCTTTGTTGCACCGTAAACAGCATTACCAAGATGGACGTATTGCGCAGCAATTGAGGAAATAAAACAAATTGAACCACCTTTACGGATCTTGCGTTGTTTGAGTAAATGTTTTACCAACAAGGCAGGGGCGAAAAGGTTTGTATTGAATAATTCTTCAAGATTATCACGTTTTATAAAACTTATAGGGGTCGTTTTTAGCAGTCCTGCATTTAAAACAATGCCATCCAGCACTGGAAGTGATTCTGATAATAAAATCAAGTCTTCATCTTTGCTTAGATCTGCAATGATGCTTACTGCTTTATTATCCTGAATCTCGGCATTTACAGACGCCAAACGCTCTTTATTTCTTCCTGTAAGAATCAACTGCCCACCCATTGCCGCACACTGTATGGCAATGCCCCTTCCTATGCCCGAAGAGGCTCCGGTAACTAGTATGTTCTTACCAATTAATGAAAAAGGTTTTGTCATCAAAATATTATTTTAATAATTTTAATAGACATAAGTTGCTTTATACAAGTCGCTTTTTTATAGCTTCGACGATATCGACCAAAGTATTTAGTCTCTTAAATTCAGCGTTGTCAATTACAACGTTAAATTCTTCATCAATCATTGCAATTACAGAAAGGTTGGCAAGTGAATCCCATTCTTCCATATCACGAAAATTTTCAGACAGCTTAATATCACGATTTTCAATTTCAAGGATTTCTTTGAATAGATTAATAAATTTTTCTTCCATAAAGTATAATTTTTAATTAGTTACTGTTATTCCCTGTAAATGGTGGCATTGTTCCTTCAGCAAATGCATTTATGCCTTCCCTTTTCAAAACTTTTACGACAGTAATTAGCATAATTTTAATATCTAATAGTAAAGATATATTGCTAACATACCAAACATCCATCTCAAATTTTTCATCCCAACTTAAAGTGTTTCTGCCGTTTATTTGTGTCCAACCGGTTATGCCTGGCTTAACCTTATGCCTTAGAGACTGTTTTGCGGAGTAAAGTGGAAGGTATTTTACTAGCAAAGGTCTGGGACCAACAATACTCATTTCGCCTTTTAGAATATTAATGAGTTGAGGTAGTTCATCAATAGATGAAGCCCTTATCAATTTGCCAATTTTAGTTATCCGTTGCTTATCAGGTAAAGGACATCCATTAGAATCATATAAATTTCGCATGGTTCTAAATTTTATAAGCTTAAAAATTTTAGCATTTTTACCTGGGCGTTCCTGAGTGAAGAAAGGTCTGCCTCTGGTTATATTTAACAATAAAATTGTAACAAATATTATTATAGGAGATAGTAATATTAAAAGTATAATTGCAATTGTGATATCAAGCAATGGTTTTATCAAATTACTGTAAGTTAATCTCATCGCAGATAAATTTCTTTCATCCCTTCCCAAATTTTTACGCTGTTAAAATTTTTTGCCCACTCGATGCCGTTTTTACCCATTTGAATGCGTTTTTCGTTATTTTCTTTAAGCTCAAGCATAGCAGAAGCCAATTGTATTGAATCTTTTACATTTACCAAGATCCCGTTGTAGCCATTGCTAACAGCATCTCTTGTTCCTGTTCCTTTAGTGCTGATTACAGGAATCCCCATGGCTGCAGCTTCTACTAATACATTACCAAAACCCTCCCACCATGCAGGTAACACAAAGACATCCATTACTGATAAATATAATGGCACATTGTCTGTTCTACCAGACATTATAATTCCAGGATGGCTTTTGAGTTTTGTTACTAATGCCTTATCTGTGATTTGTTCAAATTCGAGTGGCCCGACTATTAAGAGTGCTGTATCTTTATTTTTTTTATAAATTTGGTCAAATGCATCATACAATTCTGCAATACCTTTTCGGTCGATAAGTCGGCCAACAAAGCCATAAACAAACATATTTGAAATTCCAAGCTGATTTAATAGTTCATATTTTTCCGTTCGATTAATTATTTCTGTATTGAATTTAAGACGATTAATGCCATTACTACTCCCTTTGTTTATAACCTGACACTTTTCTACTTTAAATATTTTATCCTTTATGCCAAGTTCCTTTACGGATGGGCTAATACATATAATATCTTGCGCACAAAAACCCGTGATACGCTCCATTATTATTAAAACTTTACGTTTTAATCCTTTTTCATGCTCATAACGGAATCCACGACAGGTATAAACTATCTTGTTTACTTTAACCAATTTAGCTGCCATAATCCCAAGCAAGCCCATTTTTGGGGTTCCCATATTTACAATATCAGGCTTTATTTGCAGGAAGTGCCAAAAAATAACCCAGAGTGATTTCAAATCTTTCAGGATTGAAATTTTCCGTTCTATATTAACAGGTAGCAATGTACAATCTTCTTCCTTACAATAGGTTCTCGTTTTAAAATCATCTGGAGCAATCAGATAGGTTTCAAAATCTTGTTCTTTAAAATACTTAAGCTGACCTTGCAAGAGGTTTACACTACTTGGAGCAGTAATTCCTATAATAAGTTTCTTTTTAATTGTCATTGCTTTAGGATATCAGCAATCATAATATTAGCTAATCGCTCAGTATCAATAAATTCTACATCAGGCCATTTTTTTTGAACTTCCTTCAAAAGTGTTTTTAGTTTTTTAAGTGATTGATCACGATTTTCTGGGAAAATACTACCAATATAGTTTACCCTATGTGAATTAATTACCGCTGGCTTTCTCCATCGAAAAGCAATTTCAATTTCGCTTAAGCATCTATTTACCCAATCATAATTCTGATTTCGAGATGGTTCAAATTGACAGTTTCTTCTCCAATGAATTTGTCCTAAGGGATTTACTGAACCCCATTTTCTATTTATTATCTTATTATTATTATTTCCTTGAGGTGCATATTGTTGTCCTATTTGAAGCTTCACACCATTTGTATACAATGTTGGGTTTATTTCATTGCTCCATATTGATTGAGAGGCCATGAAAGAAACCGATTGAAATCCAAAAAGTTTTTCAAATAGTCTTAATCCATCCTCAATAATTACTTTTTGAGTTTCAATTTCTTTGACATCTGACCAGTTAAAGGCTGCCATATAACCAAGGGGATAATGATAAGTATCATCCAATTTTGGTGAACTAATAAATGCATGATGATCAAAAGCGATTTTTTCTTTGAGTGAATTTGAATTAATGGCATCTAGCCAACGCTTTGTATGCAAGTGCTCTCTGCCATGAAACTGTGGGTAAAGTAGACGTTTTGCAGCGCCTTCTTTAAATAATTCAAATGTACCCTGTGTGTGCCTATTTTTGTAATATGTTTGTGTTATAGGTTCATAAAAATATGCTGTTTTGTTGTTTTCTTTAATTTTTTCAAAATCAGGATTGGCAACTACACTAAAGGCGGTTACGGAAGCATAATTACCGTTGATATCTTTAAACAAAGACAATGTATTATAAAGATTCTGAAGGTCTGAAACACTTTCTAAAGAATCATTTTTATCAAAATATGACTTGTTAACAGGGATGTTTTGTTCAATATAGTTTTCATAAACTTTTCTTGAAGGCATTCTTATTGAACCCCAGTCATCACTTTCAATTAATAAGAGCTTTCTACTCGTACGCCAACCAACTGCATTTATATAGTTTTTTGCAATTTTTTGTATGACTGTAAACATATGATATTTTATTAATTAATATCCAGAATCTTAACTATATCTAATTTATAGTGTTTAATTACTTTTTTAAATTGATCATCATTTCCACCTCTAAAAACGTTTTGAGAAACAAGTTTTTCATTTTGTGAAGAGGCTATGGTAATAAAATCTTTATTATATCGTTTGTTGGTTACAATCATGGTGTTGTTTTTCAAAGCCATTGATTTAAGCCAAATGTCATCAGCATTAAAGCAAATATCTATAAAAATATTTGAGTCCAAAACTTCATTTGGTAAACAGCCTGGAGGATACAGTGTTCCAGCACCACCAGTAGGTACTAACATATGTGATGGAACAATATCTGTTACATTGTGTTTCCAATTTCTATATGGTTTGATTTCTTTCAAGTTATTGAAAGTAAACTTGTGAGCTCTGTTCGTTACAATCATTCCAGAATTGTTTTGTTTCAATTCTATTAGGTTACTTAATAATTTATTGTCGTAATAGAGATCATCATCGACTGTGATGATGTTTGCATTGGGGTAATTCTGAAAACAATAAAAGTATTTTTTGTGGGAACGTAAATCTTCTTCGCAGAATTCTATCGTCAAACCGCGATCTCGAAGTGCCAACAAAGTTTCAGGTAGTTTTTTTTGGGGGAACTGGCTACTTGCCAACCATAGAATTATTTTATCTGGTTTAAAAGTTTGTCTTAAAATAGTTTCAATGGCAATCCAGATTTCATCAATACGGGCTGGAAAAGAGGTCAATGAAACTATAAAAATTTCGTTACGTACTTCCGTATTTAATCCATAACCAGCTTTTTTTGCAGTTCTTTTTAGATATGTTGGCACAAAGGCATCAAAAATTCCCTTTAAGATGATTCCTAAAAAGCGGTTGATAGCTTTACCGATTATACCCAAACTACTAAAATTGGGTAAGGCAAAATAAATGTTGTATAAAAAATTCATTGTGCTAAAATAAATTCTGCAACTTGTTTTCCTATGTATTCTACTTTCAAATTTTGACAAATACACTTGGCTTCAGTTCCCATTTTAATCCTTAAGTCCTCATTATTCATCAGTTTAACTAATTCATTTGAAAGCTGAGACAGATTACTATCCGGAACTACGATGCCGGTAATCCCGTTTGTTATAATTTCTTCATGAGGTATGCAGTCAAAGCATAGCACAGGTAATCCCGCTGACATAGCTTCGCATAAGGCATTTGGAAATCCCTCCAATTTAGAAGGAAGCACATAAACTGAAGCCTTTGCATAGAGTAAATCCACGTCTTTGATACTTCCTAAAAATCGGATTTCGTTTTCAATTCCCAACTCTTTAGATAATTGCTGCATGGGAATCAGCAATGGACCAGAGCCAGCCATGTGTAACTGCCAACCAAGACGCTCATTAATGCCTGCAAAAGCTCTAATCAATCTGTCAGGTCCTTTTTCCCAAGCAAAACGACCAACATATAAGATGATTTTTTCTCGTTTAATCTCAGGATATAACTTAATATCCCTTATTGCATTAGGCAAAACTTTTATATTCAATTTATTATTAAATTGTTTCAGTTTATAGTCAGCAGCCCTTTGTGTCTGAGCAATAAAACCTGCAGATTTTGGATATAGCCATTTTTTTAGTTGCGGTATTGGAAAGTTGAATTTGTAATCGGGACTGGTTCTGTCTGAAATATATATTGGATATTTTGTTCCATATAAAGCCAGTAAGACCATAGGACTAAACTGGTCACCAAAGGCTAAAACAAAATCCGGATTTGCCTTTTTGACCTGTTCCCTAATAAAACAAATAAGTCGAGGATAAAAAATAAGGCCGCTGAGTAATCCTCCTTTGTGTATGTATTTTAACTCTATTAATTGAATCTGATTATTTAGCGAATAAAAGTGATTTCCTTTTAAACAGGAAAGAAAAGTAATCTTATAACCACAGTCTGAAAAATAATTTGCCAGTACTACCAAGGCACGTTCGATTCCACCCATTTTTAAGGATGGAGAAATGATGGAGATGTGGTTACTCATTGAATTGCTTTTTAATTTTACGAATTACACCATCAATCATCCATCCATAAGGATTGAAGGCTCCCTTATGCCAGTTTAAGTCTTTGTCCCAATAACCTAGGCACGGGTCATATCCCTTCTTTGCAAAACCATAACTTACTTCAACTATTAAAGGTGTTTCACCATCAAATACGTAGTCAATTGCCAAGCAGGAGGATTTTAAACAATCTGCCACATTGAAACTATGCGCGATAAGAGTATCTTTAAAGTGGTGCTTCTCATATTCAATTAAACCGCTACCTGATGCCCTAAAATCATTTGGTCTAACCATTCTCTTAATAGCAAATGCCTTATTATCAATTACTATTACGCGTATGTCAAATGTATTATCTGGAATAAAATCCTGAAAAAGCACATAGCCTCGTTCACGACCGATTGCTAATTCAATCTTTATTGGGTAAATTAAATGAGCTGCGGCTTTAAGGACATCAACAATTCTATTTTTTCGAATTAAGAATTTCCTAATTGCTTCTTTTAAGCCTCCGATCGAATTATATAGTCTGAATCCTTTACCAAATGCTTTATTAATAGCTTTCCTGCCTTGCGAGTAGTTTTTCACAAGAAAGACATTCCCAGAGCCAGCTCCTCTGCGTAATTTTAATACTTTAGGCATTGTAGTGTTTCTTATCCATCTCAATGCGTCTTCTTTTTGATAAAAAACATAGGTTTTTACACATTTTATATTGTTTGCTTCAAATAAATACTTTTGAGCAAGTTTATCATCAAAATGCCATGATGTATTAAAATTAGGAAATACTACTTTTCCAGATTGCTCTAAAGAAAATAATAATTGCTTAGCAAATAATTGATCCTTTGGAAAAGCATGATTATGATGCCAAAGTAAAGCATCGCAGTTTTTTAGTTCTTCAATAATTGTATTTGAATAACAATTGACTGTTTTAAAAGGAATATTGTTATCCTCACAATATTTAATCCATCTTTCACTGAATGATTCTTTTGAATCGTGTATAGCAATCATTATTTTATATTTTTTTTAAGTAGTTGTACTACTAGTGCGTGATGAGATTCACATCTTATTAGATTTAATAAAAGCAATTGCTTTTTCTTGCTTAAAAAGGGAGGAAGCAATCCTCTATTAACTAAAGCACTCAAATATCTATTCCCAAAAGGTTGTAAGTAAGACAGATATTGTTTACTGACTCTTAAGCTATATTCTTCGAACATCTTTACTATTTGATTATCATTCGCAATTACCTCATTTAGCCCCTTAATTTTTAGGAAAAAGTCTTCTGACTCTTCTGAGGTAAGTAATCTCACTCCTCCTTTATTGGAGTTTTGGTAATATGGAATAATTTCCAAATGGCTTTGTCTATTTTTAAATGACAATTGAACCGCAAAACCATAATACCATGGATCATTTGGATTTGTCTTATTTTTAGGAAAGTAAAAATTACCTAATCCATAAAATATTTGGCCATCACGATAATGTTCGTAACCACTAAAAGTATGGGTATGATGGCAAAATACATAGTCAGCACCATATTGAATAAAAAGTCTGCATGTGTCTCTAAATTTTGGACTTGGCAGGTTGTAAAACTCATTTCCACCATGAAGGATCACGATAACAATATCAGAAATTTCTTTTTGGAAAGAAATGTCCTGATAATTCGCTAACATATCTAGAGGATTAGCTCCAGCTTGTTCATTATTACTTGTTGACCACTCATTTTCACAGAAATTTAAAATAGCAACACGATTGCCGGAATGTTCAAAAAAATAGGCTTTTCTGCGTTCCTCTCTTGATAAACCTGCACCAATATAGTCAATTGAATAATTTTTAAGAGCCTTTATAGTGTTACCTAAACCAATAACTCCAAAATCCATTATGTGGTTATTTGCAAGAGTAACCAAATTAAAACCAATTTCTTTGAGCATTGGAACAACATTGGGTTCACTAGATATATGTGGCCCTGTTTTCGGTATTTTTTCTGTTAGCTTGATATTGTCAGAATCAAGAATAGGGGATTCTAAATTTGTTATAGCAAGGTTTGATGCTTGAATAAAAGGAAGGAAGTCGTTTAAACGAATTTGTTTATCTGTTCTACAACCATTTATTGATACTCCTCCATAGAAGTCACCTGTAATTAAAACCTTAAAATCACTTTTATCCATTTCGAATTCTTGAACTTTTAATAAGATCTCCCAACTCATCGGACGACATAAACTCAATATCAGGCCATTTTTGCTGAGCTAAGATTAGTAGTTGTTTTAACAATAGTAAATTTCTATCTCTATTATCCGGGTGCAGTGATCCCATAAAGTTTAACCTATGGGCTGAAATTATTGCAGGCTTATTCCATACAAATGCAGTTTCAATTGATTTGATAGCCGTTTTTATTGAATTGTTGTTTTTTGGATTTAAAGTAGGCTCAAAATGCACATTCCTTGATAAATTAATCAATCCACTTTTTGAGGTAAATCCAATACATCTTAACCGCATATTACCTTTTTTTCCATTATGTAAGATGTACCGGTGTAAAAAGTTACCCTGAAGGTATTTAACCCCATTTTCGAAAAGAGTTTTCTCAAGGCTTCTGTCCCAAATATAATTTGGAAAAATAAATGATTTGGATTGATATCCAAAAATTTCTTTAAAAATCTCAAGACTTTCTTTAGCGATTACATTAAGCTGTTCTTGCTCTTCCTTTGTCTCAAAATCAAATGCTGCTAAATACGAGGATCTTTTTTCTTCTGTTATTTTAGTTGAAATGCCATAAACCTTATAGTTAAATGCTAGTCTTGTCTCTTTTGAGCCGGCTTTTAATAATTCCATCCATTTCCTAATATTCAAATGTTCACGACCATGGGATTGTGGGTGGAAAAGACCTGAGTCATTTCCTTGCAGGACTAGCTTTATCATGTTAGCTCCATAGGACTCATCCTGATCAAGGCGTTTAAAAGAATAATTCTGGTAATTTGATCTCTCAATAGCATCAAAATCAGGATTTGCAACTAAAAAATTGGCTGTTACCTTCCCTGGATTATTATTTTTGTCTTTAACTGACAGTAATGTTTCATAAAGCATTTCAAGGTCTTCGGCTGTTTCTCTTGAATCATTACTACAATAAGGACATTCATTTACGCGAATTCCATTTTTAAGTAGTGAAGAATAGACTCCGTTTGATGGCATTCGGATACTTCCCCAGTCATCGGATTCAATAACAATAATCTTCCGATTGGTAAACCAGCCAGGGATATTAACTAGATTTTTTGATATAGAATATTTAAATGTCGATAACATTATTATCAAACAAAAAATATATGTACTGAGTAAATTTACACGAATTGGTTCTGATCACTAATTGATTCTTTTTTAGTTAGCCTTTCCAAAAAATCATAAAGTACTTTTGCTTGAATATCTTTATTAAAATGTTTTTCAGCAACTTTTCGTCCATTGGAGCCAATTCGTCTTGCTTCACCTTGATCGATTAGGGCTCGCCTCATAGAATTAGCAAATGAATCCACTGAGTCAGGTTCTGCAAAATAAACAGATTCTCCATCGATTAAATAATCAGGTATTTCACCCACCTTTGTAGCACAAACAGGTCGACTAGTTGCAAGGTATTCCCCTAATTTTGTGGGAAATCCACCTTGTGCCTGATGAGAATCAGGTCGTGGTAAAACAAGCAGTTCAGCATTCATTAAAATATTTGGGATCTCATCACGAGATACTTTTCCTTTATAAAAAATCCTATTTTGTAAGTTTAATCTGCTAATTTGTTGCTGATGAGACGGTGTATCATAATGCCAGAAGCCAAACAAATATAGCTTTATTTCAGGAAACTCATCTGAAATTCTCACAAATGCATCAATAAGAATATTCACACCATCTTTGGCATTATTCATTACGCCAATGAAAGCCATGTAAGGTTTTTGTAGTCCTTCATATAACGGATATTTTAGGTCAGGTTTAAATCTATCCAAATCGACAGTCATGGGTAAGTGTAAAAGCTTAGTGTCAGGAGAAACTTTATTCTGATAGTAATTCATCAAAGTTTTAGTCATCAAGGCCATTCCATTAATTCGAAGTAGAATAAACTGTTCAAAATAATCTAATGCTTTGTCGGCATATCTTTTTTGTAATAGATTCACTGTATTTTGATTATAATGATGAATGTCTGGGTATTCACTTATTTCTGTAAATACAAAATGATTGTTAAGCTCTTTGAATGCGATTATAGCTTTAAAATGACTAATCTCGCTACCTATCCAAATAATTGATTGCACTTTTTCCCTCATGAACTTATAAAACCTAAGACGGAATAATAAAGAGATTACAGGAGAAATAAGATAAGTGTTGATGCGACTGTGCCAGATAGTTTTGTTAGTTACTCTTGAAAGGTATATATATTTAATGCCTTTGATTACACCAATTTTATCATATGTTTTTTTTTCGATGTTATTTTGGTACCCGTTTGTAATCAAAATTGTTATTTGTACCCCTAAATTGTGTAGTCCCTCTATTAGTCCTCTGTATCGATTTGATGATGCAGAACTTAAAGTAAAGGGATTGTACTTTTGTAAAACAACTACGTTTAGTTGTTTATTTTGTAGAGATTTACTCACGAGTGTTACTATTAGAAGTTAACGATAACTTGGATGATTTGATTTGCTGTAAAAAAATAATTGCCCAATTGACCACCCGCTAAGTAAGAAAATTAAATCTATGGTAGAAAACTGTAAATATGGATTAAAGCTACTTATCGCGAAATAAGTAACTATCAAAGATAGAATTGCATTATTTTTCTTTTTCATTAATTTATCCTGATAATTTTTACTTAACCTTCTTGTTTTTCGTATAAAATTTATGAATATAGCATAAAAAACTATCGAAAATAAACCAAAATATGACAGAAAATCAAAAATAGAACTATGCCCAGAAGCAACTTCAGTTACGCCAAATTTACTAGATTCAAAAACATATCCAACACCAACTAAAGGTGATTCAAAAAAACCCTCAAAAGAAGTGGCAAATCTTTGATATCTTGTTGCTGATGCAGTATTGAGTAGCGATTCTCTCTCAGATAATGATTCTGCTTTAAATATACCTATAAATGCATTTATTTTTTCGGAAGTACCACCTAGATCACCAAAGAGCCCTGAGGCGATTAAATTTAATGAAAGCATTAAAATAACAGGAGTTAGAAATAGATAGATTATGTTTTTTTGGCTTTTAAGATCAATAGCATTAAAGTAATAGTAAAGGAGTATAGACATGGTTAGCATCATAACGATTGCAGCATATGCAGACATTACTGTTAATGCAATAAAGCATAAAAACAGAGCAACTAAAAACCTTTTTTTTAGTTTATTTTCATAACTATAATAACTATTAAAAAAGCCTACAAATCCAATTATAAATATGTATGGCCAAAACATGATTAAGGAGTTGGCTTCCAAATTATAAAAAATAGATAGTGCTCTTTTATCTATATTTTGTGTTATCAAAGTCGAAAAGATGAAAGGCAATAAGTTTAATATACTTATAACAAATAGCAAAAACAAAAAAGTATTAAACAATTTTACTTTATTATATAATCCCCATTGCATTCCAATAACAAAGAAAGATGTACTAATAAGATAGGTGAAAAGTAAACGAGTAATGTCACTTGTGCTGCCATGCTTCAGAAATAAAATAGCAACCAAATAGAAGATACTAAAGATTATCCACTTTCCTTCTTTTAAGAATATATTTAAAATTCTTGGATTTGTAAGGTAGTAGATGGCAATAAGAGATGTTATTCCCATAAGTAAGCGTTGTCCCCGAATCATCCAAAGCAATGGTTCTTGTCTTGATAGGAACAACAGTAGTACAAAAAAAAGTACTATCTTATCAATGATGGATAATCTTATACTTGAGAGCATTAATTAACTTTATTTTTTGATTGTGATCTTGAATCATTTAGCATTTTTAAATAGATATCTTGAACCATCTTACCATAATTTATATTATAACTTTTAATAAAACTTGTGTAACCATTTTCTCCAAGTTCTTTAGAAAATTCTGGATTATGAGTAATTTGGTTTATTGCTCGTGCTAATTCTTTAGCAGCACATTTTTTGACAATTATTCCGTTATAGTTGTTAATTACTATTTCAGTCATGCCATCAACGTCTGATACTATTACGGATTTATGATTTGCAAAAGATTCTATTACAGGACGTAAAAAGTGAGGTGTGGTTGAAGGTGCTACAAGACAACAGACGCTCTGCAATACATCTTCTATATTTTTAATTAGACCTATTTCTTCTGCTTTCGAATTTATACGCATTTTTTTTATCATCTTATTTTTATAGCTAAATAACGGTAAAATCGGATTCAAAAATATATTTAGCCAATGATGACCTAATTTTTTTTTCAAGTTATAATGACCACCAAAATATACTTTGATATCATCATTTAAATATTGTAATGCTTCTACTAAAATATGAAATCCTTTTATCTTAGCATCACCTCCCAAATAAAGTACTTTTTTAGAGCTGTATGAGTTTGTATCTATAGGCTTAGAATTTGATTTGAACGGATTATAGATTATCGTAGTTTTTTCAAGCAGACCAATACGAATAGCGTTATCTTTGCTAATCGCGATAATATGATTCGCGTATTTCTTTATTTGCCAAAGAAAAAACTTATTTAATATATCAAAAAGTCCATGCCTGAATGGTTCTCTAATATGTATCACAACTTTTGCATTGAAACTTGCAGGAGCCAACCAGTCAGTTAATACGGACGAATTCAAGTGTACTATATCATAATGATATCTTGAAAGTTCTTTGTTGGCAAAGTAAAATCTATTTAGCGTCCAGATAATTAATAGTTTGAAAAATCTTATAACTTGAAACCAACGAACATAACCTGCTTCTGTATGTGGTGTAAATTGATAAAATTTCTTATAAAATATGGAGTGTGCAATTGAAAATTTTATATCATTCTCCTTAAGTTTTTGGCTTACTATAGAATCTCTTAATAACAAAACTTTAACCTCAAAAGCTGATTTGTCAAGAGCATTTATTAGTTGAATCATACTATTTGGAGCTCCTCCCCAGCCTGTTCCATGATGTATAAACAAAACTTTAATTTTTTTTCCAGGAGTCATATTACTAATTTTGATCAGCAGTTATAAAAATTTCGTAGTGTACATAAAAATTTTTGAAAAAAATTTTATGTATTTACATTTTTATTTGGTTTCTAGACGACAAGAATAATCCAAGTTGTATTAAATTTCTCTTTTGCCATTCGTTTAAGGATTTTTTTCCTAAAAAGCCATGATCAAATATTTCATATTTTAATATACTATCAAATTCAAGTTTTAAGTGCGGTAAAATGATTTTCTCAATTTTAATTAATTTTTCATTTTTAAAGGTTTTATTCCAGTCAGAAAAAGTATTTACTCTATTATCATTAACAGGAATAAATCTATTTAGAATTTTTATCAATGGGATTGCAATATAATTGTTAAAATCAACATTAAAATATGGCAAATACCCTTTGTTATGCGGAATCCATTTGGTGTTTTTAAAATAGGGTTTTAGTGCTTTGTGAAATAATTTCCGTTCATTTTTAATGTGTTGCGATGCTAACGAACCAACCTTGACTACCTCTGTTGCTGTAAAAGGTTCGTAGTTTCTGAATAATCTTCTATGACCCCAAATATTAGGAATATCTCTTTGCATTGACATCGGCCAGATCCCCATCCACTCATTTACACTTTTTGGCCGTATTTTTTTTAAGGTCGACCAATGATCTCTTCTTCTTTTATTTATGGAATCTATAATCTCAATATTAAATAGATTGCTTTTACATAAAACAAAATAATCAATTTTATCCAATTCTCGGAAGTTGCCGAAGATTAGATTTTTATTTCCCGATTTTTTCTTTGCCCATAAACTCTTTAGAAAAGTGTCTGCTAGGAATCCACCTAATATTGAATCATATTCATAAAAATTAAATTTTGAAATAAATTCATAAGCATGCACATGTGCACAATCTGCACCAACTCCTATAAGTTTACTACATGCATTGACGTTTTCTGCAAAATGTTCACATGAAATGTTTCCTACTTTTAGGTTAACTTTGTTTATCTGAGCAATTTTTTTAGTAATTTTTACTTCATAATTAATAGACTCACTAAAAATAAACCCATCCTTTGGATAATATTTCGGAATCATCGCAGCTATCGATCTAGAATCTTCACCTCCACTCATTAGAATACCAATTTTTGGTTTTGGTTGTAATATTCTTTGAATGTAATTCTCTATCCCGACTCTTAATCTAGTTGCTATCTGATTAAGGTCTCGATATTGAACCGACTCATCTTCATTAGGAAGCCAATAGACATCATAATGATATTTCGGCTTAACATCTATTATTTTCCATTGATGAACACTTGCCGGATGAATCTGAAAAATGTTTTTTAAAATAGTATAAGGAAAAACGACGACATTATTAACGATAAAATCAGCCACAGAAATTTTATCCAATTCGCAGTAGCTAATTGAATCGATTAAGTTTAGGTGCGTAGAAACAATCAATTGATTTTCATCGTTTTTATAGTATACAGGGATGAAAGACATCATGTCTGTTATTAACTTTAGGCTTCCGTCATTAAGATTAAAAAGAACAACAACAAATGGCCCATCTAGATCGATATCCCAAATCATTTTATTTTCTTTAATCCATCTATCATAAATTGCCTTAGTTCCTTTGTTGCTATTTGTCTCTTTTATAAAACTATTATTTCTGAAGTTCAAAAGTGGGCCTCCTATCACTGCACATAGATGATCGTCTTTTAGATATGGATTAAATCCGTTGTAAATATTTTGTGCTAAAACAAGCTGGAATTTATTTGATTCATAATAATTGATATTGATTTTTTTACTATAAATTTTATCAAAACAACTTTGAATTTCAGACTTTGAAATTGATTTCTTACAATAAATAAAATCACACATATTCGTATTTAATTGGATTTTTTGCAATATTTCTTTTCTAGTAAAGTTATAGTTTTTTCAATACTTAAATCATGTGTTGAAAGATAAGAAGATAGCAATTCAGTAGCTTGATTTATATTCAGTACATTGCTATAACTAGTCACCTTATTTTGATTCGATTTCTTAATAAATAAATAAAACAATTTGATTTTAATCTTTTTTGATAACTCCTTATTAAATTTAAAGATAATCATCTGAAATTTTTTTAAAAGCAGTAATTTCATACTTAACCATTTTGAAAGAGGTGATTTAACTTGCAGATTGTCAAAATAGTTATTTAGAATCAACTCTGAATATTCTTTATGTCTATTTAATAAATGAATTGTTAATGCTGAAATGCTGAATCTTTTTATAATAGTCATCATTCCCAGGTCTCTAAGTGATGCTAATGCAGAGTCTGCCCAAATATTAATTCCACTGTAAAACTTTGGAACTTGTGAAGCCCAAGAATATACTCCTCTATCTCTGAAATGTGGAGCATCTTCTAATTTCCCTGTATTTTTTTTTGTTGCCGAATCTGCTGAAGCACTCGCTATACAAATCCCTGAAATAGTTAAAGGATAATCAATTTTAATAATTCTCTTAACAAACAAGGACAAGGCTACAGTTACATAAATATCAGGTGATAATCCACCAACATAATAACCAAGTTGGTTTTTTAAATTGTTAAGATGTTGCCTTCTAATAATTCCATGATATAGTTTTGGTAGATTGTATCCCATATAATTCTGACCACCGTTTCTCATTAATTTATATATTGCTTTTGAAGTTCTATATTGCCCAGTAGTACCATTAATACGCCATATCTTAATCATTCCATTTTTATCCATAAGATCTGGAATATTGCAACATGTATCTGGCCACCAATAAATTGCCTTTATTTCAGGAACGATAGCATCAATATTGTTTTCTTTTGCCCAGCGTATTAATTCAACAATCTCAGGATTAATTCCATCATCATCTCCAATTATGCAAACATAATCACCATTTACGAGTTTGAGGGCTGAATTAAAATTATCAATAAATGACAATGGAGGTGGAGTATAATTATACTTTAATCTTTCATCTGCAATATTTAACTCAATGTACCTTTCTAGATGCCTAGTGTCAGAATTATCTTGGATAATTAACTCAAACCTACTATCATCATTAATCAAAATTGAGTTTATTGTTTCAATGCAATAGGGTATTCTGTTTTTTGTCGCTATTACAATCGATAACAGTGGATTTCCCATTTAAATATTATATTTTTTTGTGAAAAGACACAGAGTTTTTTTATAAGTTTCAAAAGAATTTATAATTCGGATATAGTGTTTTATGTTCTTTTATCCAAATCTTCATTTCAAGGAGCATTTCTTCATAACTAGGAACATTAAAGGTAAAGTCAGTACGGGTATTAAATAAGGATTTATCTATTTTAATCGAATCAATAGGATTAATGTGAAGTTTTTTTTCTCTAAAATACTTATTAAATAGATTCAATAAGTCATATTTGCTAATTGTTGTATTATTGACAAGATGATATAAACCTGAAAGATTTTCTTTTATTGCCTTTTCCATTGCTCTGGCGAGAGTTATAGTTGATACTCCAGTCCAAATTGCATTTGTGAAACCATTAATTGTTCCAGATTGTTGCATAAACCAATTAAATAGACCTATACCTTCAGGCTTAATGTCTGGTCCAATAATTGATGTTCTAAAAGTTAAATTTTTAACATCATTTAATTCACCTAAAGTCTTGGTTTTATCATATAACGATTCCCCATCGGGCAAACTATTTTCTGTATAGGAACCAATTTTTCCTGAGAAAACACAGTCTGTGCTCATTTGAATGAATTTTGTATCATGATCCCAAATTAAATCGGAAATGTAGTGTGGTAGATAACTGTTTAAATATATAGCCTCTGAAGGGTGCCTATCACAGTCTTTGTTTAATACTCCTATACAGTTTATTATTGCATCATATTTTTTATTGAGAACTAATGATTTTATAAATTCTCTATCTAATGCATCACCTTGTATATTTTTACCAAATGCTAATGGCAATCTTGAGAAAGTTGCTACATCATGACCATTATCAATAAAATAATACGATATCGTGTGACCTGCCATACCACTTGCTCCTAAAACTAATATTTTCATAGAGTTATTCTCTTATTTATCTTTAAAATAATCCATTCTAAACCAATCCATGTATTCTTCCAACCCAACACTTAAATTAACTTCTGCTTCAAATCCAAGCTTTTTCTTAATTTTACTTGCATTAGCCTTACAATGTATCACATCCGCTACTCTTTTGGGCTCATAATTCAATTCTAAGT
The DNA here is from genome assembly GCA_964521685.1 of uncultured Muribaculaceae bacterium. Classification (GTDB taxonomy): domain Bacteria; phylum Bacteroidota; class Bacteroidia; order Bacteroidales; family UBA932; genus Bact-08. The sequence goes on from CAZFTS010000023.1 coordinate 39,639, forward strand.
GAGTTCTACTAATTGATTTCATCATTTCAGCAAGTGTATTTATTGTTATACTACTACCCGAACCAAGGTTGAAAATTTCATTATCAATATCTGTGGTTGCTGCTATTAAGTTTGCTCTAGCCACATCTTTTACATTCAGAAAATCTCTTGTCTGATTCCCATCTCCATAGATTGTAATTGGTTCATTTGAGTACATTTTTTTTGCAAATATCGGAATTACATTACCATAGAAATCATACTTTTGATTAACGCCGTAAATGTTAAAATATCTAAGAATTATTGCTTTTATACCATAAATATTGCTATATGCTAAAATCATTTTTTCTGCAGCTAATTTACTAACTCCATAAGGTGACTCAGGATTCTGGGGATGACCTTCATCTATCGATGTGCTTTCCAACTCTCCAAATATTGAAGCAGATGAAGAATACACTATTCGTGGAACATTATTTTTTAACATTCCTTCTAATAGTGAAACTGTTCCAATTAAATTTGTAGTAGAATCAAGTATTGGTTTATCTAGTGATTTTTGTCTTCCAACACTAGCCGCTAAATGAAAAACCACATTAACTCCTCTACAAGCTTTTTCAATTAATTCTATATTTTGAATTTCACCCTTTATGTATTCAACCTCTAAATTGCACAAATTGCATGCATATCCTGATGATAGGTTATCAATTACTCGAACCTCCCAATTATTTTTAAGCAAGTATTTTACAATATTGGATCCTATAAAACCTGCGCCTCCAGTTACTAATGCCTTCATAATAATTTGTTATAGTTTTTTTCTTGTGATTTATTTCGATAAACCTAATAGTTTCTTAACCTTGTTTGTCAATTTGTATTTTAATGTATTTTTTTCATAAAATCTATCTATATGATGTTTATCATATTTATAATCTGGTAAAATAAAAGGTGGATGGTTTAGTATTTTATATTTATTTGGATTCTTAATAATTCGATTATGTACTAAAGAATTTCCCCCTGTAGAGTGATCCCCTTGTACACCTATGTTAGCTACTAAGTTTCTTATAGGAATTATACCAAAACCTCCTTCCTTGGTTAATGTAAAACTAAATGCATAATCCCAACATGGGTAAGGTCCATTAGATTGTAGAAACTTGTAAGCCCGCTCTTCATTGTTTATGATGAATTCTATTTTTTTTCGAGAAACACCATAAAAGTTATGTATTCCATAGTTTTTCATTTTTTCAAAAGGAATATTTGTTCTCTGTACCTTTTCCCATCTGTCTTTCCATGTAGCAAAACCATAGTAATATCCCCGTCGAGTAAAGATGTAATCATATCCATTTGGGTTGAAATCTTCAAACAGGTTCATACCACTTATATACCAAACTCTTTTATCACTTTCATATTTCGGTAACAACTGAGAACAAAAGTCAAAAAATGCTAAAGAAGGCACAATATCTTCTTCAAAAATAATAGCATTAGTTTCATTTTCGAATATCCAATCTATTGATGTAAGCATTGATTTATATAACCCTGCATTTTCTTCTCTAAAGAGGGTTTTTAATTCACAATCCCAGTCTGTTTCCTCAATTACAAATTTTCGAATCTCATTATTTTTTTTGATTTCATCAGGGTTGTCGAGTCGAGCTTTATCTGAATAAATATATAGTTTTTTTGGTTTGACAGCTTTTATCGCATCAAATGTCTTTCTTGCATATTCTGGCCTTGCAAATGTTATAAACAATACAGGGATATCTAAATGCTTCATTGTAAATATATTAGCTATTATGTAAGTGATTCTTTTTTTTAGAATATGATATTATATTGAATAAAATATTTTTCAACAGAGTTTTCTCTCTATGATCAAGAGCAAAATTATATATAGAAATGATTAGCCAAATTAGGCCAAAAATTGTTGATAAAAAAAAGCGCCAAATATTAGAAGTAAATTGATCTTTGATTATAAAAATTGGGATTAATGCTACTATAACGTAGAAAATTTTCAAGTAAGAAGTTTTAAGAAAGAATACATTGTCAAATTTAATTATTTTTTTTAATAAAATTTGCCATACAACTACATTAATAGAACTAAAAAATATTAGTATTACAAGTACATAATGAGCAGGATACCCTGAATTAAGTGCAATATAAGAAATAGGTAAAACCAATATACTGGTTCCACTTAATATTATTTGGAAAACTTTAATTTTCCCGGTGGCTTTAACGATGCTATCTAAACCGTTACCCAAACCAACAATCAGTGTATTAACAATCATTAGCTGACTGAATAATACGGCTTCCTTAGGAAATACTCCTAACCAAATTTTGAAAATAAATTCAGTTTCAAGAAGAATTGGAAGAGATGGAATTGAAAGGAGTAGCCATGCGTATTTTGATGTATAGGCTGTTAGCCTAACAGAACGTTCAGTATCACCACTACTATAACTTTTCATTATTTGGGGGATAGCAGCTTGTGCTAAATTTCTAGAAAAAACTCTTATCAGATTGTTTATTTGATTCGCAATACCATAGGCTGCGTTCAATATTGTTCCATAGAAAACGTTTATAATTAAATTAAGACCAGTGTTTTGACCTAAGCTTGCTGCTGCTCCTATCATTATCCAACATGAGAAAACTATCATTTCTCTATACTTAATAATACTTCTCTGGAAACTCCATCTAACTATTTCATAATACTTTCTAATGCTATATAAATAGTAACCTATGGATGAAATAATGCTTGAAATAGCTAATAATAAAGTGTATGCAATTATTCTATTACCTGAGAAGTTTAGAATAAAAACAGAAATTAATAAAACGGAAAAACTTCTAAATATCTCAATAGAAGCCTGTACATAAAACTTTTCCTGGGCAGTTAAGAGTCCCTGAAAAGGTAAACTAAGAATGTTGAAGAGGGAGGAATAAGTTGAAAAACGTAAGACAAATAGGGCATTATTAATTTTTTCAGGTTCAATATTTAGATAATTTTTAGTATAATAAACCCCTGCTGTTTCAGTTAGAACAAGTAATAAGAGAGCTAAAGCAATATGAATAACTAAACTGACATTAAAAATGGCATTTGCTTCAACATTGTCTTTCTTCCCAACTGCAATAGCTATAAACCTATATGTTGTGGAAGTCATTATTGTATTAAGGAAAGCCATAACCACGACAATACCTCCTACAACATTATACAATCCATAGTCAGAAATGCCAAGTCCTCTTAAAATAAACCTAGAACTAAACAATCCAAATGCTATTGTAATAATTTGACGTAGGAACAGAATTCCTGTATTTTTTAATATTAGATTGTTACTAAATGATAGCAATGAAATGATTGTTTTGTGAATAAAGAAACCTTTATTATTAAAAAGTATTTTTGATGATGATGGAAGCTACCAATTCGCTGTATTTGTTAGCTCCATCATTATTCAAATGAAACGGGTCAGCAAAATATTCAGATCTATTAAAAAAATAAGGAGAATTTTCAAAACTAATTAGTTCGACGCCTGTGTTACTTTTTAGCTCATCAATTAATACCGAATATTTACTTTTGCCTTGAAAATCTACATAATGGGGTGAGATGAAAATATAAAGTGATATATTATTTGTTTTGCAAAGTTCAATAAATTCATAAAAAGCATCAACTTTATGAGGATCATATTCAACTATTTTAACATCTTGTCTTTCAATAGGTTTATCCCATTTTCTTTGTAAACCGACAAACCCTTTTAAATCACTTCGGATAGAAGTAAAATTATTTCGTAGCATATGTAACTGCATCGAATTGAAAGGATAAATTGAAGAAAGAAATTTAATATTTTCTTCTTTACCTCTCATTAAAACTGTTTCTTTCAAAATATTCGATTTATGTACAAAAGGCAACAAGATACCCAGTTTTTCTTTATCGTATTGAGATGGTGTTTTTTCAAAATCAATTGAAATAATGTCAAGTATTGCAATTTTAGGCTTTGATCGCTCTATTGCAGATTTTAGTAGTGCTAAATGAAAATATATATTCTGTCCTCCATAGCCAACATTAAAACACGATAAACCTGTTTTTTCTTCAATTATAGTTGGATTATAATGATGATATGCTCTGGATGAACCAAATACTAAAATATCTTCTGTAGTACCTATTGCAGAATGTATTAATCGATCTTGTCGTTTGCTCTTTTCAGAAAAATATAGCAAATCATAAACTTTTCCCACTGTAAAGTCTAAAATAACTGTAAATAAAATAAGATAAAATATGTATTGGACAGATTTATGATACATATACTTAGAATTGGAAGTAAATAAATTGACTACCATCGAAAACGCCAATTGATATAATTATTATTATTATCAATGAAGCAGTAAAAGCTGCCACAAATGGGTTCTTGCTTTCAAAGTAATTATTTGAATCTGGAAAAAACTCCTCACTGATTTCTTTTATCATCAAAATACCTAACCCAAAAATACCGTATAAATAGGTTGTAATGCTCTCTTTGAATGGAATACCTGGATTGGTGAAAATTTTGCCTAAGATTGTAAATGCATCTGCTGTATTATTTGCACGGAAAAATACCCAAGCAAGCATTACAAGTGTAAAATTAATTAGAATAAAAGCAGCTTTAATTGGGGAAAAGCGTTTGAATCTAATTTTATCAATTCCCAGATATTTTTGGGTAGTATTATAAAAGCCATGTAATCCTCCCCAGATTACAAATGTCCAGTTTGCACCGTGCCAAATACCACTTAAGAGAAAGGTAATAAAAATATTAAAGTAGTTGCGTGATGCATTTACTCTGTTACCTCCAAGAGGAATGTAGACATAATCACGAAACCAAGTAGATAGAGATATGTGCCAACGATGCCAAAACTCACCTATATTGGTTGAAAAGTAGGGTCTGCGAAAATTGGTCATCAGTTCAAAACCCATAATCCGTGCTGTTCCTATAGCGATGTTAGAATATCCTGCAAAGTCACAATATATTTGGAAGGCAAAAAAGAATGTGGAAATCAATAGGGTAGTTCCATTGTGTGCATCGACGTTGTTATATGTAGCGTTTACAAATAAGGCCAATCTATCTGCAATCACCACTTTCATAAAGAAACCCCATATCATCTGCTTTATTCCGGATTCTAACCGCTCAATATTAATAATATGCTTTACAGTAAATTGAGGAAGAAGGTTTTTAGCACGTTCAATAGGACCAGCTACTAATTGTGGAAAGAATGAGACAAATAGAGCATATATACCTAAATGTTTTTCAGCTTTGAGATCTCCACGATAAACATCGATTGTATACCCAACTGCTTGAAAGGTATAAAATGATATTCCAACAGGTAATAATAAGTCAAGATTTGGTACTGTCCATCTTAAATTAATAGTTTCCAGAACTGTGAAAATAGATTCATTTAGAAAGTTGAAGTACTTGAATGTGAAAAGGATTCCAAAGTTTATAAGTAGGCTAACTGTGAGAAAAAAGCGTTTCATTAAACGAGTTTCAGTTTTCTCAAGCAGAAGTCCACAAGCCCATGTAATAAAAGTGGATAAAAAAATCAAAATGGCATAAACTGGTTTCCAGTTCATGTAGAAATAGTAACTGGCCATGAGCAAAAAGAACCACCGGAATTTATGTGGTAGCAGAAAGTATAGAAGTACAACTGCAGGAAAAAAAATTAAAAATGCAAATGAATTAAATAGCATTATTTGAAATTTCTTATATTTTGAAATATAAATAGTTACAATCTCCCATCAGTCAAATAAATAGGTAAAATACCTTTGACATCATAAATTACAGTATTATTTTTTTTATGAGTGTCAAGATTTATCTTTAAAAATTCATTGTGTGCAACGGCTAAAATTATAGCTTGGTACCCTTTGGCCTCAGGTAGATGGCCAATTGTCTCTATCAAGTACTCTTCTTCTACCTCTTTAGGATTTGCCCAAGGGTCATATACAGTTACATCTACTCCATAATCTGATAACTCGTTATAAATATCTATCGCACGAGTATTTCTAATATCGGGGCAGTTCTCTTTAAATGTTATTCCTAGCATTAAAACTTTTGCTCCTTTTATATAGTGCCCTTTATTTATCATAAGTTTAATAACTTGTTGGGCAACATATTTACCCATTTCATCATTCATTCTTCTTCCCGCAAGTATGATTTCTGGATTATATCCATATTCTTGAGCTTTTTGTGCCAAGTAGTATGGATCTACCCCAATACAGTGTCCACCAACAAGTCCAGGTTTAAATGGGAGAAAATTCCATTTAGAACTGGCAGCTTCTAATACTTGATGGGTGTCGATTCCCATCTTATTGAATATTTTAGCAAGTTCATTAACAAAAGCAATATTTATGTCACGTTGGCTATTTTCTATTACTTTAGCAGCCTCTGCCACTTTTATTGATGTTGCAAGGTGAGTACCTCCGGTTATTACCGAATTATAAAGATCATCTACAATTTTTGCGATCTCAGATGTACTGCCGGATGTTACTTTTTTGATTTTCTCGACTGTATGCTCTTTATCCCCAGGGTTTATCCTCTCAGGAGAGTATCCTGCAAAAAAATCAATATTGTACTTTAAACCGGAAGTCTTTTCAATTACGGGGACACAATCCTCCTCTGTTGCTCCAGGATACACTGTAGATTCATATATCACAATATCTCCCTTTGAAATAACCTTACCCACTGTCTCACTAGCCTTTATAAGCGGATTTAAATCGGGGCGTTTGTTTTTATCTATTGGAGTTGGTACTGTGACAATATAGAAGTTACAATTCTTTATTTCGTTAAGTTCTGTTGTACAGTAAAACCCACTTTCAATTGCCTCTTTTAGAAGTGAGTTATCTATTTCAAGTGTAGCGTCCACTCCCTGCATCAAAGAGTCCACTCTCTCTCTGTTAATATCATAACCTATTGTTTTATATTTTGTAGAGAAAAGACGAGCTAAAGGTAGCCCGACATACCCAAGACCGATGACTCCAATTTTGATGTTTTCCATAGTAATAGTAAAATTATCTTATATTATTCCAGTACCACTCAGTTGCAAGTTGAAACCCAACTTTGGCACTATATTTTGGATTATAGCCTAAAATTGATTTTGCCTTCTCTATCGAGGCTTGGGAGTGTGGAATATCTCCTGGACGGTAAGGTCCGTATATTGGTTTAAGTTGTCCAATCAACTTATCAAATTTGGATAAATTATCTCTAAGAATTTCAAAAAGCTCGTTTAAAGTTGTATTACCTCCAAAAGCAACATTAAAGACCTCATTTACCGTGTTATCACCTTTTGCTAATTTTCCGCTTTCAGTTAGAATAGCTTTTTCATTAACCTCGACCACATTAGAAACATAAGTAAAATCTCTGGAGTACTCACCATTACCATAAATTATAGGGTTTTCTCTGTTTATCATCTGTTTAACCCATAAAGGGATAACGGCAGCGTATTCACCATTTGGGTCTTGTCTCTTACCAAAGACATTAAAATATCTTAGTCCTATGCACTCAAGTCTATAAGTTTTGGCAAAAATCTCTGCATATAATTCATTAACATATTTGGTAATGGCATAAGGAGAGAGGGGCTTACCTATTTTGTCTTCAACTTTTGGTAAGGTGGGAGAGTCGCCGTAAGTGCTTGAAGATGCAGCATATATAAATCTCTTTACTTTTGCATCTCTTGAGGCAACTAACATATTAAGGAAACCTCCAATATTAACTTCATTTGTTGTTATTGGGTCTTGGATAGATCTTGGAACAGAGCCCAAAGCAGCATGGTGTAAAACATAATCTACACCTTCTGTAGCATTTTTACAAATCTCAAGATCTCTTATATCTCCCTCAATAAAATTGAAATTGGGATTTGCAAGGAAATTCTGGATATTATCCCTAAACCCAGTTGAGAGGTTGTCAAGGCAAATTACGCTATGCCCTCTCTCTAAAAAGTATTCACATAGATTGGAACCGATAAAGCCGGCTCCACCAGTAATTAAAATATTGAAATTCATCAAATTAATGTTGAGATAGTCTATTTGTTACCATACCCTTGAGCATACCCATACCTATATCTGTAAGAGTATTTATATCCATACTTATACCTGCCATGGCTCTTTTGGAATGATGCGTGGTTAAGTACAACTCCTATGTTTTTCAGACGTTTATCAACTACAAGATTATTTATGAATTGAACGGTATCTTTTTCACTAAATCCCTCTCTAACAACATACAGTGTGGCATGTGTATATTTTCCCAAAAGGAATGTGTCCGAAACAACTCCAACCGGGGCACTGTCAACTACAATGTAATCGAATTCCTTTCTTATACTGTTAAAGAAATCTCCTGTCTTAGCCTTAGAAATTAGCTCATTAGGGTTTGGTGGAATAGGTCCTGATTGAATTACAAAGAAGTTTGGTTCAACCTTCTCTACCAACTCATTGTAATCCTGAATGTGACCAGCCAGGTATGAAGAGAAGCCTATCTCCCTCTTTGGAATTCCCAAAGCTCTGGATAACTGTGGGTTTCTTAGGTCTGCCCCTATTAATAAAACCCGCTTGTCCATAAGTGAGAGGCTGCGAGCCAGATTGATTGAGATAAAGGTCTTTCCCTCTTTTGGTACAGTAGATGTAACGAGTATAATATTTAGATCTCTTTCGCTGGTCATAAACAGAATATTGTTTCGCATAGTGCGGAACATCTCGTTTATTACAGAGTCATCATTTGGTTTTACTATTAAACTTGACCCCTCAGGTAGCCCTTCTGCTTTGATTATATCACCGACAACACTACTATTTGAAAGGTTCTCAAGATCCTTCATTCCGTCTATTTTAGTTTGGAAATAATCTATTATAATTAAAATAATTGCTGGTATTGCTAGTCCAATCATTAGGAAAAAAGTTAAAATTAGCATTCTCCTTGGAGCAACAGGACTTCCACCTGAGTGTGGTTTGGCTATAAGCTTGGCTTTTGGTGCTACAGCGGCCTGGGTAAGGTTGGTCTCTTCCCTTTTTTGAAGCAGGTAAACAAAGAGGTTCGATTTTACCTCCTGCTGTCTTAGAATATCTCTGTATCCGCGCTCAACGGTAGGAATGTTTCTCATTCGTGAGCTGGTAATGGTATTCTCCCGATCAAGGTCATTCAGGGCAATTTGTGAGGCTCTAATCTCGTTTGTGAGAGAGGTTACAATATTTTGGTGCATATTGTTAACCTGACTGTTAACCTGTTTTAGGGCAGGGTTCTCCTGAGAGGTTGATCCCTCTATGCGCTCTCTGTTAATAAGGAGGGTGTTGTATTCTCCTATCAGGGATACTAAGGACGGGTCTTTCAAACCAAGGTTTGGGACCAGTTTGTTCTTGTTTGCAGGGTTTTTAATAAAGTCATCAATGTACTTTACTAGGTTGAGCTGTGTTTCAATCTCCATTCTGCGGGCATCATAGGTTTCGTTTTTACGGATATATGAGCCAACCTGTGTCTGGATATCGGCTACCTGGTACTCCTTACGAAACTCTTCAACCTGACCCTCTACTTCGCCCAACTCCTTGGCAATATCTTTAAGACGCTCCTCAATAAAGACCGAAGTGTTGAATGCTACTGTGTTTTTATCTTTTACAGCATCGGCATTGTACTCTGTGATGAGCGCCTGTACAAAGTCTTCACCCTTTTGGCGGTTTTCGGTTCGTAGTGTTAATTCAAGTAGAGATGATTGCTTAGCAAAGGTAGTCACATTTAAACTTCCGATATATCCTCTTGCCACACTGGTTGGGTTGGAGATTGTAACCTCGAGGGATCCTCCGTTATAGGCAACACCCTCCTGTTTTGCAGCATAGAATTTACCTATAGGGAGCTCTATAAAGCCTGGAAGTTTATCAAGTGTTACCTCCTTAGTTCTTTCATCACCATTCTGGTAGAATGTAGCATCAATGCTGAATCCGTTTCGCTTTGGGCTGAATACAAAGTGAATAGTTCCGGGAATCTTCTCCGGCTCGGTATCCTCCATTCGTACATAGATAGGTGAGTGTTTATAGAGTTCGGGAGAGTGGAAACTGAAACGGTTCGAGTAACGGTATGTAGTGTACAGTTCCAATGAAGTTACTATTCTGGTCACAAGGTCGGGTGATTTGAACACACCAATCTCGTTTTCTATATTGTTTTTCCCCATTGAAAAACCCATATCCTGCAACAGGAAGAGCTCTTCGGGAGCGTTCTGTTCCATCTTTATCAATACCGATGCTTTGCTCTCATAGATGGGAGCCTGGGTTTTAAGGTAAAGGTATCCGATAGCAAGCAGGATTACTGCGCTTATTGTGAAGAGATACCATTTTGAAATGAAAATGTAAACTAACTGTCTTAAATCTATCTCACCGCCGTCAACTTCGGTTGCGGCTCTGTTAATAATTTCCTGGTCTTTCATATATTAGCGGAAAATAGTTACTAATAGCGTTGTTACAGAAATAATTGTAGATATAATTGATAGAGCATATCTCTCACTAGTTCCTATACCTGCATCTTTTGCCTTGGTTTTGTTTGGTTCTACGTAAATAACATCATTCTGTTGCAGGTAGTAAACCTCAGGGTCCAGCATCAGCCGAGGGTTCTGGAGGTTTATTCTTGTGATGCTCTTTCTTCCGTTATTATCTTCGCGGATTAGCATCACATTTTCCCGTTTGCCGTAGATGGTCATATCTCCGGCCATTGCAAGGGCATCGAGTATTGTGCACTGTTCGTTCTCCACCACAAACTGGCCGGGGCGGTTAACCTCTCCCAATACCGATACCTTGTAGTTTTTGAACCTTACGTTTACGATTGGAACCTCAGTGATATATGCGGGGTGTATCTTGTTTTTAATTAGATCCTGTGCCTCAACTCTGGTGAGACCCATCATCTTCACCCGTCCTACAATTGGGTAATCTATATAGCCGTCTTTATCTACTACATAGGTCTGTAGGGTGGCTCCCTGGATACTCATATTTGAACCAGCTGTTAGTCCGACTCCGCTACCGGCGTTTGAGCCGAGGTTGAAAGGGGCGGCGGCTTCCGGCACTGTTGTGTTTACCGAGATGGTGAGCACATCTTTTGCCATGATCTTTGCTTCGTAGATTTTGGCAAACTGTTCCAGTTCATAGAGCTGGAGGCGTTCGGCCTTTACGAGGTATGGGATCTTTTCCGTTGAGCCGCATGAGTAGAGGAGGAGGGAGATGAGGGCGGCGGTTATAATTTTTCGTTTCATATTTCTTAATTATTTATCGTAGACATATTTTGCGTGTGAGGTTTTGAATGTGCCGCCCTCTTCTAACTGTCTGTCAATTGACTCATAGTCGCTGTTGTGACTTTTGAACTCAGGTATGAGCAGCTTGAGTCGCAGGACTACATCTTCGGGGTGGACATATTTCAGGGCAACTTCAATCAAATCGTCAATTTCCGGTTTTGCGTAAATATACGGGTATCTTCTAACTTTTGCAATAAGAACTTTTTTGTGATAGGTTGGCAGTGTATTCTCTTTTGTGGCGAGGAGCTCTTCGTAGAGTTTCTCTCCGGGGCGCAGACCTGTCTCAACAATTGCGATATCTTTTCCCGGTATCTTTCCGCTCAGGTGTATCATCTTTTCGGCAAGGTCATATATCTTCACAGCCTCTCCCATGTCAAAGATATAAATTTCTCCGCCTTTTCCTTTACATCCGGCCTCTAAAACTAATGAACATGCTTCCGGGATGGTCATGAAGTAGCGGGTAATCTCTTTGTGGGTTATGGTTATTGGGCCGCCTCTCTCTATCTGGCGTTTGAAGAGTGGTACCACGCTTCCGTTGGATCCCAGTACGTTGCCAAATCGTGTGGTTACAAAGAGGGTTGGGTTTGGGTTGTTCTCTTCGAGTTGTTTATAGTAGAGTGACTGGATATAAATTTCTGCTGCTCTTTTTGTGGCTCCCATTACGTTTGTGGGGTTTACGGCTTTGTCTGTGGATACCATTACAAACCGTTTTACTCCGAATTCCATTGAGAGGTCGGCGCAGATCTTGGTTCCAAGGACGTTGGTGACTACGGCTGTAGATGGGTGGAACTCCATCATTGGGACATGTTTGTAGGCTGCGGCGTGGAATACGAGGGATGGTTGTGCACAGCTGAATATCTGCCTCATTCTTATGTAGTTGCTTACGCTGGCTACGATTGGTTTGATCTCTACTCCGGTTTTGAGTGCGAGAAGTTCAAGCCAGAGGTCGTTGAGTGGTGTTTCTGCCTGATCTACCAGTACTATTCTTTTGCATTTGAACTGGATCACCTGGCGGGCTATCTCGGAGCCTATAGACCCTGCGGCTCCGGTGATGAGTATCACCTGCCCGTCAAACTGATCTTTGATGGACTCTTTGTCCATCTCTATTGCGTTGCGTCCGAGAAGGTCTTCGATCTTGATTTTGTTTATCTGGGGCGGTATCTCCTCGTCGTTGTATTTGCTTATGCTGTTTACGAGCAGCAGCTCCAGCCCCTCTACAATGCATTTGTCGTAAAACTCTTTTGGGACAGTGTTGAGCATTGTTTTGGTTACCAGCATGCTTCTCACTTTGTATTTTGCCATATGGGTGGCTATCCCTCCGTTTATGTGCAGGATTGGGAGCCCGCATACGCTTTTGTTTGCGAGTGCGGGGGTGAGTGAGATGAATGCGATTGGTTTGTATGGGTTCTCTTTTTCGCCCTGGATCTGGTTGGTGAGCTTTATGGATTCGTGATCGGCCCCGAGTACGAAGACTTTGGTTTTATGTTCGTTGTAGTTTGTGCTTTCGAGTGCTTCGAACAGGCTTCTTACCGAGAATCGCATGATTAGTTGGCCGGCTATTACAATGAAGCCGAGTATTACGGGGAAGAAGAGGTTGAATCGGGTGAAGTTGCCGGAGTTGGCGTTGAGTTGGTTGAAGATGATTCCTGTGGTTATGTACAGGATGGTGGCTACCATTGCGCCTTGTGCGAGTTTGCGGAGGTCGTGTACGGTTGAGAATCTTACTACGCCGCGGTAGGTGCGGAACAGGAGTGATGTTATGGCGTAGAGGGTTGTTGCGAGAAGGAGTTTGTAGGTGAAGAACTCACCTTTTGTTGCGGCTATTGTCTCTCTGAAGTACCAGAGTGAGGTGAATGACAGTGCGACAATTACCAGGTCGATCCCAAAAATGATCCACCGTGGCATATAACTGCTAAGTATTAGCCGTAAAATTTGTTTAAGTTTTCCAGGTAGCAAAGTCATAGGCAGTAACGAAAAAATGACGGTGAGTCACATTAAGGGCTATTTGAAAGCACTTGTGTAAGCCACCAGTAAAGAAGTTTTTCGCCAAGACAAATATAATTCAAAAATGTTGACTGCCAATATTTATTTTGAAAATATTAACAATTTCGTTGTAATTTAATGTCTGATTTTGATGATTATATATATATAGTATGTTTTTTGGTTAGTATTGAGGCTAAAATTTTTAATTGACATTTTTTTTTATTTATTTTGGCGTATCATTACTTGGAAAGGGGATTTACTTAATAATTAAATATTATGAAGAGGGTTTTATTGTCTCTCGCATTGCTCATGTTGTGTGTAAGTGGTTATGCAGCATGTGCGAATATTTCGCTTAACGATGAGACTTCGGCTAAGGGGCGGGTTGTTGTGAGGTTCGCATATCTGGCCGATCTGCATGTTTCGGAGGTTGCTGCGAATGTAGAGGATCTGCGTAATTCTATTACAGATATTAACAATTTGAAAGGTGTCGACTTCGTAATCATGGCGGGCGATATCACCGAGTTTGGTAGTGACGATGAGATACTTTTAGCAAAATCTGTAATAGATGAGCTTAAGATTCCTTATTATGTTGTTGCGGGGAATCATGATGCGAAGTGGAGCGAGAGTGGATGTAACACGTTTTCAGCTGTTTTCGGGTACGAACATTTTAATTTCAATTTTAAGGGATTTCAGTTTATCGGTACCAATTCGGGGCCAAATATGCGTATGGCTCCTGCGTTGGTTCCGCGTGAAAGCATTGTGTGGCTGGACTCGTTGACGCTTGCTTTGCCAAGGGGTGTTCCGGTGATCTTTGTGAATCACTATCCGCTTAATCAGGAGATGTCTAACTATCAAACTGTAATTAATCTGCTTAAGAGGGTTAATACGCAGATCTCTTTTTGTGGTCATGGTCATGTGAATAAAGTGATGGATTTCGGGGGGATTCCGGGTGTGATGGGGCGTTCGAATTTGCGTGGGGTCTCCTCTGCCGGGAAGCCTTCCTATTCGGGGTACAATTTGGTTACTTTGACTGCGGATTCGTTGTTTGTGGCTGAGCGTTCGAATGGGGTTACTCATAAGGCGTGGCATAAGCAGGCGCTTCGTGGTGTTGGTTCTTCGTTGATTACTGGTGGTGATTTGCCGTGTGCTGTTGAGTGGGAGTTTCAGGATGATTCGGATATAGGGTCGGCGGCGGCTTTTGCTTTTAATATGGTGTTTATTTCGAATACTGCTGGGTTCGTTAAGGCTCTTGATGCCGCCGACGGTGGTGTTATGTGGAGTTTCAAGAGTGGGGGGAAGGTTTTTTCTTCGCCTGAGGTGTGTGAGAAGACTGGCCGGTTGGTTTTTGGGTCGAGTGATGGGAACATTTATTGTCTGGATGCGCGTACTGGTAAGCTTAAGTGGACAGTTGAGGCTGCTTCGAGTGTTTTGGGGTCTCCTGCTATCTATAACGGGGTTGTTTACATTGGTGCGTCTGATAACTGTTTCCGTGCGATTGATTTGAATTCCGGCCGGCTTTTGTGGGTTTATCCTAAGGTTCGTGGTTTCATGGAGGCCAAGCCTTGGGTAGATGCTCAGGGTGTGTACATAGGTGATTGGGCGAGCCATTTGTATGCTTTCAATCCTTCTACGGGTTCGCTTCTGTGGGAGTGGACCAACAAGAAGGGCAGGGGTTTGTCGCCTGCTGCTGTTTGGCCTGTTAAGTCGGATGGGAAGGTGTTTTTAGTCACTCCTGAGCGTCGTACCCACGCAATTGATGCTTCGACGGGTGTAGAGCTTTGGAGTGTCCGTGGGGGCAGGGAATCCATTGGCATGAGTTCCGATGGCAGCACCATCTACGTCAAGACCATGCAGGACACCGTCTTCGCCTACAGCGCCGGGCCTTACAACAAGCCAACTGTGCCAACTGTTGTTGGCACACCAATTCTGAAATGGGCCAGCAATGTGGGCTTCGGCTATGAAATAGCCCCATCACCAATAACCACAGCCTACGACATGCTCTTCATCCCAACCGACAAAGGCAACATCTACGCCCTTGACGCCAAAACCGGTAAAAAACTCTGGCACCAAAATTTCTCCGTCGCCCTCATCAACTACATCCGCCCCATAGGCCACCGCAACCTCCTCATCACCACCATGGACGGCAAAGTCATCTTCGCCAAAGTGAAGTAACCTTGCCAAGGTTCTTGGGAAAAATGTTGCAGAAGGTTGGGTAACCTTGCCAAGGTTCTTGGGAAAAGTGTTGTAGAAGGTTGGGTAACCTTGCCAAGGTTCTTGGGATTTTGGTCAAAAGCAAAACTGCGGCAAGTACCGCAGCCTCGTTTTGTTTTGACAATCAGGCAATTAAGAACGACCTTATTGGTTGGGTAGGAGAGCACTGTTTTGTAATTCTAGCTCAGCGGTCTCAAAAATTTTAAAAAATTTGGTGTTTTTTAAAATTTTTGGACTGGCAAGGGACACTTTGGCGCAATTTGAGGTAAATGATTGATATTAAGCCTATCCTATGCAGGTTAGAAAATTTTAAAAACCATACAATTTTTAAAATTTTCTAAAGCGATTGCTTATGTTTTGACATATATGCTTACCTCTCTTAATCATTAGGTTGTGTTAAAATTTGTATTTGTTAAACAAAACAGAGGCATTCATGCTCGCCTCTGTTTTGCTTTAACTTTAAGAACCACTTTACAAGGGTCTAAGAATTGTGGTTTTTTGTTGGAAAAGTTTTAGTTATACTTAAAACTATTGTTCATAATCGGAAAAGTTTTAATTATAAATAAAACTTTTATTAAGAACCTTGGCAAGGTTACCCCACCTTGAAGGTGTTTTTTCCCAAGAACCTTGG
>CAZFTS010000024.1:0-46527 GCA_964521685.1 uncultured Muribaculaceae bacterium
AAAGGTGTTCAGCCAAAATCGGCATGGCTGGCCTGGGGGCCCTATTTCTGGACCGAAGGCACAAAACCGAGAAAAGATGGAGTAACCTGGGTGCAAGCAGATTACCAGGCAGACGGAGTTCATCCGTCAAATTCGGGAAGGCTAAAGGTTGCGAATATGTTGCTCAACTTCTTCTCAACCGACCCTACCACAACTCCTTGGTTTTTAAAGTAGCAAATTCTAATAACAAAAAATAAAAAAATATTTTTGGTAATTAAAAAAATTGCACTACTTTTGATTTCATAATAATATCATTTTAATATCACTTTTATGAAAAAAGAAGTTATCATTAATGCAACAAACGGCTATCTGATGTTCTCGGTTCTTATGCTGGCTCTGGCCTCCGGCATCTATTGCCTTACACAGTCTTATGTGATCTTAGGCATTGCATCTCTGCTCATATTCATTTTTTTGGTTCCCGGTTTTTTCATCATCAATCCTAACAATTCAAAGGTATTATTGCTGTTCGGTGCTTACACCGGAACTGTTAAGGAGAGCGGATTCTATTGGGTGCTTCCGTTTTATGCTAAATATGCTATTTCAATGAAGGCCCGCAACTTTGAGAGTGAAAGGATCAAGGTAAACGACAAGCTTGGTAACCCTATCATGATCAGCTCGATATTGGTATGGAAGGTTGATGATACATACAAAGCACTTTATGAAGTTGACAATTTTGAAGAGTTCGTTAAGGTACAGACCGATTCGGCCGTTCGTAAACTTGCGGGCTCTTTCCCTTACGATCAGTTTGAAGATGAAAAGGCTACAATCACCTTGAGCTCAAATTTTGAGGATGTGAACAAAAGTCTTGAAGAGGAGGTTTCCGAGCGTCTTAAACTTGCCGGCATAACAGTTATTGAGGCAAGAATCGGATATCTGGCTTACGCTCCGGAAATTGCACAGGCAATGCTTAAGAGACAACAGGCAACTGCGATTATCGCCGCAAGGAGCAAGATGGTAGAGGGTGCAGTAGGAATGGTAGAGGGAGCACTTAAACTTCTCTCAAATAAGAAAATTGTCGAGCTTGACGAGGAGAAGAAAGCGGCAATGGTAAGTAATTTACTGGTAGTTCTCTGCGGAGACAAAGAGACTGCACCGGTAATTAATGCAGGTACTTTAAATCAATAGAAGATGGCAGAGAAAAAATCATTTGTTCTGCGGATAGATTCTGAAACCATGAAGGCCATTGAAAAGTGGGCTGCCGATGAGTTCAGAAGTATAAACGGACAGCTGGAATGGATGATTAACAAGAGTCTGAAGGATGCAGGCCGGCTCAAAAAGAGAAAAGAAGAAGAAAATTAATTACATTAAGAAATATGTCGATTTTTGAAAGTCAGATCTTCAGTAAAGAAGATTATAAAGAGAAAGATCTTGGAAAGGGTGATTACGATATCTGTCAATTTATTAATTGCGACTTTACGGGATCTGACCTTTCGGAAATCAGATTTGCCGACTGCATCTTCTCAGATTGCAACTTATCCCTTGTCAATCTGACAAACACCTCATTCAGAGACTCAAAGTTCATTAATTGTAAAATGCTGGGACTTCACTTTGAAGATTGCAATAAATTCGGATTATCACTTTACTTTGAAAATTGCATTCTGAACAACTCGACCTTTTATAAACTAAAGTTAAAGCAGACAAATTTTATCAACACTCAGATAAAAGAGGCCGATTTCGGGGAGTGTGATCTTACATCTGCCGAATTTGAAAACTGCAATCTGGAAGGGACAATTTTCGACAACACAATACTGGAGAAAGCAGATCTTAGAACGTCATACAACTATATAATTGATCCTGAGAATAACAGGCTGAAAAATGCAAAATTCTCACTTTCCGGGGTAAAAGGTCTTCTAAATAAATACAATATTGAAATTTATTAATATATTTATAGCAAATTTTTATATCTTGCACCTTTATAATCAATAAATTTCAAAAACACATTCAAATGAAAAAAATCCTTATTCTCGTAGTTGCACTGGCAGTCTCCTTTTCGCTGCAGGCCCAACAAACCGATCTGAAATTAAACCTTGAAGTTGGAAAAGTTTACAAACAAAACTCTGTCTCTACAACTAACATGGCACAGGAGATGTCAGGGATGAATTTCAATATAGATATGAAGATTTCAGGAAATGTTTCCTTTAAAGTTCTATGTATTGAAAACGACGATTACAAATTAGAAGTTAAGTACGACAGCACCCGAATGGAGGTTAAAAGCCCGTTTTTCAATCTGAATGCATCTTCCGGAAACACCGGGGCAAAAGACTATTTATCAATGTTTTTACAAAAATATTCAGATAAAGCATTTATTGTAAGAATGTCAAAATATGGTCAGATAACTCAATTAGAGAACTTTGATGAGCTCATTAAATCTATTTTTGATGATCTGAGCAAAATGGATCTCGGTGCCGGTCCTATGACTCAGATGAAGAGTCAGCTGGAGCAGAGTTACGGTAAGGATGCTTTCAAAAATAATATTCTATCCCAATTTGCATTCTATCCGTCAAAAAAAGTTGGTATCGGGGAAAAATGGGTTATTTCCACAGTGTTAAACTCAGGTGTTCTAGTTAATACCGATACTGAATATGAACTAATTAACTTAGATTCAAACACTGCCACCCTTAAGGGAATCTCAACTATCAAATTAGCCGACGGCAACGGAACAAAAGAGGTGAACGGTCAGAAGATGAACATAGAAATGAGTGGTAAAGGTATATGTGAAATTAAGATAGATCGTAAAAGCGGATGGGTTATTGAATCCAAAATAAAGCAGGAGTTGACAGCCAATACAATAATGAAACAGGGCGAAACCGGAGAAGAGATGAAATTCTCATCAAAAACTGTAGGCGAAACAATCACAACCAACAATTAGGCGTTTTATATTTTTTTCCGGATAATACCTTTTTCCAACTGACGGATATTATCTGAGAAAACAAATATTAAATCCGTATTATTTTATGAAAAAAACATTTCTGATGTTGGCCATTCTGTTCACCTCAATGGTAGCATCTGCACAGGGAATTAATTTCCAGGATCTCACTTTGGAACAAGCTATTGCAAAAGCAAAATCCGAAAAGAAGTTTGTATTTATAGACACTTACACAGACTGGTGCGGACCATGTAAAATGATGGATAAGGAGATCTACCCAATGAAAGAGATGGGAGATTACTTCAATCCTAAATACGTAAGCGTAAAATTCAATGCCGAAAAGGGAGAAGAGGGTCCGGCAGTAAAGAAGAAATTTGGAATTAATGCCTACCCTACTTTTGTAATTCTGGATGGTGACGGCAATTTACTACATATGTTCGCCGGAGGTATTCTTAGTCTGGCATTTATCGATAAAGTTGAAGAGTCATTCAACCCTGAAAAGGCATTTGGAGTGCTGCAAAAAAGCTACAACGAGGGTAATCGCGATAAAAAGCTTGTAGCCAATTATCTCAAAGCTTTGGGAGGCACATTCACCGTAGATAATTCAAAGATGGTAGAAGAGTTCGCAAATTCACTCTCCGACGATGAGATCATTTGCGAAGAGTGTCTCTTTATTTTTGACGATATGGCAAGACTGGAGTCACCAAGAGGGAAATTCGTAATTGACAATCTTGAAAAATTCAGGCAGAAAATCGGAAGAGAGAAGACAGATCTGCTGCTAAAAAAGAAATTTGAAGCCTACTACGCAGGAATACTTGGAAGACAAAGAAATCCGGTTCAGGCAGATATTGACGAGAAGAATCTTTTGCTGAATAATTTGAAATTAACAAACTCAGATATTCTGAATATATACAAAGAGGCTATTGCAGTGTACATGACTAAGAGCGGTGCCCAGGTACTTGGCAAGAATATTCTGGCATTCCAGACTTCAGATAAAAACGAACTTGACAGACTACTCTATTTTACGATACCGGCACTTGCCGAATTGTGGAGTGATGAGCAGATCCAAAACATTGTGGCATTAATTAATAACGCCCAGGTAGCCGATAAGATTAAAAAGGATCTGGAGAGAAAGAAAAAAGTCTGACCAGATTAGAAAATTGTCCAGAAGACAAAAGTGTTCATATCCTTGAGCTGATCTCTCAGAGTTGAATAGGCTTTTGTCTTTTGGCTTTTTATTGTGTTTACCGATATGTTGAGTGATTCCGATATCTGCCCGGCAGTCATACCTGATAATGCAAGCAAAATTATCTCCCTGCGCTTTTCGGGCAGCTGTGAAATTGAACGTGACAACTCTCTGCTGAATTCAATCTCAACAATTTTTTCAAAAAGATCATCACTCTCTTTACTCCCTATATTTTCAAGATTTACCCCCTTCCTGGTTCTGACAATACGTTTTACAGTATTATTTCTCAGAGATTTATAAAAATAGGCTTTCAGGTGATTCTCATTTTCGAAAATCGCTCTCTTCTCCCAAATACTGATGAACACCTCCTGAAGAATATCATCGGCACTCTCATCATCAACCATAAATGTTTTCACAAACCGGTGACCGGAAGAGAAAAGAGCCTGAAACAGCTTCTCAAAAGAGCGCTGATCTCCCGCCTTAAATTTCTTTATTAACTCTTCCATAAACAGATAGGGTGAAAAATCGCTTTTATGAACAATTATTTCACTAACAAAAATAGACTTTTTCTCATAATTCAAAATTTAAATAAAATTTTAATAAGTGGATAATACCTTTTCCCCGGTTGTGGATAATAGATAGATAAAATAAGGAATATGAAAAGGTATGTCGAATCGGTCATGATGGCTCAATTACTTGCAAAATATGCAACTAACGACCTGTCAGAGATTGAGAAATCTGAATTGGAGAGCCTCATTAAAGAGAGAGGTATTGGTGCAGATAGTTTAGCGGAAATTTTAAAAAATGGGGAGCACATCCACTCGGATATAGTAGCAGAAGAGAGAGTTTGGAGCTCAATCGAAAAAAGAATAAACAGACCGCAAAAAAAACTTACACAACAGATTTTGCGTTATGCGGCAATTTTTATTGTTATCATTTCAATTCCACTCAGCCTCTATCTCTTTAAAAATACCGAACAAAGTCATGGAGAAACACTTCCGCTGATTTCCGGGGATGCAGTACTTGAATATCAATCCGGTGAGAGCATTGTTCTCGATAAAGAGACTGATATTAAAAACATTATTAAACCAATAAAAATAGAGACCGGAAATGATTCCGAAATTTTAGTGGCCGAAATATTGAAAGTAAAGGTTTCCAGCGGTAAAACTCATATTCTCAAACTAGAAGATGGTACAACTGTAACACTCTATCCCGGATCGGAACTGGTATTCCCATCGTTTTTCAACAATAAAGAGAGAGATGTTAAACTAACCGGTGAAGGATATTTCGATGTTGAAAAGGATCCGGCAAGGCCATTTCATGTTACTGCCGGAGATGCAAAAATTTCTGTCCTTGGAACAAGTTTCAATGTAAGAGCATATGAAAGTGAGACAAAAATTGAGACTGCACTGGTTTCCGGAAAAGTTTTGATAAACAACATGGAACTCTCTCCAAACCAGATGGCTATACTTAACAAAGAGAGTAAAGAGGTAATAATTGAGAATACAGATACCGGCTTTTACCTTGAAAGGGCTAACGGAATGTTTGTATTTGAAAACAGATCCCTTGACGAGATTATGAAAGAGTTTAGCCTTTGGTTTGGATTCAGTTATGATTTTAATGACGGTTCAATGAAAGATAAGAAATTCCGTTTCAAACTACCAAGATCAAACAATTTCGGAAGATTAATGGACTTGATGGAGAAGACAGGTGAGATAGAGTTCAAAGTAACCGATAACTCAGTAACAATATTACCAGGAAAAAAATAACAAAAAAATAAACCACCCATTAACCGGAATTCGGCCAGGAACTCCGGTTAAATGAGCGGTGAGAGGATTCAACGGGTTCTTTTCCTCAAACCGGCTCCGACAAAGAAAACAGTTTTTTAGAACCCACTAAACCCAAACAGTAAAAGTATGAAAAAAAAATGGATTATTGCCATGCTTTGTTTGGCCGGTCTCTTTCCCTTGCAGCTACATGCACAGAATAGCCGGCAGATTAGCATCAACAAACAAAATGTAACGTTTGAAGAGGTTGTTCGCGATGTCGAATCGCAAACAGATTACACCTTTATGTACAGTACCGAGACTGCAAGAGGCATCGGGCGTTTTAGTATAAACGTCACTGATGCAACAATAAAACGACTCATGGATCTTGTACTGTCAGGTAAACCTTTCACCTACACGGTTGAAGATAATGTGGTTGTTTTGAGTGCCAGGAGTCAGTCAACTCAAAAACCTGCCGATCAGAAACCGGTTAAGGTGACAGGTATTGTAACAGAGGCCGATGGTAAACCGCTCCCGGGCACAGCAGTCATGGTTAAGGGCACACTAACAGGAATGGTTACCAAAGAGGATGGAAGTTTTGAACTTAACGTCCCATCCGATAAGAGTATTCTGGTCTTCTCCTTTATGGGAAAGAAAACCAAAGAGGTGAATATCTCCGGTAAAGCAGTAGTTAATGTTACTCTTGAAGATGATGAAATGTCCATTAACCAGGTGGTGGTTACAGGTATATTCAACAAATCGAGAGAGAGTTATACTGGATCATTAACAACAATTTCCGACAAGGAGTTAAAGGCATCCGGAAACAGAAACATCTTAATTTCAATAAGAAATATCGATCCAAGCTTTAATATAACAGATAACCTGGAATTTGGTTCCGATCCGAATAAGATGCCAGATATTACAATCAGGGGGCGTACCAGCATGGATGTAAATGTCCGCAATCTGCAGGAAGAGAGCAGCGTACAAAGCAATGCAAATCTTCCCCTCTTTATAATGGATGGTTTTGAAGTCTCTCTGCAAAGAGTTATGGATATGGATGAAGAGCTGGTTGAGAGTATCACTCTGTTGAAAGATGCCAGTGCAACCGCAATGTATGGTTCAAGAGGTGCAAACGGAATTGTTGTTATAACTCTTAAAAGACCGGCAGAGGGTAAACTCAGAGTGAGCTATCGTGGTGGGATTAATATTGAAGCTCCCGATTTTACCTCGTACAATCTCATGAATTCACGTGAGAAACTTCAGTTCGAGAAGGCTGCCAACCTGTTCAACTCGGTGTATAACCCCAGCAATCAAAACTTACAGGAACTTTACAACCAACGCCTCATCGAAGTTGAACGTGGTGTTGACACATACTGGCTCAAATATCCGGTAAGAACAGGAGTCGGCAACAGACACAGCGTTAGAGTTGATGGTGGTGCCGAGCATTTTAACTATGCAGGAAGTATCTCCTACAACAATATCATGGGTGTAATGAAAGAGTCTTCAAGAAATAATTTTTCCGGTAATCTCTTTTTCCAGTACACTTTGAAAAATCTTAAATTCCAGAACGACTTTACAGTAACTCATAATAAAAACCGCAATTCACCATACGGTGATTTCTCGGAGTACACTACAGCAAATCCAATTTACACCCCTTACGATAACGAAGGACACCTCAAGAAGATGCTCGTTGAACCACTTCCATCTTCAAACACTCCGCAAAGAGTCGGTAATCCACTTTATAACGCATCATTGCCAACACGTGACGATGGAAGCTATACCAGCATACAGAACAATCTGGCAATTGAGTGGCAGATAAACAAGGATTTAATGCTCAGAGCCAATTTCGGAGTTGTTAAACAGGATAGTCGTACAGACAAATATCTCTCACGTGATCATACAAGTTTCGATACCGGCGACTATACCGGCGAAAACTTTAACATGAGAGGAAGTTACACATACACAACTGGCTATCAGTTTTCATATGAAGGATCGGCAACACTAAACTATAAAAAGACATTCAGGGATATACATCAGCTTTACGCAGGTCTTAGCGCCAATGTAGCCGAAGAGTCGGCAGAGTCTTACTCCGTTCAGGGGAGAGGATTTTCGGCATCCAACATGAAAAATCTTGGAATGGCCGGTGCCTATGCACTTGGTAAACCTTACAGTAGTGAGCAACATTCACGCCGGTTAGGGAGCATCCTAAACGTAAACTACACATATGACAGAAGATACTTTGCCGATTTCTCAGGTAAAATTGAAGGATCGTCAAAATTCGGAAGTAACGATCGTACAGCTCCGTTCTGGTCTGCCGGATTGGGATGGAATATGCACAACGAAAAATTTATAAGTAATATCAACGCAATCAATTCGCTAAGGTTAAGACTCTCATATGGCACAACCGGATCACAGAATTTCAGTTCATACCAGGCACTTACAACATACAGATACTTTGGCCAGGAGAGCTATAAATTCTGGAACGGAACATATATGATAGGACTTGGCAATCCCGATCTTTCGTGGCAAAAGACCAAACACACAAATATAGGTTTGGAAAGCTCCCTCTTCAACGGTCGTTTACGTATGAATATCGATTATTATAACAAGCTTACCGAGGAGCTCCTTACAGATGTCAACCTGCCTACAGCCGGTGGATTCCCAAGTTACAAAGCAAATATTGGCGAAGTCAGAAACAGAGGTGTCGAAGTTGATGCAAACCTGTTTATTATCAGAGATGTAAGCAAAAGAGTCACATGGTCTGTGGGCGGAAATCTTGCTCACAATGTGAATAAAATCCTCAAAATCTCCAACGCTCTTGAGTTTCTTAACTCCGAATTAATGAAGGATGCGGGTCCCAACCCAAGTTTCCTGTATCAGGAGGGGCAATCTATGAATACAATCTTTGTTGTTCGCTCATTGGGTATTGATCCGGCAACCGGACAGGAGCTCTTCCTGAACAGATTCGGAGAGAGAGTCTACACCTGGGATGCTCAGGATAAAGTTGCAAGTGGCGTAAACGAACCTAAAATCTGGGGAAACCTCAGAACAATGTTCAGATGGAAAAATATAACATTCAATGCAACAATGTCCTATAAGGTAGGCGGATATATTTACAATCAGAGTCTTGTAGATAAAGTGGAAAATATAAGCCTATCGAGACAGGTGAACAACCCTTGGGGAAACCTCGATAAGAGAGCTTTGTATGAGCGTTGGCAAAATCCGGGTGATATTGCTGCTTTTAAAAATATCAGAGATTTTAACGCTACATATGCCTCTTCCCGTTTTGTAATGAAAGAGAATGCAATAAATCTGAACTCTCTCAACATAAACTATGAATTCAGCACCGAATGGCTTAAAAAGAGTCTGAATATGGACTATCTCTCATTTGGATTCTATGCCGAAGATCTCTTCTATATCTCAACAATAAAACAGGAGAGAGGGCTTTATTATCCATTCGCAAGAAAATTTTCACTATCTATAACTGCAAGATTTTAAATGCAATTAACAAAATCAAAAAGAATGAAGATGAAAAAGATATATTTAATAATAATTGCAGCGACACTATCTCTTGCCTCTTGTAATAAGTGGCTGGATATACAGCCTGAGCTGGAGTTGCGGAAAAATGCAATCTTCGGGAACGAGCAGGGATTCAAAGATGTACTCATAGGTGCATACATCAGAATGGCTACACCATCTCTTTACGGATTGAACACAACAATGGTTCTGCCCGAACTCATTTCACAACACTGGACCCCGGTTTCTGGTACCCTATCGGCATATCTCAGTAGTTTTGACTATACCCAGACAACGAGTAAAAATCTTTTTGAAAGCGTTTGGCTGCAATACTATCAGACTATCCTGAATATAAACTCAATTCTCGAAGAGATTGATGCAAAAAAGGATATGTTTACAAACGGAAATTATGATCTCATCAGGGGTGAAGCTCTTGGTTTGAGGGCATTCCTTCATTTCGAAATTTTAAGATTCTGGGGAGGCGTTCCGGGTAGTATGATCCTTACCGACAAAGCAATACCATATGTTAAAAACGTTACAAAAGATCCGAACAAACTTATTGCAAACACCTACAAAGAGGTTCTGGACAACATCATTGCCGACCTCAACAGTGCAGAACAACTTTTAGCCGGCGATCCCGTACTTACATACTCCAATGCAGTTCTGAACTCTCCCGCAACTCTGGCAGGTATAGACAAAACGAAGCCCTACCCTGCCGATGAGTACCATTTTTTCAGACAGGTTCGTTTTAACTTTTACGCTGTAAAAGCTACTAAAGCCCGTTACTACCTTTGGATCGGAGAGGCTGCAAATGCTCTGGAAAATGCTCAGGCAGTAATCAATGCAAAAAACAGCGACGGTACTGCCAAATTTACCTTAGGTAACGAGACTGCTGCCAACAATGGCCAGCTCACATTCCCTACCGAGCATATTTTCGCCGTAAGCAACACACTTTCAACACAAACCCTAACATCGGTATTTTTTAACAACAATACAGCCTATACCCAGAATGCAACATATCTGAATACAGCTTATGAAACCACTCTGCACGCCTCAGATATACGTTACAGAAACAACCGTCTCTGGGAGGTCAGAGTAATTCCGCTGGCAGGCAATTTCAACTTCTTCAAAAAGTACAATGATACCGACAGTAAAACTGCCGTTAAAGATATTCCGCTCATCAGACTTTCGGAGATGTACTTTATAGCAGCCGAATGCGGTGGTGAAACTCTTTTCCGCGACTACAGAATTGCAAGGGTTCTGGATCCATCGATTGACGGCACACTGACATCGGCAACCGCCATCAAAGATCGTCTTGAAAAAGAGTACCGGAAAGAGTTTTACGGAGAGGGACAAATGTTTTTCTTCTACAAGAGGCTCAATTATAACAAATTCACATGGCCTGTGGTTAAAAACATATCCGAGGCAGTCTATAAACTACCACTTCCTGAATCACAATCAATGTTCGAATAAACAACTTAATTTATGAAAATTAAAACACTAAAATATACGTTTTTAACTCTTGCTTTGGCTCTGGCAGTCACATCTTGCCAGGAGAAGCTGGTTAATAAATTTGAAGGAGAGAGCTCGCTCTTCTTTTTCAGAGGAACAAGCAACAGTAAGGGGGCTCTCCAGACCGATAGCCTCTCCTATTCATTCTTTCTGACAGAAAGTAACAAGAATGAAGATACTATCTGGGTAGATGTAATGCTCACCGGGCTTCCGTCCGATAAAGAGAGGTCGCTTCCCATCGTTCAGTCAAATAAAGAGAGTGCAGGAGCCGCAATAGCAGGAGTGCATTATGTAGCTCTGAATGACCCAACTTTAGCAAAATATATGGTTCTTCCTGCAAATAAAGTCTCTACCGCAATTCCTGTTGTGGTAAAACGTCTTCCCGAGATGAATACCAATGAGTTCAAACTTGAGATGGAGATCACTACGAATGAGCATTTTATAGCAGGAATTAAAGATCGCACGAAATTTTCGATAAAAATAACTGCAATGGCAGTTAAACCGGCGCTTTGGGATGTTGCAAACAGCTTTTTGTCAATTTTTGGACCTTGGGGACAAGAGAAGATGAGATTTATAATCAATTATGTAGGATTCAGCGATTTTGACCAAACTCTTACAACTGATTACAGAGTATATCTCGCCCTTAAAGCAAAAACAAAGCTGGCAGAATATGAAAAAACATATGGCCCTCTTTATGAGGCCGATGGTATCACCAGAGTTATTTTCCCTTAATTAATCCAAACTATGAAACATATATTAAAATATATTTTAGCATTGGTACTCTTAGTTAATGTGACAGGTTGTATTAAAGACACCGGCAATTATGAGTACAAAGACCCGAAGGATGTTGCACCTATTCTGGTTTCAGGAATTGAAGATTCATACTCGGCAATATCACTTGAGAAACTCACTATAGATCCGGTAATGGTTGGAGATGAGGCACTTTATGACTATGTATGGTATGCCTATCCCGGTCTCATTGTTAGCACGCAATGTGACACTCTTGGAAAAAGCAAAAAACTTGACTACCCTGTAAGCTTAATGTCAGGCACATACCAACTTGTGTTTAAAGCTACAAACAAGGTTAACAAAACATCTGTCTACAAAAAATCTGTTCTTACAGTTTCAAGCATATTCGGAATTGGTTACTACATAAACAAATATGAAAACGGTCGTACCGATATCGATTTTATAGACAGAAACGGTGTTGTAAACAAAAGTATTCTCAAAAAGATAAACGGAGATGATCTGCCCGGAAAACCAATCCGCACAACTTATGAGGTAAATCGTTATCACTACAACGTTGTGAATGCCGATGGTACTGTTACAAGAAATACTTTAAAACCTGCAATAATGGTATGTACCGATGAGGATATGAGAATTTATCATGGTGAAAATCTGAAATTGCTTAAGAGGTGGGATGAAGCATTTTTAGAGAGACCTGTAGTGAAAAAACCTCAGGGTGTCTGGGCCACTACCAATGGTTTTATGCTAATGAATAATAATGCTGTAAGTTTTGTAAATAACAATGGTTCAAATGTGGGAGAGTTTGGATACCCATATCCTGTTAACGACATGAAACTGAACCCTAACGTAGCAATAATGTCCAGCTCCGCCCTGGTCTATGACGATATCGCAGGTGAGCTTGCCGGTTACTACGTTACCACCTATGCGCCTGTAAAGAATGCAGTGGTAAAAGCATCTCCGTTAACACTCGGACCGGTTGGTCAGGCCTATTTTACAAACTGCGATCTTGTTTATATGGGAACTCAGATGTATCAGGCAACCTCTGCCGGACGTACCTACGTAATTGTCAAAGACAGAACTTCCAACGTTCACTATTTATGGCAGATAGGAACAAGTAACATCCAGTATGGATATATTTATGATTATGGTGCTGGCGGAATGGTCATCCCAGCAGGTTCCGGAATAGTAAACGGTAAAGTTTTCGCACTCAAAGGGGGAGCAAGTACTGCATTGAATACAGTAATATATTATTCAACAGGTGATAACAAAGTTCACTACTACAATCCTGCCAACCAGACCGAAAGAAAGAACATGCTAACCCTGCCTGAAGGTGAGGAGATTACCTATATTGAGCATTGTTTTGATAACTATTATAAGATAAATACATTTGCGGTATTATCAAACAAAGGTGGTAACTGGATATTGAGAACTTACGACTTTGAGGGTTCAACTCCCGATATCTTCTTACCGGAAAAGTCTGTTTTCAATGGAACAGGAGTGGCTAAAAATATGATCTACAGGCATGCTAATACATCAATAACATATTAAAAGTTTCATACTGGTCTTTATAAAAGAGGATAATCTTGTAAAGAATATCCTCTTTTAGAATTTTATAAATATATTTGCCATATCAAATATATATATCACTACTATGAAACGAGCCTCTATCTACATCTGTTTTCTGATTTTGTTATCCATTCCGGTGCAAAACATAATCAATGCACAAAATCATAGCGCCTTTACTCCCAAAGAGTTTAATGCAGCTGTTTTAAAAGGGACAAGAAGTGTTGATGGTAAACCTGGAATTAATTATTGGCAAAATTTTGCCGAATATAATCTTAAAGCTTCACTGGATCCTGTTAAAAAACTGCTTAAGGGATCAGGAAAGATACAATATTTCAACAACAGTCCTGATACACTGAACTCTATTGTTATAAAACTGATTCAGAATATATACAAACAAGGATCCGTTGCAGTTTATCAAAAAAACGAAAAAAATACAACATGTGGTATAATAATCGAAAATATCTCAATTAACTCCAATCCGGTTAATATTAATGACCGTAAAGAGTTTTCGGTAAAAGGGACTAATGGAAATTTACAACTACCTGAAAAATACAAATTGGTACCTGAAAGTTCATTAATAATTGACATAAAATGGAGTTACATATTTCCAAATAATGGGTTCAGAGAAGGGGCATTTAACGATTCAACTTTTTTTGTTGGGTATTGGTTTCCTCAAATTGCAGTTTATGACGATGTTTATGGTTGGGATAGAAACAACTATAATGGGATGCAGGAGACCTACAACGATTTGGCAAATTTTAATGTGGATATAGAGGTACCAGAAAGATATATTGTATGGGGAACAGGGAGTTGTATTAATGAAGATAAGATCTTTTCTGAAGAAATTTTAAATAAAATAGAGAAGTCCAGACAATCAGATACTACAGTAAACATCTTAACAGAAGAGGATTATAAGCAAGAGAGAATTTTCAGGGAAGGTAGAGAAAAAATATGGAGAATGGTTGCTGAAAATGTCCCGGATTTCGCATGGGCTACGAGCAAAAGCTATCTTTGGGACGGTTGTTGTGCAACTTCCGGAAAGAATTCTGATAAAAAAATATGGACAAGTGCAGTTTATGGAGTTATAAACCAGGGATTCAGAAATGTGGCTAAAAGAGCAAAGCAAAGTATTGAATATTTCTCAACAGTATTCCCCGGAATAACCTACCCTTTTAACAAACATATTACTTTTCATGGTACAGATATAACTGCAATGGAGTTTCCAATGATCGCAAATAATTGTGAGGCTTTTTTGGACGAAGAGTATTCTGAACTTACTGCACACGAAATAGCTCACAACTACATACCGTTCTACCTATTGAGTAATGAACGTCTGAATGCCTGGATAGACGAAGGTTGGGTAAAACTTATTGGAGAAAAATTTGGAGAAACAATCGGTTATAAACGAGAGGATAAAAAATATCTTAATACTATAAAATCATATCTTTCAATTGCCGGAACCTATAAGGATATTCCGCTTATTACACCGTCAAATTTACTTGATCCGGGAATAAACTTCAACGTTTCTTATTCAAAGTCAGCGTGTGCTCAGCAATATCTTCTTGAATTAATGGCAGCTAAAGGGATCGCAAACCCATTGAAAATCTTTATTGAAAGGTGGGCAGGTAAACATCCGACACCCTATGATTTCTTTAATACAATGGATAATATAGCCGGTGAAGATCTCTCCTGGTTCTGGAGACCGTGGTATTTTGAATTTTCCAGTCCTGATTTAGCCATACTATCTGTAAATGAAAGCGATGGAAAATACTCTTTATTAATTGAAAACAGTGGTGGAATTCCTCTGCCAATCAATCTCAAAATTTTTTATAAATCCGGAGAGTTTGAAATGTTAAATTACCCGGTTACAGTTTGGCAAAAGCACGAAAAAACCTGTATGATAGAAATTAAGAAAAGTCAGATATTAAAAATTGAGCTTGGCAGTTCATCCATTCCCGACTGCAATTCTGACAATAATGTTTGGAAATCTGATAATTCACCTACTTAAACTCCGGGCATAATGCCGACCAATTATTTACTGTCTATATTAAATAATAAAAATATTTTCTAAATTCGTTCGTCAAAATTAGTAAAAGATTACACTATTTTTCTTTCATTAAAACTTCACTCAACCTAACTTATAGTATAACTTAATACTAGAGCACCTCTATATTTACACTCACATTTGCAAGTTTTAGTTTTTTATCATTATATTCGTCGCGATAAAAAGGTATAAACTAAAATCAGAACACTATGCTACTTCATCAGCAATTTGTCCGGATGGCAAAAAAGAATGGTAAAAAGTTAGCTATCATTGACAAAACCACAGATAAAAAAGTACCATATGACAAAGCGCTCATAGCTGCGCTTATTTTAAGTGAAAAATTTAAAAAATATCAAACCGGCTTTCTGGGAATAATGATTCCGACTTCGGCCGGATGTGCCCTTGCTACAGTTGGTGCGCTAATGAGCGGAAGGATTCCTGTAATGATTAACTACTCAACGGGAGCCGAGGCAAACGTAAAGTATGCACAGAAAAAATGTAATTTTAAAACAATAATAACATCCAAAGCCCTTCTTGAAAAAATTGGCTGCCCCGTAGTTGACGGGATGATAATGATTGAGGATATCATGGCAGGGATAAGTACCGGTGATAAACTTAAAGCAGCATTAAAATCCAGACTACCTGTAAACCTTCTGCTTAATATGATCCACAAAGGTGAAGAGAATGACACAATTGCCATCCTCTTTACCAGTGGTAGCGAAAAGGACCCGAAAGCGGTACAGCTTACACATAAAAACATCTCATCCAATATTGAGAATTTCGGTAAATATGTAGGAATTACGGGTGATGACATTCTTCTTGCCAATCTTGTCTTTTTCCACATCTTCGGTCTGACCGTTAACCTTTGGGTTTCGCTCTATTACGGTATGACTATGGTAACATATGCCAATCCACTTGATTTCCAAACTATTTGCAACATAGCAAAAGAGGAAAAGCCTACTATCATGGTAGGAACTCCAAGTTTCTTCTGGGGATATCTGCATAAATCGGAGCCGGGAGATTTTAAATCACTTCGGATTATGGTAGCGGGTGCAGATAAATGTCCCGATGCCCTGCGTGAGGGATGGATTAAGAAACATGGAGTAACGTTGCTTGAGGGTTATGGTGCGACTGAAACTTCTCCGGTTATTTCTGTTAACAAGCTAACAATGAACAGACCCGGAAGTACAGGTAAGGTGATTCCGGGTGTAAAGGTAAGAGTGGAGAATTTCGAGACCGGAGAGGATTGCAAACCTGGTGAGGTTGGTAAGATTCTGGTAAAAGGTGATCTGGTTATGAAGGGTTACTATGGTGATCCTGAACTTACCGCCGAGGCAATCAAAAATGGCTGGTACAATACCGGCGATATGGGTTATTTCGATGAGGATAGATATCTGTGGCACTCTGGCAGGTTCAAAAGATTTGTGAAGATTGGCGGCGAGATGGTATCGCTGGTTAAAGTAGAGAACACCCTTGAAAAGTATCTGCCTACAGGAGTATCATGTTGTGTGGTTGACGTTTCCGATGAGATAAGAGGCTCATCAATCATAGCTACCGTTACAATAGAGGTAAATAAGCAGGAGATAATCAGGCAGATGAGTTCCGAGCTTCCTAACATTGCACTTCCTAAACACTTCCTTGTTATAAAAGAGCTTCCTATGATGGGAACCGGCAAAATAGATTTCCGGACTGTAACAAAGATTGTTCAGGATATGCTGGATGAGAAATCATTTGTAACAGAGGTTTAAACTCCCCAATCGTACAAATTACATCCAGTCAGGTTTAGGTGCCCCGAGAAGATAATAGTCGAAGTACTCGTCCATTCGTCTGGTCCAGTCTTCGGCTATCTCTCTTTTCTTTATGTTGTGTCCGTCACCCTTATAGTTAAACATCCATACCTCTTTCCCCAGCCTCTTCAATCCAAGAAAGAGTTCAAGCCCCTGTGAATAAGGAACTGCTTCATCTCCATCGCTGTGTCTTGAAAGAAGAGGAGTCGTCACCCTGTCCAGGAAAAAGAGCGGCGAATTTTGAATGTAGTTCTCCTGCCTGTCCCATAAAGTCCCGCCTATCCTGCTCTGAGTGGATTCATACATAAACATCCGCGGTTTGCCGGCTCCTGCCCGTAGTCCTGAATAGGCCGATGTCATATTTGCCACAGCTGTCTCGCTGCAAGCACACCTGAACAGATCTGTCTGGGTTATAAGAAATGCCACCTGATATCCGCCCCAGCTGTGACCCTGCACCCCAATCCTGCTTCTATCTGCTATTCCCTTGTCAATCAGATAGCGGGTACCGCTCTCAACAATATTCACACTACTCCTCCCGGGCCAGCCAATTTCAAACCTGATATCAGGCATGAAGATAACATATCCGCGACTGACAAACATCAGAGGATTAATAGTTGACGTTGTGGGTGCAGGAGCATAGAAAAAGTGGGCATCCTGGCTCATTGTTTCATAAAAGTAGACAATTACAGGATATGTTTTGGTAGAGTCATAACCAACCGGAGTGTATAACAGACCTGTATGCACAGTACCGGTTTTATCCCTCCAGTTTATATACTTTACACTGCCTGTCCTGTAATCTTTTAACTGCTCGTTCAAACCAGTCAATCGTTTGAACTCTTTGAAATTCCTGTCACACAACCAGTAATCGGGAGCTTCGTTAAAACTTTCTCTTTTAAGCAGATAGTATAAGCTCCCAACCTTTTTTGAAAAAGAGTATTTATGCGCTGTCTCAATAAGTTGTACCGGATTCTTACCAACCTTAACCCTGTAAAAACCGGAGTTCATATTGTTTAGATTTACTGCATCGAGAAGAATCTCTCCATTCATATCTATCCCCCCTCTTTTACCCTTTTCAGAACCTGTGTTCAGAATCTTGAATTTTATATTATGTACTCTTCCGTAACCATTTGTCAAACATATTGCCCGTTTGTCATCTTCCGATACAGGAACTGCCCATACATCAAACTCGTCGTATAGAATAAAATATATGTAATCAGATGTGAGACCAGCCTGTCCGTATGAGCCTGCCTCCTGTGGTTTGTCGAACAATCTCTCTTTGACAGGATGTGGGATCTTGTCCGAAATAATCCATTTTTTTCTCAATAGCAGATCGGTTACATACCAAGCCCCCTTTTCCGGTTCATAAGTAAAAACATGAGGAGTTGAATCCGATACTGAAAAGCTCCCTTTAAAACCTTTTTCGAAAAGCCATCTCTCGCCTGTTTTTCTGTTTATGCAATAAAAATCCTTCGCAACCGGATCCTCCCATAAATGTGTGTACATATATGGTCTGTTATCAAGCTCAAAACCAAAGGGAGAATTATCGTCGGGCAACAGAAAAACACCCTTCCCGAATGATAGTCGTACAAACCTGTTCTCATTAAGATAATAGGCACATTTAAAACTCCTTGAAAATGCCCCCTCAATATCTCGTTTTTCCGATGGAAGCAGTGTATCATTCCATCGCCACAACTCATATTCGAACTTGCCGTTTATCATAAGCTTTTCATCTTTGTCCTCCTTGCCAACCGAAGGGGTAATCTCAAATTTCAGATAATCCTCATCTTTTGAAAAAGAGAGCTCTTTTCTGGTGTTAAAGACCATTCCCTGAGGTAAAATATCTGTTGTAAGAGTTATCTCTTTTATAGCCATTCCTTTTTCGTCAACTTTTAACAATGTGCATCCGACTTTGCTTTTCCAGGTACTATCTTCACTCTCGTAAAATAAAAATCTCTCACCAGATTTGTCTGCAGATAACTCTTTGATATGCTTGCCGGTTTTATAGATTGATTCCCTGTTAATCCGCAATCCATCTTTACTCGAAAACGCAACTATTTCTCTCGATTTATACCCTGCCGAGTCGCTGTTTGCCAGGAATACGATTCTGTTTTTCCCTGCAAAAAAAGATTTTTCAACGTTGTTAAGCGAATCAATCAAGATGAAACCCGGTTCCGGATTTTTTATGTTAACATCCTTATTTTCATTAATACCAAACAGATAAACCGTATTCATTTTTTTAGTTATAAAAAATGATCCATCCTCTCTGCAATCATAACTCTTTCCCGGAGTAACCAAATCTGTTCTTCCAGTCATAAGATTAACCATGAAAATTGTCTCTTTTACCTTGTATAATGCAAATTTTTGACCTCTGAAAAACTTTGGTTCCTCACCCCCTTTAATCTCCTTCACAATCCCGGCCCTTCCAATTTTAATCTCCAGAATTTTCTTATCTGTATAATTCTCATATTCTGTAAAAACAGCATCCCCATCATTTGAAACAAGAATAGCTTTTACTCCTCTCCAACTATCGTAAACCTTGTTATCAAGAGTTTTTATCTGGCTGTGTATTGGCGAAACGAAAATGAGAAAAGTGAGTATTAAAAAATATTTTTTCATATTCCGTATTGTTTAGAACTCCGCAAATATACGATGCTTTCAAGGTTTTTCTTATCTTTATTGTCCAAATCAAAAGTTAATGAAAAGCGAGTTCTACAAGTCAATTGTCCACCACGCCCCCTTTGGGTATGCATTTTTTGAAATTGTTCCGGATAGAGATGGAATCCCCTGCGATTACAGATTTCTGGATGTTAATGTAAAATTCGAACAACTTACAAAATCAAAGGCAGCCGATGTTATAGGCCGCCTTTTTAGCGAAGTTGGTACAGCACTGGGAAAAGAGGAGATTGAGAAAAGGGTATCTGCATACGCACAAATCGCACTAAATGGTGGTAATCAAACATTTGAATATACAACTCCTAATGGTGAAAATTGCCTCAGAACTTTTGCTTTTTCAACCGAAAAGGGCTACTTCACCCTTTTTGTCGAAGATATTTCAGAGACAAAAAGAGCCGAGAAGAAGCTGCTTGACAATCAGGAGAGGTATAAAACCATCTTTAACAGCTCTCCGATCGGAATCGTGCAGATAGATTGCGAAAGCAATATTATAGATCTCAATCAGGAGTTTATAAATATAATAGGATCTTCAAAGGAGCAACTCCTGGGTTTTAATATCCTTATAAATGTGAAAGACCAAAAGATGGTAAGTACAATTACCTCGGCATTATCCGGAGAAACTGCTTACTATGAAGGCTATTACGAATCTGTTACCGGGAGAAAAAGATCATTTGTCAAGGGTCACTTTGCACCCATTTTCAATAAAGAGGGGGCAATTTCGGGTTCAATCGGAATATTTGAAGATATCTCGGAAAAGCACTTGGCAATTCAGGAGTTGACACTTGCAAAGGAGAAGGCACAGGAGAGCGACAGATTAAAATCGGCCTTTCTGGCTAACATGAGCCATGAGATAAGAACCCCGATGAACGGCATTCTGGGTTTTTTAAGTGTACTTGAAGATATGGATATAACCGGTGAAGAGAGACATTTCTATTTTGACATAATAAAAAGCAGCGGTGAACGACTTCTGAATACAATAAACGATATTATTGAGATATCAAAAATCGAATCTGGTCAATTGCCCGTACTAAACTCATTTATAAACATTTCAGAGATAATGGATTTCCACTATCAGTTCTTTAAAAAACAGACTGACGACAAAGGGCTCAAACTATATATCAACGAAACAGTTACAGGAGAGGACGCTTTGATTGACACCGATAAACACAAGATTGACGGAATTCTTACCAATCTGATCCGGAACTCAATCAAGTTTACAAAAGCAGGATTTATTGAGCTGGGAAACTACACTGTTGGGAATTCACTTATCTTTTATGTTAAAGATAGCGGTATAGGGATACCTCAAAACAAACAGGAGGTCATCTTTGACCGTTTCGTTCAGGCTGAGTACAACAACAACCGTCCAAGCGATGGTTCCGGGTTGGGACTCTCAATCGTAAAGGCCTATGTAGATATTATGCAGGGAAAGATTTGGGTAGAGTCGGAGGTAGATAAAGGAAGCACCTTTTATGTCTCAATACCGTATAATCCTCTGAAGAAAAAGATTCAGAACCCTTTGTAAAAGTTCCATATCCAGTTTATTGCTATCAGTATTATCAAAATAACGGCAACTGCTTTTATCCTTACAAACTCCTCGACTTTTAAATAAAAGGCATAAAGGCCTCTTTTTCCTGATATTAGATCAAAAGCAATCCACGGTGGGCATAATATAAGACCGAGAAAAAGAATTACTCCTATCGGGTTTGTTCTCAAGGCCATGGATATATCGCCATGAAAGAGATGCATCACAGAGCGGGTGGAGCCGCAAGACGGACAAGGGTAACCTGTAACATTTTTTATAGGGCAGATACCGATCCCCTCCCCTCCCGTTTCAGCTCCATAGTTAAAATAGCTGTTAAAAAGAAGCCACCCATATCCAAGCAGGCACGCAAAGAACAGGATCAGATAAAGATTTTTACCGATCTGTTTCATTAAAATACTGTTTAAATTTTAATAAAGAATCTGATGGAGTAAAGCCATGTTCTTCTCCCTTGTGGCCCCCATAATGAGGAACAAATCAATTATTGCCCATATCCCAAGGCCACCACAAGTAAATAATTTCAAAAGTCCAAGACCGGTATCCCCAATAAGAAATCTGTCAATTCCTAATGGTCCTGCAAGAATCGAGACAATAAGAACCACTGTAGGATCTTTAAACTGAAGAGAGTAGAGAATGCTCGATTTAGACTCATCGGTATTGATAAGACGGTCTCTTATGTAAGCCAGCTGGTGTGGCTCAAAGAACTTTCCGTTTGACATGATAAACATGTCCACTTTCTGTGCATCCATATATTTAAATTTAGGTGTTCCCTATTGAAGTTTTCGATACGAATTTAACAAAAAATCAGAAACAATAACCAAC
Source organism: uncultured Muribaculaceae bacterium (assembly GCA_964521685.1). Lineage (GTDB taxonomy): Bacteria > Bacteroidota > Bacteroidia > Bacteroidales > UBA932 > Bact-08. The sequence continues at coordinate 22,065 of CAZFTS010000024.1, forward strand.
TGTAAGAGTTAAAGGAATTTTTACCCCTCCATTGTACGGGAAGATATTTCCATTCGAATAGTGGGCTATACTTAACTCCGCATTAAACCTGCGATCGCTTCCGAAAAATCCACCAAGACCCACTGCATCATAAAAGGTAAATTTCTTACCGGTATCTACCCCGTCAAGCTGAGATTCAGAAATGTATGCCGGACCGCCTAAAATATAGAACAGATATGGATCTATCAATTTGGTATGCATGAGGTTGAATCTGAAAACGGGATATACCGACAGGGCAAAGAACTTGGTATTGTCTCTGTTTGAATTCCAGAATGCTCCGTTCAACCCCATATCAAGTGCAAACACCTTTGGAGAGTGAAACAGATTCCTTTTATATGAGAACATCACACCGGTTTTAACCTCGCATCCGCCCCCCCAGAAAAGATAAGCCTTCCTTATCAGATCATTGACACCGTATCCGGACACATTGGTAGACAGACTTATCTGCAACCACTGTTTTGGATGTATCCTACCCGATTGTGCCGCTTTTAAGAGCTTCTCTTCGGAGAATGGGGTAAACGAATATTTAAAGCCGCCTCCTGCAAAGGTTGTATATGGTTGATTATGTCTCTTTATTTTACTTGTATAACTTGAAGATATCTGCAATGACCACTGGTCGCTCAGTCTGTAACAGGCACCTGCTCCAAATGTGGTGGTTGCCGATGCAATATCTTTGACGACAACATCTCCATTCTCCTCCTTTATACCGTGTCGTGTAATTATTCCGAGCCCCCCCTCTCCGTAGATTGTAAACCTTTTCCCGATAGGCAATTTTGGCTTAAGTGTAAGACCTGCAATATTCATCCACACACTGCTACTCTTTGCACTGCTGTGAATATCATATTGTCTGCCGTAATCATACCTTACCCACCAGACAGGTCTCATATAGGTTAACTGAGCAGCAAGATATCTGTTTATATCCTTTCCCAGCAAAACAAGCCGTACTGCAGGGTGCCTCACGGTAACCTCCCTCAGAATAAATCCCGGTTCAAGCACATCTGCACCGAAAGGGTAATCTATGTGACCATAATTAACCTCAAAGTAAGAACCTTTCATAAAAGCAGGAAGATTTCCCCTTTTATCTGGTTTTAAAGAGTCTTTCCCCGGAAAGATCTCTGTTGCTTCTACTAAAGAGATTATCAGAAGCAATAAACATGTCAGGATGATTTTCATAGTTTTTTAAATCATATAATATTAATCATTTTTATACGATTTAAAAACTATTTTTATTCGAAGCGTTAAAACACTGTTTTATCTATATTACAGGTAAAACTGTTTTCAATGGAGTATTTGGCTCTATCTCAAGATTTAACACTGACACTTCAATTTTCAATCCGTTATTTTTATCGTACATCTCTTTAAAATTTACCTTCACAGCTGTTTCGCCATTTGCAGGAATTGTTAAAGTTCCTGTATATGTCAATAATTTAGCATTATCACACCTCTCAATTTTTAATTCATATTTTAAAGATGAACTGTTTCTTATCACCATTACTCCGTTTTTAGCATTAAATGATTCAAAAGATATATGTAATGATCTATGAAATATCTCTTCGAGAAATATTTTATCACCAATAAGCATTCCATTACAATAAGATACCGATCTTCTATCCTCAAGTGCTTCACGAATGGATTGAAAGCTCTTCTCTTTTGCAAAAACAATTGTCATTGTTCTGTATCTCCCGTTTCCATATTCCGATGGTGAATGCAGGTCGGTATTGGCAATGTTTCCTAACGATTTTGATTGAACCCAACCTAAAATAACAGGATCGTATTTTGTTGCATTAACAACTTCAATTCCATCAATATAACCCTCGTTATAAAGTGAATCAACAATTGGAAACCAGATTGATTTATTCTGGGGAACCTCATACCACGGATGGTTCCAGAAAATGTATGCACCTTGATCTCTGGCCTCTTTAAGTGCTTTTCTTATGAATTTGCCATCACGAGGATTCTCTTTATTATAACAGGCTTTAAATTTGTCGGCATCTTTAATAAAAATAGCATTGTAGTGACCTGGAGGAGTTTCTTTAGTAATTTCAACCCCTGGAATTAAAATTATTCCTGCTGCGTCTGCAGCTTTTATAGCCAATTCGTAACCCATAGAGTGAGATAAGTTTGTAAATCCTAAATTTTTCATAAAAGGCCTGGATTCTAAATGATCGGTAATTGCAATGACATCGAGACCTTCTGCAACAGCCTCGTCTACTCTTACTGTTGGCCAGACCAAACCATCAGAAAAAATCGTATGTAAGTGGAAATCACATTTCAATGGTATATATCCTAAAATATTACCTGGAAGAGATAACGAAGAACGACGGATTTCCTGGGAGTATGCATCATTACTTAAAGAACATAATGCAAAAAATAGAAAAAGAATTTTTTTAAATTTCATAATATGTAGTTTTAGTTAGCATTCCAACCACTATTTTGGATGAGTGCAGGATTTTTTAATATTGCGCTTTTTGGTATAGGATAGAGATAGTTTTTATCCGGAAACTTTTTTGTTATATTAGGATATAGTAATATTTTTCTTCCTGCAGCAGTAGAAAAGGAGGCTGAAGAGATATAATAATATACTCCTTGTGAAGGAGATGCTGGAGTTGAAGTTACAAAACATACATCTTTTTTTCCATCTCCGTTCAGATCAAATTCTGTATTAAGACTTTCTACATATATACCATCCCAATTCCGGGTTAACAAATGACCTTCTCTCCAACGACGTAAATCATCAAACCTGAAACCTTCAGCAAAAAGCTCAATTGCCCTCTCTCTACGTATTTCAAGTATATCAACAGAATTAATTGATGGATACAAACTCTTCATATAGACATCGATTATCAAAGGACGCGATGTATTTGATATTTTTGCTCTTGAACGAAGAATTGCAATGGTGGAGTTCCATATCTGATCGGTCATTTGTCCAAGTTCTGCTTTAGCTTCGGCAAGATTAAGCAAAACTTCTGCATATCTTATCAATGGTACTGAGTTTGTATTCCTGCCCATTCCCATATTTGAATTGTTATCCTGAGTATATTTTATCAGATGATATCCACTTTTTGAATGTCCTAAATCCGGAGCTGTAAGATTTCCTAATAATTTATATCCTTCAGTTCTGATAATCCGGGATAATCTTGAATCGCGGTTCTTTGTTTCAATGTTAAAGGGAATCGACTCATAATCAGATCTGTCAGTAAATCTTGTTCCATCTGAATTCAGGAATGTGTTGACGAAAGTTTTTGTCAGTCCGGGGCGGCTTCCGTATGAAGAGCTTGTAAACAACCAGTTTGCTTCATGATATCTGGCAAGTGAACTACTGTATGTATCTCCAAGAATTACCTCTGTCCCGGGAAAGCTCCCCTCACCGGTAAAAAGATCCCTGTAGGGTGTATTACCATTCTGATAAATAGCAAAATTGTTTTGACTAATTAAACTCTGTGCAGCTTCTGATGCTAATTGTAAAAGATTATTAGCCGTAACACTTAGGGTAGGATCTCCGCAATATTTTCTGTAGGTTCCCTCAAAAAGACATATTCTTGATTTCAACGCTAATGCAGCACTTTTTGTAATTGTAGAACCGTTTCTGTTGAAAGATTCAATTACATTTTCAATTGCATAATCCATATCTTCAATAATTTTTCCAACTACTGTAACGCGGCTATCTCTTGGAGAATAAAGCTCTGGATCAGTGCTGGATAGCGCTTTCTCACACCATGGTACATCCCCGAATATTCTCAGTTTATCAAAATAGAACCATGCTCTGAAAAATCTTGCAATCCCATTATAATTGGCTCTGACCTTAAGAGGTATCTGTTCATTATTATTCATCTGCAGAAAATAATTTATATTTCTTAAAGCATCCCATTTCCACCATGTTAGTAATTCACTCTCCTGATCTGTATAGTTGCCGCTAACAAGAAGTGCCGGCGAATTGGCAGTTGCCATATAATCAGATATATTGGCATCTTTAATATAAAGCTGCTGGCCCGTAGGGAGGATATCGTACATAGAATTTGTATAGATGACAAGGTCATTTTCCGATTTAAAAAAGGTGTCCGGACTAAGCTTATCACCTGGGAATTTATCCATTGTACAACCTGTCAATAATGTTGAAACAATAAAAAGTAAATAAAATATTGATTTTTTCATAACCTGTTTTCAAATAGTTTAAAATTTAATATTCACTCCAAGAGTAATACTTTTAGTTATAGGATATCCATTTCCACCTCCGAATGCAGATGTGCCAGTATCAGGGTTTATGCTTTCAATAGTTTCAGGATCAATATTTTCTGCATGCACTGATAAACCACTTAGAGTAAAAAGATTCTGACCTGTTATATAAAATGTATATTTTTCATGAATTGAATACGATAGAGTGATATTTTTTAATCTGCAATATGCAGCGTTCTGTAAATATTTTGTTTGTTGCTGTCTGAGTAAACCTGCAGAATTTTGCGCAGTAAGTCCTGCATATCTTGGAAAATATGCATCCAGATTTGGTTCAGATGGATTTTCATCATAGATATCTCCAAGCATTTGTGCTGGTATTGGCGAATATGGCCTGTTATACTGACCCCAGAAATAGTAGGATTCACTTGGTGGATACCAATCTCTCTTGCCTACACCCTGTATAAACAGAGAGAGAGATAAATTTTTCCAGTCTGCATTTAAATTTATACCATATGTATATCTGGGAGAGGTGTTACCTATTATTTTTCTGTCACCTGGATCGTCCACTGTATTGCTTCCTGTTGATATATAATTTCGTGTATTATCCAGTTTTTTAAATTTAATATCACCTGGTTTCATTACTGCAGTATTGTTGGATCTGAACAGACTCTGACTTGGGTGAGAATCAATATCAGCTTGATCTTTAAAGAATCCATCTGTAACAAATCCCCAAATTTCACCTAAAACCATTCCTTCATAATAATCTGTCAGGCTTTTAGTTGGATTGTAATATCTGGTGATTTCAGATATATTATCGGCCATAAAGAGTTTTATTCCATAATTAAAAGATTTATCGTTCCTGGGATTTTTCCATTCAAGTGTCACCTCCCAGCCTTTTGTTAACATATCGGCATAATTGCCTTTAGGTACCTCAGCTCCGAAAATATCTGGTAATGTTGGCCCTACAGTAAACATATCGGTAGTTTTTCTTTTGTAACCAACCAAAGTTATATTTAACCTGTTCGAAAGTGCAGTTATATCCAATCCAAAATTTGTTGTTGTTGCTACCTCCCATGTTAATCCATCCGGTATAACTGTCGGATTGTTGGTAGATGTTGGATAAATCCCGTTTATTATTCTTGTTGAACGATATACCGGCATTGACTCCAGATATGAATATGGTTTTATATTTCCATTACCCAAACTGCCCCAGGAAAATCTAAACTTTAATTGAGACAAAACATCCTTAGAAAGTTTCCAGAAAGGTTCTTCTGTAATTCTCCAAGCCCCTGAAACTGAAGGGAAAAAACCCCATCTTTGAGTCTTTGGAAATTTTGATGAGGCATCATATCGTCCATTTAATTCTATCAGATATCTGCTTTTAAAATCATAATTTAATCTTGAGAAAATACCTATTGTAGACCAGTCACTTATATTATCTATAGTGGAGTAGTTATTTCCATCGGAAAGTGAAAATCCGGGATTATCGGGATAAAGTAATTTATCTCTGCTTACTTCAAAATAAGAGTATTCCGATTGTTCTCCGTTTACACCTGCAAGCAGTTTGAAATAATTACCTCCTTTGTTTAATGATAGATTTGTATATAAATTTATACCATTGTAGTTTGTCTCTGTTCTATGATCGTAAATTCTTGAATCGCCAAGCCACAATACCACATCAGGCACATTGCTGTATGGAACAGCTGAGTAATATCTCCTTTTTTTGGAAAAAGACTTTGCAAAAGTGTAGTCTCCTTTTAAAGAAATGACACCCGGAACAATATCTGCGCTTAATCCAATAGTGTTTCTGATATTATCTTTTCTCGAAACAGCTTTATTCTTTCCGTAATATAAATCTCCGATACTTCGGGCTCCCATTTCGGTAATTGTCCCATCAGGATTTAACATTGGGGAAACAGGAAAAGCACGCATAGACCAACCCATTTAGATTTCACTTGTAAAACCATAACCGCCGTAATAGAGAGGTTCTTTATATTCCATATTCGAATATTCAAGATTATCTGTTACTTCTAACCATTTTCTGATTTTAACAGACGTCTTTAATCTAAAATTGTATGTTTTGTAGTTATCACTGTTATATCTGTATATTCCATCCTGATTATAATATCTTCCCGAGAAAAATAAAGAGCCTTTATCGGATGAGTGAGAAATATTTAAATTCTGTTCGGTAGCACCATTGCTCTCCTTGTAGAGATCTTCAAGCCAGTTATGGCTATCATAATATATATATCTACCATTTGCCGGATTTATTTCAATTTTCGAAAGTGATTGATTCTCTGACCTTTTCTTAAGCTCAGCCAAATATTCCTGAGAAAAAGGGAAATTGCTGTTAATTGAAGTAGGATAGGCGTTGTACCATGCATAATGAGATCTGTTAAATAAATTTGCCCATGTATATCCGTCTGTAACCAGATCGGGAATTATTACTCTTTTATTTAATATATAATTTCCTGAATAATTGACTAATGTTTTCCCTATCTCCGCAGACTTTTTTGTTGTTATTAAAATAACACCAAAAGTTCCTCTTGAACCGTAAACAGCTGCAGAAGAAGCATCTTTAAGAACAGAAATACTTTCAACATCGTTTGGATTCAACATATTGGGATCGCCTTCAACCCCGTCGATCAATACTAAAGCAGCACCTCCGGAACCTATAGATGTCGCTCCGCGAACATTAAAGGTTGGACTGCGTGATGGGTTACCATCATACATGGTTATATTCAAATTTGGGATTAGTCCCTGCAATCCTCTTGAAAGATTGGAAACTGGTCTGTTTGCAAAATGTGATCCCGAAATCTGTTCAACAGCTCCGGAGAGGTTTGCCTTTACCTGGGTTGAATAACCGGTAACTAAAGCTTCATCCAATGCCTGAACAGATTCTTTCATCTGTATAATAAGAAATTTTGTCCCTGAATATTTTATACTTGTATTTATAAATCCAAGCATAAAGAGGTTAATAGATCCATTCTGCGGGATATCCGCTAATGTAAATTTACCTTCGGAATCGGCTATCACAGTTTTATTTGATTTTTCAAGCACTATTGTAGTACCAGGTAACGGTTCGCCCGTAACATCGACCACTTTTCCACTCAAAGTTATTCTCTCCTGTTTTTCAGGGTAATTTTGCGCATTGAGCTCAACACTTTGGATCCCGAAAAATAACAGGATCAATAAGAATTTTTTTTTAATTTCGATTCTTTCTTTCATAAATCATTTAGATAAGTAATATAAGCGCGACAAAAGTATTTTGCATTTATTATCGTTTTATGAAGTACCGGTTAAGATTAAGTTTCGTGGATATATGGCACATCTATTGCAATGAGATGCCCATAACTAACCACTTTACAACAAACATCTTTTATTCTAACCTAATGAAACATTTCATTTTAGTTTTCGCACTATTTATGTGCGTTGGCACTACTGTTTCTGCACAGAAAAAAGCGGTACCAAAAGCTATGATAACCGGAGTTGTAATTGACTCAATTTCTGGTAAATCAATTGAATATGCCACTGTGGCAATATTTAATGACTCTCTGAAACCTGTAAATGCAGTAGCAGCAGGAGCTGACGGAAAATTTTCGCTGGAGGCTCCGGTTCCGGGCAGATACACTCTTTCGGCCTCAATGATTGGCTATACAAACTCTAAAACAATTATCTCATTGAATGCCGATTCCAAAAAGCTGGATGTTGGCAGAATTTCTCTTACAGAGGGGCTTCAGCTATCAGAGGTAACGGTTGTTGGAGTTCTGCCACTAATAAAAAGTGAACCTGACAAATTAACATACAATCTGGATTCCGATCCCCAGACAGCATCCAGTACAATTTCAGATATCCTCCGGAAAGTACCTATGATAAGTATCGATGGTCAGGATAATGTAAGACTTAACGGCGAAACCAACTTCAAGGTTCTCGTAAACGGACGTGCATCGGGGATACTCACAAAAAACTTCAAAGAGGCCATTAAAGCGATGCCGGCCAGTTCTGTAAAATCAATTGAGGTAATAACCAATCCCCCTGCAAAATATGATGCCGAAGGGGTTGGCGGCATTATAAACATTATAACAAACCGTAAAACAATTGACGGTTACAACGGCAGCATAAACACCGGAATAAACACCCTGGGCGGATATAATGCAGGTGGATTTATTTCTCTTCAAAAGGGAAAATTTGCAATCAGCACAAATATTTTCACAGGGAAAAATGTATCTGACAAAACAAAATCAAAATCTGAAACAGAGAATTTTTTGAGCAGTGAATTCAGAACATCTGTCTCGGAATCGGATATAAACTCGGAAAATGTTTTTAGCCAGGGCAGTATTGAGGCAAGTTATGAAATTGATTCACTGAATCTTATAACACTTTCAGGAAGTGGTTTTATTGGCTCCTCCCAAAGCAATGCGATAACACGTTTCAGCGCATTCAACACACTTGGTAATGCAACCCGGATATATTCAAATAACTCAGTATCAGAATATGGTTATGGAGCTATGAGCGGAACGATTTCATATCAGAAATCGTATAAGAAACCTGATAAGAATCTGACAATAAGCTATACGGTGGAATACAACCCAATGAGCACAGAGGTCTCCAACTCAATTGTTCCTGAACTAAACTATACAGGATATAACCAGCATTCACTAAACGATGCCTTTGGTCGGGAGCAGACTTTCCAGGTAGATTATTACAACCCGGTCACAAAAACCCACCAAATGGAGACCGGCATAAAGTATATTTTACGGCAAAACCAGTCTGATACAGATATTGAGCGTATAAACAGCCAGGGGCAATGGCAGGATGATCCCACACGGGTAAACGATCTTGATTATGACCAGCATATAGGTAGTTTATACGGCGGATATGCATTTAAACGCAAAACTCTTACTGCAAAAGCGGGTTTCAGAATGGAGTACACCTATAACGATGGTATTTCAAAAGGATATCAGGAGTATATCCCATTCACAAATAAGCAATTCAATATAGTTCCATATTTGAATATCAATTACATGCTTAACGGCGGGAATCTGGTATCGGCTTCATTCACCCAAAGACTTGGCCGTCCCGGAATTTCCCACCTGAACCCCTACACAAACGACTCCGATCCAATGAACATCTCTTACGGAAATCCTGACCTGGAGACAGTAATAAAAAACACATTCACCCTTGGTTACAGAAAAGCCTCTCAAAGCTGGAACCTCAATCTGAACCTGACAGGAAGCTTCACCAAAAACAATATTGAGCAGATCAGAAGAGTAAACGAGAGCGGTATCAGTATCACTACATACGAGAATATTGGAAAGAACACAAACTTTAAAATGGATGTGAATTTCTCATACAGAATGGGATATAAAATCACAGTGAACCTGAACGGATCGGCATCCTATACAAAAGTGAGTTCCGGAAACCTCAACCTTACAAACGACGGATTCAGCTTTAATGGCGGATTATCCGGTACTGCAGCACTATGGAAAGGAGGCACATTCAGTCTCAACTCATATCTCTACGGGGGTGACATTTCATTGCAATCCAAATTCCCCGTTCTACTCTTTACATCTGCCGGAATCAGTCAGAGACTACTTAAAGATAAGATATCAATCTCAATAAGCGTACGCGAACCACTAAGTGAAAAAAAGGTATTTAATTTCAACTCTTACGACAACACCTACAGCATGCGCTCCCGCAATGAAATCTATATGAGATCGCTGAATTTCGGCATCTTCTGGCGATTCGGCAACTTCAACCCTATAGTCAAGAAGGCCCGCCGGTCGGTAAATGACGATAAAATCTCGGCAGATAACCCCGCCGCCGCATCAAAAACCCCTTAATATTACAAAGGATACTTAGTACTATCGGGGTCAAATCATGCCCCTGCATGTTGCGGGCTTATAAAAACCTCTTCACATACCTGGCAAGTCCATCCTCATCCGCTCACAAGTTCGCTCCTTCCGGCTGATTATGCCAGGGTATTGTAAAGAGGTTTTTATTTTACAGCCACGCGGAGAGAATTTGATTTGACCCCGGGCTGAACCTTGAACCTTAGTAATATTAGTGAAATATTCAAGATGTAATAATAAAAAGAGGTTGCCATTTCGGACAACCTCTTTTTCTGTGGGAGCAGAGGGAATCGAACCCCCGACCCTCTGCTTGTAAGGCAGATGCTCTAAACCAACTGAGCTATGCTCCCTTTTGATTTCCCTTTCTTTGCGATTGGGAGTGCAAAGATATCTTCATTTTTCTATTTTGCAAAAAAATTCTCATTTTTTTCAAAAAATTCTATTGCCTCTCCCACAATGAATGTACTTCCCCCTATAAACAGAAAATCTCCCTCTTTGCAAATCTCTTTAAAACGTCTTAAAGAGGCTTCGACTGATTGGCAAGCCTCTCCCTGCAGGCCTATTGAATGACACTTAGCAGCCAGTATCTCTGCATTGAGAGCTCTCGGAATTCTTGCCTGAGTAAAGAAAAAGTATGAGATAGTAGGCAAAAGGCCCACCATCTTCTCGATATCTTTATCGGCAACAAATCCTATAATTGAAAATAGTCTCTTAAATTTTTGTCTTCTCAACTGTGAAAAGACCATTGTAAGGCCATTCACATTGTGTCCGGTATCGCAAACCACCGGTGGATTCTTTGAAAGATACTCCCAGCGACCGCGCAGACCGGTTGCAATAGCGGTCTTTTTCAAACCGTTGCGAATATTTACATCACTCCATCCATCCCCGACCAGGTTAATAAAATTCGGATTCATTGAAAGTACGGATAGAGTTGTAAGAACGCATCTGAGATTATGAGTCTGGCAGTCACCGGTAAGGTCAAGCTCGTAGTCAGAGGCTTTGATGTCGGCAAAGACCGACTCCTGTGAAAAGATAATGAGAGCACCCTTTTCGGATGCGACATTTTCAAACACCTCCATCGTAGATGTGGTATGCTCTCCAATGACTACCGGAACACTGTGTTTTATAATACCCGCCTTCTCACCGGCAATCGCACTTACCGTACTTCCCAACTGCTCGCAATGGTCCAGCGCAATATTGGTAATTACACTCACCAACGGGTTCACGATATTTGTAGAATCGAGCCTTCCGCCCAGCCCCGTCTCAATCACAGCAATATCTACCCTCTCTTTTTTAAAATAGTCGAAAGCCATTGCAGTAGTGATTTCAAAAAAGGAGGGCCTCTTCTCACTCATAAATGGTTTCCATTTCAGCAGAAAATCAAGCACATCCTCCTCCGGAATCATCTCTCCGTTAATCTTTATCCTCTCACGGAAATCTACAAGGTGCGGTGAAGTGTAAAGCCCCACTTTGAGACCGCAACTCATAAGTGCAGATGTAATCATATGGCTAACAGATCCCTTGCCGTTTGTTCCGGCAACATGAATAACCGGATAATCCCGGTGAGGATGACCCAGAATGGTGTCAAACTCAATCATAGTCTCTAAACCCTCTTTGTAAGCAACTTTTCCAACCTGCTGGTATGATGGAAACTGACGAAAGATGTACTCAATCTCCTCTTTATATTTTTCTATATCGAACATAATAATAATCTTATTCAAAAAGCACTCCAAACAACGGCAAATTTGATAAATAAAAAAGACAAAATGGTTACGGACTCAAATAATTTTCGGGAATTGGCCAAAATGGAGTAATTTTGGGGCTTAATTTATAGCTTATAAATTTCTATGATTTTATTCTTTCGTGCTGTCAACGGACCTGTTCTGGCCGTAAAAACAAATTCGGAAATACCAAAAGAGGGTGCAGATGCTTTAAGATGGCTCTTCCAGGGGGCCGAGCTTATTCCTCAAAATAGTGTAAACGGGTGGTTTACAGGACCCAGAAAGGAGATGATTACACCATGGAGCACAACCGCCACCGAGATCACTAAAAACATGAACATTGAAGGGATAGAGAGAATCGAAGAGTTTTTCCCTTGTCAAGGTGCCGATACTCCTCATGACAAAATGCTTCAAAGGTTATATAACGGATTAAATCAGGAGATATTTGACATTCTGCACAAACCTGAGCCCGTACTGGAGATAGAAGATATATCTGCCTATAACAAATCCGAAGGGCTGGCACTCAGCGACGAAGAGGTGACCTATCTGGAAAATCTCAGTAAAAAACTCAACAGAAAACTTACCGATGGCGAAGTATTCGGATTTTCACAGGTAAACTCGGAGCACTGCCGTCATAAGATCTTTAATGGCACCTTCGTGATAGATGGAGAGATAATGGAATCTACCCTCTTCCAGCTAATCAAGAAAACTTCAAAAGAGAATCCTAATAAAATTGTATCTGCCTACAAAGATAACTGCGCATTTGTAGAGGGACCTAAGGCTCCGCTTTTCCATCCGGAGAAGGGAGATACATCATCCTTTTTTACGGTAGATGAAACAGAGACAGTCATTTCACTTAAGGCCGAAACTCACAACTTTCCAACAACAGTTGAACCATTCAATGGCGCAGCTACCGGGTCGGGAGGCGAGATAAGGGACAGGATTGCAGGTGGTAAAGGCTCATTCCCGATTGCCGGGACAGCAGTATATATGGCCTCTTATCCCCGTTTCGAAGTTGAAGGCAGGGACTGGGAAGATGATCAACCGCGCGAATGGTTGTATCAGACACCCCAGGAGATACTTACAAAAGCATCAAACGGAGCGAGTGACTTCGGAAATAAATTCGGTCAACCGCTTATCTGCGGTTCGCTTCTCACAATGGAGCACAGCGAAAGCTACCGCCAATTCGGTTACGACAAGGTGATAATGCTGGCAGGCGGAGTGGGTTTCGCAAAAAAGGAGTACGCCTTTAAGGGTAAACCTGAAACGGGTGATAAAGTTGTACTGCTTGGCGGTGACAACTACCGGATAGGCATGGGTGGTGGCGCTGTATCGTCAGTTGCCACTGGCGAATTTGATAACTCAATTGAATTGAACGCAATACAACGCTCCAATCCGGAGATGCAAAAGAGGGTATACAATGCCATCCGCGCCCTGGCAGAGAGCAATGACAACACCATAGTCTCAATACACGACCACGGAGCCGGCGGACACCTTAACTGCCTCTCCGAACTGGTAGAGGAGACCGGTGGCGATATTGATATAAGTAAACTTCCCAAAGGGGACCCTACCCTATCGGCAAAAGAGATTATCGGCAACGAATCGCAGGAGCGTATGGGACTGGTAATGAAAGCTTCCGACACAGATTACCTGAAAAGGGTTGCAGAGCGTGAGAGAGCGCCGATGTATGTCATAGGAGAGGCAACCGGCAGGGGAAACTTCACTCTGGAAGATAAAATCTCAGGTGAAAAGCCAATAGATCTTGCCCTTGAAGATATGTTCGGATCGGCTCCGAAAACAGTGATGGAGGACAGAGATGTCAGCGAGATGTGGTACCCTCTTGAATATGAAGATGAAGACACAAGTAGTCTGGAGTATTACCTCGAACAGGTTCTGCAACTTGAATCGGTAGCATGCAAAGATTGGCTCACAAACAAAGTTGACCGTTCGGTAACCGGACTGATTGCTGCCCAGCAGACTGTGGGCGAAATCCAGCTACCGCTTAATAATCTGGGAGCAGTCGAAATAGGATACGGCAGCAAAAAAGGTATGGCCACCTCTATCGGCCACGCCCCTGCAGTTGCAATGATAGATGCAGCAGCCGGAAGCAGAATCGCAATTGCCGAATCGCTTACAAACCTGGTATGGACACCGGTTGACGGTGGCATCAAAGGGGTCTCCCTATCTGCAAACTGGATGTGGCCTTGCCGCAATCTGGGAGAGGATACCCGCCTGTACAAAGCCGTAAAGACTGCCAGTGATTTTGCCATAGAGCTGGGCATAAACATCCCTACCGGAAAAGACTCTCTGTCAATGACACAGAAGTACCCCGGAGGAGAGAAGGTGCTTTCACCCGGGACACTAATTGTCTCTACGGTTTGCCAGAGCAATGATATCACCAATGTTGTTAAACCACCTCTTGCAAAAGAGCCCGAGAGCACAATTTTATACATTCCGTTCGATATCGCATCGGAACACAGCTTCGCTCTCGGAGGTAGTGCATTTGCACAGGTAACCGCACAGCTTGGCGACGAATCTCCCGATGTTGTCTCGTCTGAATACTTTGGCAACTGTTTCGGTGCTGTTCAGCAGATGGTTAGCGACAAGATTCTGCTTGCAGGACATGATGTATCTGCCGGAGGTATAATCACAGCCCTTCTGGAGATGAACTTCCCGAATAGCAGCGGCGGATTGAATATAGACCTGACTCATCTGAACGAGAAGGATCCGGTAAAACTGCTCTTCTCAGAATCACCTGCAGTCATTCTCCAGGTTAGCAACTCAAATCTTGAAAAGGTTGAGGATATCTCAAACCAATTCGGAGTTGTTATTCACAAAATAGGGAAATACAGCGATAAAAGAGAACTCGATATCAAACTCCATAAAAACCATTTGAAACTGGATATAAACAACTTCAGAGATATCTGGTTCAGAACATCTTATCTGTTTGACAAAAGGCAGATTCCTGCCGAACTTGCATCAGACAGGTTTAATAACTATAAAAATCAACCGCTTAAATTTAAGTTCCCGGACAATTTTAAAGGGTTGTTAAACAACTATTTCCGTGAAAACAATACTAACTCATCTACGGCCAAACCTGTAGCAGCAATCATCAGGGAAAAGGGTTCAAACGGTGACAGGGAGATGGCATGGTCACTCTATCTGGCCGGTTTTGACGTTAAAGATGTTCATATGACCGACCTTATAAGCGGGAGAGAGACTCTTGAAGAGGTGAAGATGGTTGTATTTGTGGGCGGATTCTCCAATGCAGATACACTCGGTTCGGCTAAGGGTTGGGCAGGTGCCTTCCTCTACAACGAAAAGGCCTCAAAAGCCCTTGAGAATTTCTATTCAAGAAAAGATACATTGAGCCTTGGAGTTTGCAACGGATGCCAGCTAATGGCCGAACTTGGTCTCATTACTCCGGACAGAAGGGATATCTCGCCAAAGATGAAGCATAACGACAGCCACAAATATGAGAGCGCATTTGTAGGAGTAACAATTGAAAAATCGCCATCTGTTCTACTCAAATCCCTTGAGGGTTTATCTCTTGGAATCTGGGTTGCACACGGTGAGGGAAAATTCAGCTTCCCGCAAAGTATCTCAAACTACAATATAGCATTGCGTTACAACTATAACCAGTATCCTGCAAATCCGAACGGATCACCTGAAGCAGTTGCCGGCGTATGCAGCAGCGACGGTAGGCATTTGGCAATGATGCCGCACCCGGAGAGATGTATCTACCCTCACAACTGGGCCTGGTACGGAGATTATAATCAATCCCATGAGGTCACTCCATGGATAGAGCTCTTTATAAATGCAAAAAACTGGATAAAAGAAAATATTCTCTGAAAATTCATGCCCGGTAACTACCTGCCGGGCATAAATTTTGAACCCTCAATAGTTCATTTAAATTAATTGCGTCTTAAAACATTGTGCTATGAAGAAGAAGAAATTACCAAAGATATTCGTGCTCGACACAAATGTGATCTTACATGATTTCAATGCCATCCACAATTTTCAGGAGAATGATATTGTTATTCCAATAGCTGTTATTGAAGAGTTGGATAAGTTCAAAAAGGGTAACGATACACTCAATTACAATGCAAGAGAGTTTGTGCGGGAGATGGATAAGATAACGGATAATCAGCTTTTTGACACTGGGGTTTCAATTGGAAAAGGGAAAGGGCTTATAAAAATTGAGTTGGGTCATCCGTTCAGCGATCTTATGGCTGAATCCTTCTTCGAAGATACTCAGGACCACAGGATACTTGCCACTACCGAATGGCTTCAGGAGAAACATCCTGAGCGGATGGTGGTGCTGGTAACAAAGGATATAAATCTGAGAATGAAGGCAAAAGCACTTCATCTTATGGCTCAGGATTATCTTACCGATAAAATTACTGAGGAGCGGGTCGAGAATATTATGAAAGAGGTTATCACCCTTTCTGATGTTTCGGATGATATTATTCAGAGGCTCTTCTACATGGCCGATGGTGTACCGGTAAGCGAGCTGAAACTTAAAAACATACCATCCAATCAACTCTACATCCTGGTCGGGAGTAAAAAGGATAGCAGGATTCTGGCACGTTATCATAGTGAATCGAGAACTCTGCTGCCGGTGAAAAAGCAGAAAGCATACGGAATTGATCCGCGAAACGAAGAGCAGACATTTGCAATAGACGCTCTTATGAATCCCGATATTAAACTTATCTCACTTACAGGTACCGCCGGCACAGGGAAAACACTTCTTGCTCTGGCAACTGCACTTGCCCAAGAGAAGATGTTCGATCAGATACTTCTCTCAAGACCGGTAATTCCGCTGAAAAATCAGGAGATGGGATTCCTGCCGGGAGATGTTAAAGAGAAGCTGGGGCCATATATGATTCCTTTGTATGATAACTTAGCTGTTATTAAAAGAGCATTCAAATCTACAAGTAAAGAGGTGATCAGAATTGAAGAGATGTTAAAGAGCGAAAAACTTCTCATATCTCCTCTGGCCTACATCCGCGGTAGAAGTCTATCGAATACCTTCTTTATAATTGATGAAGCACAGAACCTTACACCACACGAAGTGAAGACAATAATTACACGTGCCGGCGAAGGAACAAAACTTGTCTTCACGGGAGATATCCACCAGATAGATTCTCCGTATCTTGATATTCACTCAAATGGTCTTACACATCTGGGCGAAAAGCTTTATGGTCAGGAACTTTTCTGTCACATAAATCTCACAAAAGGGGAGCGCAGTCAGCTATCTGAAATGGCGGGTAAACTATTATAATTTTTTACTATATTTGCACCCCTATTAAATAGAAATATAAACCGAAAACTAATATTTATATGTCAGAAATTAAAAGAGTTTATTTCTTTGGTGGCAAAACTGCCGACGGAGACGGCTCAATGAAGAATCTACTTGGCGGTAAAGGCGCCAACCTGGCAGAGATGTGCTCTCTGGGAATACCTGTTCCTGCAGGTTTTACAATTACTACAGACACTTGTAATGAGTTCTACAAAAATAACTCACAACTTCCCGAAGCACTTAAAAAAGAGGTTGAAGAGTCTCTTGCTAAGGTTTCTAAGGTAATGGAGATGAAATTCGGCGATAAAGAGAATCCGCTTTTACTATCATGCCGTTCAGGAGCAAGAAGCTCTATGCCGGGAATGATGGAGACAGTTCTGAACATCGGACTTTGCTCAGAAACTATCCCTGGCCTTATTAAGAAAACAGGCAATCCAAGATTTGTATATGATGCTTACCGCCGCCTTATAATGATGTACTCCGATGTTGTAATGGAGAAGGCAGAGGGTATCGATCCTGAAGAGGGGAAAGGTATCCGCGTACAGCTTGACAAAATGCTGCATGAGGTTAAAAATAAGAAAGGATATAAGAGTGATACAGATCTCTCATCAGAAGATCTTATGGCTCTTTGCGACGCATTCAAGGTACGTGTACAGGAGGTTTTAGGCAAACCTTTCCCTGACAATGCAATGGAGCAACTTTGGGGTGGTATTGCAGCTGTATTCAAATCATGGAACGGTAAGAGGGCAATATCTTACAGAAGAATCGAAAGTATTCCTGACGAGTGGGGAACAGCAGTAACTGTTCAGGCCATGGTATTCGGAAACATGGGTGACAACTCTGCAACTGGTGTTGCATTCTCGAGAAACCCTGCAACCGGAGAGGCAAAATTCTACGGAGAGTGGCTGGTAAATGCTCAGGGAGAAGATGTTGTAGCAGGTATCCGCACACCAAATCCTTTGAATGAATCAACAAAGAACGATCAAAACAAGCATCTTGCCTCTCTTGAGACCGGAATGCCAGTAGTATATAAAGAGCTGGATACAATTCAGAAAAATCTTGAGAAACATTTCCGTGATATGCAGGACATCGAGTTCACCATTCAGGATGGTAAACTCTGGATGCTTCAGTGCCGCGTTGGTAAGAGAACCGGTCTTGCTGCATTGAACATGGCAATGGATATGCTTCACGAAGGACTGATTGAAGAGAAAACCGCAGTAATGCGCGTTGCCCCTGTTCAGCTGGATGAACTGCTTCACCCTATTCTGGATCCGAAATCTGAAAACGCAGCTACAGTTATAGCAAAGGGTCTGCCTGCAGGTCCCGGCGGTTCGGTTGGGCAGATTGTATTTACAGCCGAAGATGCTGTTGAATGGAGCAAAAAAGGTAAAAAGGTAATTCTGGTACGTGAAGAGACAAACCCGGAAGATGTTGAGGGAATGCGCGCTGCCGATGGTCTGCTTACAGCACGCGGAGGTATGACTTCACACGCTGCTCTTGTGGCACGCGGATGGGGAAAATGCTGTATCGTAGGTTGCGATGCTCTTCACATTGACCTTCACAAAAAAGTTCTGACAATTAAAGGCAAAACCTACAACGAAGGAGATGTATTCAGTCTTAACGGAAGTAAGGGTTTTGTTTACGACAGCAAAATCGAGACAATGGATGCCTCTGAAAATCCAAGATTTGTAGAGTATATGAACATCGTTGACAAATACAGGGTTCTTGGTGTTCGTACAAATGCCGACACTCCTGAAGATGCTCAGAATGCAATTAACTTTGGTGCCGAGGGTATTGGACTGTTCAGAATAGAGCATATGTTCTATGGTAAAAACTCTGAGCAACCTTTAGCTAAACTTCGTAAGATGATTCTTTCGAAGAGTCTGGAGGAGAGGATCAATGCACTTAACGAGCTTGAGCCTTATATTAAAAATGCAGTTAAAGGAACCATGAAGGTGATGAACGGCAAGCCGGTTACATTCCGTCTCCTTGACCCGCCTTTGCATGAGTTTGTTCCTCAGACAGCCGAAAAGATGGCAGAGCTTGCAAACGAACTAGGCATCTCGGTTGAAGATGTTAAGAAAAGAGGTGAAACTCTGCACGAAGTTAACCCAATGATGGGCCACCGTGGAGTTCGTCTTGGTATTACATACCCTGAAATTAGTGAAACTCAGTTCAGAGCTATCTTCGAAGCAACTGCAGAGTTACTGAAAGAGGGTCTTGAACCACAGCCTGAGATCATGATTCCGGTTACAGTATCAGTAAAAGAGTTGGACGATCAGAAAGTTATCTGCGACAGAGCACATGCCGAGGTTGAAAAGAAATATGGAGTTAAGATCGCATACCTGTATGGTACAATGATCGAAATTCCAAGAGCAGCAATGCTTGCCGACGAAATGGCAAAAACTGCACAATTCTTCTCATTCGGTACAAATGACCTTACCCAGATGACCTTCGGTTTTTCACGTGACGATATAGGCGCATTCATGAACGACTATCTTGGTAAGAAGATTATTCCTGCCGATCCGTTCCAGACTCTTGACCAATCCTCGGTTGGTAAACTGGTAGAGATGGGTATCAAAGGTGGCCGCATAACAAATGCCAAACTTAAGATCGGAATTTGCGGAGAGCACGGTGGTGATCCTGAATCTGTGGAGTTCTGCCACAAGATTGGCATGAACTATGTATCTTGTTCACCGTTCAGGGTTCCTATCGCTCGTCTTGCAGCAGCTCAGGCAGCGATTAAAGAGTACAAATAGTCTGTAAAACAACAGAATATATTATTGAGAGCTGTCTTTTACGGGACAGCTCTCTTTTTTAAAAAGCATAATTACAAAAAATGAAAAAATTAGTATCATTATTTACTATCTTTACGCTAACAATAGCGGGCTTTTCACAGGGAAGAGGAAAAGAGGTGCCGGTTTTGAAAGAGATTTCTGGTTTGCAGGTTGTTAAAACAGTTTACCCGACAGCGACAGGTGTTGAAAAAGTTAACGATGTTTGGTTTAAGGTTGTAGACGAAAAAAAGAGTGTATTGGGTTATTGTCTATCCAGCAAGCCGTTTACAGAAGATATTATCGGCTACCACAAGACAACTCCGGTTGCCGTTATTCTGGATAAGGACAAAACAATTAAAAAGGTTGCACTTCTTAGTCACTGGGAGACTACTGCATACGTTGCAAAACTGGAGAGGTTGAAGTTTTTTGAGAATTGGGATGGATTGAAGATAGAACAGGCTCTGAGCAAAAAGGCATCTGCCGATAGTTATACCGGAGCTACAATTACTTCTGTTGCAGTTTCAAAGAATGTTGAGATTGTATTGAAGAAGGCACTTGAAAATAAGATAAAGTAATCTGCGTAGAATATTTCAGCAAAGTCATTCAGGCAGTTACTTAAATATAGAATGTTTAATTTAACTGCCTTTTGGCTTTAAAAATGAGCAAGACATCAAAACTATTTTTAGGAATATTTATAGGTGTTGCCTCTGTTATAATGACTTTCCGGATGATAAATCAGGCACCTTCGGAAAGACTTCATCCGGATGACAAATTCAGGGCAATCGTCGATAATTCCGGATGTAATATGTGCCACAACCCTACGGCAAAGTTGCCGTTCTACTCCAATTGGCCGCTTCTCGGTCGCAAGATTAAAAGAGATGCCTCAGATGCCTGTTCTAAGATTGATCTGAATATCACCTTTATTCAGTTTGAAAACGGCGAAAAAATAGACAGTGTATCTCTGAATCGTATAGAAGAGGTTATTTCGAACGGATCTATGCCTCCATTCTCATTTACGGTACTGAGACCGGGATCGGCAATTAGCAGTAAAGAGGAGGATATTCTGCTTGACTGGATTGATAGTCAAAGATCTAAAATAGAATCTGTTAATCCCGACTAATCCTTTTCGATACCCATCAGCTCCAGATTGTGCTCCAGTTTTGAAATTGAGATCATTGCATCTTCATTAGCACCAGGCCTGTTATCATAAAACTGATAATTTTTCCTCACTTCCGAGATCGTAATATTGGGCATTATAATATTGGCTCCTGCCAGTACTGCCTTCTCCCTGCCGAAGGGGTCGGCAACCTGCATTGAGGTCTTGGCCATTATATCGGAATATGGCATCATATATCGTGAAATGGCAATCAATCTGAGTGTCGTTTCAAGGGAGTTATTCTGAGTGGCTATCCTGCCAAGAGGAGTATCTGTATGTCTCAGGAATGGCCCCATACCCAAAAGATTAACACCCAGCTTCTTCATAAAGAGTACATCGGCAGCAAGATCTTCAGTGGTCTGATATGGAAGACCCACCATAATTCCTGTACCGGTATAGAAACCTATCTCCTTAAGATCGTGGATTGCCCTGACTCTTCTCTCCCACAAATGATGCATGTTTTTTGGATGAATTCTGGCATAAAGGTCTGGATTTGACGTTTCTATCCTAAGTATATACCCCGTCACCCCAGCGTCGAACCACTCTCTGAAGGTGTCACGAGTCTGCTCACCCATTGAGAGAATTATTTTCACCTCTCCCTTTGTAAGCTCATTCACCCCCTTGATCAGCTTTGTTATTTTATTCAGATATCTTTTACTGCACCTCTCCCCTGCTCTTATAAGTAATGATCCGTAACCCGATTTCCATGCAAATTCAGCCGGTTCGAAAACCTGTTTTTCCGATAACTCATACCTCTCAACAGAGCTGTTTGCCTGTCTCAAACCGCAATAGTAGCAGTTTTTTGTACAGATATTGGAGTACTCAACCACACCAGTCAGCTTTACTTTGCTCCCGATTGTATCTATCTTAACCTTGTATGCACCCCTTAAAAGTGCGTCATTTGCAGCAGAATCCTTCTCTTCCAGTAACTTAATTATATCGTCCTTACCCCAAAACACATTACTGTTTGAAGCATATGCCGGTATTATATTAGGTTTTGCATCAGAGCCTGATTCTGTAATGATTTTAGTCTGGGTACTAAAAATACTTTGAGACATTATTATTCAAATTTTTTAATCTGACAATTTTAAAATCAAATAAAATTGCAATAAAAAGAGATTTTCAGATTACAAAAGTAATAATTTTCTATTTATATATCAGGAAATAACTAATAATATATAGTTTTGATTAACAAACTAAAATACGATTTTTATGAAAATAGATTATCGCAAGCTTACCTGGCAGATTATCACTATTATAGGATTAATTCTGCTTATAATTATTATTAAGAATTGGGATGGATTTATAAACGGATTTAATGCCGGATAGGTAATCTGCGGCACCTACTCCGAGCTCTCTCCAGACTTTAAGTGTCCATCTCCAGTGCTGGTAAACAAGTTGCGCGGCAAATGGAATAACAACAAGTAGTGTTACACCACCGTCAGAAAATCTCAGCGCTAAAACCATCACAAGCAGAGCAGTAATAGCTGTAAGCATTTGTGCTTTATAGTGAGGCACTTCGTTTCTGCTCATCAGTACAGATGTAGAGAGTTGTGTCAATGACTCAAAGAGTGATGCTACGAACAGAAGCAGCATCAGATTCATAGGTAGAAGAGTTGTAGAGCTTCCGATAAATATAAGCAACGGCTCACCTGCAAATACAACTGTGAGAGTAACGGCAATAAATACAGCCAATGCAATTATCTGGGCCTTTATATAGATTCTCTTAACTTCACCAATGCTGTTTCGAATTTGCTCCCCCGTAAGTTTTGGATAGTATGTGGCAAACCACACAGCCGACAACGTTATTGTGATATCTGTTATCTGCTTGGTAATTCCGTATGAGGCCATTGTTGACAACGGGATGTACAACGCACCAATTATTGCCAGCATCCTGTTTGTGAAAATCCAGCTAAGGCTGGCCAGTCCACTTTTATACGCCGTATTAAACAGAGTTTTCAGTATTGATCTCCACTCCATGCTCACTGAATGCTCGCTCTCTGAATGCTCGCTCTCTGAATGCTCGCTCTCTGAATGCTCGCTCCCTGATTCTTTTAATCTCCTTGTAACATCGGGGTCATAAAACGCCCTTCTTGCCAATGCTCTGTTAACCAGGGTTGCAACACTCTGTCCGACAACCATCGAAATAATTCCTATTCCGAAAATCAAAAGGATGGACGAGATAACAATATGCAATGATTGGGAGAAGACAATAATCTGCCTCGATTTTTTAATCATCCCCCTGCCAACCAGCAACGCATCGTAGTAATATGTATAGAACTGATAGCAAAGCAGCAAACCATATGAAAACCAAGCCACTTTTGCAGTTTCCGCATCACCGGAAAACCCGGTTAACAACCTGTTAATGTACCAAACCCCGCCTGTAACAAGGATTAAAAGCAAAACCAGCGAAACAGCTCCGTAAAATCGCCTCATTGCCTTCAACACACCGTTAAGCAGACCGTATGAAACCGGCGACCCCGGCTCAACAGGTTTAAACCCCTCCCTTTCCAATGACTTAGCCCCGGAAAAGATATAGGTAACCGCCCTGGAAAATGTCTGGAAAAAGCCGAAATCCAGCAGATAAATCATCGAATTCAGACCAATCATCACCGTCCACAACCCAACCTCCTCCTCAGGCAACATCCTCAGAATCAACGGCAAGACAACCAGCGCCGAAGCGACCCTCATAAAGGTCGCACCATAATTCCACAAAACATCACCCTTAGTAACTCTCAACTGAATCAGATTTTCCACAAAAATAACTTAAATAAATAACTTAAATAAATATCTCTATTAACTTAAAAGCTCTCAATAGCATATTTCATCATTCACCAGCTCTTGCACTATATTTTATCAGATACACTTTTTAGTGTCAACAAACTTTGCTAAAGTTCCCCACATCTTAGCTTTGCCAGAGTTTGGTATAATAATTTGAATAACTGTATATTACATAACGCAGTTTTACAATTTTGGAAATTTGATATTTGTAGATCTCTGTATATTAGCAGTTTGTACCAAACTCTGGCAAAGCACCCCCCCAAAGTTTATGAATGTTAAGGACATTTGGAACTTTAGATTATCTGAAAGTGATTTTTTGTAAAACTTGTAAAACATTTGTAAAACATACCTATTTTTCACACAACCATTTTCCAATCCCAATTTTAACAAAATCACCAAGAGGCTGTCACAAATTCAGAGCTGTCTCTTTATAATATTGTGTTCATATTCTACTACTTGCAAGCAAAGCACCCCGTAGCAACATCTGTTTTTTAGCTTTTTAAGCAGTGTTTTCCGGAAAAAGGCCGAGGACCGTTCAACGCCGTTAAGAAAAACTGCGTTGCTACGGGGTGCTTTGTTGTCAGGTAGTTATGAGCATACATAAGAAAAAAAGAGACTGCCTGAATTTAGACAGTCTCCTGGTAGTCCCACCGAGACTCGAA
>CAZFTS010000025.1:0-43143 GCA_964521685.1 uncultured Muribaculaceae bacterium
TTTGTCAGAGATTTCCAGCCATTTATGAAAAAGTTTCGACCGAAAAATACCAGCACCGGTAAAGTAAGCAGTAGTAAAACTATATTCAGATAGTTAAAATGTCCGCTACCGCCATGCATGAAAAACATAGAAATAACCATGATCGGAATTGAGAATATCCATGCCAGGAGGGTATCTCTTTTCAACCTTTTATAGTGTAAAGCACTCGCCTCCTTAAGCTTTTCGGCCCCCTCATCACCCTCTTCGGTAATCATGTCATAGCCAATCTCCTGAACGCTTTGCCTTAATTTTGAAGCATCGGTCTTATCTGTCTCGAACTCTATCAGAACACTCTTACCGGCAAAGTTAACCGCAGCCCTCTTAACTCCAGCTGCCCCACTTAGACGCTTCTCAACACCCATTGCGCATGATGCGCAACTCATACCGGTTACGGGAAAACTTTTCGTTACAACCCCTTTCACAACCCGTTTTTCAGAATCACCCATTATTGTTTAAAATTTTATTAATTAAAATTAATAAACAATCTTAGGGGTAAGAAAGTTTTGCTGATCCCTCAGTGTTTTTTACAAATGACAGATTAACATTGTTTAAGGTGTTAATGGGTGCCAATGAAGAGAGGGGATCGATGTCTTAACAGGCTGTATATATGCTATTTGCAAAAAACACTGAGGGATGACTAAAGTTCTAACGAAAAAATTTTAACACTGTCAGAGTCCCTACTTCCAACCAAATGGATGTGGTGCAATCTGCTTGGCGGCAAATGGGTGATAATCACCTTTCAGGCCTACTGGAACGGCATTCCGGATGTCATAAACAATCTGGATAGATTTTCGGGCCTCTTTGATTCCGAAGCCCTCACCGCTAAGGATGTTTTTGTAAGATTCAGTATGAAGATCGGCAAATCCATCGGTAAATTCAATCTCCTGACCTTCAAGGTTGAAGGAGCGATAAATTCTCTGGCCTTTTGAGAGTATCTCTTCGGGAAGAGTATCTGCATTGATACTCAGGAAATAACGGACACGTGCCCTCTCGAATTCGATATAGCCGGCAACCCTGTCATGTGTTTTAATATGGACAACATTGTTTTTAACCTCACCGAAAATCCAGTAAAGCATATCGTAAAAGTGTATACCTATGTTTGTTGCAATTCCGCCGCTTCTGTTGAGATCACCCTTCCAGCTTGTGAAAAACCAGTTACCACGGGATGTGATATATGTAAGATCCATGTTGTAAACCTTATCTTTCGGACCCTCATCCACCAACTTTTTCAAATTGATAATTGACTGGTGATAACGGAGCTGAAGAATTGTGAATACCCTTTTACCACTTTCAGCCTCGGCCTTTTCAAGAGCTTCCAGGTTCCATGGATTAAGAACCAGGGGTTTCTCGGAGATTACATTTGCGCCAAGTTTAAGCCCGTATCTGATATGGGCATCGTGCATATAATCGGGAGAGCAGACAGATAGAAAATCTACACCTTTATTGTCACTTTTCAGGCGAGAGAGGTGTCTGTCAAATAGTTCAAACTCTTTAAAGAAGGAGCAACC
Organism: uncultured Muribaculaceae bacterium; assembly: GCA_964521685.1. Lineage (GTDB taxonomy): Bacteria > Bacteroidota > Bacteroidia > Bacteroidales > UBA932 > Bact-08. Next base: position 1,548 of record CAZFTS010000025.1, read on the forward strand.
GGGGAAGAAGCTGTCTATGATACCCACGCTGTCAAAAGGATCGACTGCAGCGACCAGGTTGTTTCCGGTCTCTCTGATTGCTTTCAAATGGCGGGGAGCTATGTATCCGGCAGCTCCCATCAGGGCAAATTGATTTACTTTTTCCAAAATATATGTTATTTTTTAATTTATTATTCTATTGGTTATCAGTATATGGATTTATATCGGTTCGATTTGGCCAATAAAAGGTAGTATTACCAGCCAAATGGGTGTTTAGCTGTTTCCAGAATGGCAAATGGGTGATAGTCACCTTTTAATCCAATAGGTGCAGCATGTCTTATATCGTGAACAATCTCAATGGAACTCCTTGCCTCATCCAGCCCGAATCCGCTGCCGTCAAGAATGTTTCTGTACGAATTTGTATGGAGCTCTGTAAAACCGTCAGAAAATTCAACCTCATTACCCTCCATAAGTAATGAGCGGTATGTTCTTTTACCGGCCTGCTTTGCCTCAATAGGAAGAGTATCAAAGTTTATACTCAGAAAGTATCTCACACGTGCACGTTCAAGCTCGAGATAACCGGCAACCCTGTCATGAGAAGAGATGTGTACAACATTTTTCTTTACACCTCCGAAGACCCATGTGAGCATATCGTAAAAATGGACCCCGATATTGGTTGCAACGCCTCCACTCTTGTGAACATCCCCTTTCCAGCTGGTGTAGTACCAGTTACCTCTTGAGGTAATATATGTTAAATCAACATCATATATTTTTCCGGCAGGGCCGTTCTCAACCTTTTTCCGAAGATCTATTATAGCATCATGAAGCCTGAGTTGTAAGATGTTGTAGACTTTTTTCCCGGTCTCCTTCTCAATCTTCTTCAAAGAATCGATATTCCATGGATTGAGTACCAGAGGTTTCTCGCAGATAACATCGGCACCGGCACGCAGACCAAATCTAATGTGAGCATCATGCAGATAATTTGGAGTGGCAATTGAAACATAATCAAGTTTACCTGAACAGCCACCAACAGGCGGCTTTACAGATAGGTTCTTCATCTTGTTTACATGTCTCTCAAAAAGCTCAAACTGAGTAAAGAAAGAGCAATTAGGGAAATAGGAGTCAATTATACCCACTGAGTCAAAAACATCATATGCAGCACAAAGCTCATTTCCAGTCTCTTTGATTGCTTTCATATGTCTGGGTGCTATATATCCGGCAGCACCAATCAGAGCAAAATTCTTCACGATATCTCAATTTAAAATATCCGACAAATATACACAAAATGTGCCATCATGGTATAGAGTATAACGTTTTTTAACCAAACAGGGTATCTTCAGGAGAAACCGGAATATATGGACCCTCTTTTGCTTCAAAAATCACACTATTTTTATCTATAACTTCCAGATTGTGAAAAACACCGGCCGGAATCTCAATGCCATAATCGCCTTCGCATGGGTCTAGCAGATGAGAAGAGAGAAGCGACCCATCGTCATTATAGATAAACACCTTGATAGCACCTCTGAGAACAATATATGTTTCAGCGGTATGCCTGTGTCTGTGAATTGGAAATGCAGTCCCGGGCTGCAAAGCATTCAGCATCTTCTGCGCCTTCTCATCCAGTGAGCGGTGCAGATTGTAATTCATTCTCAGACGGGGAGACCCCTTCGCTTGAAGGGAGATCTCATCCAAAAGTTTTTCGTTAATCAGGAGAGGTTTCATAAATCACCGATTGTACATCTGCTCGTAATAACTCTGATAATCACCCGATGTAACCCTGTCAAGCCACTCTTTGTTATCCAGATACCACTTAACCGTCTTCTCAAGACCCTCCTCAAACTGTAGCGACGGACTCCATCCCAGCTCATTATGAAGCTTAGATGAGTCAATTGCATAACGTAAATCATGACCCGCTCTGTCTGTTACATAAGTTATAAGCGAATCGCTTGACCCCGGAGCCCTGCCCAGTAGTCTGTCGGTCACCTTAATCATAACCTTGATCAGATCAATGTTACGCCACTCATTAAACCCCCCAATGTTGTATGTGTCACCGATCTTCCCTTTATGGAAGATTAAGTCAATTGCAGATGCGTGATCTTCAACATATAACCAATCTCTGACATTCTCTCCTTTACCATAAACCGGAAGAGGTTTATTATTGCAGATATTATTAATAAACAGTGGAATAAGCTTCTCGGGGAATTGATAACTACCATAGTTGTTCGAGCAGTTCGAGATAACAACTGGCAAGCCGTATGTGTCATGAAATGCCCTTACAAAATGGTCACTGGCAGCCTTTGAGGCAGAGTACGGAGAGTGCGGGTCGTACCTGGTCTCCTCTGTAAAGAATGTATTCTCCTCCTCAAGCGATCCATAAACCTCATCTGTAGATACATGATAGAAAAGCTTTCCGTTAAAGCCCTCTTTTCCAGCCTCTCCCCAAATATTCTTGGCAGATAGAAGCAGATTCAGAGTTCCTATAATGTTTGTATTAGCAAAAGCAAATGGATCTTTGATAGAACGATCGACATGCGATTCGGCAGCCAGATGGATTATACCCTCAATATTTTTCTCCCGTATTATTCGGGGAATGAGTTCGGTGTCGCAGATATCCCCCTTTATAAACTCGTAATTGGATCTGCTCTCAATATCCTTCAGGTTTTCCAGATTTCCTGCATAAGTCAGTTTATCAAGGTTTATAATATGATAACCGGGATATTTGCAGACCAGAAGCCTCACGAGGTGGGAGCCGATAAAACCCGCTCCGCCGGTAATTAAAATATTTTTCATGGTAAACCTGTATTAATATTATTACATATTTAAATTCTGCAACTTATTGAAAAACAACTTAAGCGAATCTCTCCAATAGGGGATTTCAATATCAGTAAGAGACTTTATCTTAGTTTTATCGAGCACTGAGTAGGAGGGACGCTTCGCTTTTGCCGGGAAAAGGTCGCTTGTGACAGGATGTACCTTGCAGTTCGAACCAGATAGCTTTACAATCTCGGTTGCAAAATCAAACCATGAGCAGACCCCCTCATTTGAGAAATGGTAAACTCCTGAAGGAAAATCAGATTCAAGATCATTTTTGGTGGCATTCCGGATTCTGTTCACTATTTTGATAATCACTCCCGCAAGATCGGCAGCATAGGTTGGAGTTCCAACCTGGTCGAAAACAACATTGAGACTCTCACGCTCCTGAGACAATCTCAGGATGGTTTTAGCAAAATTGTTTCCGTAAACTGAATAAAGCCAGGAGGTTCTGATTATGACATAGTTTGCACCACTCTTTTCAACAGCGAGCTCCCCGGAAAGTTTTGTCATCCCGTAAACACCTGCAGGTGCTGCCGGGTGATCCTCTTTGTAAGGAACCGGCCCCTTCCCGTCAAAAACATAATCGGTTGATATATGAATCAGGAAAATTCCAAGAGCAGCAGATGCATCTGAGAGAATACCCGGAGCCAAAGAGTTTACTGCTTCACAGATAACAGGCTCATCTTCTGCTTTGTCTACGGCTGTGTAAGCAGCACAATTTATAATTATTGAAATATTATTCGATTCAAGAAATGTTAAAACAGTATCCCTGTTGGTAATATCCAGCTCTGCCTGGTCTGTAAATATCACATTATATAAGGATTGTGCCTGGAAGAGCTCCTTAAGTTCACTTCCCAACTGACCATTTGCACCGGTTACCAGAATTTTAAACATACTCAATTTACCTATAGGGATCAATATTGTAATCAAACAACCTGGCTTCGCCCAGAAGCGGCTGACTCTTGTCCTTGTCACTCAGAATAATATCCTGAACAGGTATCACCCAGTCGACCTTCACCTCAGGGTCATTCCAGCTTAGCGCACCCTCATCTGCGGGAGAGTAGTAGTTATCGCATTTGTACTGGAAAATACACTCTTTACTCATAACCACAAAACCGTGAGCAAAACCCCTTGGAATGAACATCATAAGTTTATTTTCCGAAGATAATTCAGCCGAAACGTACCGCCCGAAAGTAGGAGAACCTTTGCGGATATCGACAGCCACATCCAGTACCTTACCACTGACAACTCTAACAAGTTTACTCTGGGCAAAGGGGGGAAGCTGATAATGGAGCCCACGAAGAACTCCGTATACGGATTTTGATTCGTTATCCTGTACAAACCGGGTATTTATTACTCCGTTTTCAAATTCCGATTGTGAAAAGGATTCAAAAAAGTAGCCCCTTGCATCGTTAAATACTTTTGGCTCTATAATGAGTACCTCCGGAATAGAGGTCTTTATGATATTCATCAGTTTAAACTTTAGTTATTTATCTTTTAGTCAATTCTATAAGATATTGACCATACTGGTTTTTCTCCATCGGCTTTGCCAGTTCAAGCAACTTTTTACTGTCAATCCACCCCTTGTTATATGCAATCTCCTCGAGACATGCAATTTTAAGCCCCTGTCGCTTTTCAATAACCTCCACAAATCCTGAGGCCTCCGATAAAGAGTCGTGTGTACCTGTGTCAAGCCATGCAAAACCACGCCCGAGTAGCTGAACCTTTAACTCCCCATCTTTTAAAAACTCCTGATTTACAGTTGTAATCTCCAGCTCACCCCTTGCCGATGGCTTAATTCGTTTTGCAACCTCCACCACTTTGTTTGGATAGAAGTAGAGCCCTACAACCGCATAGTTACTCTTAGGGTTAACAGGCTTCTCCTCAATGCTCAGAACCTTTCCCGAGGAATCAAATTCTGCGACTCCATATCTTTGAGGATCATTAACATAGTACCCGAAAACTGTAGCCATACCACTCCCGGTGGCGTCGGAAACAGCTGCCGATAGCATCGAACTGAAAGATTGCCCGTAAAAGATATTATCGCCAAGTACCAGACAGGCACAATCATCACCTATGAATTTTTCCCCGATAATAAATGCCTGAGCCAGACCATCCGGAGATGGCTGTTGAGCATATTCAAAATGAACACCATAGTCGCTTCCGTCGCCCAGCAGTCTTTCGAAACCCGGGAGGTCAGAAGGGGTGGAGATTATAAGAATCTCCCTTATGCCGGCAAGCATCAGGACTGAGATTGGATAGTAGACCATTGGTTTGTCGTAAACCGGTAAAAGCTGCTTTGATACCCCTTTTGTAATTGGATAGAGCCTCGTTCCCGAACCTCCGGCCAGAACTATTCCTTTCATAACTATTCGAATGGTTGATTATGTAAACAAATATAATAAAACTATCGGAACAATCCCTTTTTCTGAGGCTTTGGAGTGGGGAGCGAGTTGTGAAAAATATCGTTGGAGAGACATTTTTCGGGATTGTTTTTCAGGGAATTATAAATGAATCCCCAATCAGGAAGCCCTCCGAAATTTCTGTCATCAATAAAAATATCTGCCATTAGTTTTCTTGGGGAAGTGCCCGGCTCCTCTTCGGGATGATTACTGTTTACAGCATAGAAAACAAGTCCCTTCTGACGGCAGAAATCCACGGCCTGTTCAAGCAGTACCCCCTCTCTTACAGTCCACAGAATAAGGTTGTGTTTAAGCTCGCTCTGAATTAATCTTAAGGTCTCTATTGCAAAGGGGAGCTCCTCCCCAATCTCCGGATAACGATGTTTAACAATTGTACCGTCAAAGTCTACAGCAATCTCCATTTGATATTATTTTATATCCGGGGCAAATTTAAATCTTTTAATTTATTTTCCCTCATTTGTAAGTGTTTTACATAACGAGTCGAATAGCTCGGAATTGTGATCAATAAAGTTTTGTGCAGCCGATTTCAGTTTGGAAATGTTTTTTGCAGATGCATTATCAATCCGGATGTCGGCATCAAGCATCGGAGGCTCTATCCTCACATAATTCTGAGCTGCACCCGAAACGGAAAAAATTTGCTGTACCTGATAGTCAACGGTCTCAGAGACAGATGACATAAGAATATCGAGAATAGGGTTAAGCCAGTGCAGATATCCGAAGTGCCTTGTCTTTTCATGGTGGTAGGCCTTTATCACCTTACCGGTGCCTACGGAGAGCATCCGGTAGTTGCTGACCGGCTCTCCCGGCCATATTTTTATTGCCTCTACATATGAACACATTGCAGGATTCCCGGCATAAACACCGCCATCTACAAGGTGTCTTGATCCTTTGTCTTTTGCAAAAATTCTCGAAGGAATAAAGTAGCTTGGCGCCGCCGATGTGGAGCGGGCAATATCACAGAGTTTATAATCGGCCATTTCACCATATTTCAGTGTTGAATATTTGCTGAATAGCAGTGCTTTGCGGCTACTCAAGTCGTAGGCGGTAATCAGGCAGTCTTTCATCACCTCAGAGATCCAGACATCTCCAAGTATCTTTCGGGAAAACTTATAGAGTTCATCTTCACAATATCTGCTTCTGAGCAACCCCGCCCCTGACCTGATTATATAACTTAGTGGCTTTCTGAAGAGAACAGGACCGAGTTCGCTGTAAAAATGAGCAGCCTGGGTAGCACTGTATTTGGGCCTTACCACCCCGTCATCTCTCTTATCGGGAACCAGATAGAGGCATGTAAGAATACCCCCGGCAGATGTTCCTGCAAGCAGATCGAAAAAGTCTGCAATCCTGGCATTTTCATCTCCGGTTTCAAGTTGTAACCTCCGTTCGAGATGAGCGATTATGTCGGCCGGTAAAATCCCCCGGATCCCCCCGCCATCAATTGATAGAATCTTTTTCAAAATATTTGATTTCAATAAGTTCGTCTATCGCGAATATAGTAAAATTTCTTGTTCAAAAAAAGAAATATTATTTAAGCAATTGGCTATGTCCCCTATTTTTTACTACATTTGTTTCATGAATATCTCAATGTTGGTAGGGTTATTACAAAATGTCGCAATATTGCTGGCATTTACTCTTGTATATGACCTTGTATGGACAGAAGAGAGCCATTTCAGATCATTACGAAACAGAGTTATCGTAGGACTCATTCTCGGTGGAGTTGCAATTCTGCTGATGCTCTCTCCATTTACACTGGTTCCCGGACTTGTTTTTGACACAAGAACTGTCCTTTTAGTAAATACGGGACTCTTTTTCGGACCGGTTGCAACCCTTATTGCCACTGTTATAACTGCCACATACAGATTGTATATGGGCGGAGTAGGGGTGTGGATGGGGCTGGCAACTATTTTATCTGCATCAATGACAGGATTACTTTGGAAGAGATACAGACCGGACTGGAAACTCGGGAACAATCTTCTGGAATTGGTAATTGTTAGCTATATTGCTCATATACTGATGCTTTGCTCTATATTTCTTGTTTTTGACGAAACAGCAAGGGAGAATTCATTTGAGAGGATGACAATCCCGATACTTACAATTTATCCTCTTTTCAGTGTTCTTGTAGGCAGATTACTGCTGAACAGAATGCGAAACCATAAACTCAAAAAGGAACTTGAACAGAGCGAAGAGAGGTATGACTCTTTCATAAACAGAAACAGCGATATGATGTTTATGAAGGATGAAAACAGAAGATATGTGGTTGCCAACGATATGTTCTGCAAAATAATGAACAAAAGCAGGGAGGAGCTTATAGGACTTACAGATGATCAGATATTTGGGAAAGAGACCGCTGATAAATACCGTGATTACGATATCAGAGTTATGACCAAAGGCGAAATTCTGAATTATGATGAGGCTAATAATGATAAAATAACTGAAACAACGAAATTTCCGATTAACCTGGGTGCGGAAAGAATAGGCGTGGGGGCAATCATAAGGGATGTGACCATCAGATTCAAAAAGAGGGAGATGCAGGATGTTTTACTTTATTTATCAAGACTCTCGCTTTTAGATCACGACCTTAACACATTCTTAAGTAAAGTACACTTCCACATGAAAAGAGTTATCAAAGCCGATAACTTCTATATTGCGCTATATCACAAAGATGAGGGAATGTACTCATTCCCCTATTTCGTGGATGAGTATGACAAATCGGACTACAGTCAAAAGGAGCCTCTCGAAAACTCATTTACCGACTATATAAGAATAATCGGCAAGGGAATGCTCATAACCAAAGAGACCGAAATGAAAATAGCGGAGACCTATCCTTTGAAAATTTATGGTGAAGATTCAAGTATCTGGATGGGAGCACCTTTGATGGATTCCACTCTGAAGGAGGTTACAGGTGTAGTCGCTGTTCAGGATTACCATGACGAAAAGGCATATAATGAAGATGATCTGGATCTTTTCGAGATATTTGCAAATACAATAGGTATCTTCATCGAGAAGATGGGCAACATTGAAAAGTTAAGAGAGGCTAAAGAGCAGGCAGAGAAGAGTGACAGGCTCAAAACCTCTTTCCTTGCAAACATGAGCCACGAAATAAGAACTCCGCTTAATGGAATCATTGGATTCGCCGATATTCTGCTCTCCGAAATCGAAGATCCCAATCTAAAGGAGTATACCGAGATAATTAACTCAAGCGCACACCGTTTGCTTTCCACTATAAACGATGTTATGGATATAGCTAAAATAGAGGCGGGCCAGATGAACATCATAATGGAAAACTTTGACATTGCCCCCCTTATACGGGATGTTTACAATTTCTTTGCAAAACAGCCGCTCAAAATCGAATTGAAACTATCTGTACCAGAAGAGGGAATGCATTATATATGTTCAGATAAAATCAAGATCCACCAGATAATGATCAACCTGGTAAACAATGCCATAAAATTTACAAATGATGGCTATGTTGAGACTGGTTATAAAGATGAAGATGGTTCTGTCGTATTGTTTGTAAGGGATACCGGAATCGGAATTTTACCGGAAGACCAGAAACGGATTTTTGAGAGATTCACACAGGTTGACTCTGCAAGTAAGAGGGTTTACGAAGGGACCGGGCTTGGTCTTTCAATTGTAAAGGAGTTTACCCATATGCTTGGCGGAGAGGTCTGGGTAGAGTCTGAACAGGGTACCGGATCTACATTCTACCTCAGATTTAAAGACAAACTGACCTGATGTCAGATTCAACTCTTTGGCAGAATTTTTGTTTCTTAAAATACGACAATGTTAATATTAATAAACTTTAAAAAAATATAATTATGAGATTTAATAAGAATGTACAGGAGATATTAAATAAACAGGTAAATGCCGAATTCTGGAGTGCATACCTCTATTTGTCAATGTCATCATATTTTGCCCAAAGAGGGCTGCCTGGTTTTGCAAACTGGATGAGGATTCAGTTTCAGGAGGAGACCTCTCATGCTCTTAAGATTTTTGACTACGTAATCAGCCGTGGAGGTGAGATGAAACTCGAACCGATTGCAGCAGTTGAGACAGAGTGGAAAAATCCGATGGATGTGTTTGAAAGCACATACAAGCATGAGTGTATTGTAACAGATATGATCTCAAACTGCTATGAAGTTGCTGTTAAGGAGAGGGATCATGCAACTGCAAATATGCTTCAGTGGTTTATCGACGAACAGGCCGAAGAAGAGGAGAATGCACTTGCAATCATTGACCAGTTGAAATACATTGGAGACAACGGCCCCGCACTGCTTCTGCTGGACAAAGAGCTTGCAACAAGAGTTTTTGTAGACGCTACCAAAACAGCTTAATATTCTAAAATTTATTGTTTTATTACTCTCTCTGATGCAACGTTATTACACTTAATTGCATCTAGTATGAAGAAAAGAATTCCTGTATAAAATCTTTCAAAATGAAAAAGAGATGTAATAAAATTTTCGGATGGATCATATCCGGTATGTTATCGTTATTAGGATTCAGCTCCTGCGATATAATACCGGATATGCCTTTGGAATATGGAACTCCAAATGCCAACTATACTGTTAAAGGTAAAGTTACCGATCATGCAAATAAACCAATACAAGGAATTGAGGTAACCATAAAAAGATCCGGTCTGCCTGTGGACGACCCGTTTAATTCAAAAACTCTTGCTTCTGATACTAAAGGGGAGTTCTCAAATGAATTTAAGGGTGAGTTTCCAAGGGACATAGTATTTACACTTACATTTACAGATATTGACGGTGTTCAGAACGGTGAATTCAATACAAAACAGGAGAGTGTAGAGATAAAATCTTCAGAGCTTAAAGGTAGGAGTTCCGGTTGGTTTGCTGGTAGTGCAACAAAAGAGGTAACTGTAAAACTTGACAGCAAATAGGGGATGGATCTCAGAAAAAAGGCAGCTCTGGAGCTTTTCCGCTTAAAACGCAGATTACTTGTCGATGAACATCCGCTCAGAACGCTTTTTTGGGAGTGTACCCTCAGGTGTAACCTTAACTGCCGCCATTGCGGAAGTGATTGCAAAAAAAGCTCTGATATATCGGATATGCCCCCTTCGGATTTTTTCAGGGTGATAGATGAAATAACACCCCATGTTAATCCAAACAATCTGCTGATTATTTTTACAGGTGGTGAGGCTCTGTTAAGAGACGACATTGAGAAGTGTGGTTTGGAGTTATACCGGAGAGGTTTCCCCTGGGGAGTTGTCACAAACGGGTATTCACTAAGCAGATCACGTCTGGATTCACTCGTTCGTTCAGGGATACACACAATGACTGTGAGCCTTGATGGGTTTGAGAAGGAGCACAACCTTATGCGAAACAACAGCCTAAGTTACAATAATGCGCTTGCAGCAATTAAGATGCTGGTGAATGAGAGAGAGATTATCTGGGATGTCGTTACATGTGCAAATCCTCATAATTATGATTTATTGAGAGAGTTCAGAGATTTTCTTATCTCTGTAGGTGTAACAAGGTGGAGGATTTTCACTGTGTTCCCTGCAGGAAGGGCTGCCATAGATAATTCTCTTACGCTTAATAAATTGCAATTCAGAGAGTTGATGGAGTTTATCTCACAAACCAGAAGAGAGGGGTGCATTAAGTTATCTTATGGCTGTGAGGGATTTCTGGGTGATTACGAAGCAGAGGTCAGGGATAGTTTTTTTAGTTGTAACGCTGGAGTAACAGTTGCATCTGTACTAGCCGACGGATCGATTTCCGGCTGCCCGAGCATCAGAGCAAATTTTCATCAGGGAAATATATACGAAAATTCCTTTACCGATGTCTGGAATAACAAGTTTGAGAAGTTCCGCAACAGAGACTGGGCAAAAAAAAGCGGTATCTGCAAAGAATGTACACAATTCAGATATTGTATGGGAAACGGAATGCATCTTTGGAATGAGAAAACAGAGTTAATGTTTTGCCATTACCAAAAGTTAAATTAATCATCTCATTTTTTAAGAAGATCCGGAATGTGGGCAGGCTCTGCAGCCACTGGTACTCCGGCCTTTTCAAAAGCTAATTGCTTTTCGGCGGCGGTTCCCGTTCCGCTTGAAATAATGGCACCTGCATGGCCCATCCTTTTCCCCGGAGGGGCTGTACTGCCGGCAATAAATACTGCAACAGGCTTTGTAATATTGTTTTTAATAAATTCCGCAGCCTGCTCTTCGGCATCACCGCCAATCTCTCCTATAAGGGCAATTGAATCGGTGCCAGGGTCATTTTCAAACATTTTTAACAATTCAATGTAGTAGAGCCCCACAACCGGATCACCCCCTACACCAATTGCTGTAGATTGTCCCATACCCTTTTTTGTGAGGTTGTAAACAACTTCGTACGTGAGTGTACCGCTCCTTGAAATCACACCTGTCGACCCCTCTTTGAAGATATTTCCCGGCATAATTCCTATAAGGCTCTTTCCTGGCGAAATCAACCCCGGGCAGTTTGGCCCGATAAGGGATGCCCCCTTTAGATCGCAGTATCGTTTAGCAGTTATTACATCCAATGTTGGGACCCCTTCTGTAATACAGACGATTAAAGAGATACCGGCATCGGCTGCCTCCATTATTGCATCTTTCACAAAGGGTGCAGGGACAAAAATTATGGATGTATCTGCACCCCTCTTTTGAACCGACTCTTTTACAGTATCAAAGACCGGTATTCCATTCTCCGTTTTTGTTCCCCCTTTACCGGGAGATGTTCCGGCTACAATGTTTGTACCATAGACTGACATTTTTGCAGCATGAAATCCACCATCCCTGCCTGTGATACCCTGTACCACCACTTTTGTATTTTTATCAATTAAGATACTCATAATCAGAATTATTAAATCGACAGATCTTTACTCAGTTTAACGGCTGCAGCTACAGCTTCGCCCATTGTCGGGGCGCTGTGGAACGGAGTTCCCTTAAGCATCTCCAGCCCCTCACGCTCATTTGTACCTGTAAGTCGTATAACAACAGGCACATTGGTAGTGATTGTTTTAAAAGCCTCGATGAGCCCTTTTGCAACATCGTCACACCTGGTGATACCTCCAAAGATATTGATCAGAACCACATTAACCTCGCTGTCACTCAACAGGAGCTTCATTGCCTCAATAACCTTACCCGGGTTGGAGCTGCCTCCTATATCGAGGAAGTTTGCCGGCTCCCCGCCGTATAACTTTATCATATCCATTGTGGCCATAGCCAGTCCGGCCCCGTTAACCATACAGCCAATCTTGCCGCCAAGGTGTATGTAGCTGAATCCTTTTGATTTGGCATCCAACTCCTTCTTCTCCTGTTCGGTAGGCTCGAAGATAGACTCAATATCAGGGTGGCGGTAGAGAGCATTGTCGTCAAAAGTCATCTTCCCGTCCAGAGCAATAACTTTTCCATCTTTTGTAGTTACAAGCGGATTGATCTCGACAAGCGAGGCATCTTTTTCGGTAAAAAGTCTGTACATATTCTGGATGAGCGGCACGGCCTGCTTTACGAAGCTGAAATCATCGAAGAGTGCAAAGGCAGCCTCCCTTGCGATAAAGTCGGTAACTCCTGTGAGGGGATCAATCACAATCCGGATAATCTTTTCTGGAGTTTTTGCAGCAACTTCCTCAATCTCCATCCCCCCTTCACGACTTAGTATCATAATCACTGACTTGGTATTCCTGTCAGTAACCATGCTTATGTAATATTCCGATTGTATCTCAACACCGGCTGCAACCATAACTCTGTCAACCACAAATCCCTTAATCTCCATTCCGAGTATTGCAACGGCACACTCTCTTACCTCTTGCTCACTCCTGGCAAGCTTTACCCCGCCGGCTTTTCCTCTGCCACCTGTAAGTACCTGTGCTTTAACCACTGCTAAAGGAGAGTCAAGCTCCCGCCAGGCTGCTGCACATGACTCTGCATCCCTGCACACCAACGCCTTTACTGTTGGAACTGAGTACTTGTCGAACAGCTCTTTTGCCTGATATTCGTGAATTTTCATAAACTATTAATTTAGATTAAATAAAGATAGTAAAAAAAACGAAAATATTTATATTTGTAAAAATCGAAATACCATGAGAGGGAGGCAACTGATAGAAAAGGCAATGAGGCTTGAAACTGTCCCGGAAATTCCCTGGGTACCATTCACAGGCGTACATTGTGCATACATTACAGGCAGAGATTCAGAGTCGTTTCTGAAATCAAAAGAGCTTATAGTCGAAGGTGTGTCAAAAGCTATCGAACTATATGAACCTGACGGAATTCCGGTTGTTTTTGATTTGCAGCTGGAGGCCGAGGCTCTTGGCTGCAATTTGTTGTGGGCACCTCAGAATCCCCCATCGGTAACAGGTCATCCGCTCTCATCCGGAACAGAGTTACCGGATCTGAAAATTCCGGACAAAGAGAGCGGGAGAGTTGCCACGGTAATGGAGGCGGTAGCAGATATAAAAAGATTATACCCCGATATTGCTCTCTACGGATTGGTTACAGGCCCTTTCACCCTCGCTTTGCATCTGCTGGGTACAGATATTTTCATGAAAATGTTCATGGATGAAGATTATATAAAAGGGTTAATGAAATTCTGCGGGGATGTATGCAGGGCAATGTCCGGATACTATGCTGAGGCCGGATGCGATGTTATTGCTGTGGTCGATCCTATGGTAAGTCAAATAGGTACTTCTGAGTTTGAGCAATTTGTTGCCGGAGAGACAACGCAGATATTTGACCATATAAGAGGAATGGGAGTTCTCTCATCCTTTTTTGTATGCGGGGATGCCGGGCACAATATTGAAGCGATGTGCAACTGTCGTCTGGACAATATTTCGGTAGATGAAAACATCTCCCTGGATTTTGTTAAGGAGATTGCGCTTGGAAAAGGGATCAGTTTTGGCGGTAACCTAAAACTGACCTCAACATTACTCCTTGGAAATGAATGGGATTGCGAAAAGGATGCTGTTGAGATTATTGACTCCGGAGGATACAGGGGATTTATTCTCTCTCCGGGATGTGATCTTCCATACTCAACAGTTGTAAACAACCTCAGAGCAGTTGTAGAGGTTGCGAAAAGTGAGTACCGAAGAGATATTGTCAGAACAATTCTATCAAACGAAAAGATAGATGAAGCTGAATCGGACAGTAAATTCCCGGACCTGTCAGGGTTACCTCTGAGAGTAGATGTCATTACCCTGGATTCTGCCTCCTGTGCTCCATGTCAATATATGATGAATGCTGTAGTCCGGGCGGTTGAACAATTTGGCAGTGATGTTGTTGTACGGGAATACAAGATAAAGGAGAGAGAGGGGCTTGCAATGATGAAACAATTGGGAGTTAAGAAGATACCTTCAATCTGCATTGCAGGAAAGGTTCAATTCTCCTCAAACATCCCTCCGATTGAATTAATACGAGAGACAATTCGGGAAAAGCTGGGAAAAGATGTCTAAAGTTGTTCTGGTAACCGGTTTCTTGGGTAGCGGTAAGACCACACTCTTAAAGAGAATTCTATCTGAATACTCTTCAAATCACACTATTGCCATTCTTCAGAATGAGTTTGCCGATGCCTCTACCGATTCGACTGAACTTAAAATGGGAAACTGGAGGTTCGAGCTTGTCGAGATTAACAAGGGCTCAATTTTCTGTATCTGCCGTTATGATAATTTCCGGGAGGAGCTTTCAAGACTTGTTGCCGAAAAGAGGCCGCAACTGATTTTGATTGAGGCATCCGGCCTGGCCGATCCAATATCAGTTGGAGTTCTCCTCAATAACAGTGATCAGTTCTATTTATCGCATGTTATTGCTGTCATTGACCCTTTTATGTTTTTGGGGATGTCAGGATATATCAGGAGCATCAACAATCAGGTAAAGGTCGCAGATACGATTCTGATAAATAAAGCCGACAGGACAAACGAAGAGGAGCTTGAGGCGGTAAAAGATGGTCTTAAGAGTATAAACCCGGCTGCCAATCTTCTGCTTACAAGCTATGGCGAGGTTACTGATGGCTCAGGTTTCACATTTGATTCAATTCTCTTCGGAGATGAGACTTCAGGTGAAGATGTTAATCAGCCACTGGCCGGCAGAGTACCGGCAAACGACAACATTGATGAATACCTGCACTCTCCTTATGAAAATATTCACTCCAACGTGTTCAGAACTTCTGTTCCTGTTGATTACAACATTTTGATTAATTTTTGTAAAGGATTGCCGGAGAGTGTGATAAGGGTAAAGGGTTTCGTAAATTGTTCAAACGGAAAGAGCTATCTGCTTCAATATATGTCAGGTGAGGGGGCTGCGCGGCTTACGGAGTGCAATACGGTGTCAAAAACAGAGTTGATTGCAATAGGCACCTCTGTCAGCGATCTTAAATTCTGGTGAACTATTTACTAAGTTCCCCACCTGGGGCGCTTTGTAGTAATGCATGTTAATCATCTATTTATCTGGCTGTTACAAATCACACCTTTTTGTATCATGATAATCCGGCAAAACAGCACTCTGACAAAGGGGAGGTCAAAAGCAAAACTGCAGCAATTACCACAGCCTCGTTTTGTTTTGACAAACAGATAATTAAGGTTAATCAAACTGGTTGGAAGGGAGTGCTCTTCTGTGTAATGCTTTCACAGAGGTCTCAAAAATTTTAAAAAATCTGGTGTTTTTAAAATTTTTGAACTGTAAGGCATCACCTTAAGTTCTCCACATCATGGTAACAGAATTTCGCTTTGCCAGAGTTTGGTACAATTGTCAGAATAACAGAATATTACATAACGTAATTTTCCAATTTTGGAAATTTAATGCTTGTATATCTCTGTAAATTAGTTATTTGTATCAAACTCTGGCAGAGGGTTCCGGGTAGCATTATATTGGTACAATTGATTCCCGATCGGTAAATCTATCTTCTTTAGCTACTGTTAATGTGCGTGTTAAGGAGGTGGGGAACTTTAGTACTTTACAGGAATAACTATATCTGCAATAACGGGCAGGTGGTCCGATGTGTTTACCGCTTCCGGTACAAAGTAGTTTTTTAGAGATATTTTGTATTCAGACTCACCGGAGGTCATACTATTACGAATGAAAATATAGTCTATAGTCCTGTCAGGGTTGACGTTGGGGAAGGTGTATGAAAGGATTCCGCTCTTGCCCTTAAATGATGAAAATAGGTTCAATATCTCAAAACTCTGCGGTGTTGCATTAAAATCGCCTCCCAGAATTACCGGGTAGCTTTTCCCGGCAAGAAGAGAGTCAAGCTGTTTTATCTGTTTCACTCTGTTGCCCTCTATAAGATCGAGATGGGTAGTGGCAATCAATATTTTAACACCTTTGGAGAGCTCTGCAGTGGCACCTCCCAGAACCCTCTGCTCGGAAGCGATCTCATTGGAAAGTATAAATTGAACCCTGTCACTCAAAGGGAATCCGGAGAGAATTGCAACTCCGTAATCACCTCCCGAAAAGTCAATTGCTTTGTAAAAATGGTAGTATTGGAGATTGCTTTTCCGGGCTAAAATCTGCGCCTGATTTCCAATTCCCGAGCGTTGTGTGTTAACATCAACCTCTTGCAGAAGAACAATATCTGCCTTGTATTTAACAATAACCTCAGCTATACCATTGGTATCAATTACACCTTTTTGCGCAGGTGGGTTACAATGGTGGATATTGTATGTCATAACTCTTATTTTCAGGGAGTCAGAGGCAAAAAGGGAGGTTTGTGATAAAATTAAAACTCCCAGAATAAGAATGATTTTACGCATAGGATAATTAGTTATTTAAGTTAAGAACTTTGGAAATAGCCTGCCATTCGTCATCTATTTCGGTAATGAGTTTATCGTAGTTATATCCTCCCCCGGATTCATGGCTTTTACCGGATTTATGGCTTTTACCGGATTCATGGCTTTTACCGGATTCATGGCTTTTACCGGATTCATGGCTTTTTATAATATCGGTTAACTTGTTAAAACTCATATTTAAAGATATTCCCTTTATTTTATGGAGGTTGTATTTGATAAGATCATCTCTCTTTTCTGAAACAGCCTCTTTTAGAATTGTCAATATTCCTTCCATTTCACCCTCAAGAGCATGCAGCATCTCATTTAACATATCGCTATTGTTATCAACTCTTTTCATCATCTCCGCCCTATTGAAGCGGGAGGTGGAGTTTTGTACCTCTGAGTGAGATACCTTGACATCTCTTTTGAAAAAGTGGTTGATTAACTTGTTAAGTTTGTTCTGCTCAATTGGCTTAGTCAGAAAATCGTCCATCCCCGCTTTCCGGCACCTCTTCTCATCCTCTTCGGATGCTGCCGCTGTCAAAGCAATTACCGGAATATGCCTGCCTGATTGAAGTTCAACCTTTCGTATCTCGCGGGTTGCTTCAAGACCATCCATCTCCGGCATCTGAACATCCATAATTATCAGATCGGGAGATTCAGAGACATAAAGCCCTACAGCCTCAATGCCGTTCCTGGCTTCAATTATGTTTGCATCAGGAATAAAACCATTCAGAAGAGTCTTGATGAGAATCATATTCATCTGGACATCTTCGGCAACCATAATCTTAGGGTTGTTTTCTCCGGAAATTGATTGTAAATCTTTTTGTTCCACTTTTTCACCTCTATTTTCCTGCCGGGTGGCTCCCGGAACTATTATCCCTGTCTCGGTGAGGTTTCTCAGATACTCAAATAACTCACCTGTTTTCACAGGTTTTACAAGTTTGTAAATCATTCCGGAGCGGCGACTCTCCTCGTTAATGAGAGAATCGTCGTCTGAACTGCACATAATAATCACAGGTAGTTTTGTCTTTACCGGTGAGCTCTCGCTTCTGAGCATTCTTATAGTATCTATCCCGTTAATCAACGGCATTTTATAGTCTATTATCATCACCTCGAAAGGGGCAGATGTCTTTATTATCTTCAGAGCCTCAAAACCATCTTTGCAGGTGAGAGCCTCTATACCCCAGCTTTCCAATGTTCTTTGGAGAATCTCTCTGTTATTGTAATTGTCGTCAACAATCAATACCCTTTTTATGTTTTGAACCCTATAATTGCCGGAAGTGTTGATTTCGAAAATTTTAGTAGTAATTGAGAAACTGAATTCCGAACCTTTTCCCCACAGACTTTTCATATGAATCCTGTCCCCCATCTTTTCGGCAAGGTGGTTTGAGATAACAAGTCCCAATCCGGTTCCCCCGAATCTTCTTGTTGTGGAAGAGTCGGCCTGAGTAAAAGCTCTGAAGAGCCTCTTCTGCTCCTCCTGGGTTATTCCGATACCGGTATCTCTCACAGTAAATGTATATCTTCCATAATCCTGATTTTCAGGTTCGTAACTCACCTTAAGTTCAACCTCTCCTTTTTCGGTGAATTTAAGAGCGTTACTCATCAAATTTACCAAAATCTGCTTAATTCTTATGGGGTCGGCAATACCGTAAACAGGCAGATTTGGCTGAATGTTCAGCAGTAGTTCGAGCCCTTTCTGGATTGCCTGATATTTCACCATTTCACACACCTGCTCTGCAATCTCAACTATATTTATCTTAATTGGAGAAAGCTCCAGTTTACCGGCCTCAATTTTGGAAAAATCGAGTATATCATTGATTATCTCGAGCAGTGACTGGGCCGATATATTTGCATTCTCTACAAATTTTTTCTGAGAGATGTTGAGAGGAGTCTTATTCAGCAACTCCGTAAAACCTATAACTGAGTTGAGAGGTGTTCTTATTTCGTGGCTCATATTGGCAAGAAACTCAGATTTGGCTCTGTTTGCGGCCTCGGCCTGCTCCTTTGCTGTCATTAACATCTTCTCCGATTCGGCTCTTTTGCTCACGTTTACAAGTAACTGGGCAAACAGAACCAGAAGTGATCTCTCCTTTTCGGTATAAATGTGATACTCTTTAACCGAATCAAAACCAACAAAACCAACCAACTCGCCATCATCAATCATCGGAACTGTAATTACACTTTTAATTCCCTGAGGTTCCAGAATATCCCTCAGACATCCGGGTCCCGTGTAGGTAAGCTGCAATACATCTTCAACAATAAAGGCCTCTCCCTTAGTGTGTTTATCAATCCAGTCAGGAATATATTCTACCGGGACATTCTGTAGATTTTCTCTCTCTTCCGAAATACCGGCTGCACACCACTCATGAGTATTTGATGTTGTGCCTGCAGTAAAATCGTAACTGAAAATATATGAGCGATCGGCATCTACAAATTCTGCCATCTCCTTTAAAGATGTCATAATTGCCGCATCTACCTCCTTCAATGGGATATTTATGTAGGTGCCGGCTATCTTCATTATAAGCTCCTGCATACGGGAGAGGTGGTTAAGCTCATTTTCGGCAGCGATCTTTAGTCTCGCCTCAGCTACACTGTTTGCCAGAATCTGTATAAGGTTAATATCTTCAATATCAAATATAACCTTCTCCTTTACAGAGTCCATTCCAAGAAATCCTACAACCTCACTGTTGACAATCACCGGAACACATATAAGTGATTTTATATCCATCGAATTGAGAATACCCTTCTCTTTCAATGCCTCAGGTGGAAGTTCAAAAATATCCGAAATATGAATATAGTCACTAGAAGTAATCTGCTCTCTCCACCACGGGATACTTTCCAGCGGATAGTCCTGGATCATCTCCTTCACCGGGACTATTCCCGGTGCGCAATACTCATGTGTATTTGACATCGTATTGTTCTCAGGAGATATTGTGAAAAGATAACCTCTGTCCATAGAGAACAGATGGACAAGTTTAATGAGCATATCATCAATTTTCTCATCAATATTGTTGCCAGAAGAGCTTATAAAGCCGGTGGATATATCTGCGACTATTTTATGAAACTTATTGTGGTAATTTAATTTATCATATTCCATATTTCCTGTATGATTTTTTTTAGCTCATTATCCTTCATCCTTTCGGAATTATGCGAATTATATTCAAAAGCAGATGAAGGGGATCCAGGCAGATTCTCCCTGATGAGAGGAATTCTAAGATAGCCCTCCTCAACCAACTCCGATGTTGAAATCTCATGAGCAGTTGCCATTGTCTCAAACTTTTTCTCTCCTGGCCTCGCTCCGCTGACCAGATAACCTTTGTTTTGAATATTGTCTGCACCTGATACTACCTCAATAACAGATTTTGCAATTGATCCTACCGACACCGATGGAGATTTTCTAATAAAAAGATCACCGTTCAGTGCGTTTGAAAGTGTAAACAATACATATTCTGCAGACTCTTCGGGAGTCATCAGGAATCTTGTCATATCGGGGTCGGTAACTGTAAGTTGCTTTCCCTCAGATGCCTGTTTTATGAAAAGTGGAATTACCGTACCTGTTGAGCCGGTGAGGTTACCAAATCTTACCAATGATACAGAGGTTATTGGTGACGAAATGTCTCTTTTGTTTTCTGTTTCAAGTGCTTTTTCCTTAATAAGCCGCTCCATAATTGCTTTGGTCATACCCATGACCCCTGAAGGATTTACAGCTTTGTCGGAACTGATTGCAACGAAATGTTTAACTCCGCATTCGATCGCACAATCCAGAACTGTTTCGGTGCCGGTTATATTAATTTTTGCAGCCAGGGCCGGATTTTTTTCACACAAAACCACATCTTTTAATGCAGCTGCGTGGATAACGTAATCTATGTTTCGCATAGCATCCATCAAAGCCACGCGATCATTTATATCACCGCTCACATATTTAAAAAGGGGGTATTTTAGTGACATTACTCTTTGCCTCTCCATATCGCGGGAAAAGATTGTCACCTCAGAGATGTTCTGTGTAACCAGTCTCCCGCAAAGCGCTTTTCCAAACGAACCGGTGCCTCCTGTTATTAAAAATGAACCACTTTTGATTTTTTGCATTTTTTATAAGATTTTCACCAAATTACAAAAAAAAAGTTGAATGATTTCATTTTTTCATTAAATTGCGAAAAATTATCGTGGGGATATTTTTAAGTTCACATATACATGCACTTATCGGTCTATCATTCGTACCTCTTTTCACTACTGAGAGAGGTTTCCGGTACAGCCTCTAACCGTGATTCTGCAAGCAGAAACGAGGCAAAAATGGATAGGGAGGGTTGGCAGAACCTTTACTCCATATCGGCAAAACATGGAGTATTGGCTTTTGCATTGGAAGCACTTCCCAAAACTGAGTTGTTTAGTCAGCTTGAACTTAATTTCCCGAAAGAGGGGGTTCTCTCGTTAAAGTATGGACTTCTTGAAACTGAGACTTACTACCCCCCTTTTGATCTTCTCACGAAATGGGAAATAGAGACTAATGAGTTAAAAGATAACTATAACAGACAAATTGAAATTCTGAGTGAATTATCTGTATTTTTCGAAGATGTCGATATCAAACCTTTGATTCTGAATAGTATTGCAATTGGGCATCTCTATACGGATCCATCTTTAAGGTACTACAGCGATCTGGATATCTATTTCGGAGAAAATTATTTTAAAGCCTCTAAAGTGTTGGATAAAAAAGGTATAACTGTTGAAAAAATTGACGATAACTATTCAAGATTTATATACAGAGGGTTAAAAGTGAGAATATACAGAGAGCTTTTCTTTCAACAGTTCTCGGGAAGAGTTAAAACAAAGACTGAGAGAAAAATCGGTAAACAACTCAGGCTCCTTCTTGCAGATGGGTGCGAAACTGTTGAAATTCAAGGTCAGAAATTTCTGATTCCGAACAAAGAGTTTATTCTTCTGTACTATCTAAGGTACATGACACTCCATTTTACCGAATATGGTCTCTATCTGCGCCATCTGCTTGATTTAAATGCAATTCTTAACAGTTCCGGTGATATTGACCACCAAAGGCTAACTAAAATCCTGAAGAAGGCTCATCTTTATAAACTGTTTTGCTCTTTTGTTTTGGTTTGCCGGGAATATCTTGGCCTTAAAGATAATTTTACGATTAATGAAGATAAAACCTTGGCTAATAAAGTTTTTCAAGACATGTTCTTCAATAAATACAGAAAGATCGAAAAGCAGAAACTTAAGAAGATGGGTGGCTTTCGCAGATATCTCCTCAACCTTTCATATTTCTTCTCGGTTAAATGGAAATATGATAAAATTAAGTTAGGTTTGTTCTATAAAACTATTCCTAAAAAATTGTTTCCTTAATCCGGCATATGAGAAGAATCTTCATTTCGGTCCTGACTATCGCACTGCTTTTTCAAAACAAAACGTACTCTCAGGATACTACCAGGGCAGACAGGGAGATAAATCAGTTAAACCTGATAAATGGCAGTGGAAACAGATCGGTTCTGCCTCACAGAATTCAGCCGACCGCATCTACGGGAGAGATCAAGGATTACAACGATAGCCTGAACAGAGCAAAACTCTCAATTTCACGGACCATCACAAATCTGAACGAAGGAAATCTGGCGATGGCTCTCTTTTTTATACATGATGCAATTACATATTGTCCTGAAAAAGAGATCAGAACAAATACTATTGCTCTCTCTTATTACGGGATAATAGAGGTTAAACTGGGAAACCACTCAAAAGCAGTTAATTCCCTTAACAAGTGCGATTCAATTTTTAGTACTTTAGGTGATTTAAATCTTTTAGCCTTTCACAACAAAAACCTCGGAATATTTGCAAAACGCTTTACAAATGCACAAGTAGCAGATAGCTATTTTAATAAATCCCTGGCAATTAGCAGGGTAACCGGCGATCAACAGGGAATCGCAGAGACACTCAACTACCTCTCTCAGGGAACTTCACCGGATAATCAGAAAGTAGCCTTCCTTAAGGAGGCTATCGATATAAATTTGAAGAGAGACGATAAAAAGGGTGTTGCTGCAAACTATATAAACATGGCAAATGTGCTCTCTTCATCGGGAAAATATGGAGATGCACACAGATATCTGGACCTCTCCTATGATATTGTAAAAAATTGCAAATCAGGCGAGTTGTTGCTCAACCATCACGAAGTACGTTCCCGCATATTTGCACTCCAGGGAAACTTCAGAAAGGCATATGAATCTCAAAAACTGATGGATGAGATTAAAGAGGAGTTTTACAACAGAAACAACATAGGAGATATTGAGGATCTTATTCAGAACAGGATTATCTCAAAGAAAAATTATGAGTTGGATTTACAGCGAAAAGAGCTGGATATAAAACGATTGAATCTCTCATTAACAATTGCCGTCTCACTCTTTGCGCTCACACTTCTTCTATCACTCTATATCTATTACGTAATTAACAGCAGGCGAAAACTTCTTTTCCTAAAGTCAAAACAGGCACTCATTGAGAAAGAGAAAGAGTTCATTGACAATGAACTTGTTAATGTTGCAACTTATGTAAACAGCAGAAATGAGATGCTTGACAATATTCAGTATTCATTGACAAAAGCTTATAAACTCCCTGAAAAAGAGATTGCTGCCGAGATAAGGAAGATTAATATGCACATAAAGAATCTGCAGACTAAAAACGAGGATGTAGAATCTGTAATGAGCAAAATTGAGAGCATAAACAAGAGCTTTGTGTTAAAATTATCTGAACTGCATCCCGACCTTACCCGAAACGATAAAAAAATAGCACTTCTTCTGAGGGCAAACCTTACTACCAAACAGATAGCAACAATTATGGACTGCTCTCCAAAGAGTGTCAATATGGCAAGGTACAGGATGAGAACTCATCTGAATCTCACTTCTGATACAAATTTGGTAACTTACCTGAAATCGTTATAAAATTTACTGATTGTAGATTTATCTAATTTGTTAATTAGTTTAAAATGAATTTTGAACATTAACAGATGTAGACATTATTTACTTTATAAAGCTCAATTTGTAGATACTAATTATATGTTTTTCTGTACATCTTGTGACTCTTTTTTATCAATTTTGATTAAGAATTTATTTCACATTAAACTTTACTTAATTAATTAACTATGAAAGTAACAAGAAATCCTTTCAGAATTGCCCTGGGAATAGTGTTTACCTGGGTTCTTCTTTTATCGGGAACTTCATGTACAAAAAATGAGATCTTCTATGAAGATGCGTCAGGAATACTTACATGCAGGTTTCAGCTTCCCGACGGAAGAGTGTTCGATTGTGTCGTAGACCAGACTAAACTTACCATCTCAAACAGTAAGGATAGTATTCTCTATGGAACAGCCTCTTCTGTAATGCAAAAAATCAGGCCGATCTTTACAACTACTATCGGAGCAAAAGTCTATGTTAATGGAGTTGAGGCTAAGAGCGGCGAAACAGAGATTGACCTCACCAAACCTTTGACAATCGAGACAAAGTACAACAACGCAACAAGGAACTATACGGTTAATGCCTTTGTTGAGAAAAAGGACTACAGCGAGACTTCGGGCGCAAAGATCAATACCGACATGCGTATAACAGGTTTGCCTTCATTCAACTCTTACAGTGCGGCATACTTTAAAGGTAAACTTTACATTCTGGGTGCATATTATCCAAACGGTACATCCTCTACCGGTGTTGCCTACTATGAACTTTATACCTCAGATGATGGCGGTAAGTGGACAAAAGTGACTACAAATCCTAATGTTATTGGTGGGTTCGGTGCCGAACTTGTTGTCTTTAATGACAAACTTTTCGCTATTGGCGGTGCCAGACTTTGGGGAAAAGATGTAAATGGTACAGCTCCTGAATCATCTGCTGCGTGGAGAATAATGTCATCGGCAAACGGAACAGACTGGACAGATCTCACTCCGGGACAGGTAAATCAACCATCGGGCAGGATGTTCCCGCAGGTTGTTTTGCATAATGGTAGAATTATCCTCAGAAGAGGAAAAATGCTCTCTTTTGGTATGATGCAAAATATTAACCACTCAGATACTTATCAGACTACCGATGGAACCAGCTGGACCAGAGTTAACCCTAATACCACCACAGCAACCAACAGGAATGACGATGCAATGTTCTCTTACAACAACAAGCTATGGATTGCCGGTGGATATGTTAGTTTTATTTCAGCTACGAATATGAGAGGTGATTTGTGGTCATCTTCAGATAACGGAGCAACCTGGATTCAGGAGACAGCCGCTTCGGGAACAGACCTTATGAGATTCGGACACAGAGTTGTCTCTTACGGAGGTAAATTATATATGATGGGCGGCGAGAAGCTTGATGGCTCCAACAGAGTCGGAATCATGGATGTACTCTCATCTGTAAACGGAATCAACTGGACATCACTCCCGGCAGCACTTCAATTACCGGTTTCCTACACCACAAGAATCTATCCGAATGTGATAATGGGGAACAATGACCTTATCTGGATAATAGGTGGTTTTGCAGGTTCAATTGGTAACTACACAGTAAATGGTTTAGGTATGACTGCAAAATATGACGTCTGGACCAAAAGACTTAAATAATTGATAAACTTATAAAAGAGAAATATATGAAAAAAATTATATTGGTTATCTTTTTGCTTGCGGTCACCTCATTAACTTTTGCTCAGGAGAGATTAAAAGTTTCAGGGACCATAAAGGACACTGAGGGGAATCCGCTTCCCGGTACATATATAATAGTAAAAAGTACTAACAAGGTTGTTGATGCCGATGCTACCGGAAGTTTTACTATTGAGGTGAACAAAGGTTCTGTTCTACAGTTTACTCTCATTGGCTTTGTGGCTCAGGAGAGAGTTATCAACAGCGATCAGAGATTGAATATCACTCTCATTCCGGATATGATGAAGCTAAACGAATCTGTCGTTATCGGTTATTCAAAACAGGAGAGAAGGGATATCACCGGATCGGTTGCAACTGTCAGGCCGGCCGAATTCAAAAGTGCTTTATCGGTTGATAAACTTCTTGCCGGTCAGGCAGCGGGGGTTTACATGTCTACCTCATCAGGTGCTCTTGGTGCAGCCAACGTTCTCATGATCAGGGGTATCAGCTCTATTATGGGGGATAATAATCCACTCTATGTTGTTGATGGAGTCCCGATTTACGGAACCAGCAGAGGTGAAAACTCAACATCAACATCAGGAGGTTCAATACCTGCATATTCATTTGGTGGAACAAATGTCTCCAGCTCTATTACTACCAACCCGGATCTGAACTATAGCTTTGAAAAAAATCCGCTTACTTCATTAAATCCGGATGATATAGAATCTATTGAAATTCTGAAAGATGCCTTTGCAACTGCAATTTACGGTTCCCGCGGATCGGCAGGTGTTATCTTAATCACTACCAAAAAGGGTTCAAGAGACAGAACAAAAATCGATCTCACATACAACGTATCAATCGAAAATCCTCTCGGAAAACTTAAACTTCTCAACGGTGAGCAGTACAACATGATCTACTCGATGTACTATCCGAACAGCCCATTTACATCTCAATACAATACAGATTGGATAGATGAGGTTACCAGACAGGCTGTAAGCAATAATATGTCGGCTTCGGTATCCGGCGGTACAGAGAAGACCAACTATTTCGTTAGCGCATCTTTAAGTTCTAATCAATCCTATATCATAAACAACGATCTTAAGAGATACTCTGCAAGGGTTAACCTTGATTCTAAACTTAACAAGATTACAACAATAGGTACAAACATCTCATTATCACAAGTATTTAACAATGCGATATCGGCACCTACCGTCTATTCGCTTGCTGCTAAAAAAGCTCCGAATCTGCCTGTATTTAATGAGAATGGGAAATATTTTTACGGACAGGGCTCCAACCCATACGGATATACCGAAGCGTACAACCCTGTTGCAACTGCGATGCTGAATAAAGAGGGGTCAATGGATAACAGGGTAACAGGAAATATCTTCCTTGAGGTTCGTCCTACAAACTGGTTATCATTGAAAACAGAGCTTGGAACAGATATGTACAACACAAAAAGCTCGGTAAGAAAGGCCGATGTGCCTCTAAGCGATGTTGTTGCCAAAAACCAGGCTTCAGAAAGTATCAGAATGAGTACTAAGTTTGTTATTAACAACACAATAAATGTTACCAAGGAGTATAAAAAGCACTTCTTCCAGGGAATTATCGGGCAGAGTTATGAAACTTCTACTGTTTACGCAAACTCTGTAACAGGGAGAAACTTCTTCAGTCCATATCTGATAGGCGTTGGTGCTGCTCAGACAAAAACCGTAGGTGCTGCCGGGGAGCAAAAATGGGCTCTCTTTTCGGCCTTTACAAGAGTTAACTACCAGTTCCTGAGAAAATACATGGCCGGTGTAACTTACCGTATCGATGGATCTTCAAGATACAATAAAGATAACAGATACCTTGGTACACCTTCAGTTTCACTGGGATGGAGGTTGAGCGAAGAGAGTTTTGTGAAGGATAATGCAAAGTGGATTGATGAGTTGAAACTCAGAGGATCAATCGGATGGTCAAGTAAAGATGGTAACTCGGGTTATTACGGAGCACAGGCTACATATGGACTTGTTACAGGTACAAGTTATGCCGGAAGCTCATTCCTCACAATGTCACAACCGGGTAATACAAATCTTGGTTGGGAAAAGACAGTAACTTACGATGTTGGTATTGATGCAACCCTGTTAAACAGAAGAGTTGACCTCACTCTCGATTACTACTACAAGAGAACAACAGATATGCTATTCTCTTCTGATGTTCCTGCATACACAGGTTACAGCAAGCAGGATCAGAATATTGGCGACATGTCCAATCAGGGACTTGAGTTAAGAGTAAACTCGTTTAACATCCAGACTAAGGATTTTCAATGGATGACAACCCTTACTCTTTCTAAAAACTCAAATAAGATTCTCAAACTCAACTTTGAAGGAAACCAGCTTGACCAGCTCAACACCTCTTTCAAATATTACGCTGTTGGTTATCCTGCTGCACAGTTCTATCTGCATAAATGGGTAGGAGTTGATCCTGCAACCGGTAATCCGCTCTGGATGTATAAAGATGGTACAGTGAGCCAGGTTGCTCCTGCATCTGACAATCAGACTTCAAACGACAATAAGTTCATTATGGGAGTAGCAACGCCCGATTTCTACGGAGGTTTGAACAACTCACTTCTTTACAAAGGATTTGAACTCAACTTCCTCTTTACATTTTCATCGGGAGGGCGTATGTTCAATAACTCTAAAGCACAGTTAATGACCTATTCAACCAAAGATGCAAACAACCTGGACGTAGATATCCTTAAGTTCTGGCAGATATACGGTCACAACACCGGAGTCCCTAAACTTGCCAATGCTTCAATCACAGGTAACTACGATTATACAGCATCAAGTACAACAACACGTTTCCTTGAAGATAACTCTTTTATCAGGTTGAAAAATATTGAGATAGCATACTCGGTGCCCGCAGAGACTCTCAGAAAATGGAACGCCTTTAAGCAACTCAGAGTATTTGCACAGGCTTCAAATCTCTTTACACTTACAAAATATTCAGGACTTGATCCCGAGGTGAGTGCTTTCGGTTCATCGGCAACCGGCGCAGGTTACGATAACCTTACCATGCCTCAGACCAGAGCCTATATTTTTGGTATCAGATTGGGATTTTAATTGTTAAAAATTACAGACAATGATTAAGAAATTAAAAACTACCATAATAGTACTCACAACAGTGCTTATAGCATCTTGTGATTTAAACCTTGCACCTGAAAATGTGATGGTCGACGAGACCACCTACAAAGATGCAAAGACTGCCGAAGCTGCGTTGATTGGCGCCTACACCAGACTCAACGCCAGTATTTCGGGGGCACCAACCGGAGTTAATAACTATGCAAATATGGGTTATATGCTGCTTTTTGGTGAACTCGGTACCCCTACTCTGAAACAGAGAGATAACTCTTCGATGATCAATATGGATAACTCAGCTTACAACTCATCTGACCATGAGGGGTACATACTAACGATGTGGAGGACTACTTACAATGCAATCGATTATGCCAATAACATAATTACCAATATTATGAAATACGGCGATTATGAGAAGGCAACGATGGATATGCATATTGCCGAGGCCAAATTCCTAAGAGCTTATGAGTATCTGCTTTTACTTCAAACATTCGGAGATGGAGCACTAACAGGTGACATGAACGGACTCGGAGTTGTATTACGTCTGACCCCTTATGATGGTTACAGGCCTGAGGATGTTTCATCAAGAGCAACTGTTGGAGAGACCTATGGTCAGATACTGAAGGATCTGCAGGAGGCGCTTCCATATCTGCCAAACACAAATGCCACTACACTTGTTTCGAGGACCAGAGCCACTAAAACGGCTGCCTATGCTTTGTTGTCAAGAGTTTATCTTTACAGGGGAAGTTCAAGAAATGATTTGGCCGATATGAAGCTTGCATCGGATTATGCCGACTCGGTACTTCTGAATACCAAGAACTATACTTTTTCTACTTCGAACACCCACCACACTACATGGACTTTCCCATTGAATGCAACAGGTGCAGAGACCAACAGTGCTAACTACAGCGACGAGGTGATACTTCTTTCTCCTTGCTATACAAATGCAACCAGCTATGCTAACGGTGTTGGTTCGTCATTCTTCAACAAATCGAATTTCTATATTGATAATGAATTTATTGCGCTCTATCCGGAGGGTGACAGAAGAGGATATATAGATCCTGCAACTTCGGTTGTTTCTCTTATCTGGCAGGGTAGCCAGACCAGCTTCCCTAACGATAAGACCTCTTATAAGTTCAACAACGGAAACGGTTATAACAATGTGCTCTATTTAAGAGTTTCAGAGGCGAAACTTACAAAAGCAGAGGCCTATGCAAGGATGAACGGGATTAATGCAGAGTCAATAAAACATCTGAACGATATTAACAAGAAGACCTTTGCAACCAAACCTGCCGACTTTACCCTAACCAGTTTTGCTACAACTCAGGAGTTGATAGACAGGATTCTGCTTGAGAGAATGAAAGAGCTTGCTTTTGAGGGTCATACAAGATTTGACCTCATCAGAACCAACAGACCGTTAAGAGTTTCAACCGTTCCAGCTAATAAGAAGATTCTACCTGTTCCTGACTATGAAGTCAGGATTTCATATGGGAAGATTCTTCAGAACAGTGGTTACCGTTAATAGAATTTAAAACTATGAAAAACCTGAAAAGTCATAATTTTAAATTTAATAAACTATATAGATGAAGAGAATCTTATTAACAATTATTTCTGTGCTGCCATTATGTGCGGCAGCACAGAATTTTTCAGCTCTAACCTTGAAGGAGGCGCAGGAGAGGGCATCTGCACAACAGAAGATTATTCTGGTAGATGTGATGAATATGAGGGTGATGAATGATGCCAAACTTGCGCAGGAGAAGAGTATTCTTGCACTTGATGGTGTAGCAGAGTTTCTGGATAAAAATGTTATCGGAATACGAATAGATATGGGAACGCCTGCTGGTAAAGAGTTTGCACCACTTTTGCAGATGAATATGTATCCGACATACGCTTTTCTGATGCCTAACGGTGATCTGCTTGGTGTTGTAAGCCCGTTTCTGCTTGCAAAAGACAACAAGTTATTCCTGGAGAAGACTAAGGAGTACTACTCAAAGGCTCAGGAGAAGTGGGCTAATACAAGAAAGATCAACTTTAGTGAGATTTCTTTTGATGTTGCTCTTGAGCGGGCAAAAAATGAAGGGAAACTTATTTTTATTGATGCTTACACCGATAATTGTCAGCCTTGCCTGAGGATGTTGAAAAATGTTTTCACAATTGACAAAGTTGCCGATTTTTATAATACGAACTTTATAAACCTGAAACTGGATTTTGGTGCCGATTATAAACATCTGGCCGAAAGGTATAAAACCGTTGGTTATCCATCGTTTCTTTTTATAGATGGAAACGGGAAGCTGGTTCATTTTGAATCGGGATATACCGAGGCCGATGAGTTTATTGGTTACGGAAAAAGTGCTTTGGCAAAAACTGCAATACAGTTCAGAGCAGGAACCTGGAGTGAGATCCTTGAGATGGCTCGTAAAGAGAATAAGCCAATCTTTATGGATTGCTATACTGTGTGGTGTGGTCCTTGTAAACAGATGTCTGCTCAGGTATTTACAAATCCTGAGGTTGCAGAGTATTTCAATAAGAGCTTTATCAATGTGAAGTTTGATATGGAGAAGGGAGAGGGGATAGAGCTTAAGAATAAATTTGCCGTAGCTGCCTATCCTACATTTCTTTACATTGATCCTAATGGTAATGTTGTAAACAGATTGGTGGGTAGTATGCCTGCTGCCGAATTTATTGCAAAAACTAAAGAGGGGATGAGCGAGCAGGGTTTGGCATCGATGCAAAAAAGGTATGCCGGCGGTGAGAGGAGTGAAGCTTTTTTGAAAGATTACATTAAGGTTCTGGAGCAATCTTATCTTCAAAAAGAGGCTCAGGAGGTTATGGGCGAGTTCTTTAAGACTGCCGATATGGCTCTGTTAAAAACTCCGGAGTACTATAAGCTTTTTGAGAGATATGTTAACGACCCGGATTCACGTGTTTTCAAATATGTTTACGAAAACAGGGTGGAGTTTGGCAAATTGTTTGATCAGAGAGCATTAGATATGAAGTTGTTCAATGTTTGGTCCGATGGTTCGAGGGCTTTTGTTAAACTTGTTGACGGGAAGGCCACTTTTGATGCTGCAGGTTTTGAAAAATATCTGAAGAGGATGAAGAGTGAATCGGTTCAGGATCATGAGATCATAGCTATTAATGCCAGGATACACAATGCAGATTTTCTTGGTGACTGGAAAGAGTTTATCAGACTTGCCGAATCTAAAATTAAAAAGTTAAAGCTAGAAAACATTCCTGATTATGAGCTTTACAACTGGGGTATTCGAATTGAGAAGGGTTGCAACGATGTTAAACTCAGAAACAGGGCTGCTCAGTGGTATAAAACAATGGCTTCCGTAGCTCAGGAACGCGAGTTAAAGAGGAAAGAGGCTGCTGCAAAGGGTGGTTTTATGATGGCTATGAGTATGATCAACTATCCGAAAGAGTTTGCCAGATTGTCTGAGGCTCTCGCTGCAGAAAAGAAATAAAATGTTATAATTTAAATAATTAATAGATATATAGGATATTATGATAAATAAGTTACTAAAATCTGCAGTGCTTTTTGCTTTCTTAATGGTCTCCTTTTCCCTTACTGCTCAGCAGAAAAAGATTACAATCAAGGGTCATGTTCAGTTTGATGAACCAAAGTTTAAGATGGAGGTTTTCAAATATGACGGGCCTGAAAAAGTTGTAATAGCTGAATTTGATATTGACAAAAACAACAATTTTTCTCATGAGATTATTGTTGACGAACCTGGAGTATATCACCTTGATTGCAAGAAGTGGGAGAGGATCTCATTCTGGGCAGAAGACGAGAACATTGAAGTAAACTTCAGAGGTCTGGACACTGCAAAGATGAAAATTAAGAATCCACCCTTCCATCTAATCAAAGGCGGTCCTAAAAATGAGGTGATGAACCATCTTAACTACATCAACTACAGGAACTATCAATTAATGATAGCCCTATCCCAGGCAGGTTACAGGGCATCTTTTACAACTGAGAAGGATAAAGAAAAGGCAGTATCCAGCTTTTATGAAGCTTTGAATACAGATATGAAAGAGAGACTGGCGTTTTTGGCCCTTCAGTACAACGACAGAACTAGTGTTCTGGCTATCCTTGAAACAATAGCCCAGGTCAGTTACGATAGTAATAAGAGTTTAGTTGACAGCTCGATAGATAATGTTTTGAAGTTATACCCCGGTTATCTGCCTGCGATTAAAATTAAGAAAAGGATTGCAGATGCTCAGGAGCAGAAGAAAAAGATGAGTATTGGCTCAACTGCTCCCGACTTCTCATACCCGGGTCTTGACGGAAAATCACTTGGACCAAAGAGCTTCAGAGGCAAAGTACTTTTGATAGACTTTTGGGCATCATGGTGCGGTCCATGTCGTGCCGAAATCCCGAAACTCAAAGAGGCATATGCAATGTTTAAAGACAAAGGTGTTGAGTTTCTGAGTGTCTCTGTTGACAAAAGTTCCGATGAATGGAAAAAAGCCATGACTCAGGAGCAGATGCCATGGCCACAGATACTTGCCCCACAATCCGGCAAAGAGGCAATGGAACTCTACCAGTTCTCCGGCATCCCGTTCATCGTCCTTATAGATAAAGACGGTAAACTTGTTGGCAAAAACCTCCGCGGCGAAGCGATCAAGGAGAACCTTGCCAAGGTTCTTGGGGAAAAGTAACGTTAAGGTGGGGTAACCTTGCCAAGGTTCTTGGGAGAAGAGCCGGAAGACGAAACTGCATCTTCTGTCGTAAGAGTTTGTGTTGAATTAGGTTAGTAATTACTGGCAGAAAGTATGTGTGTGAAAGAGGTCGACTGGATTCCAGTCGACCTCTTGTTATTTTACCATTTATTCTCCCAAGAACCTTGGCAAGGTTACCCCACCTTGAAGGTGTTATTCCCCAAGAACCTTGGCAAGGTTACTCCACCTTGAGTGTTTTTTCAACTGGTGGCATGCAGATTTGGTCATCGCAACATTGGTATCCGAAGTTGAAGGTGAACTGGCCGGTGCCCTTTCCGATGAACTTTTGATAGAAGATGAAGTCACCTTCGTAGATAAATGTTCCGTTTTCGCCATATTTGACACTTGGAGGGGTGTTTCTTGCTCCAAATGGTTTGTAGCCTTCAGGTGCAACAAAATCGGCCACTGTTTCGATGTATGGCTCTCTCTCCGATACTTTGGCATAGATATGAAACCCTTTTTCAATTTTCACCCTGGCTATCACTGCAATCTCACCGCTCTCAAGCCTTACAAATTTCACAGCGGCCATAACTGGATTAAGGTTATCGGGATTCTCAACTTTAAGGTCTCTTGCAGCCCTCTCGATAGTCATCAGCGAGTAATCATTCCCGTAAACGTTGGCAGATTTTGTGTTGATCATGAAGTAAAATCCGCCTGATTCAGTGAAAAAGAGCTCGTTCTTATGCTTCTCATACCAATCTCTGTAACCTTTAGGGCTATTAAATGTAACCAGTGTATAACGATCCAGAACTCTCTGTGCAACATCTGCACACTCTCCCTTCTCCAGCATTGTAATTGCTTTATCCAGAATAGCTTTGTCATAGGTAGGAACCCCCAGCAGTTTGGCATCTTCATCAACAGCAAGTCCGGCTCTGCTCCTCTTATCCATATAGAGGTAAGGAATTGAAGCCGCATTTTTGGCCGAATCCTGAGGTTCCCTTGCATAGACAAAAAACATCTCATGACGGGTAGTTTTGCGATCGTCATACTTTCTGGAGATAACCCGTTGACCTTTAAGCTTAGCGGTATAGGATACAGCGTTGGCAAAGACTGTTTTAGCCTCCTCAGTCATAAAATCAGGTGAGGCAGCGAATCCCCAGTGAAAGAAGTTTCCATGCCTTCCAATTGCAATTGCATCGGGAGACTTAAGACTTACTCCGCCGGAAATAATCTCTGTATCTGGCGAATCGGAGAATCCCCACGGACGGCAAACCATCCCCACACGAAAATCGGGAACAGTCATATACCCCTGAGTCTGAACACGCCACATATCTACAGTAGCCGGAATCTGCTCTTTGTAATAGCGTTGAAACTCCAGAGCAGGTTTAGGTGTAGGCAGATTCTCAATAGTGAGTTTAACCTTGAAAGGTCCGTTGAAAATCTGATGTTTAGTGTTGATATTATATGCATGAGCATCCAGACAAAGACAGTACCAGTCAAGTTTAAGACCAATCCTCCGGCCAATCCTGTCTGAAATATCCGCAATCATAAGAGTAGGATTATCAAAATCTTCACTCAGGAAACCGGCATTTTTATAGACAGTATAATAACCCTTCTCATCCTTCTCGGTGTAGAGAGGCACCCTCTCAGGTGGCATCCCGTCAAAGATCGTAACATCAAAATTATCTGAAAGCTCCTCCCTGAAATCCTTAGATCTGATCACGGTAACCTCGGTAAAATATGTTTTCAGAAGAGATTCGAACGCCTTCATCCGCTTTTGTACAGACGCCTCAATAGCCTCAGGAGCAGGTTTGTTTTGGGCGTAAGCAGATATCTCAGATGTCCCGCCAACAAAAAGTACTTTAAGATTCTCTTTTTTAATTACTGATTGAGTCTGCGAAAATGAGATGTTGATTGATAACACTGTTAATACCAATGCTATAAAAGATTTAATAGAATAATTGCGCATATAACCGGACTTTATTTATTTACATATATATAACACCTTAGAGGCCTTTAACCCTAAGAACCTTGGCAAGGTTACCCAACCTTGCCAAGGTTCTTAGGATGCAAG
This sequence comes from uncultured Muribaculaceae bacterium, assembly GCA_964521685.1. Classification (GTDB taxonomy): domain Bacteria; phylum Bacteroidota; class Bacteroidia; order Bacteroidales; family UBA932; genus Bact-08. The sequence goes on from CAZFTS010000025.1 coordinate 36,963, forward strand.
GTACTATTTGCGGAGAAAAACGTAGACGTTACCGGAAACCGGGCTGTATTTTCCACCTGCCTCATCGGCAAATGTGTTTCCGACAAGCAGATCGAGCTTCTTGTCGTTATTCCAGTCGGCCACTCCGAGTCTTACACGATAACCTGGGTATGGTCTGTTTTCGCCAAGGGCATCCAGACTCTCTTTAATTTTTAAATATGAGAGTTTCGCCCCGCCGGTGTAGATTCTGCCGGTCCAGATTGAGACTCCGGCAGCAAAATCAGTACTACCCTTAGCTTTACCCTTGAAGAAGATAATATCTGCCGCCTCAGTACCAACAAGAAGATCCAGAATACCATCATTATCCCAGTCAACAGGAAGCGGATCCGATTTGCCATCGGTCTTAATTGCCTTACCCTCAGTGGTAAGCGGAACCGAATATGTAAAATCAAACTTTTTCTTTGTTCCGATATTCATAGCCAGATAGACATCACCCATTACGTTTCCCCAAACCATATCATAATCACCATCTTTGTCAAAATCGGCGAAATTGGCAGTTCTCATACACTTCTCCATACCGCGAGCCGATTTTAATATGGTATCGGGTTGTGCAATATTCACAGGAGCCTCGAATTCAAAAGGATTGCCTTTAATGCCTTTGTAAAAGTGAATATATCCCCCGAAATACTCCCCGGAAGTCACATCCCTGACACCATCACCATCCAGATCGACGAAGAAGGGGTCAAAACCAATACAGCAAGATGGCTCAACACTTGCATCAGTACCACCGGCCTGCAGATATGTGTAATCGCCGAATACCGGATTTTTATCGGTACCCTCATTGATGTAGATACGAGCCTTACCACCAAATGGCTTTACAAAACTCTTCTTCTCCTCATCGCTCATCGCATCATACTTAGCCTGAAGCTTTTTCGACATAGGAGCAGAATACTCCCCGATAATGATATCCTTCTTACCATCACCATTGTAATCAAAAACAAACGGAGCAGCATGACCAGAAGCGGGCAGATCAATCACTTTACCTGCAGCCTCAACCCTGAAAGGTTTCTCAAGCTGGGGTAGTTGAGAATAACAAAGAGTTGACCATAACATAAATAACATTACCCCCACTCCAACAAATTGAAACTTAATTTTCATAATATAAACATTTTAGCCATAATTGATTTTAAAAGAGGTTGCCCTTAGACAACCTCTTTCCCAAGAACCTTGGCAAGGTTACCTCAAGCAAGGTTACTTCAAACGTATACCGTCCAGGCAGAAGTATGGAGGGGTGCGCATCTTGCCGGTGCCATCTTTGTCAGATGAATCCATGTTGAACACCACTTTGTTAACTGTGCCGAGTGAACTCAGATCCCATTTTGCCCATGCGCCCTGGATAACATTCCAGAGATTGAATGGTGCAGGCGCAACTCCCGGAAGTACAGCAATATAATACTCAGAAGTTCCTGTTAGTGTCGAATTCAGATACCCTTTTGCTATTAACTTAACATACCCCTTTACAGTTGCAGTGTATGCAGCAGTGGAATCTGCAGTTGCCTGTGCTTTAGTTTTTCCGGCAGCTCTGGCAGCTACTCCGGCAGCCCTGCCAGCAGCAATTTTAGCAAGAGTTTGTTGACCATCAAGCTTAATAAAATCCTGACCACCACCAAAATTGTAGACATCAGTCATATACCACACAGCATATTTTGTTGTTGCGGCATCCGGGATATTCGGATTTCTTACAGTTGCATAAGTTGTTCCGCTACTGTACTCATCATAGACCTGAGTAGCTGAATTTAATTTTGAAGAATACCTTGAACCATAATATAATAACTGATAATTATAGTTTGTATTTGCAACTATTACATGCTCAACAACCCTTGGTTGGTCAATTGTAAAGAAAGCATCGTCACCCTCTACCCTTACAACTGTAAACGTACCCAATTGGTTTGGATATGTACCGGAATATACAGAATAGATTGAACTGTCAATTGCCTCCTTTATCTGCGCTTGAGTAGGAGTGATTGTAATTGGTTTTCTTGTCAGCCATGGATATGAACGATAGTTTTTGCTTGACAATGCAAAACCTGTATGAGTACCATTTGCATTTTTCTTAACGTTCATAGTAACCTCTCCGTAATGGTATGCAGATGCCTTATAAGGAGCATCCGGAACCACATAGGTAAGCCATGGAACATTGATGCTGATGCCCTGTCCTTCATTGAAGGTTACATCATTAGGGAAATCAATCTCTTTATCCTTAACCTCATCGGCACAGGAATAGATGAAAAGAGCCCCTGCAATTAATAGTGTTATTGTAAAATATTTTCTTAACTTTTTCATAATCTTACTTTTGACCAGGATTTTGTTCAATTAAAGGATTGTTAATCATCTCAGTGTTAGGAATAGGCCATTGTAACTTCGTTTTATCAAAAACAAAACCACCAGCCTTCATAACCTCCATGTATGTTTTACCCTCTTTCTCAAAACGGAAAGATGCGTAAAATTCACTACCGTTTTCAAGAATAAGCTCTCTGATATACTCTTTGAAAATCTCATCCATCAACTCCTCCTTAGATGCAGGTACAGCAAGTTGAGGAATAACAGGAACACTTCTCTTTGACCTCATAAGATTTATCGGAGCAATCGCCTGAGCATTTGTACCACCTGTTCGGGCAATAAGTTCGGCCTGCATAATGTAAAGCTCCGGAACTCTCATATGGTATACAGCATACTTTTCATCTTTAGGATTTGAGTTAGCCCCAGCATACTGTCCTGATCTGTATATCTTTTTCCACACCCATCTTTCAGAAGTATCCCAGGTTTCGGCAGCTCTGGATTTACCGGTATGGACATACCAGCGTGGATCGCTTCTTATCCAGTCAAGACCATATCTGATACCGCAAACCGCATCACTCTGAAGAGTAGGTTGACCCGAACTGTTCAAATAAGAGGTATAAGCAGTATAAGAGAAACCATAAGTTGACCAGTAACCAGAAAGCGATGTTCTGTTTGAAACATCCTCTACATACCTTACAAAAATGTTCTCCTGAGAATCCCATGAATTGAGAAATGTATTGTTCATATCACTCTCCATTTTTACGGTAGCAGGTAAAGTAGCAATAGCATCATCAATAAGAGCTTTGGCATCGGTCAGATCCTTTGCGGTATTTCTCATAGTACCTCTGATTAACAGAAGTTTTGCCTTCCATGCTTTTGCAAAAAGTTTTGAAACTTTCTTTGCAGTGGTAAAGGTGTTTGGCATATTTGCAATTGCAAAATCGAGATCTTCCATAACTTTAGCCCAGCTCTCACCAACTGTGATACGTGGCATATTTGCATTACCAACATCTGTGGTCTGATCTCTGTAGATAATACCAAACTTACTGTCATCGGCATCCCACCAGCAGCTATAGTGGAGAAGAAGGAGTGAATTAAAGTAACCTCTTAACATTCTGGCCTCACCAAGAAGTTCATTCTTTGCAGTTGTTGTTGGAAAAGCACTATCAGGTATACCAAGTATTCCATTGATAGCCAGATTACATGCATTAATTGCATAATATGATGTTGTCCATAAATACGTAGGGCTATTTGATTGATTTTCTGAGAAATCCATCAATCCGGTAACCTGGATAAGTCCCGATCTTGTAGTCAGTCTGGCATATAAATCCTGATTCACGTTATCACCGGTCATAAATCTGCCATAAATACCGTTTACAGATTGTTTTGCCTTGTCGTATGTTTTCATAGCCTCCTCAACAGGCCATTGATTTCTTGGAACATTGTTCAGAAAATCTTCACAAGAGTTCAAAAGCAGAGGCGTTAAAACAGAAAGTATTATAATTTTTATATTTTTCATATTACAGATCTATTTAAAGGTGAACTTAAATCCAAGGTTGAATGTCTTTGCATCAGGATAGTAACTATAATCAACTCCTACTGATGTAGATGCCATTCCTGTTGATGTAGAGAAGTTACCCTGAGGATCAAATCCCGGATACTTGGTTAAAGTAAACAGATTACTTGCCTGGAAGGTGATCTCAATATTGTCTATCAAAGTATTTCTGAAATAGTGTTTATCCAGACGATAACTCATATTGAGTGCATTAAGTCTGATGAATGAGGCATCGTAGAGCCAGTAATCGCTGAAGGTACCGTTGCCACCATCACCATAAGGGGTTGCATTAGGAAGTGTAGTCTTCTCAAATGGCGATTTAAGAATAGCACTCATTCCGGCAATTTTATTCGACTGATTATAGTTTCCTGTATAACCGACATCTGTTCTTGCAATATCCCAAAGCCTCTTATTACCATACGCATAAGTGAAGGTTGCACCGATATTGAACGAGTTCCCAATATAAAGCTGCAATCCGAATCCTCCGAAAAGTTTTGGAAGAGCAGTACCAAGGAATATACGGTCATCATTGTTAATTGTACCGTTTCCGTCGGTATCTCTGTAATATATATCGCCGGCACGCTCCAGATTATTTCTGTACATTGTTATTCCCCCGGTTGAGGTTCTGGTCTTCAAAGCAACAGCCTCTTCAGATGTGCCAAATAATCGTTTATATGTAGGTAACCCAAACCACTGTCCAATTGGTTCACCGACAATAATTTTAGTATAGTAATTAGTTGAAGTTAATTCTGTCATCGTATTATTGAACCTCAATACCTTTGACCTGTTTGAAGAGCCGTTTGCATTCAAAGTCAACTGCCATTTTGCACTCTTTAGTACATCTACATCAACAGAAAACTCAATACCATTTGCATCAGTAGAAGCTATATTTGCCATCATTGAAGAGAATGCCGAACTTGGAGCAAGTGTTTGACTGTAAAGAAGGTTATCCGATTTCTTGTTATAGTATCCGAGTGTAGTCCGGATTCTTGATTGCCAGAACTCCATCTCCAATGCAATATCTGTCATAAGGGTCTCTTCCCACTGAAGAGCCAGGTTACCAATGTTTGAAGGGTATATACCAGGTTGCTCCATATAGTTAACCGATCCAACCATTGTCATCCACTGGTAGTTTTGCAGGTTTTGAGAACCCGACTTACCGTAGCTGGCCCTTAACTTCATGTGAGTAAGATAATCACCCAACCAACCGCTCTTCATAAAATCTTCATTACTTATAATCCATCCGAGACCTCCCGAAGGGAACCAGCCCCAACGTCTGTCCGGACCGAACTTTGAAGAGCCGTCGTGACGGATTGTAAATGTAGCAAGATATCTGTCATCGTATTTATATTGTGCACGGGCAATCTGTGATACCATCGAACTCATCTCATAAGCTTCGGTCAGACTACCTTTTGTTGCCGCATTTGAGAAGCTGTTAAGAACGTCATCATCAGGGAAATTGCTGGCAGCCATTCCATATTTTAATGTTTGGAATCTTTCAACCGATGCAGTTAAGCTGGCGCTTATATCGTGTTTACCAAAAGTATTTGCATAAACCAATGTATTGTCAAAGATCTTTGTATCAGATTTTGTTCTGCTCCAGCTACGACTACCATCATAATTAAATGTTGATCCCCTTCTCTTATAAGATAAACTCTCTGTATTTGAGTAGTTCACGCTTCCTCTGGTTGTGAAAATCAAACCTTTAAGGATTGTCCACTCCAATTCGGCCGATGCAGTGATATTTTCGCCTGTACCGTAACCTGTATTTTTAAGAGTTGTGTAAGGGTTTTCAGTATATGCATCTCTTGTAAAAAGAGATCCGTCGGCATTATAAACCGGAATATCGGGACGAACCTTTTTCAATACATCGAGCATATAATCCTTATCGGATGCACTGCGGGTAGATCCATTGGCATTAAGTCTCATTTTGAGATCCTTGTTAATTCTTGCCTCCAGTCTTATCTTACCACCGTAGTTTTTGCTGAAACCGGTCTTAACCACACCCTGCATTCCGGTATAGTTCAAACCTGCTAAGTAGCTAACCTCTTTTGTACCACCTTTTAAAGTAAGGTCATACTGTTGCTGAAGCGGGTTCCGGGTCATCTCACCCATCCAATAGGTATCACTGTCGTAGTATGCCCCCGGTAATTCAACTATCTTACGAATATCCACCTCACTGGTGTTCAGTTTCCAGAACTCAGCTTCACTCAGGTATAACCTTGTGAAATAGTCGAAAGTTCCTCTGTTGTACTATAATACTCCCGTAAATTCAGACCACTGGGTAAATTTAATAAAATGATTAAT
>CAZFTS010000026.1:0-41762 GCA_964521685.1 uncultured Muribaculaceae bacterium
TATAAAAAATTGCATTGAATAACTCGTTAGCAGCTGCTAATGTGTGTGTTAAGTAAGTGGAGAACTTTAGACTTGTAACCGTTCATTGAGCCCCGCCTTTTACAGTTAAAAAAAGAGATCTTCTTTGTGAGGATCTCTTTTTAGATTATGTTATTTTCGAGTGGTTTCCAGTTGTTTGGAAGGAGTTCATGAAGTTTGAGGTGGTTGTGGTCCATTATTCTTCCCAGAACATCCTGCAGGTATGCGATTGGGTCTATTTTGTTCAGTTTACAGGATTCTATGAGAGAGTATATCTTGGCAGCTCTGTCGCCGCCGGCATGCTCTCCGCAAAACAGATAGTTCTTTCTGCCAATAACGGGTGCTCTGTTCATTCTCTCTATTGCGTTGTTGTCTACACGGTATGATCCATTGCGCAGGTAATTAATCAGGAACGGGTATTCATTGAGGGTATAGTTTATTGTTTTGCCAAAAGGGTTTTGGGGAAGAACACTTTCATCTCTGCTGTAACGCCGTAGCCAGCGGTAAAACTCTTTTAGGACAGGGACTGCGTAAGTGAGACGGTATTGTTTTATCTGCTCCTCGTCATTCGCTTATCCGGAGGCAGGTCGGGATTGTAGCATACTTTCTCTATGGTGTAAAGCCGGGTGATAAAATCCAACCCCTCTTTTGCTCTTGGATCGGTAGATATGCTTTCTATAAATTTCCTTCTGATGTGCGCCAGACATGCAATGCGTCTTACCTTCCTGCGATTGATACCTCTTCCAACGTCTTTATAAACAGCATAACCGTCGAACTGGATAACTCCGGTGTATCCTTCAAGGATATCATCCAGAACCTTTCTGCTCCTTGATCCCTGGTCATATCTGAAGGTAACCAGCTTATCCTTCGGAGAGATCACTCCCCAGATGTAACCTTTTTTAGTCCTGCTCTCTCCTTTTATCAGGATGGGAATGGTGGTCTCGTCTATGTTAAGGTAGGGGCTTTTAATTACCTGCTTTTCCAACTCTTCAAACAGTGGAGCCAGTATCTGTATTACTCGTGCGATCCATGAGTTAACTGTAGATTTAGACCAGTCTATTCCAATGTTCTTAAAGATCTCCAGCTGTCTCTGGATTGGAATGTGATATCCGAACTTATTGGCTATTATGGCTGCAAGCAGAGAGTTGTCTGCAAGACAGCGTTCTATCAAATGAGAGGGGAAGGGTGCATAAAACATCTTATCCCCATTACCGTAGATGATCCTTTTGTAAATGATTTTTACAACCCTGGCCTGTACATAAGAGAACCTTATCACCTCCTCTTCTCTGACTATCCTCGCTCCTGTTGTATCTTCCAAAGGTTCAAGTATGATCACTCTCTCTTCCAGACCCGAATAGACCCTTCTGGGCGGTTTGGTCTGCTTTACCTTTTCTACAGCTGGGAGTTTTTCCGGCTCAACCTCCTGTTGTTGAACTGCCGGAGCCGTTGTGGCTGAGGTTGTGGCTACGTCAGAGGTAGTTGTTTCTGTCTTTAACTTAAGATTAGATAACTTCTCACTCTTTGAGCCGTAAAGCTGTTTTGTAAGTCTGTTAATATCTTTGCTCAGTTTAGAGATTATACTATTAGTCTCTTTTTGATTTTCGAGTATAGTTTGATTGAGTAACTCTATTTGTCTGGATAGAGTTTTGTTTTGCATGGATAACGATGCAACCTGCTCGTCTTTGGCAGAGAGCAACGTTGTAAAATGATGTATTAAATCCTTGTCAATCACGTAACAAAGATACAAAACAACAAGCAGAAAAACAAATAAAAATACAATTATTTATCTGATATTCAGCTAATTATTTGCAACCTTCCTGCCTATAACATAACGTGGTTTAAAGTTGATTCCTCTGGCCATTATACCCTCTATAATCATAAATAATACCTGCCAGCTTATGTTGTATGAGCGGGTTCTTGGGTTGAAAAATGGTACCTCAAATCGCCCTTTCTCAAGACGTTTATAATACAAAACAAATCCCCCTCTTTGCCATTGAAGAAGTTTAATCTTCGTCCTGCAACGACTTATGAAAATAAAGACCTCTCCCGAGAGAGGATCCCGGTGTAGCTGGTGTCTTACAACTCCGCAAAGAGAGTCTATTCCTTTGTTCATTGATGTGTGACCAACGCAAAAGTAGTACTGTAAATCTTCTCCTAATCCAAACATAACTATAGAAGATCTACCTTAAATATTACTCCCTCCTGATCAAACATCAAACGATCATCCGACAGATAGTGGTCATTCTCCTTTGCCCACACAATGAAGCCCTGGTAATAAATACCCTCTTCCCTGCAAAAATCTCGTAACCTTAAAAAGTAACCCCCGGTTAAATAACGCTTATAGGCAATCTCATATCGTCTTGCTGCTTTGATTGGTGTCATATTCTTTTTGAAACAAAGGTAGAGTCCTTGATTTAAGCGTAAAAGGCGGGGGTCAATGAACGGTTACGTTAAATAAATAGGCGACCCTTTATAATGTGCTAAATATTAATGGGTTTAAAAAAACACTGTCAGAGTGAAAATTTCAACTGCTTCTTGCGAATAAAACAATATTTGCTCCAAAGGGAGTTCCTTGTCTATAAGAAATATATTATGCCCCCATGGTAAAACTGCAACGCAGCGTTGCAGTTTTGTATCAGCCTGACAATAAAGTTCATAATACCGTTTCATGTACCATAAATTACGAGGTGATAATCCCATATCTGGAAACTGTTCTTTCAGGTCAATAGACAATCTATTAACCACACCACTACCATATCCGCCATCTAAATTTTTCTCGAATAGCAACTTGCCGATATTCCAATATGCAGAGTTTACAGTTGTGTTTATTTGTCGAGCAATAGTGGTGCGAGCGGTCTGAATTTCTGCAACAGCTTGTTACAGTATTTGAGCATACTCACTATCATTTATAATCGTTATTTCTTTTGCCATAATTCAATCTTTTTTATACCAATCAATTAGCTCTTGATTCCATGAATATTCCTCCTCGTCCATTTTGTTATGCTTTTCTTCATAACTCGGAACCACTTTTATCTGTAATTCACCAAGTTTACTATAATTTCTTGACAAAACTTGCCACCGTACCCATTTGAACCATTGTGGTATCTTTTGGTATATATTCAATCACATTTCGATATTCTCGTCCTGCAAAAACTTCTCTTGATGCTTTCCTCTCAGCATATATCTGAGCCTTTGCCGCATCTGAAAGATAGAGACTATTTTCATAGTAAAATTTATCGCTTAAGTCTTCAATACTTTCGCCATCAAATATCAATTGTAATCTATAATCTTCAATAACTGTGCTTCCAATATTTTTAATATTAACTTTAAAATTACACCACCTATAATCTACATTACATTTTGGATTCATTATATCCATCATATTGAGGTTCTATTGTAATATCTTTCTTCCATTCCAAAAATACATCAATATCAGAAGCGTCTTTATACTGACAATTATTAAGATACCAATTGTATGTTGTGCGATGAGCTTCTAATATATCCACTATATCTTCCCAAGATGAAAGATATATCTCAAATAATCCTTGCTGACGGGTTATTAATTATATTGATTCTAGAGAATAGTCATAAATGATTCTATCTACTGTTTACTTCGGTTTTTAGTGATTCGGCCCTTCCCATACATTAGGTCGTATATGGTAATATTGCCTCTGCTGACTTCTCACAGCAATTGTTAGCCATGCTTCATACTCTGTTTAAACATGTCTGTGAGACCTCCCATGGTAAGACACATCACTTTCATTCCATATACCGGCATTATTTACACTGTCGCATCCGTGCAGTTTATTGGACTTCGTTTTGTCTTGCAAACTCGTCCTGCAACTTGTGCCTTATAATGTTCGTGTTCCTCCGGCCGGAAGTTTGCCGCCTGCTTCCTTCAGATTCCACCTCACGATGGACACCCTTGCTTTTGGCTAATGGTTGGCTACTGCAAGCCCCCATAACGGACTTTCACCGTCTAGTGATGCGCCATGCATGGCGCACAATAAAAAAGCCCCGATTGGGGCTTTTAATATTTTTAAAACTGAATTTTATTTGACCATATTAAATTATCAAAAACAATCCAATGCTCTGGGGTTTTCTTTAACCAAACAACCTGTTTCGTCTTTTTATGTTCCCAATATAACTCTTTGACATATATCGTGTCGCTCTCTTTTAAATCTTTTGTTATTTCAAATAAGTCAGTCTGATACTCAAGTAATTTAACTATTTTATGAATAAGAATTATTGTCTCCTGTTTAGGTTTATTCATCTTTTTTATAAGTTCTAATTCTTGCATACCATTAATTGTATTATCTTTGGTAACTTCTTGTTTATTACAAGAGTTAGACATCAATGCTAATATAATAATTATAAAAAATTTGTGCATCATGGGTCAATTTTCGTTTTGTATTCAAGGTTAGTCCTTAACTTATCATTAACTGTTTTAGTTAAAGACTCTTTATATTCTTTAACAAGTGGTTCTACGAGCTTATTAATATCCCTTTGTTCGACCACTCCCTGCATTGCTGGTTCAGCCATAATGTTGCCTTTCCATCCTTTATTTGCTCCTTTACTATTTGTATATCTATCTGGTAATCCTAGAATGTGCCCAAACTCATGGGGACTTGAATCATCTTGAGATAATGTTTTCCCATTACGTCCTTTACCTCTCCATGTACCTTCGTCGCCACCTCTAACAAATGACCTATTAGAACTATTATCTATTTCAACGTAGTTGTTAGTATTGAAAGGATTGTTTCTGCCAGAGAATAATCCCGGTTCAGAATTTTGGTTCGAAGCGTCATATTGTTCTACTGTTATATCAAAAATGACATCATAGGTTTTGCCTGAAAAAGCATCTTTGTATTGCCATGTGTTTCCGTTTGAATCTTTACTCCATGCATTCATTATGTTATTTTGCATTAATGCTGCGTTTGATTTTGTTGCACCAGAACCATAAACATAAATCGTTGTAGAAATAGTCATTGTATTTCCTTTAATAACTACTTTAGCATCCCTTCCATCAGGGTCAACGTATTTAATCGGATTATTTAGCGTATAAACATACGGAGTCCATGCTGGATACTTTTCTGCCATCGGATCCACCACTCCCCATCTTCCTATTACATCGTCGTACATCCTGGCGCCATAGTCCAGAAATCCTGTGTTACCTGTTGTTTGCAACTCCTTGCCGTTGAACTTTTGTCTGTTGACGGTTAGTTGCGGATAAGATGCGTTGGAATGTTTTCCTCCAAACGGATAGTAGTCGTTCCTTTCAACTACTGTTCCGCTGCTGTTTGTGATTACCCTTGTGCTGCCCAAATGGTCGGTAGTGTAATAATAAGGTGAATATGCTCCGCTTGAGTATACAATGCGACCTCCGCCAAATACAGCACTCTCAAAGGTGCGTGTCGATCCGCTTCGTGAATATACTAATGAACCCAGATAATCATACCCGTTGTTACTGTTGTCAGCTACGCCGCACTTTGTGCCGTCTGATAAATATGTGTAATCTGCCATTATCGTACCACCCTGCATAAGACGCTGTTGCAAGTTAAGAACATTATAACTGATTTGCAAAAAATAAATATGGTTTATTTATATCATAAAAAAGGGCTCCTTTTAGAGAGCCCAATTTTTTTAATCTATATTTAAAAAAACGACCTTCTAGAACAGTAATCTTACACCAAGCAACATTCCCCATGTACTACCAGTTGTAAGTGATTTAGTATATTTATTCTTAGAGTCAAAGTTCGCAATATCTGTTGCATTCAGAGTGAATGTAGGTTCACCAAGGTGGTTTACACCCTTATAAGTCAAAGGCATAATCACTCCATAAGTATTAGCAAGATCGGATTTTGAGTATGCTCCCCAGTTACTGTTCAATAAATTAGCTGCATTTACAATATCAAGACTAAACTGTAGGGTATACTTTCTATCGGAACCGAATTTTGCAAAAATATCCTGTATTATCTTAACATCCCAGCGGTTTCTCCATGGTTCAACTACTCCAAATCTTTCTGCATACTGACCTTTTCTTTTATTGAGATAAGGTGTATTGTCTAAGTATTCCTGGAATTTTACTGTTTGCTCGGCAGCTGTCATTTTCCCAACAACGTCAACAAATGTAATATCAGTCGCTTTATTTGGAATATACATAATGTCAGATGCAGAACCGTCACCGGTCATATCGTTTGAATATGCATATGTCGAGCGTCCCATTGAAGATCCGCTATAATAGATTGAGAAAGTTGTGGCAAGATGTTTCAGATACTCAATTCTATAACTTAATGATCCCACAACTCTGTGAGGAACCGCAAAGCTAGAGTAGCTTAATTGTGGATTATTCAGGTCATAAACATCCAGGTTACTGGTCCAGGCCGATGCAGCAGAAGATCCCGGATTTGACGAAACATCTTTTGAAAGGTTGTATGTATATGCTACCATTCCTGAAAGGCCATATGAGAAGTTTTTGGTCAACTGAGCTGTTAAAAGTGCCTGATAACCCTGATCGGTATTATCCAGAACCATTGCTGTTGAAACCGAACTTATAACCTTATTTCCTACCCAGTAGCCTCTTTTGTCAGGACCTGAAAACACTCTGTTTGCATCAGGTAAATTTACATTCTTTTGTACAATAGCATTGATATCTTTTGTGAAGAGAGCCTCCATTGTCAGAATCATATTACCAGGAAGTTCAAAATCACCGGCAAGATTAGATCTCCAAACTCTTGGCATTTTGAAATCCTTCTTAACCTCTGCCAAAGCAGCACCTGAAGCAAGTGTGGTACTTACAGATTGAGGGAACAGAGCAGGGTATTTAGCAATCTGTTCTCTGAAATCTTTGTTAAAACGGAAATCCGCCGGGAGATTTGTTCCAAGTATCCCAATTTCAGGACTTTGAACTGTACCCGATGATGAAGGTTGATTAGTAAACCATACAAAAGGTAAAACTCCTGAAAATAGTCCGGTACCTCCACGAACCTGTATGCTTCTGTCACCTTTAACATCCCAGTTGAAACCAATTCTTGGATTAACCTGTATCTTAGAGTCTGGCCAATTAGCAATATCCATTTTATAACCATCTTTAAATGTCAGATTACCAACAGCCGGATTGTCCATAAGCTTGTTGTGGTACATAGGTAGCTCTGCACGAACTCCATATGTTAGTTTAAAGTTTTTATTTACCTGCCACTCATCTTGCAGATAAAGGCTACCAAGACCGAAACTCATCTCAACTCCCTTTGGATCTTCTCCACCGTAACCGTAAGTTATTCCGAATCCCGTAGGTTTAGCGTTATTTATAAAATCATCAAGTGAAGCAAATCTGTAGTAGCTGGTTCCCTCGCGAATATATGTGTTATTCACATAAATATTGTCATAAGCAATACCCGCAGTTATTGTGTGTTTATTTAAATTTAAAGTAAGATTGTCAACAATAGAGAATGTGTTGTTCTCAACCTGATTATGATAAGTAAACAGCTCATATCCAAAAGACATATAAGGATTTCCATCTTTGTATATATCTACGAAAGGGAAAATATCGCTTGGACTGCTTCTTTTAGGGTCTGTAACCATAGTGTAAGAAACCAAAAATTTATTTGATACTCTATTGCCAAAAGTAGAGTTCAACTCAGCAGAGAAAGCATCAACTGAGTTAGTTTCAGTATAGAATGAATTTGAAAACGAGATGGAATAATCAGAAACTCTTGAAATATTAGATCTTGGAACAACAGGAGGTCCTGAAGATGCATTTGTTAGGGTTCTGCTATCATTTCTAAGTCTATTGTATCTGGCAGAAAATTTATGGTTCTTTGAAATATTCCAGTCAATTTTACCAAAAATTTTGTAGTTACCTGATGGGAATGCTCCGAAATCTTTATAATCACCCGGATCATAGTTGTAAGTTGACATCAAGTGATTCTTTGCTCTCTCAAGATCAGCAACTGTTGTTCTGGAAATTCTTTCTGCGGTTACTGCTGTTCCATTTGTACTCGGTTCCCAGCTACCGCTTGGTTTTGACTCTTTTTCAGTCTCGTAACTGGCAAAAATAAAGAGTTTATCCTTTATAATCGGACCACCAACTGTAATTCCCCAGGTCTGACTGCTATTCTCTCGTGCCTTAGGCACAATTAAATCACCAACTTTCTCACCGGTAAACGATTTAGGTCTCTGATATGTATAGACAGTGGCCTTCCATTTATTATCTCCGGATTTGGTTACAGCATTTACTGAAGCTCCTGTAAATTGAGAAAGTCTTACATCATATGGTGCAAGATTAACAGAAACCTGATCAATTACATCAATTGAGATAGGTTGAGAAGAACCTCCCGGCATACTTCTGCTACTGAGTCCGAAGTTGTTATTCAGAGCAGCTCCGTCGACAGTAATTGTGTTGTAACGACCGTCACGACCTGCAAATGAGGTACCGTTTGACTGAGGAGACATTCTTGTAAAATCGGTGATACTTCTGCTGATTGATGGCAGAGCGGTAATCTCCCTTGAACTTACGTTCATAGAAGCACCTGTTCTGTCGGCATTCAGAATCGGATTTCTGATACCTGCCGAAACCACAACCTCTGAAAGAGAGAGTGCCTCCTCCACAAGTTTGGCGTCATATACGAAGTTTTCCCCCAGACGAAGGTTCAGGTTTTCCGCCTTAATGGTTCCAAAACCAAGGAAAGTAACCTCAATTGTGTACGGGCCGCCGACACGCATGTTCTGAATGCGGTAGTTACCTGTAGCATCAGTAATTGAGTAATACTTGGTTCCGGAAGGCGCGTGGATTGCAACTACGTTGGCTCCGACAACGGCAGTACCGTTTGCCTCCGTTATGCGACCACTCATAGAGGATGTTGTAACCTGTGCAATAGCAGCAAAAGCTACAAACAAACTCAAAGCCGTAAGGGCAAATTGCTTAATTGTTTGTTTCATAGGTATTTAAATAATTTGTTAGGTATTCTTTCGCAAAAATAAGAATTTCCCTCCGATAACTTATAATTAATTCCAAATATTTAACAAATTCTTAAAATCAGTTTAAATTCTTTATTGACCTGTTTTTCTGATATTTATAACTTAGGGATTGAAGATTGTCAATATTTGGTTAATAAGTTTTTTTATATACCTTTGCAGCCGGATTCAGTGGAGAGATTTGACTGCTTGCAACCACTTTAAAAAAATGCTAAAACGATCCAATCTGCCCTAAATAATGAATTTTTCACCAGGGCCCCCCGGATAGCACGGCATTTTCAATCGGTTGAACTCTTACCTGACAATAGGTGTTTATTTATTTTAAATTTTAATACGATGTCATATTTATTTACATCTGAATCTGTATCGGAAGGGCATCCCGACAAAATTGCCGATCAGATTTCAGACGCTATTCTGGATGAGTTTCTCAGACAGGACAGCGAATCGAAAGTTGCCTGCGAAACATTTGTAAGTACAGGTCTTGTTGTTGTCGGAGGGGAGGTAAAATCCAATGCATATGTAGATATTCAGCAAACTGCACGCAGGGTAATTAACCGCATCGGTTATACAAAGGCCGACTATATGTTCGACGGGAACTCATGCGGAATTCTATCTGCAATTCATGAGCAATCGCCCGATATTAACCGTGGTGTCGAGGTTTCAGATCCGCAGGAGCAGGGTGCCGGTGACCAGGGGATGATGTTCGGTTACGCTTGTCGTGATACCGAGGAGTTCATGCCGCTGCCGCTCACACTTTCACATATCGCACTGCTGGAGCTGGCAAAGATAAGGAAGGAGACAAACCTGATGCCTTACCTCAGACCCGATGCCAAATCGCAGTTTACCATCGAGTATAATGAAGATAACACCCCTCTGAGAGTCCATACCATTGTGATCTCTACTCAGCACGATGAGTTTGACAGTGATGACTCAATGCAGGTGAGAATTAAAAGCGACGTCAAAAACATTCTCATTCCAAGGATACTTGACAGACTCCCTGCAGAGACGAAGGCCCTCTTCAAGGAGGATTATATTCTGCACGTTAATCCGACCGGAAAGTTTGTAATAGGCGGGCCTCACGGAGATACCGGCCTCACAGGAAGGAAGATAATTGTGGATACTTACGGTGGCAAAGGGGCTCACGGTGGTGGGGCATTCTCGGGAAAAGATCCAAGCAAGGTTGACCGTTCGGCAGCCTATGCTGCAAGGTATATTGCCAAGAATCTGGTTGCGGCTGGTGTTGCCGGCGAGGTTCTGGTTCAACTTGCCTATGCAATAGGGGTTGCACGTCCTGTAAGTGTCTTTGTAAATACCTACGGAACGGCAATCCGGGACAACAGCGGCAATTTGGTAAGCGACAGTATAATTGCAGATAAGGTTCAGAAGCTGTTTGACCTGAGGCCGGCTGCAATAATAGAGAAGTTCTCGCTTAAAAAGCCGATTTATGAGGTTACAGCTGCATACGGTCATATGGGAAGAGATCCTTTTGTAAAAGATGGTATTCAGTTCTTCGGCTGGGAGTTACTTGACTCTGTGGATGCTATTAAAAAAGAGTTCGGAATCTGATACTGACGGTTTCAACACCTAAGTTATCGGTTCCAGAGGATCTTTTTACCGAATCCGAGACGGTTATCGGTAAATTTCATCTCTGAGACTCTTAATACCCACAAATCGCCCCCTTTAAGGATGGCATAAGGAAACCGCTTCAGGTAACTGAGGCGGTATCTGTTTATAAGAGAGTCCTCTATCTTCGCCATAACGGCGTTAAACTGCACTCCTCTTATCAGGCCTATCACCTCTGTCTCAAGCCCTATCGCTCCCGAAACAATTGGGTTTTTACCCTTGAGGAACAGTTGTATATGCCTGGTCTTCTCCTCCGATGTAATAACGAAGAGAACCTCATCTTCCAGAAATGTATAGAAGGCGTGCCAGCTCCAGAGTTCGTTTCCGTCGGTTGTCGTTAAGGTTGCAAGATGGTGCTCCTTAATAAAGTCAGTTACTCTCTTATCCATTGATCCACAGGTATATTTTATCAGACCTCCTCAGTCTCACACCCTCCGGAACAGCTATTGAACAATACTCTCCCTTTATCGCTTTCGGTACAGGTTTCAGATCTACCCTTATCTCTTCCGGTTTGAGTTCGCACACTCCTGTTGAGGGTCCGTTAACGACAATTTCATCGCCTACACACAACTCTCCGGTCTCAATAAGAACCTCTGCAACATTGAGATTTGTAAAGAAGTTTGTAACCTTACCCACATACTGTTTTTTTCTTGTTGCTCTGTTACCGTAAACATCACTCCACTCTCCAAGTTTCGCCCCCTGGTAATATCCGTCCCAGAAACCTCTGTTAAAGACCTCAGAGAGACTATCCTGCAGCGATTTTACCAGCTCGGGAGTATACTCTCCGCTACAAACAGCGTCGGCAGCCCTGCGGTATGCCCGGGTTACATTTTTCACATACTCGGGTGCCCTTGCCCGCCCCTCAATCTTGAAGACTCTTATCCCCGACTCTATGATTTTATCTACGAAAGCTATTGTGGAGAGATCTTTTGGCGACATTATGTACTTGTTGTCAACCTCGAGCGATGATCCTGTCTCGAGATCGGTCACCTCATATCCGCGTCTGCAAAGCTGGTAGCATGAGCCCCGGTTGGCAGATGCGTTGTACTCATGGAGGCTAAGATAGCACTTACCTGATACCGCCATACAGAGTGCTCCGTGGCAGAAGAGTTCGAGCCTGACAAGCTCCCCGGAAGGGCCTTTTATCTGCTCTCTCTCAATTGCTTCATGAATCTCTTTTACCTGAAACAGAGAGAGCTCCCGGGCCAGGACTATTACATCGGCAAACTGTGCGTGATACCTCAGGCTTGCGATATTTGAGACATTGAGCTGGGTAGATATGTGAACCTCCATACCTGCCTCTCTTGCATAGAGGATTGCAGCCATATCGGACGCAATTATTGCCGAAACTCCGGCACTCTTTGCCTCGTCTACCGTCCTTTGCATCTCGGCAAGATCTTCATCGTAGATAACTATGTTAAGGGTAAGGTAGCTTTTTACACCCGCCTCCCTGCATATCTTAACAATCTCATTGAGAGACTCTTTGGTAAAGTTGTTTGCAGAGTGGGATCTCATGTTGAGGTTCCCTACCCCAAAATATACTGAGTTCGCACCGCCCTGTATTGCCGCAATAAGGGATTCAAAATTCCCCGCCGGAGACATTATCTCTATCTCAGAATTCACCACTTGTTCTGCTATTTAGTTTTCTCAGTAATTACTACAATTTCTCATCAAAAAAGTTGAGTATCCTCTCAAATACCATCTCCGGAGTTATCTCCTCCATGCATGCATAATCGCCACGGAAACACTCCTTTTTCCCTGAAGATGAGCAGGGACGGCACTCCAGATTGCTTTGAACCGCCATCTTTTCGCTCTGACCCCATCCGTAAAATCCCAGATATGGGTGTGTTGCACCCCAGATTGAGAGAACGGGAACTCCCATTGCCGATGCAAAGTGCATATTGGCCGAGTCCATACAGACCATAAGCCTGGTCTCTCCGATAGCCTCCAGCTCTTCTCTGAAACCCATCTTCCCCGCAAGCGATCTCACTCCGCTGTATTTGCACTCCCATCCTCTTAGCAACTCAGACTCCCTTTTGCCGCCGCCAAAGAGCAGAATTTCATACCCCCCTCTTCTGACAAGCATCTCCACAACCTGCTCCATCTTATGGGCCGGCCATGTTTTACCCCGGTGTGCCGCAAACGGCGCGATTCCGATTTTTACCTGACTGTTTTCCTCTTGAGTGCCCGCAGCTCTCTTGTCCGATATTACGGATGAGAGGTTAAGGTCTTTAACACCAAGGGATACAAGCACCTTTTCGTACCTTCTGAATGTGCTCTCCATTCTGAAGAGTCTCTTGCCCTCTTTTGCCGTGAGCATCTTTCTCTCCCGCCTCCCTTTTCTTACGAATGAGAGCTTTACGGGGGTGAAAAAGAAGAAAATCCTTAATATAAAAGTTCTTAAAACCGAATTGATATCGGCAACATGTGTTGGTTTCAGTTTAAGCAGATCCCTGAAAAGGAGGTAGATCCCTTTTAGTCCTTTGTGTCTCTTTTTAAAGTCTGTCCCGAAGAAGCCTATATTGGGCACTCCTTCAAAAAGGGGTTTAAGCATTGGCTGTGACACCATTGTGAAGATGACTCCCGGATTTTCCTTTGCATAGGCCTTTAAAAGCGGAGCAGCTATCGCAACATCGCCAAGGGCGGAAAATCTCAGGATGAGAATATGCCTATCCTTTTTTGCCGGCATAGAGTACTGGATTAAGTGAAGGGTCGTTGTACATCTTCATCTGCTTGTAGAACTTCATGTATTTCCTGCCGGTTGCAATATCTTCAAGCAAACGGTCTATCGCTCCCGAAAGGTCTTCCCTCTGGGTGAGAAGTGTATCAAGTTTTGTTTTACAGTTTTTGCGGTGCTCCTCCGATGCCTCTGCTCTTTGAGCTTCGGCTCTCATATGGTAAATTTTGAGTGCAAGAATCGAGAGGCGGTCTATTGCCCATGCGGGTGTTTCGGTATTGATAACTGCATCGGGGGCAACTTTCACATTTGAGTACTTCTCCATAAACCAGCTATCTATGAGCTCTACCATATCGGTACGCTCCTGGTTTGAGCTGTCTATCCTTCTTTTTATTGCAAGCGCCTCTATAGGTTCGATAGATGGTTCGCGGATTATATCTTCGAGATGCCACTGGACTGCGTCTATCCAGTTTTTGGCATAAAGAACCCGGTCGAGACTACGCTCTTCATATGGATTGTTTATTGGTGCATCTACGTTATCTGTTTTGTGGTAGTCGTTTACACACTTGTCAAAGATGTTGTTGCAATTTTTGCTGAAAGACATATTATTATTTTTGGATTTAACTCTTATTTATTCTGTTTCTCGTTGCTTTTCTCTGTTTCTCTCTGCTACTTCTCTCTGTTGATAATGCTGTCGGCAAACTCAAAAAGGCGCTCCTTTTGCTCATTGTTTAGTCCTGAGCCGGCCAGTGCCTCTGCCGATTTGCGGTGGTAGCTCTCCATTGCCTCCTCGGCTGCACTTTTAATGCCAAGCTCTTCGTAAATAGCAAGAACCTGAGAAATTTTCACTGCAGGATCCATTGCATTGTTTTTGAAAAGATCCTGAAGTTCTTTGCGTTTCTGAGGATTTGATCGTCTTAAAGACTCTGCGAGCAGCCAGGTTTTCTTCCCGCAAAGAATATCCCCACCGATCTTCTTTCCGAAGACATTGCTATCTCCGAAGCTGTCAAAGTAGTCATCCTTAATCTGAAAAGCAAGACCAAGCTGGTATCCCCATTTGTAAATTGCATCGCAAGTATCCCGTGGTGCATCTGCAATGAGAGCCCCCAGTTTTGCCGATGCTGCTATGAGTACTGCTGTCTTGAGCCCTATCATCCCTATATAATCTTCCATAGTTATGAATGAGAGGGATTCGAAGTTCATGTCATATTGCTGACCTTCACAGACCTGGGCCGCTGTATGCGAAAAGAGATCGAGTGCGCTTTTCAGCTTTGCAGGGGGTGCTTCTGATATGTATTGATATGATTTAATACACATTACATCTCCGGAGAGAATTGCGATGTTGTCGTTCCATTTTTTGTGGACTGTCTCACGGTTTCTTCTGAGAGGTGCTTTGTCCATGATATCGTCATGGATTAGGGTGAAGCCGTGAAATATCTCCAGCCCCATTGCCGGATGAAGTATTGTTTTGTCTATTTTATCGCTGAAAAGGTTGTATGTAAGTATAGCGACCTTTGGTCTTAGTCTTTTACCGCCTATAGATATAAGATACCCTATAGGGTCGTATAGTTCACCCGGTTCTCCTTTGAGCTCCAGGGAGAAGATGCTCTTCTCCACAATAGAATCTATCTCGCTAATGGTAAACATATAAAAAGATTTATTTTAGGCAAAGCTAACCCTTTTTCAACAATTTCGTATATTCGCGGCCGTGGAAATGAAAATTTCAGGAGAGGCAACAGTTATTAAGCATACCGGGAGTAACTATCTGGTTAGCGATCTTCCTTCATGGGATGTAATCCCGTGTGTTCTAAGAGGCAAGCTCAGGCTTAAGGATGATGTGACCACCAATCCCGTGGCTGTGGGTGACAGGGTTTTGTTTGAGTCGGACGGAACCGGCAAGGGTGTGATAACTCAGGTGTTGCCACGCAGAAACTACATTATCAGAAAATCTACCAACCTTTCCCGCCAGGCGCATATTATCGCTTCAAATCTGGATCAGGTCTTTCTTATTGTCACTCTGGCTTTTCCTGAGACCAAACTGGAATTTGTAGATCGTTTTCTGGTTACCTGTGAGGCCTACAAGGTTCCGGTAAAGATTATCATTAATAAGTGTGACCTTCTGGATGAGGCTTATTTTGAGTCTCTTGAAAATTTCAAATATATCTACGGCAACAGTGCCGGATACGATATAATTGAGGCATCTGCCCTCAAAGGTGAAAATATTGAGTTGATTCAGGGTTTGTGCCGGGATATACTCTCTCTCTTTTCTGGAGTCTCGGGTGTGGGTAAGTCATCTTTGATAAACGCGCTTGACCCGGCCCTCTCTCTCAAGACTGCGGGTATTTCCGACTACCACAGGCAGGGAAAGCACACCACCACATTTTACGAAATTCATCCGCTTACCACGGGCGGATTTATCATAGATACTCCGGGTATCAAAGGGTTCGGTCTCATAGAGATGGGAAAGGAGGAGCTCAGCCACTATTTCCCGGAAATGTTCCGATTGCTCGATAACTGCCGCTTTGCCCCCTGTACTCACACCCACGAACCGGGTTGTGCCGTTATAAAAGGGGTTGAAGATGGGCTGGTTACGGCTGAGCGCTACTACTCGTATTTAAGCATGCTTGAGGGGGAGGAGAAATATCGATGAACAGGAGGGTCTTAAAGCTTGCCGGTCCAAGTATTCTTGCAAATATTACAGTTCCTCTTGTTGGTATGGTAGATGTAGCAATTGCCGGTCGCCTTGGTGATGCTGCAAGTATCGGGGCTATTGCAATTGCAACCATGCTCTTTGACCTGCTTTACTGGAACATGGGTTTCCTGAGGGTGGGTACAGGCGGATATGCTGCGCAGGCTTACGGGAGAAGGGATTTCTCCGATGCCTTCAGAGTACTTGTACAAGCTGTTGGCACTGCTCTCTTTGCGGCTTTGGTTATCTGGGCAATTCAACTGGTTTATCTTGAAACGGCCTTTCTTGTTGTTGAGTGCACCCCTCAAGTTGAGTCTCTTGCGCGTGACTACTTCTTTATCCGCATCTGGGCGGCCCCTGCAACCCTATCACTATTTGCCTTTAAGGGGTGGTTCATCGGTATGCAGAATACCATAAGCCCTATGGTTGTCGATGTCACAGTTAATCTTCTCAATCTTGTTTTAAGTATCTTTTTTGGCATCTATCTTAAGATGGGTATTCCGGGAATTGCCCTTGGAACCCTTGTTGCCCAGTATACAGGCCTCCTGATAGCAATATCGCTGTTACTTATATATTACCGGAAGTTGTTCCACTACATCAACGTTAAAGCCAGCCTTAAGCTAAAAGAGATGAAGAAGTTCTTTGTCCTGAACGGGAACCTGTTTCTCCGCTCGACATCGTTGTTGCTTGTCTACTCCGGCTTTACAAGTCTTGCTGCCCGTTACGGAGATAATCTTTTAGCAGTAAGCACCATAATGATGAAACTTATGCTGCTCTACTCCTATTTCATAGATGGCTTTGCCTACGCCGGAGAGGCCCTTACCGGCCGTTATGTGGGTGCCAGGGAGATAAATCAGCTTAAAAAGGCCATCCGGGTTCTGTTTGTTTGGACATTCATTATCGCATTCATCTCAACCATCGCCTACGCATTTGCCGGAGAACCCATCTTCCGCCTCATGACCAACAATGTCGATGTTCTTTCCGCTGCACATGACTATCTGCCTTGGCTATTGGTAGTTCCTGTTTTAAGCTGTATCGCATTCATTCTTGACGGAATCTTTATAGGCGCAACCGCCTCTGTTGCAATCCGTAACACCATGCTCCTCTCCGCAGCATCATTCTTCGTTGCATTCTTCCTTCTTGAAGATGTGCTTGCACTCCACGCCCTCTTCCTCGCCTATATGGTGCACCTGGTTGTGCGGACAATAATGATGTCCGCACAACTCAAAACCCAGGTACTCTCTAAAGCGCGTGGGTGATCTTTAAAATCTTGCAGAGACTACATCCCAGTCGATGATTGTCCAGAGGGCTGTCAGGTAGTCGGCGCGTCGGTTTTGATAATCAAGATAGTATGCATGTTCCCATACATCGAAGGTGAGGATTGGGGTGAGCCCTTTTGTGAGTGGGTTTCCGGCGTTGCTCTCTTTTACGATTGAGAGTTTTCCGGCAGAGTCTTTAACCAGCCATGCCCATCCGGAGCCGAACAACGAGAGCGCTGCTGCGTTGAACTCCTTTTTAAAGTTTTCGAAAGTGCCCCACTCCGAATCGATTGCACCTGTAAGCGCTCCTTTGGGAGCTGCAAGACCACTGTTGGTAGCGCCGGCATGCGCTTTTTTGAAGGAGTAGAAGTAGAAGTTGTGGTTCCACACCTGGGCGGCGTTGTTGAAGATTGCGCCATCGGATTTGAGGATTATCTCTTCAAGGGTCATGGTTTCGAATGGTGTTCCCTTGATAAGGTTGTTGAGGTTGTTTACATAGGTAAGATGGTGCTTACCATAGTGGAAATCAATTGTTCCCGCTCCGATAACGGGCTCAAGGTCGTTGTTGGCGTAAGGTAAAACCGGTAGTTGAAAGTTCATAGTAATATGTATTATGTTGTTTATCGCTTTTAACAGGTTAGCGGTGAAATTTTTATTATTATCTTTGAATAAGCAGATACTGCTAATTTAGGAATAAATCGATAATTCTGGCTATTTGATTTTGTAAAAAATTGTTAAAATGAAAAATATAGAATATCTCAAGCTTTTGTCGAAAAGCTTTCCAACGGTTTCCGATGCAACAACCGAAATTATAAATCTTGAGGCAATTTTGAATCTGCCTAAGGGAACGGAGCATTTTCTTACCGATATTCATGGTGAACATGAGGCGTTTAGCCATGTGCTTAAAAATGCATCGGGGGTAATCCGGAAAAAGGTAGAGAGTATCTTCGGCCACAGACTCAGGGAGCAGGAGAAGAGGGAGCTCTGTTCGCTCATCTACTATCCGAAGGAGAAACTTGCTTTTATCAAGGAGCGGGAGGGTAAGGAGATAGATGATTGGTATAAAATGATACTGGTGAGGCTTATAAGTGTGTGCAGTAATGTCTCTTCCAAATATACACGTTCAAAGGTCAGGAAGGCTCTGCCTGCAGAGTATTCTTACATTATTCAGGAGCTTTTGCATGAGTCGTTTGCAGAGCCCAACAAACAGGATTACATCTCGGCAATTATCTCTACCATAGTCTCTACGGGGAGAGCCGAGCATTTTATAATTGCCATCTGCAATCTTATCCAGCGGCTTACAATTGATTCCCTTCACGTTATCGGAGATGTCTACGACAGGGGTCCAGGCGCGCATATTATAATGGATCTGCTTTGCAACTATCACAACTTTGATATTCAGTGGGGTAACCACGATATTGTGTGGATGGGGGCTGCATCGGGAAGTGAGGCCTGTATGGCCAATGTTGTGCGGATGTCTCTCAGGTATGCCAATCTGCGTACGCTTGAGGAGGGGTACGGGATTAATCTGATGCCACTTGCGGCGTTTGCTATGGAGGTTTACAGTGATGACCCGTGTGCGCTTTTTAAACCAAAACTAAATGAGGATGAGCCGGTCAAAACTAAAGATATAAAGCTTATCTCGCAGATGCATAAGGCTATAACAGTTATTCAGTTTAAACTTGAGGGTGCTGTTATTGACAGGAATCCTGAGTTTGGAATGGAAGATAGAAAACATCTGCATCTGATTGACCTTAAGAAGGGTACTGTAATTGTAAACGGGGTGGAACATCCGCTTAAGGATCATAACTTCCCTACGATTGATCCGGAAAATCCATATAAGCTCACCGAAGAGGAGAGCGATGTGGTTAACAAACTCTTGCACTATTTCCTTAGCAGTGACAAGCTTAAGAAGCATATGAGGTGTATGTACAATAATGGTTCTCTCTACCTTGTGAGAAACAATAATCTTCTGTACCATGGCTCTGTTCCTCTGAATGAGGATGGTTCTCTTAAAAAGGTTCTTATTGGAGGTGAGAAACTTGCCGGTAAAGCGTTATTCGACAAGATTGATAAGCTTGTGAGGCAGGCTTTCTTTGAGGAGCGTGGCAAGAGGGGTAAGAGTAGCGGGAGGGATCTCATATGGTATTTGTGGTGCGGCCCATACTCTCCACCTTTCGATAAGGAGAAGATGGCCACCTTCGAAAGATACTTTATTGCCGATAAGGAGACACATAAGGAGCGGAAGGGTCACTACTATTACTTAAAGGATAACAAGGAGATCTGCGAAATGATTCTGAAGGAGTTCGGGATTGAGGAGAGCCAGTCGCATATAATTAATGGTCACATTCCGGTTAAGACCGGCAAAGGAGAGTCTCCAATTAAAGCAGGAGGCAAACTTCTTGTTATTGATGGCGGATACTCTAAGGCTTACCAGTCTGAGACCGGGATAGCCGGCTACACTCTCATTTACAACTCACACGGGCTGCAGCTGGTTCAACACCAGCCTTTTGTGTCAACAGCAAAAGCCATAAAAGATGGTGATGATATCATTTCAGAGACCACGGTAGTTGAGTTTAGCAACCGTCGTAAACTTGTGAGGGATACCGATATAGGAGCCCAGCTGCAAAAACAGATCGATGATCTGCAGCAGCTGGTATCTGCATACCGAAGTGGTACTGTAAAGGAGGCTCTGATTTAACTATAGATAGATTTTAACTATAGGTAGATTTCGGCCATCATACAGCGGGCCGATCCTCCTCCGTTATTCTCAATTGTGGTGAGATTAGGTGAGATAATGCGGCAATATTTCTGAAGTGTATCTACCTGCTCCTGATTAAGAGAGTTATATGCTCTCTTGGACATTACAAGCAGCTTCTCCCCCTCTTTGCTCTTCACCTCCAGCATGTTTCCGGCAAATTTACCCATCTGTTCAAGGGATATTTCAACTATCTCCTTGTCGCTCTCCTCAATGAGTCCTATAAGGTTCTCCCTCTCATCCATGTCTTTAACGGCATCCAGGCAGACAACCACAAACTCCGTTCCGACACACATCATTACGTTTGTGTGGTAAATTTCGTTGCCTGATGCATCAGATGCTCCGAAAAGGAAATAGTCATAGTCCAGTTCTTCGCAAAACTGCTCCAGAACCTTTTCGTCTGTTCTCGGAGAGCGGCATGCATAGACCAGATTGTGGTCACGGTCAATTATCATACTTCCTGTCCCCTCAAGAAAAAGCTCCGATTTTTCGTTTCCGGTTAGATCTACAACCCTTTTTACCTTAAAATTCTCCTTTATGAAGTTGATAACCGACGGCTTTCTCTCTTCGCGGCGGTTTTGTGCATACATCGGATAAAGTACCATTGTCCCCCCTTCGTGGGTCGAGAACCAGTTGTTCGGAAAAACGGAGTCGGGGGTATGAGGTTCCGGAGTATCTTCAATAACAAAGAGTTCAACACCATTACTCCGAAGAAGCTCTGCAAATTCATCAAACTCCTTTACGGCTTTTGCTCTTGCGTTCTCTTCATCTCCCCTAACCTGAAATGCATTATTTCCCGAAGTCTGTTCATTAAACCCGAAATTTACGGGTCTTATCATCAATATTTTTGAAGCCGATTGCATACTTTTTAGTTTGAATTTGGATTACTCCAGTGACCTGAATGATTTTTTAATTATTTCGATTGCCTCCATCAGCTGTTGCTCTGTGATTACCAATGGCGGAGCAAAGCGGATTATATGTTTATGGGTTGGTTTGGCGATAAGCCCGTTCTGAGCCATGGCTACACAAACATCCCAGGCCTCTTTTCCGTTATGCGGTTTTACGACAATTGCATTTAAAAGTCCTTTTCCCCTTACAAGCTCTATAAATGGTGATTTAAAATTCCTCATTTCATTCCTGAAGATCTCTCCCAGGTATGCAGCCTTTTCGGTAAGCCTCTCCTCTTTCACCACCTCGAGGGCTGCCATTGCTACACGGCAAGCCAAAGGAAATCCACCGAAAGTTGATCCGTGCTCTCCCGGTTTGATTGTTAGCATAATATCGTCATCTGCCAACACCGCGGAAACCGGTAATACGCCTCCCGAGATTGCTTTTCCGAGTATTACTATATCGGGACGTATCTCTTCGTGGTCGCAGCAGAGCATCTTCCCTGTACGGGCTATTCCAGTCTGAACCTCATCGGCAACAAAGAGAACGTTGTGTTTTTTGCAAAGATCATAACAGGCTTTCAGGTATCCGTCGTCCGGAACAAATACACCTGCCTCTCCCTGAATTGGTTCAACCATAAAGGCTGCTATGTTGCTGCCATGCGAGAGCAAAACCTTCTCAAGGGCTTGTACATCGTTATATGGTATCTTGATGAGTCCTGGAGTGAACGGGCCGTAACCGGCATATGAATCGGGGTCGGTAGATAGTGATACTATGGAGATTGTCCTTCCGTGAAAGTTCCCTTCGCATCCAACAATTATTGCCTGGTTTTCAGGAATTCCTTTTCTGACATAACCCCATCTTCTTGATAACTTGAGCGCTGTCTCAACCGCCTCTGCTCCTGAGTTCATGGGCAGTACTTTATCATAACCGAAGAAGTTGTGGATATACTCTTCATAAGGTCCGAGGCAGTCGTTGAAAAAGGCTCTTGAGGTCAGACACAGTCTTTGTGCCTGTTCTGTAAGTGCTTTAACGATTTTTGGATGACAATGTCCTTGATTTACTGCCGAATATGCCGATAAAAAATCAAAGTATTTTTTGTCGTCAACATCCCAAACAAATGGTCCCTCTCCTCTTGATAGTACAACCTCCAGCGGGTGGTAGTTGTGTGCTCCGTAGTGCTCTTCCTGACTAATGAAAGCCTGAGATTTTGGTGAAATATTCATTGCTCTCTTTTTTTAAATGGTTATTCCTTTGTTAAAGCGCAAATTTAGCCCTATTTTTGGACGTAAAATGTTAATAAGTTGTTTGTAATTACGGAAAATAGTCTTACCTTTGCATCCCGTTTTGTATAACGAAAATAGTTAAAGCTAAGAACAACAAGTAATTATGCCAACAATTCAACAGTTAGTCCGCAAGGGCCGTGAGGTGATTGTCGAGAAAAGTAAATCTCGTGCACTTGATGCTTGCCCTCAGAGACGCGGAGTTTGTGTACGTGTTTACACTACAACTCCTAAGAAACCAAACTCAGCTATGCGTAAAGTAGCTCGTGTACGCCTTACAAACCAGAAAGAGGTGAACGCATACATCCCGGGTGAAGGTCACAACCTCCAGGAGCACTCAATCGTGCTTGTTCGCGGTGGTCGTGTTAAAGATCTTCCGGGAGTACGTTATCACATCCTTCGCGGTGCGCTTGATACTGCAGGTGTGGATGGTCGTAAACAGAGCCGTTCGCTTTACGGTACAAAGAGGCCTAAGAAAACTGCAGCCAAGGCCCCTGCAAAGAAGTAATAACAATTTCAAATTTAAGTAAATGAGAAAAACGAAGCCTAAAAAGAGGATTCTGCTTCCCGACCCAAAATTTCACGATTCTTATGTAACAAGATTTGTGAACAATCTTATGCTTCAGGGAAAGAAGAGTATCGCCTACCGTATTTTCTATGATGCTCTCGACATCGTAGGCGAAAAGATGAAAGATTCTGAGAAGGCTCCTTTGGAAATCTGGAAAAAAGCTTTAGAGAATGTAACACCACAGGTTGAGGTTAAGAGCCGCAGGGTTGGTGGAGCAAACTTCCAGGTTCCTACAGAGGTGCGTCCCGAGAGGAAGATTTCAATTTCGATGAAAAACCTTATTATGTACGCACGCAAACGTTCGGGTCACACTATGGCCGACAAACTTGCCGCAGAAATTATGGCAGCCTACAATAACGAGGGTGCAGCATTCAAGAGAAAAGAGGATATGCACAAAATGGCCGAAGCTAACAAGGCTTTTGCACATTTCCGTTTTTAAGCACCAAACCGTACCAGTAATATAAATGGCAAGAGATTTAAAATACACAAGAAATATCGGCATCATGGCTCACATTGATGCCGGAAAGACTACTACATCGGAACGAATTCTTTTTTATACAGGTAAAACCCATAAAATAGGTGAGGTGCACGATGGTGCAGCCACTATGGACTGGATGGTGCAGGAGCAGGAGAGAGGGATTACAATCACATCTGCAGCGACTACCGCTTTCTGGAACTACAATGGGGATACTTACCAGATAAATCTTATTGATACCCCGGGACACGTTGATTTTACAGTTGAGGTCGAGAGGTCTCTTCGTGTTCTTGACGGTACCGTTGCCACTTTTTGTGCTGTGGGGAGAGTTCAGCCTCAGAGCGAAACAGTGTGGCGCCAGGCCGACAAATATCGTGTTCCAAAATTAGCTTATGTTAACAAAATGGACCGTATCGGTGCCGATTTCTATGCTGTTGTCGAAGAGATTAACAGTAAGCTCGGTGCCAATGCTATTCCTGTTGCTCTCCCTATCGGGGCTGAGGATAAGTTTGAGGGAATAGTGGACCTTATTTCAAACAAGGCTTTCTATTATGATCAGGATAACAAGGAGCTTGTTAACTATGAGATTAAAGATGTGCCTGCAAACATGAAGGCAGAGGTTGAGGAGTGGAGAGGAAAACTTGTTGAGGCTGTAGCTGAATATAATGACGCTATTCTTGAGAAGTTTTTTGAGGATCCGGACTCAATTTCCGACACCGAAATTATTGAAGCTCTCCGCAAGGCTACCATTGATATGGCGGTTGTACCTGTTATCTGCGGCTCTTCTTTTAAAAACAAAGGTGTTCAGTATCTGCTTGACAGTGTAATGCGTTTTCTGCCGTCGCCTCTTGATATTGGTGATATTAAGGGTATCAACCCTGACACCGATGCCGAGGAGATTCGCAAAACCGATATTAAAGAGCCTTTCTGCGGGCTTGTGTTCAAAATTGCTACCGATCCGTATGTTGGCCGTCTTGCCTATATCAGGGCATATTCGGGCAAACTTGATTCGGGTTCGTATGTTTTGAATACTCGTTCGGGAAAGAAGGAGAGAGTTGCTCGTCTCTATCAGATGCACTCAAATAAACAGAATGCAATTGACTTTGTAGAGGCAGGAGATATCTGCGCTGCTGTTGGCTTTAAGGAGCTTCGCACCGGTGATACTGTTTGCTTTGAGAATAAGCCAATCGTTCTTGAGTCTATGACATTCCCTGATCCTGTTATTGGTCTTGCCGTTGAGCCTAAAACTCAGAAAGATCTTGACAAGCTTGGAATGGCTCTTTCGAAATTGTCGGAAGAGGATCCTACATTTACTGTTCGCACAGACCACGAGACCGGTCAGACGGTTATCAGCGGAATGGGTGAACTTCACCTGGAGATTATCGTCGATCGACTTAAGAGGGAGTTTGGCGTTGAGATCAACCAGGGTGCTCCACAGGTTAATTACAAAGAGGCTATCCGCTCTACCGTTCAGCATCGTGAGGTATTCAAGAAGCAGACCGGCGGCAGGGGTAAGTTTGCAGATATCATTTTTGAAATAGGTCCTGCTGATGAGGGTATTACAGGACTTCAGTTCATTGATGAGGTGAAAGGTGGTAACATTCCGAGAGAGTATGTTCCGTCGGTTGAGAAGGGCTTCAAGGCTGCTCTTGCCAATGGTGTACTTGCCGGATATGAGGTGACTTCTCTTAAGGTTATCCTTAAGGATGGTTCATTCCACCCTGTTGACTCGGATGCTTTGTCATTTGAAATCTGCGCCAGACAGGCTTTCCGTAAGGCTTGCCCTAAAGCGCATCCTTATATACAGGAACCTATCATGTCACTCGAGGTTGTGACTCCGGAAGATTATCTTGGTGATGTTATTGGTGACCTCAATAAACGCAGGGGTCAGATCAATAACATGGATTCCAAGGGTAATGCTAGAATTGTTAAGGCTAAAGTTCCGCTTGCCGAGCAGTTCGGATATGTTACCATCCTTCGTACTCTCACTTCGGGCCGTGCTACAAGCACAATGGAGTTCTCTCACTATACCGAACTTCCTGCAAATCTGGCTAAAGAGGTAATCGAAAAAGCCGGTGGCAAGAAATTCGATAATGATCTGGACGAATAATTAAGCGACCAAGACGAAAAAAGAAAAAATTAAAGATATGAGCCAAAAAATAAGAATTAAGCTAAAATCTTACGATCACATGCTCGTTGATAAATCGGCAGATAAGATCGTTAAAACAGTAAAAGCTACAGGCGCTGTTGTTAGTGGACCGATTCCTCTTCCTACAGACAAGAAGATCTTCACTGTAAACCGCTCTACCTTCGTTAACAAGAAAGCTCGCGAGCAGTTCGAACTGAACTCTTTCCGCCGTCTGCTTGACATCTACAGCTCTACTCCTAAAACCGTTGATGCTCTTATGAAACTTGAGCTTCCAAGCGGTGTTGAGGTTGAGATCAAAGTCTGATAGAGAAATTTGAAAAAATTGAAATAGAGGCTGCATTTAATAATAGTAGTTAAGAGATTTTTACTATTTTTGCAGTCCGTTTCGGGCCCATAGCTCAGTTGGTTAGTAGCACCTGACTCATAATCAGGGGGTCGCTGGTTCAAGCCCAGCTGGGCCCACAAAAAAAGCACTTGCAGGATGCAGGTGCTTTTTTTATGGGCCCGGGCCCATCGTTTCTATCCTCCCCCAAACCCCCTCCAGGGAGGGGGCTTAGCGGCAAAAGCCGCAATATAATTCTAATTATCTTTTATTTAATTGGCTTGAAAGTTACCTCCTTTCAGTCGGTGCTCTCGGCCTGCGGCCTCGGGTCAAGCCCAGCTTGGAACTCTGACTAAAGTTTCCCACATCTTGGCAACAGAATTTCGCTTTGCTAAAGTTCCCCACTTATAGCACTTTGTAGAAATGCAAGATAACCGCCTGCATATCTAGCAAATGTAAATCATACCTTTTTGTATCATGATAATCCGGCAAAACATTTCCTAATATTCGTGATTCGCAAATCGCAAATATAACGTATATATTAAGTTTGTAATTTCAGAAAATCTCCGTCAATTATCAGAAGTTTAACGCCGGTTTCGGTAATGGAGCGATGTGAACTTAAATCATCCGAGACAACATAGGTCATTCCTTTTGTCAGAATGCTCTTTGATCCATCCTGAAGTTCGCTTATAAATTCGCCTTCAAGGCAATGAACTATATGTCCCTTTGTGCACCAGTGGTCGGCAACATATCCTCTGGAATATTCAACCAGTCTTACCCGGAGTCCTTCAAACTGAATTGTTTGCCACCATGCTGTTCCGGTTTCTCCTTTATGTTCGCTTCTTGGCACATCTGTCCAGTCAATAGTTTGAAATGAAATATTCATCTTGCAGTGATTAAAATGATTTATCTGTAAATATGAGAATTTATTCTCAAATGCCGAATTTGAAATATCTTAGTTCTTCAAATATTTAATATTCACAATAACAGTAGTTAACAAGAGATTTATGGAACCGATATTATATAGTCGGCAATGTGTACGATGTTTTTTGATGTTCCGTCTTTATAATGAACGGTTAATTCATTTACAAAGTAGTCCAGCTCGAATAAAAGATATAGTTCATTGGGTGTTAAGGCTTCGTCAAGATTTGGTTTTAACCTTTTCCGCAGATGATCAAAAATTGAATTGATGTGTTTAACCCAATTCTCTCCAAAAGAGGCATACTTAGCATAAATAGAATCTTTTTTCTCGATCAGGACTCTCTTTTGAGCTCTTATAGCTTTTTCTCTGATACGTTCAAGAGTCTCTTTACTTAGGGTTATCTTGTCAATCACGGGGTGCTTGTAACATAAACTTTCTGAAATATTATTATTCCATGGCGTTTCAAGATAGTAAAGTATCTCAGTCCAATCGTCTCTGCCATTAAGGTCAAAGATCTGAGAAACGGTAAATATCGCCTTGCTCCTTCCTGTGATTCTATCAATTGAGTCGCCACTGAATCGATATGTGTGGCCTTCCGGAGTGGTTCCTCCTGTTGGATCTGAATGAGTCATGGTGTAGATGGTGTCATTCTCTATCTGTACTGTAACTAATGTTGTCTCATCATTGAGTCTTTTGCTTTTCCTGTTAAATGGTGAATACCAGTCGGCAACAAAAGCGGTTTTTGAATCGTAGTCAATACTTGCTTTATTGTAGAAAATATAATTACTATCTCTGATATTCTTCTGAATATTGATCAGATTAAAGCAGATATTTACTCCTCCCCTATCATTTATTACTTCGTTAAACTCCCTAATGTAATCAATCTCACAGATATCGGTCTCAATTGTATCCTTTAATGATGGCATCTTCGTATCCAAAGAGTATCCGATGTATGAAGATGCTTTAAAGGTCTTACTATTATATAAATCCCAAGTTCGGATGTTGTTGTACATTTTGGGATTCTCCAGAATGGTAAGCTCTACACCGTCTTTATTCACGGTTGAAAAGCTCGTAATAATAGCGGCTATAAGTGGAACCGAAAGCAGTAATATTGCAGATTTTCTTTTCATAACAAATCATTTTTAAAGTTGGTAAAATTAGAAAAAAATTCATCTGCTAAAGTTCGCTTTGCCAGAGTTTGGTATAACTGTTTTAATAACTGAATGTTACAAAACCCGGTTTCCCAATTTTGGGAATTTGATGTTTGTATATCTTTGTAAATTAGTAGTTTGTATCAAACTCTGGCAGATGAAAATTTTTTGTATATTGCAATAACAATTAAATCAAAAACCTAATGAAAAAGTTTCTTACCACTCTTTTTGCCGTTGCTTTATTGGCATTACCCAAAGAATCTGATGGTCAGATTACTGCAAAGTGTCCTGTCTATCAGTTTGAATATATAAAAATGCTTCCGGCAACTCCGGTGAAGAATCAGGCGGTGACGGGAACCTGCTGGTCGTTTGCGACTACCTCATTTTTTGAATCGGAATTGATTAGAATGGGAAAAGGTGAGTTTGATTTGTCCGAGATGCATACTGTGAGGTATAATTACATCAATCGGGTCAGGGACAATTTTATAAAGAACGGTAAGGGGAATCTGCAGGAGGGTAGTCTTTCAAACATGATGTTTGATGTTGTGAATGAGCATGGTATGGTTCCGGAGGAGGTTTACGACGGCATTAATTACGACTCGCCTACACATAACCATACACTGCTTAATGAGTATGTAAATGTGATAGCACAGGTGCCGGTAAAACATAAGGCTGTTACTCCCGAATTTGACAATCTGCTTAACTCTCTTTTAGATATCTATTTGGGCAAAGTGCCTGAAAAATTCAATTATAAAGGAAAAGAATATACACCTGAGACCTTCTATAAAAGTCTGGGATTAAACACTAATGACTATGTTTTTCTCACCAGCTTCACCCATCACCCCTATTACAAAGAGTTTATTCTTGAAATTCCCGATAACTGGAATGGTGGCAGATATTTCAATCTGCCTTTAGATGAATTTGTATCGGTGATAGATAACT
The DNA here is from genome assembly GCA_964521685.1 of uncultured Muribaculaceae bacterium. Taxonomy (GTDB): domain Bacteria; phylum Bacteroidota; class Bacteroidia; order Bacteroidales; family UBA932; genus Bact-08. Next base: position 28,698 of record CAZFTS010000026.1, read on the forward strand.
CTCTTGAGAAGGGATTCACAGTTTGCTGGGATGGTGATATGAGTGAAAAAAGCTATTCCGATATGGCCGGGTTGGGTGTTATGGTTGATGCCGGGGTGCTCGTTTCAGAAGAAGGATCTAAACTCCCCTTTGATAAAATTTACAATGAGGTTAAAACCGATGCATCTTCACGCCAGCGGGATTTTGAATCCAAAGCCACTACCGATGACCATCTGATGCATCTGATTGGAAAGGCAAAAGATAAAAACGGCACAATTTACTATGTGGTAAAAAACTCCTGGAAGCCGGAAATTAACCGTTTTGGCGGATATAACCACCTCTCGCTGGAGTATGTAAAAGCTAAAACAGTCTCAATACTTGTGCATAAAGATGCAGTTCCTATGACGATTTTAAAGAAATTAGGTTTTTAATATTTTATAAGGTTACCCCACCTTGTAAGGTATTTTCCCCAAGAACCTTGGCAAGGTTACCCCACCTTGGCAAGGTTATCCTGCGGTTTAGCTGAACTGCTTCCGGACGATGAAGGAGTAGCGTTTGCTCATCATTACGGGGGTTGCGATGTTGGTGATGTAGACTTTGAATGAGCTGTTTACCCATCTTTCAATTCTCTCAATGTAGTCTATGTTGACGATGGTTGTGCGGTGTATCCGGCAGAATTTGTTTGTGGGTAATTTTGAGAGCCACTCTTTTAGTGATTTGCAGATCATGATGTTCTCGTTGTCTTTAAGGTAAACGTTGGAGTAGTTACCCGTTGACTGAATCATGGTGATATCTTTTATTGCTATGAATTTCAGAAATTTGTTGTCGGAAACAAATATTTTGTCTTCATAGCTTAACTTGTTGTTTAAGTTATCTTCTGAAGTGTTTTTGTTTATTTTATCGAGCAGTTTCTTTATCCTCTCCTCATTTACGGGTTTAACTATGTAATCGAATGCATTTATGTCAAATGCGTTTATTGCATAATTTTCAAATGCTGTTACAAAGACAATTTTACCCTCAATCTTAACCTGTTTTATTAGCTCAAATCCCGACTGTTTTGGCATCTGAATATCCAGAAAAATTATATCCGGTACGCTCTTCTCAATTAAAGTTATTGCAGATGTTACATCATTGGCCTCTCCCACTACATTGAAAGAGTCGAACTTATTTAAAATTCTGATAAGTTCGTGTCTTGAAAGTCTTTCGTCATCAACTACTATAACCCTGAATTTGGTTTTCATAACTATTTACTCCTATACTTTGTCTAAAGGAATTCCGATTTTAACAACCACCCAATTATCGTTTGTCTCAATAGTAAAGGTAGATTCTCCCTCGTATTCACAATTCAATCTCTCTCTTACATTGTAAATCCCGGTATTTGTACCGGTACTCTTTTGCAGCGTCTCATCAATCCAGTTCCCGCTGTTCTTAATAGAAATAATAAAAAAATCACCCTCTACGTATGTTTGCAAAACTACATTCAGAGGTCGGTTGCTGCTCTCCATCCCATATTTGATAGCGTTTTCAACTATAGGGTACAAAATTGCTGTAGGGATAAGAAAACTCTCTGTTTCAGGATCGATTATCAAGGTAAATTTAAAGCTCTCTTCGAATCTTATCGATTGTATATAAACATAATGGTTAATAAAATCCATCTCCCTCCTGAGGTTGGTTCTGACACTGTTTTTATATGTCAATGAGTACCTTAAGAAGCCGGATAATTCACGGATTACCTTTTTTGCTTTGGCAGGATTCTCATCTACAAGTGAAGAGATTGAGGTGAGGGAATTGAACAGGAAGTGTGGGTTTAACTGGTTTTTAAGTGCTTCTATTCTGGATTCGAGCGCATTGTACATAGCCCTCTCTTTTGCCTCCTTTTCAATCTGCCACTGATAGAAGAGTTTAATTATAAAGTAGATAGTACACCAGAGTGCTATTAAGATATAGATCCCTATCAACCTTTTTGCAAAGGAATCGAATGTAATATCCTTAATTATCGAAAGAGGATAGTCATAATAGATGAGGGTAAAGGTTGTATCCAGAATATACCATAACAAAGCCGAAATAAGAGCAGAGGATGCGATTATTAGTATAATCTTGCCTAATGAGAAGTTCTTTTCAGTTAATCGCGAATAGATGTATCTTAGTAATGATGTGAATAGTACGGGTATGGCAAAATTGGACATTATAATCTTAAGGCCATCCTTGAGGTAGTATTCTGCAGGGGTGTAGAGGATAATCCAGATTATACTAAATATAAACCAGGCAATTACATTTGCCTTCCAAAAAGTTAATTTCCCGGAATATAATGAATTGAATATTTTTAAAACCAACATCCTCTTAAACAATGAGTCAGTTATAAACCCAATGCTTCTGTGATTCATTCAACCTTGTCTCTTTAGCTGTCCGGTTAGGTCCGTAATGAAAATTGAAGAAAAAGGCTATGTCTGTCGAAAATTCAAGAAACTTCCGGTCTCTCTCAAGTTCTACATTTACCGTAGGATCTCCCGATAATTTTACCAGTCTGACTACGTATCTGTCCATCGAGACCATCAGTACGGCATCGGGAGTTATGTTTTCAATCGTAAACCTACCCCTGGAGTCTGTTTTTATACCAGAGTTATTTCCCTGGTAGATTATCTTCGCCCCTTTCAGTGGTGTTTTTCGTACAGAATCTGTAACCTTACCCTTAATTGTTATATTTTGGGCAACAACTAACGGTATGCATATGAATACCGATAAAATAAAAGTAAGGAGCCTCTTCATAGATATTAAAGTTTAAATTGGGTTAATATAATTATGATCGTTGAGAGCATAATAACCCTACTCTTTTTATTAGACGATAAAACATTTCTTATTGTTGCACTATTTTTAAATTCTTACCCCAATACCTTTACTCCTGGCCTTATATTCGATGCACTTTTTAAGACCGTAATAGCTCCAGTTTCTTAACAAGTAGTGGCTCTTTTTTGCAATTAACTCTTTCTCGGGCTGGTTGATAAGGTCAATATATTTACATCTGTTCTGGAGAGCAAAATCGACAAGCATGCTTGAGTAGGTGTGTATTCTGGTTTTAATGTAGTTTCTCTCTTTGTCATGAAATCTGTCAACTGCCTGAAGTTTTCGTTTACGACCCTTCCCACCGGTTGAAAATTTCGAATTAATCTGTGTCCTTCTGATAGCCGCCTGGATCTGAAGCCTCCTGTAAAGAAACTCCTCTTTGTTTCCAATGCAGATTTCAGTTTTTTTGAATCTGGCAACAATTGGATTATCAATTGATAAGCTCGCCTGAACCGATAAAGTTTCATCCAGATTGATTTTTTTTGCAGATGACTCATAGCTGAGCAATAGAAACATCTTCTTTCGTAAATCATCAATCAAAAGCGACGATTCGCATACTTTACACTCACCCGAAATGCAACTATCCAGAATTTGTCTGTTATTGCTTCGGTCTCTTCCCAGAGTTATTCCGAAGGGGATGTGAAATAAAGTAAAACTGTAAAAATTTGCATCTGAATCATAATTAAATCTGATTGATCTCGGACTAAATGGAACCGGAGTGTTATTTTTATACGTGTAGAGAGAGCAACTCCCTTTAAAAAGTGAAGGTTTTAATAGTTTATATTTACATGTAACACTCTTCTGAAGGCAATTTAAGATATCTGTCGGGACAATGCCTTTCATCCTTTCTGAGAGTAAAACATATCCGCCAGAACCCTCTTTGACCAACTCCCCTCTTGCTCCGATAATTCCAATATCAATTTTAGCCTGCTCAGTTAAAAATTTATAGTATTTCAATCTGTCCACACTATAGAGAAAAGACAATAACTCATTGGCTCCGTTTACTATGTAATGTCTCCAATTGAACACATGTTTATAAAACTCCGCCTTTAAGTCCTTGTCCTTTTCACAGATAAATACCTCAATTCTTCTGGTTAAAGTCATTTGGTCCCGGATCAACAATTTTTAAATAAAAAATATTTAAGTATATTCGTACTTAATTACTAACCGCTGCATCTGCTCTTTCAATAATTACTTATTGCGAATCTGACAGTCCGTTTAAGCAGTTTACGAGTGCATTTGCCTCATATTAAGGGCTCACAGCAGCCCCGTTATTGAAGGTATAACAGTCCGCACAGTAGATTTACTAAAGTCTCCCGTGCGGACTGATCGCTTTTTAATCTACCAGATCGTTATAATCTGTCTCCTTCACAGGAATTTTCCATGTCCAGTTATTTCTGTCATTAGGTTGGATTGTTATATCAAGAGTAGATATAAAATTACCCCCTGATGCATAATTCTTTCTGATAACCGGATCGCCCCAGCGTTTTAAATCGAACCAGTCAAAACCCTCTCCCCAAAGCTCAAGAGCCCTGTACATTTTGATCTCTTCCAGCAAATCTGTTCCGGTTTTTGTACAATTATACTGGGGATCCCTGCCACTGGCCCTGTTGAGAGTAATAAGAGCCTGCTGTGCACCAGTGATGTCATTGAGAAAATATTTTGCCTCAGCCTCAATTAAATACATCTCAGAAGATCTGAAATGGTTAAGATACCCCACACCTGGCTGATCCTGTGCTTTAATTTTAAACTGCATATATGCATAAACAGCCGAAGTAGAGTATATATCCGGGAAGAGTGAAAATGCTCTTGCTTTAAGGGCACTGCCTGCTACTCCTGTTGAGGTTGTATAAGTGTATCCGGTAGGATCAAGAAACAGTGATTTCCTGATATCGGTTGCAGGTATCTTATTGAATAGCTCCCTGCTGATACATTTCGGATATGTTCTTACGGCACTTGCACTTGAATTGTAAGCAATATAGGCATGATAGGAGTAGTAGTACAGTGTTTCGTCTGAAGAGCCGAAACTACTCCATATCCATTCGCTGGTTGGTGCAAAAAAGCCCTCCTTATATGCAGATACACTCATAAGAGGATAGCCGTTTCTCGCATTGACAGCCATTGTTGAGGCTTTGGCATTATCCTGACGGGTTATGGCAGCCCTTGCGTAAATCGCATATGCTACATTTTTATCAGGGTCATAGTTACTACTGCGTGTTTTGCCCGAAGCTGTATATAGTTGAATGGCCTCGTCAAGATCATCATAAATCTGGTTGTAAACATCTGCCAGAGTTGAGAGAGGCATTGGGTCTGTGGAGGTGTCCAATCTTAAAACAAGCCCCTGAGATGCTCCGTTGTTGGACTCTTTCCATCTTAAACAGTAAAGTTGCGATAGCATGAGATAGCTGTATGCTCTAAATGTAAGAGCCTGTGCCTTAATAAAATCCCTTTCAGATTGAGGCCCTTGAGCATTGCCTATATTTACAATTACGGCGTTGGCATTGCCTATGATCATATAGTAGTAGTACCAAGGATAGTAGAGATATATACTTGTTGTATTCTCATTATAGGTTGAGTTTATTATCGGTGCCCAACCAGGAAGATTAACAAAAAAATGGTTGCCAGAATAGTTGCCGTAGTACATTTTAATTGTCCCCTCCCCGTTGAATCCCTGAGATCCAAGGTATTGACGAGTCATAAGTTTATTTATGCCATTGATTGCCAATGTAGCATTCTTTGTCGTTTCGAAAATAGTAGAGGTTGAGGTTGAAGAGGATGGGAAAGTATCAAGATAGCTCTTTTCGCACGAGAAAAGTATAAGAATCCCAACCAGTATTAATATTATTTTTTTCATTTTTCCGATTTTTAAAAAGTTACTCATTTACAATTTTACATTGAGTGAAATAGATATTACTCTTGCTGTAACAAATCCGTTATCATTTATTCCGGTAAATGATTGTTGCGGGTCCATACCTTTCAGTTTTGTAAATGTTGCAAGGTTATCAACAGAAGCGTTTAAAGAGAGTGAGCTGATATCCAGCTTACTGATTAATCTCTTAGGGAAATTGTAACTCAATGACAGGTTTTTAATTACCAGATAAGATGCATCTTTCAGGAATCTGTCCGACAGAGCATCGCTGTAGGTGCTTAATTCATAATTAATAACCGGTACTCCTCCCGGTTTAATTCTGTTTGCAGATGTCTCGGTTACCCCTGCAGGCACGCCATCCCAGGCATTTAAAAGATCTGTATGCAATGCCGATGGATTTGCTGTTACTTTCATCAGATTTTGATAGGTGTAATCCAGAGTTTTCCCTCCAAGAGAATAGGTAAATAACATTGAAAAATCGAAATTTTTATATTTAACAGAGGTGTTAAAGCTTCCGAAAAGGTCTGGAATTGCACTGCCGCTCCAATCTTTGGCGCCATAGGTCACAAATGTTGTATACTGTTTATCTCCAATTGTTACAACATACTGAGACGGTAATTGTGTCCTCCCCTCTACCGGTTCACCAATGTAGTACTTTTCAAAATCAGGTCTGTAGAGAGCCCTTCCAGTCATCTGATCTACACCTTCAAATTTATTTAGCCAGAAATCATAGATTCCACCACCCTCAATATATCTTTTTGTTCCGTTGATAATTCCATTCTCTCTGTTTTGCTCAGGAAGTCTCAGAATTTTATTTTTATAGTGTGTTGCATTGAATCCAATGTTCCATTTCAGATTCTTATTCCTGATAAGATCAAAATCAACCATTATCTCTACACCTCTGTTTGAAACAGATCCCAGATTTTTTGTAATTGTCGCTTCTGCAGCAGAGGTCGATGTAGCACCGGCCGACAATGGAAGGTTAACATCAAACAACAGATCTTTTGAGCGTTTGTCAAAATAGTCAAGTGTTAAATTAACTCTGTCAAAAATGGTTGCATCAACGCCAACTCCAAAGGAGCTTGAGGTCTCCCATTGAATATCGTAAGCGTCATTTTGCGTTTTGTATGCTGCTCCCAGATTTGCATTTTGAGTCAGTCCGTAAAGTGCCATAAAACCGTAATATCCGGCACTGGCATCATTTCCCACCTCACCATAAGATGCTCTGAGTTTTAGTGAACTGAAAATATCGTTCATATCTGCCATAAAAGGCTCTTTGGAAATAGTCCAGCTACCCCCGGTTGACCAGAAATTACCCCAACGATTCTCTTTAAAAAATCTGGATGATCCATCCCTACGGAAAGAGGCTTCAAAAAAGTATTTATTATCGTAGTTATATCTTGCTCTTGAGAGATAGCTCTCAGTTCTGTAATCTACCTGATATCCATTAAGATTAGTAATTTCTGTAAAGTTTATAAGTTCTGTTCCCAATGGGAAAGTTTCTGTTGTTTTGAATCCATACAGATACGAGTAATTGTAGCTGTAGTTTTCATGTCCGGCAAGAAAGTCTATATTGTGAAGATTAAACTCTTTATTCCATAAAAGTTGTTGTTGAAATGTATAGTTCTTATATCTGTAAAAAGTTCTATTCGCACGACCCTTATTACCTGCTCCGTCTCCGATAATTGCATTTTGATAGGACTGATTCTCTGAATTTCTTAAACTTACATCGGCTTTAGTAACAAATTTCAGATTTTTATACAAATCCAACTCGATAAATGCCTGACTACCTAGCGTATTTCTATAAGTTACATCGGAATTGAGCTTATTCTCCCATACAATATGACGGTCCAGATTTTGTGGTCTGCCATATACCGAGCCATTATCGTATTGTTTATTTCCTTCGGAGTCAAGAATATACTCTCCTGTATCCATATTATGGTAATATACAGGATATATAGGTGCCATATTTCTGGCAAAATAAAATGGATTTTTAAATTGTGTAGCATCGGCAGGATCTCCAGGAGTAAAATTGGTAATCTGGTGAGTACCCGATATCTGCAACCCAGCCTTAATCCACTTCTTAGGTTGAAAACTTATATTTGCCCTTCCCGTAAAGCGTTTGAAATCTGACGACTTAAAATAACCCTCCTCTCCAAGGTATCCGGCGGAAAAATAGTAACTTCCTTTTTCGGTAGCAGCATTTCCGGTAACAACATAATCCTGTCTGTGACCCATTCGCTCTATATATTTGAACCAGTTCAGGTCATCATATCCGGCTAAAATCTGGGTACCGCTCTGCAATTTACCTGAAGAGTCAAACAGAGCGTTGGAAGGTTTATTGAAAATGTTGTATTTAAGATAGGTTGGAATTAAATTGTTGGTTGCGGCAGCATTGGCAACATCGGTTGTCGGATAAACAGTTGGCTGGGAAGTCATGTAATAGTTTCTCAACCCTTTCCACATTGTTTCCATATATTGAAACGAATCAAGTTTATCATACTCATGAAGTCCTTTGTTGAATACCCCCTGGCTTATTGAAGCTGTTAATTGAACTCTGTCACTTTTCCCCTTTTTTGTTGTTATAATAATTACCCCGTTAGAGGCTCTGTTTCCAAAGAGGGCCGATGATGCGGCATCTTTCAGAACCGATATATTCTCGATATCCTGAGGATTGAGATCTGAGACATTCCCGTTAAATGGCACTCCATCTAGAATATAAAGTGGTGCATTAGAGCCGTTTACAGAGCTGAACCCCCTGATTCTGATTGTAGCATCCGATCCCGGTTGTCCGTAAGTGTTGTTTACCTGAACACCAGTTGCCTGCCCTTCGAGCACGCCTGATATACTGGAAACAGGACGCTTTTCAATCGATGCTGAATTTACGGTGGAGATTGACCCGGTAACGGACTCTTTTTTTGCCGTTCCGTATGCAATCATCACCACCTCATCCAGATTGAGAGCACCTTGCTCCATTTGAGCATTTACAACAAGTCTGTTGCCAATAGGGATCTCTACATTTTTATAGCCAATAAAACTGAAGATGAGAACCCCGTTCAGAGGTGCTGTGATAGAGTAGGTCCCGTTCTCCATAGTAGTTGTACCCTGTGTTGTCCCTTTGATCTGGATTGATGCAAAAGAGATTGGGGCACCTGTTCCGCTCTCAGTTACCGTTCCGGTTATCCGGGCGGTCTGAGCGTAGTTGGTATTACTTAAAAAAAGTAATAGTCCAAGAGTTAAAAAGATGGTTTTTTTCATATTTTGGTTGGTTAGTAAGTGTCTGCTTATACTAACCAAAAATAATCCATACACCACCCAGTTGAAACAGAAAGATGATAAGCGGTCCTGATTGAAGTTTGAGAAATATCCAAATCAGTTTAAGAGTGACCTGTTATTTTATAAATCTCAAAAGATAAACGGAAACAGAAACGTTACGATTGTTGCCCATAATATATAGACTGACAGATATGACGAGATTGTCTCTCCAACCACATTAAGTTCTGATTTAAATTTAATTGCCCTGAATAGTTTTACCAGGACGAGTATCAGATTCAACAAAATAAGGATATTGGCTCCAAGTACTGCTGCTCTGTTCGGGGTAATTCCCCATTCCGAAATTCTGAATAGTATGGCAGATAGCGCCACTCCGTTTACTAAAATTGTTAATACCGATAGTAGGAAAAGTATCCACCTTTGGAATTTACCCACACCTCTGTTTTCTGAATCAGTAACAGAGAAGAATATAAGAGCCATAACCCCAATCAACAAAATGTTGAAAATCAGCAAAAACTCCCTGTCGTTGAATGGATCTTTTCCTGAAAAGGCTATTGCCGGCAGAAATATTACAAGCATAACAAGTACCAGCGGACTGAATATTCTTGCAATGAGCGGAGAGATCTTCCCAACCAGCTGCGGATTGGTTTGTATAAGATAGGTTGCTACGATGGGGGCTGCGACCAATCCGTAAATTGCAATGTTTTCAAAATAAAACTCTGCTATTTCATACCCTATTATTTTAAACAATGCCAGTGTAATTCCTGAGAGAATACCTCCGGCTATAACAATGAGCGCCATCATAACCGCCAGGTCTCCGGTATACTTTAAAAAGCCCATCCGCTTAGCACTGTTATTGGCAAACTCTCCCACAAATGAGAATCCAAGTATTGCCCACATTAGCAAAACCAGATGGATACATGAAAGAATCAGAGTGTCGTTTTCGACATTCGGTCGAGTATTAATAAAAACTGCTCCAAAAATGAAGAGTGTTGCGATAGAAGCAATCTTCACCCACGATAATCGGTTTTTCCAGGCAAAATATGCCGATAATACCGGAAAAACAATAAATCCGATGTTTCTTGGGTAGTAAAACTCTTCGTCAATAGAAAATATTGCCGGCACTTTGGCAATAAAGCCGGCAATAATAGATGCTATAATTATGAATATGATCTCTTTATGGGTTATTATCGTCTTTTTCATATAATTTGTATTTTTTAATAAACAGAGTAATTAATTCCAGAGAGTCCCGTCAAGACCCAGAATTGAGCCCATCCAGATTGCTACCAGGTATGCCACGAGGCTCAATAAGTTTGCAAAAATTTTACTCCACAGCCCTCCGTTTCTCATGAAATCCATAAAGTAATAGAAAACTCCTCCCATGGCTCCGGCTATCGGTACAACGATTAGAGGTCTTACCATCCAGAACTTTGGCCACTCAGGGTTTGGTTCGTCTACACCGGCAAGAAACAGGACAATAAGTACCAGAGCTACTCCTCCGCCCTGGAGAATCCTCTTGTATACCGATCCGGTGTGAAAATTTTGATTTTGTTTGTTGGTTGTCATTTTATTAAATTTTAATGTTTTATTAATATCAAAGTGCTTTGTTTTTCAAAGTATGATTGCAAAAAAAATTGTTTGTTACCTTGTTAGTTTATTCTACTTGATTTTATATAGTCTTCCAAAGCGGAAAGGTGCCTGTTAAATGCCTCTCTTCCTGCTTTTGTCATGAAATATCTGGTGTTTGGTTTTTTGCCGACGAATGATTTCTCGACCCCTATAAACTTCTCTTTTTCGAGAGCCTTTATATGGCTTGCAAGGTTGCCGTCGGTAATATCAAGATACTCTTTTAGTGCGTTAAAGTCAAGAGTCTCATTGACAGCCAGCGCCGACATAATTCCGAGGCGGATCCTGCTTTCGAATGCTTTATGTAACCCGTTAATTGCTGCTTTCACCTTTCGTATTTGTAATACATATAGACCCCGTAAATAATGTGTGCTACTCCGAATCCAAGAGCCCAGAGCAATAACCCGTACTCTACAAAGAGGGAACCGGCCAGCCCGAGCAATATCTGCACATAGCCCAATATCTCAACCTCTTTAATGGTCAATCTGCTTGCATTGAATAGTGCAATACCGTAAAAAAGGAGTGTAAATGGTGCAACCAAACCGGTTAATCCGTTAACCATGAGTATTATTATAAGGATCCCTCCTGCGACCATCGGAACTGCCATATTTATAAGCAATCTTCTGGTTGTAGGAGTCCAGAGCCTCTCTCCCCTTTTATCGGACCTCTTGTAAGAGAAGTAAATTGCAGATCCCAGAGCGAGAAAAAGCACTACCGTTGCAAGTAAAATAATATTAATGAAAAGTGCCGATGTTCCGCCATCTGCAAAGTTGAATACAATCTTATCCGGATTGAAATCAAATACTTTATAAGCTATCAATGCTCCCGCCAGGGCGTAAATCCCGGCAAGAATCCCTGCCCAGCCCGATAAAGAAAGGAACTTTGAGGAGCGCTCCATCATTGAGCGAATCTCTGTGATATCCTGTATATAATTATTCTCTTTCATGAAAAGTACTTTTTTTTGCAAAGTAAAAATAAATATTTTAATCTGCCAAATTTCTTTATAATGTCCTGTGATAATTAACTTTTTTAGAAAAATAAATGATATGTTTGTATAAACTACACCTTAACTTATGAGAAACAGACTTAAACTGACACTTCCCTGGCAAATTCTGATTGGAATTACACTGGGTTTTATTTACGGTATCTTTGCTCATGAATACACACAATATACAAACTGGCTGGGTGAGATTTTTTTAAGGGGGTTGCAGATGGTTGTGATCCCTCTTGTTTTCAGCGCTTTGATTATGGGTGTTTCAAGTATTGGCGATAGTGCCGATCTTGGACGGATTGCATCAAAGACATTTCTTTATTACTTAATGACAACTATTATCGCTTGTGTACTCGGGCTTTTTCTTGTCAACCTTTTCCAGCCCGGGGTGGGGCTAGATCTGAACCTTAAAGAGAGCGTATCAAATATTGCAGCAACCGAGGTGTCATTTGTTGATCAATTACTTGGGATAGTCCCGAAAAACATAATAAAAGCTATGGCCGATGGTCAGATGCTTCCCGTAATCTTATTTGCCATACTATTCGGGTATTTTATAACAGTAACTACTACGAAATCAAGAGCTATTTTGACAGATTTCTTCAATGCCGTTTATGAGGTGATGATAAAGATAACATTCCTGATTATTCGGTTTGCTCCTGTAGGATTGTTTGGGATTGTCTCCAAAATGGTAAGTTCACATGCGGGTGACCCCGAGATGCTCAAATCAATCTTTGGAAGTCTTGGTCTCTATGCCGCTATTATTGCTGGCGGATGCATTATTCACGGCCTTGGTATTCTTCCCGCAATCTTTCTTCTCTTTACCGGGAAAAATCCCTTTAAGTTTTTTCAGCAAATGGGAACAGGCCTGCTTACAACCTTCTGGACAGCATCATCGGCCGCATCCCTCCCCATAACTATACCTGATATCCAGACTAAAACAGGAGTCTCCCGCAAAATTGCCAGCTTTTGCCTTCCTTTGGGAAATACTGTGAACATGAACGGAACTGCGCTATATGAGTGTGTTACTGCAATATTTATTGCGCAGGTTTACGGGATAGACCTTACAATTGGTCAGCAGGTTATCATCGTTTTAACCAGTCTGCTGGCTGCAGTCGGTTCGGCCGGGATTCCCCTTGCCGGCCTTGTAATGCTTGCCGTTGTTATGAATGCCGTTGGTTTACCTCTGGAGGGAATCGGACTTGTACTGGTGGTTCAACAACCGCTGGATATGATTCGTTCTGCAGTCAATGTCTGGGGCGACCTTACCGGTGCAGTTATAGTCGCAAAGAGCGAAGGTGAAAACATCACTATCTGACATATTATTTAACTTACAATAAATCACTTAAATGAGAAAATTTTTTAACTACTCGATTATCCTGTTTACACTATTGTTCTATCCGGGATACTCTCACAACCTATTTTCACAGGATATTATCTCGGCTGTTACCAAAGGTCATCTGGAGGAGTTAAATGCTTTTCTTGCAAA
>CAZFTS010000027.1:0-39411 GCA_964521685.1 uncultured Muribaculaceae bacterium
TGCCTTACACTTCTCAGTTGAAATCTGGAACGATATGCGTCGTTATGACTTTGATCCTAACTTGTTCCACAATTGGGGTGTTCCTGCATATCACGCAGTTAATGCTACCGCTCTTAAGGGAATTCCTGAAGGAAAACAATACCGTCGTTGGCGTCAATGCTCACACGAGCTTAATTACAACGCAGCGAATCTTCAGGCTATCGGTCCGGAAGTTCCGGGTGCAAATATGAGTCTTAGTGCTTGGAACAGTGCTGAAGATGTTTGGACTATCCCTGTATGGTGGGATTCAAATCAACAATAATCTCACTTACTAATAATAAATTAAACAGGGCGGTTAAAATGACCGCCCTGTTACATTTTATCAATATTTATATTTGCTTTAACATATACAGATACCAAAGCTATCTTTAATCCAGAATACATTACGGCCTATTCAATAAAGATATGTAAAATAATATTGTACCTTTGTTAAAATGCCATTGTCAATAACTATTAAAAAAATATGATTATGTTTTTGAAAGATGTATATGTAAACAGACGGAAAGAGCTTGTTAAGAAAGTAAAAAGTGGTCTTATATTATTCTTAGGCAATTCAGAGGTTGGGATGAATTATCCCTCAAACACATACAGGTTCAGACAGAATTCGAATTTTCTATATTTCTTTGGTCTGGATGAGCCGGATGTGGCTGCTGTCATTGATCTTGAAAGCGGAGATGAGATTATCTTCGGGAATGATGTAAGTATAGATGATATTATATGGATGGGACCTCAGCCGGCAATGAAGGATAAAGCAGAGTCTGTTGGAGTAAAGAGGGTGCTTCCACTATCTGCACTTGAGGAATATGTAGTAAAGACAAAGAGCTCAGGAAGAAAAGTTCACTATCTGCCACCTTACAGAGATGATGTTAAGATAGCTATACACAGAATGCTAAATGTTGACTTTGATAAGATCAAAACAAATGCTTCTGAAGAATTCTTACGGGCAGTGGTTGCATTGAGAGAAATTAAGGAGGAGTGTGAGATCACAGAGATGGATAAAGCTGCCGATATTGGTTATATGATGCACTTTACAGCTATGAAAATGCTCAAGACTGGATTAGTTGAACAGGATCTTGTCGGAGTCATGGAGGGAATCTCTGTTTCAAATGGAACAATGCCGTCTTTCCCGATAATCTTGTCACAAAATGGAGAGACTCTTCATAATCATACTCACCACCAAATTATTACAGAGGGGAGACTTTTAGTAATTGATGCTGGAGCCGAGACCAACAGCCACTACGCCTCAGATCTGACCAGAACTCTGCCATGTAGTGGAAAGTTTGATGAGCGTCAGAAAGATATCTATACAATTGTATCGACAGCAAATAATTATGCTATACAAACAATAAAACCGAACATAACATATAAAGAGGTACATCTTGCAACTGCAAGACTTATAACTCAGGGACTTAAAAATTTAGGACTTATGAAAGGAGATATTGATGAGGCTGTTGCAGCTGGAGCTCATGCTTTGTTTATGCCTCATGGTCTGGGACATCAGATAGGATTGGATGTTCATGACATGGAAGATCTTGGAGAAGATAATGTAGGATATGACGATATTTATCACAGATCACCACAGTTTGGATTGAAATCTCTGAGAATGGGTAAGATGCTCAAAACCGGGCATGCTATTACTGTCGAACCAGGTTGTTATTTCATTCCTGCTCTTATCGAAATCTGGAAACGTGAAGGTATAAATAGAGAGTTCATAAATTTCGACAAACTTTCAGGTTACTACAATTTTGGCGGGATAAGACTTGAAGATGATGTGCTTTTAACAGAAAAGGGTTGCCGCTTATTTGGTACATCCAGACTACCGGTTTCCGTAGAAGATGTTGAAAGAGTTATGTCGGAAAACTAATTTTGAGAATAAGGGATAAAAAATGAAAAAATACTCCTTACCGGGAATGGCCAACAAGCTTATCGCTATGGCCATTCTTTTCTTTTTTGTGGTTTCATGTTCGAAAGATGATATTATTGTAGTGCCGGGGAAATCGGACTACAATAATCTGACAACCTTTATGTTTAAAAAATCGGAAAATCCCTCTCTTACTGAGGATTGCTCTCCATTTTTCTCATCTGGAATTGTATTCATGACACTTCCTGAAGGGACAAACTTAAACTCTCTGAAACCATCATTTACCATTTCTCCTGCTGCAACCATTAAAATAAATAATGTATCGGTAACCGGAAATCCTCCTGCTATGGACTTTTCGGGGATTGTAAGAATTCTGGTAACATCGGAATCGGGGAAGAGTCAGGAGTACAGAGTTTTAACGCAAACCGGAAAGAGTCAGCTGGACCGGATGGTCTATGCGTTTATGGATAAATACTCTATTCCGGGAATCTCGTTTGCAATCTCTAAAAATGAGCAGGTTATCTATAAAACAGGGTTAGGGTTCTCAATTAAAGAGAGCGAAACACGTACAAAATCCAGCCATCTCTTTCGCCTGGCAAGTGTCTCTAAACAGTTTACAACTCTGTGTATTATGGAGTTGCTTGAACAGGGAAAACTTACTGTAGAGAGCAAAGTATTCGGCAACGGGGGGATTCTTCAGAATGAGTTTCCGAACAATATTTCGGCAAAGGCTGCAAAGGTTACGGTAAGACATCTGCTGGAACACACAAGCGGATGGACAAGCAGCCCCGATCCTATGTTTACCAGCACATTCAAAGGACAATCTCTGGACGAAAGAATCAACTATGTTCTCACATCGGCCCAGAACGAACCGGGGACAGCGTACTCTTACTACAATATGGGATTCGGAATATTGGGTAAAATTGTAGAGAAGCTATCCGGTAAAGGATACGAACAGTTCCTTAAGGAGGTTCTTTTAACAGCTGGAATTACAAATATACATGTGGGAGGAGATCAGTCGCAAAGAAGACCGGATGAGGTGGTTTACTACTCTCAGGATGGTACAAACGGTTATGGTAACGAGATGCAGGTTATTGCAGCAGCAGGTGGGGTTATTGCCTCAACAGAAGAGATGTTAAAACTTCTTTTTCATATAGATGGATTGCCGTCGGTTCCAGATATTCTTTTACCTGCAACAAGGACTCTGATGCTTACACCTTCACTTGTCTATGACAGATATTGTCTTGGATGGAGAACCAACCACTCCTATTATCCCGGCTCATGGTATCATGGAGGAAACCTTGCCGGGACGGCTACTATGTGGGTTATGGGACCAAGTATTAACTGTGTATTGCTCTGTAATTCGAGATCTTACAAATCGACATTTGACGATGAGACATACGGGCTTGTAAAAGACCTGATTACTACCGCCACTTATATGAACTGACAGACGTTAAAATTTCATATAGTTCTGTTACTATCATAGCTGTAGCACCCCAGATTATCTCTCCATCAATCCAGTATCCGGGGGCATCTACATGTTCGTACGATCCGGCTTTTACCTTACAGTTAAAAATGTTAGAACCGTTGAACATACTTAAAGGGAAGAGGTAGTAGTTACTTACCTCTCTGGGATCGGGGATGACATCAATAATCCCCTTTGCAAAGGCTGCAAAAGGGTAGATTGTAAAATTACTTGGAGGTACATATAGCTTTGTAAGCTGCCCCGCAATTTCGTATTTGTCGCGCCCAACTCCCAGCTCTTCAAATATCTCACGGCAAGCAGTGGCAAGGTAGTCTGCATCCTCTTCATCGCATTTGCCGCCGGGAAAAGCCACCTGTCCCGAGTGAACTCCATCGTAGGTATTTCTTTTTATGAAAAGAATATCCCAGTCCGGTACTCTTTTACCTCCAACATCAATAGTTCTTCCGTTTTCAGGGTCAAGCAATAGTATAAGAACAGCAGACTCCCTGGCAATCGCCGGGGGAGCCTGCTCCTTTATAAGTGAGATAACTCTATGTTCGGGGGCCAGTTTCAGATGAGCCGCCTTACCGGGTAACCTCCGGGGAAAGACTATTTTCATCTGATAATTATCGGGTTATTCCTATTCTGTTTAGTATAAATGCAAATTCGAATGCAGTCTCTTTTATTCTGTCGTAACGTCCTGTCGCTCCACCGTGTCCGGAATCCATATTTGTGTAGAGTAACAAAATATTGTCGTCAGTTTTTGTGGCTCTAAGTTTAGCCACCCATTTTGCAGGTTCATGGAAGCCAACCTGTGAGTCGTTGAGACCCCCTGTTGCAAGTATGTTCGGATAGTTTCGGGCCTTAACATTATCATACGGTGAGTAGGAGAGGATATATTTGTAGTACTCCTCTTCATTCGGATTGCCCCACTCTTCGTACTCCTGTGTGGTGAGAGGGAGGGAGGTGTCCAGCATTGTATTTACCACATCTACAAACGGAACCTGTGCTACTATTGTGTTAAATAGTTCAGGAGCCATATTTGCAACAGCACCCATCAGAAGACCGCCGGCGCTCCCGCCCATAGCTGCCAAAAGTGAAGGTGAAGTGTATTTATCATCTACAAGTTTTTGGGCACATGCTATGAAGTCTGTAAAGGTATTCTTCTTCTTCAAGAGTTTACCATCTTCGTACCACTGCTCACCAAGGTCACTGCCACCGCGGATCTGAGCTATACCAAAGACAAACCCTCTGTCTATGAGACTGTAAAATGCAGGAGAGAAATAGACATCACTGCTTGACCCGTAACTTCCGTAAGAGTATAATAAGACCGGATTCTTACCGCTCTTTTTAAGCCCTTTCTTATATACAATAGCCATTGGAACCTCCACACCGTCGGATGCTTTTGCCCACAACCTCTCAACCACATATTCATCGGCATTAAATCCCGACGGAATCTCCTGCTCTTTAAGCTTAACACTCTCTCCGGTACTCATATTATATTCGTAAAGAGTAGATGGTCTGTTAAGGGAGGTGTATGAGTATCGGATTGTTTCGGCATCGTATTCAGGATTTCCGTTTAACGACACAGAGTAAACAGGTTCAGGGAAGTTGATGCCGGCAGTTTTTCCATTGGCCAGATTATATATAACAATCTCATTCAGCCCGTTCTTTCTTACCTCAACAGCAACAAAATTCTTAAGAACATCAAAATCTTCAATTCTTACTGCAGGATCGTGATCAACAAAAACCTTCCAGGTTGACCGGTTGGCAAAACCCTCAAGAGGAGCAGTATAGATCATGCTGTTAATGTGAGTACTGTCTTTGTACTTTATGTAAAACATATCTTTATGGTGTACAATGCTGTAATCTACCCCCTGAACTCTCGGAAGAAATACCTTAGGCTTCTCTGCGGGATTATTGGCATTTATATAGCTAACCTCTGAAGTTGAAGTGCTGGAACTTCCAAAGAATATAAAGTCTCCTGTTTTGCTTCTATACACATAGGAGTTAAAACGGGCATCCATCTCCTGGTATACCATTTCATCTTTTTTACCCGATCCAAGGGTGTGACGAAATACCTTATATGGTCTTAAAGAGTTGTCTATAACTGTGTAGAACACAGTTTTATTATCGTTGGCCCAGGCGAATGAAGATGCCCTTTCGATGAATACAGGTAGCTCCTCACCGGTTTCCAGATTTTTGACTTTAATATAAAATTCTGCAAATGAACCAGTTTCATTATAAGCATAGGCAGCAAGTTTATTATCAGGACTCACTTCGTATCCGGCAAAACGGAAAGCCTTTTTACCCTCTGCCATCTTATTTACATCGAAAATTATCTCCTCAGGAGATTCGGTGCTCCCCTTTTTTCTGCAATAGACACGGTACTGTTTGCCACTCTCTGTACGGGAATAGTACAGATATCCGTTTTCCAGCAGCGGGTAAGACTCATCGGCATCTTTAATCCTCCCCATAATCTCGTTATAAATTGCATCCTGCAACTCTTTTGCAGAGCCCATAACCGAGTCGGTGTAGCTGTTTTCTGCATTCAGGTAATCGATAACCTTCTGGTTGGTTTTATCACGTAACCAATAGTAGTTGTCTGTTCTCTCATTACCGAATCCGGTAAAAACAGACGGAATAACCTCTGCAACAGGAGGTGCGGGGAAATCGCTTTGCTTCAGAACTTTCATTTTTGGTGAATTACATCCGGCAACCAGTAACAGAATGGCCACAGCCGGCAATATTGAACATCTCATTGTAAGTAGTTATTTAGTTAAGTGGTTAGGCAATTAAAAGGCATATCTCCCTATAAACTCCTTCAGGTTATCTTCAGGAAGTATGACATTAAAGTTACCCCAAAAATCTTTATCATAAAAGAATTTTGTGTTAGAAAAAATCTCTCTTGGGAGTAATCTCTCCTCTTTCGGAAAAGGTAGCACATTATTTCGTTCAGTTTTACAACTAACCATCTCAAACCAGGCGTGCAACTGAGAGCTGAATAACTTCCCCTTCGGTCTGACCCTGAAGAAAAGATCTCCCCTGACGTGGTTCACCATATACACCCCTCCCGACATTTTATAGGAGACAATATACTCCAGTTTCTCAGGCACAATATCAACCTTCTTTCCCCTTTTTATGACTATATCATCGGTTGTCTGTCTTACATAAAGGGGATTAACCTCAAATCTGGCCTCTGTCAGGGCGAAATTTGCGGCATCAATATAAAGCCTCCCTTTGTAGAGTGCAGAGGTGATATGCTCTTTCTGAACAAAAGAGATTACATAAACCCTTCTGTCATCGACAACTGTAATGTCGGTATGAGTAAAATCGTAATACTCGTTAGCATCGGATTGAAGGAAATCGGGAAGATTTTTCACAATGTCAAGTTGCTGCGAAGCACTTATTGTAGATTTTATGCGCGTCACAAGAGAATCTTTTGGTGAAGATCCTTTTATGCGTCTCATCTTGAGCATCTTGACCTGTTCACTGCTCATTGAGTGGTTTATACCTGTCTTGTAAATTTTCAACACAGCTTCACTTAAATCGATATTGCCCTTATATTCAATACCTTCTCTGTAAAATGAGGTGATATAGGCAGGGTCTTTACTGTAATTTACATTACGGGCAGATATCATCTCCCGGATAATTCTGTTGGGATCAACCGCCCGGATGACAATCTCCTGCAGAGGGATTATTCTCTGATCCAGATAGAATGTGGCACTTTGGCCGGAGAGAACCGATGCTTTGATAACTCTGTTCTGGTAACCCAGATGCGAAAATTTGATGCCGGAATTAATAAGCGAATCCGGGAGTCTTAACAAGAACTCCCCATTCTGATTAGAAACAGTTCCAAAGAGATTGTTCTCTGTGCTTATTGTTCCGTAAATTACTGGCTCATTGGTTATTCGATCTTTCAGCGACCCCGAAATCGTAAAGTATCCACGAGTGCTGTCTGCAACGTTTACTTTAGCGGAATCATCTCCTGATGGCGCAACTCTCTCTATTGTTGGTTCGGGCTGATAAATAAGTGCGTATCCCCCCTCCAGCCTTATCTTTAGCCTGTAGTTACCTGTTATTGCACGAACAGCATCTTCAAGAGAAAAGAGACCCTCTTCCGTCTTTGCACTCTTTTCGTTATCAATTATCTTACTATCATAAATAAAGAGAAGTCCGCTCTGCTCAGAGATTCTGTTAAGCAGATTGTATACAGATCCGCGCCATCTCTTTAGATTAACCGTTAATGAATCAGAAGATCCGGGATCCGGCCACAAATTGCCAGAAGAGTCTCCGGCCGATGCTCTTCCGGCTGGAAGAGACAGGGCGGTTACGGCTATAAAGATCGCAACCAACAGAGTCTTCAGGCTGTTACCCATTGTAATCACATAGTGTTATTCATGAATCAGAACTCTCTTATCTTCGGTGTTATATTTAAGATTTAATGCTGTGCAGATAAGTCTTGCCATTGTGTCCGGAGAATTTCCGGAGAATGTTGCAGTGATAACCCTGTTCTCAATAGCAGGATCCAGCTCAATGGTGAGACTGTTTGAATTTCTGTTGATTATCCTTACAACATCGCTCAGCCTCTCATCCTTAAAATGGATTCTGTACAGATACTTTTCAAACTGGTTAAAATCGCTTGTATTTATTCTGATTAAAGTGCCGTTATTTATTACAGCACTCTCTCCGGCTCTGACCAGAATGTTCTCACCTGAATTTTTTAGGGTAACCTTGACCAGCCCTGTATTCACGGCAATGTTTGGAGTCTCTGTACCGGCTACCGTTACATTGAACGAGGTTCCCAGAACCTCAATGTCTGCAATTTCTGTTTCAACAACAAACGGTTTTCCCTCTTTTTTACTCACCTCGAAATAGGCATTCCCATCAAGTTTTATCTCTCTGCGTTCACCTGTAAACCTTTTCGGATATGTGATGGTGGTGTTGGAAGCGAGAAAAACAGTCGACCCATCTTCAAGTGTGGTGGCCACAGAAGCATCGCTGCCGGAATTATTGAGTGTAAGCATCTCTTCGGAAGTGTTGTTACCGCCAAAGGTGAGAAGCATTGTTACTCCTGCAATGAGAACTATACCTGCTGCTATCCTGAATGCCAGAGTTCTCACGAATGGAACAACAACAGGATTTTCACTCTTCCCAACCAACAGCCCGTCATTCTCAAGCCTGTTATAAAGCTTGTTCCAGGCGGCATCTGTTTTTTCTTTATTATTAATATTTATAGTCATAATGCAAAAGTATGTAGTTCTATCTCTTTTCTTATTGTTTTCAGGGCCTTAGTCATCTCTGCCTCGACGGTCTTAACTGATAGTGACATACTCTCGGCAATCTCCCTGTATTTCTTGTTTTTAAACCTGTGTAGTCTGAAAATCTCGACTCTTCTCTGCGGCATCTTTTCCAGACTTTTTATTATGATATCTTCCAGCTCCCTGAATTCAACACTCTCTTCACTGTTTTTTAACTCAGAAATTCCAGGGGAGTTGTCAAGTGTTGCTCTGTAATTATCGTCCAGCTTTCTGCGCTCGCAAAACTGGAGAGATCTGTTCCGGACAGCTCCGTAAAGATAGTTTTTCAAAGAGCTGAACACCTCGATCCTCTCACGCTCTTTCCAAATTGTATAAAAAAGATCCTGTAAAATATCCTCTGCCACATCCGACCTGCCCGTTATGGTTTGAGAGTAGTAAACAAGAGGGGAATAGTACTTTCTGAATATAGTTTCGAAAGCTTTGATATCCCCCTCCCGGACTCTCTTAATAAGTAACAGATCGTTAATCATGATGTCAAATATACGAAAGATATCGTTTATTTCTGATGCTCTTTCTTAAGACGGTTTACAGCATATTCAAGTGACTCATCAGGTTCAATAATGTTATAATCTTCCCAGAAATTAGGATCGTAGAAGCTTACAACTTTATCGGAGAGAGACTGACTCTCTTTGAATGCAAGTCTGTAAGGTATCTTCACCAGAACTTCTCCTCTTCCACCTGTGATAACTGTTTCTGAAACAATTGTATAGTTTGTAGAGAAGAGTCGTTTCTTCCAGTCACATTTGAAACGGATCTCACTTCTTATATAGTTCAGATAACTTTTACCATCTCTTTGTTTATAAGTCACAAGGAAGGAGATGTCCTCAGGTTTGAAAACCATTCCCAGTGGTTTCTTTCTAAGAATTGCCTGAGTGGCTTTGTTTTTATCATCCATATTGAGACTAAATTCGGCTCTTGAGATTGTCAGACTCTCCCTGTCTATATAGAGTTTTCCATAGTGAAGTGCGTAAGGGAGAACGGCCTGAGGAAAGAATGAAACTACAAAGTGTGGACGATCCTGAATCATTACTGCCTCTTCCATCGCGAATTTATAGTAGTTGAGAGTGCTTTTATTGAGCATTAGTTCAGGATTTTTTACAACATCAAGATAAATTGACAGATTTGGTCCTCCAAGAAGCTTTACCATAAGAGTATCATCGGCCTTTGGGCTTATCAGTTTTCTACCTTTGTAAACCTGGAGAAGATCACCTTGCAAACCTTCGTCATAAGGTGTCTTGAGAATTTCTACAATTGCCTCCGATACATTAATGTAACTTCTTCTTTTCTTAACAGTTTCTCTGTAGAAACCTGTTAAAAGATTTGATTTGGATGGATAATTGACAGGGATTTTGTCAATTGCCTGTTCTACGAGACTCCTGGCGTCAATAGCCTTAATTGTAATCTCATCCAGAAGGCTTGGCTGAGGAGTTAATAAGACAGTAACATTGTCAATATTCTGTCCGTTAATGCTGATTCTGTTAGTGGTATATCCCAAATGAGATACATCGATTGTTTTTGCTTTTAATGAATCTTTTATCTTAAGGGAAAACTCCCCATTGATGTTAGTTATGGTTCCGACGTTAGTTCCCGAAACCGAGAGGTTTACATATTCAAGGACTCTTTGTGTGCGGCTGTCTTTAACGACTCCCTTAACCACGTGATAATCCTTTGCCTGCTGAGACCACATTGGTGAGGCTCCCAATAATAAGATCAGAGCCGGAAGCAGCAGGAGACTGCATTTAAATGTTGTTTTCATATCTGAGAAAATTAATGTTGTTCTGTATATATGATCGGCCAACATTAAAATACCCTACAGATAAGCAACCCCAGTCAACTCTTCAGATATCTTCCAGAGCTTTGTTGCAATTTCAGAATCAAATCTTTTGGACCCTTCGGAAGAGATTACCGGATTTCCTCTCATATTCATAAATCCATCGGGACCTATATACTCTCCGCCTTTGAGAGAGTCATTGGTAGCTGCAAAAATGGATGGTAAAGCACCTTTTGAGGCCGGTTGTGCAAAGATTTTTACAAAGAAATTAAGAATCTGCCCGCTCTCCTTATCGGATCCCCTCATAAAGAGGTTTGTGGCAGATACTCCGGGATGGCACACAATACTTATTGTCTCTGAATTGATTTTTCTTAATCGATTGTTCAGCTCCATTCCAAAAAGGAGATTCGAATATTTACTCTGCCTGTAATAATTTATCGTAGAGAAACCCTTCGATCCATCCAGATTGTCAAAGTAAATTGAGGCACCCCTGTTTGCAATACTGCTCACTGTTACCACTCTGGAGCCTTTTGTACTTTCAAGAAGCGGGAGGAGCAATCCGGTAAGGGCAAAGTGGCCCAGATGGTTCACCCCGAACTGCAGCTCAAATCCGTCGGCCGTTTTTGTATATGGAGGAATCATTATTCCCGCGTTATTTATCAGAATGTCAAGTTCTTCATGCTTTTCAGAAAACTCTTTTGCAAATTGCCTTACACTCTTAAGATTTGCCAGATCAATATGCATCATAGAGATATCTGCTTCGGGGAACTCCTCTTTAATCCTTTTTATTGCAATCTCTCCTTTAGAGGGTGTCCGTACTGCAATTATTACCTTCGTACCATTACCGCTCAGGTATTTTGCAGCTTCAAATCCGATTCCGCTTCCCCCTCCGGTAATAATAACTGTTTTTCCGGCCAGATCAATGCTTTTTCCCAATATTGCATATTTAGAATTCATAACAACAATTTTATACTTAAAATTAATAAACTGTGCAATTAAAACAATAATTCCGGGAGTTCGTTTAATAATTATTAAAAATGAGCAATTATTTTGGCACCCCGTTAAACTAAGATGCTTTTGTTTTGTCTAAAATCACATAAAACCATGTTAACAAAAATAAATATGAAGAAAACAATTTTTGCAGCACTATTGCTGATGGCTCCAATGGCTATGTTTGCTCAGGGGGGAGATTACACAATTAAGGGTGAAGTGGCTAAGCTGAATGCACCGGCCAAAGTCTATCTGACCTATCGTACACCTGAAAAGGTATTTGTAGATTCAAGTGCAGTTGTAAACGGAAAATTCGAATTCAAAGGTTCTGTAACTGCTCCCATAAAGGCTGCTCTTGTTTTGAACCACAACGGTACAGGTATGAAATCAAGAACGTTACCAAATCTTCAGATTTATCTTGAGTCTGCAGTAATTGGAATTACTGCTCAGGATTCTCTAAAAAACCCTAAGTTCACAGGCTCAAAACTTAATGCCGACAATTATGCATACTTTACTGCAACAAAACCTGCAGAAGATAAAATGAATGTATTTAATAATGAATACAGAGCTCTATCTCCTGAAAAACAGAGAGATCCTGCTGTAAGAGCCTCTCTGGAACCAAAATACAATGCAATTGTTGCAGAAAAAGAGGCTGCTATCCTTGGATTTATTAAAGCAAACCCGGCAAGTGTAATTAGCCTTGAGGCTATCAAAACACTTGGAGGTTCTATTCCTGAGTATGGCAAAGTAGCTCCGCTTTTTGAATCTTTGACTGCCGATGTTAAAAACTCTCCTGCAGGGAAACAGTATGCAGCAAGTCTTGAAACTTTGAAAGCTACCATGGTAGGTGCAATTGCTCCTGATTTTACTCAGAATGACCCTAATGGTAAACCGGTTAAATTATCTGATTTCAGAGGAAAATATCTTCTGGTAGATTTCTGGGCTTCATGGTGCGGTCCTTGCCGTGCAGAGAATCCAAATGTGGTGAAAGCTTTCAACGCATATAAAGATAAAGGCTTCACAATTCTTGGTGTGTCACTTGACAACGAGCAGGGAAGACAAAACTGGCTTAATGCTATTGAAAAAGATGGTCTTACATGGACTCAGGTTTCCGATTTGAAATATTGGGACAACGAGGTATCAAAACTTTATGGAATCAGATCAATTCCTCAGAATGTTCTTCTGGATCCAAACGGTAAAATCATCGCAAAGAACCTTAGAGGGAAAGCTTTGGAAGATAAACTGGCCGAGATACTTAAGTAGTAGCATCTGAGAGATAAAGGGCCGCCTATATGAAATATATAGGCGACTCTTTTTTACCTCTTAATCGAACAACCGATTGCAACGGTACTCTTCACCTCGACATCTTTACCGGCAAGGAGTGCATCGACAGCTGCTTCTACATATCTTTTTGAGATATCTGCAGCACTCTTGTAGTTGTCGTCAATGGCACCTATATATTTTACGATATTCTTCTTATTCTCTTTTGCAAGGATAAAAACATGCGGGGTTTTGGTGGCTCCGTATTGCGGATAAATCTTCTGCCCGTCGTCAAAGAGATATGGAAATGTAAAACCCTTCTCCTTGGCACGTTTCTGCATTAGTTCAAAGCTGTCAAGGGGTTCTTTTTCAGGATTGTTAGGGTTAATTGCAATAACCGGATAGCCAAGCGGGGCATATTTTTTATCCAGGGCAATTATTCTATCTTCATAGGCTTTTGAGTAAGGGCAGTGGTTACATGTGAAGATCACTATGAATCCCTTGGCATCTTTGTGGTCGGCCAGTGAAACCATCTTATTGTCAATATTTTTCAGCTTAAAATCGACAGCTTCGTCACCCACTTTATACCCCTGGCCCATGAGAGTGGTTATTGAAAGTGCCACCATTAAAAAAAGTGAACTTATTTGTTTTATTGTTTTCATCGGTATTATTGTTTGATTGTTGGAAATAAATTGTATATATGGTTTTTATAGATATTTCTTTATAAGTGTTTCCAGCTCCTCTTTGCTAAGGGTCCCCTCTTTGAAATGGAGCGATTTCCCCTTTTTTACAAAAAGGGTAGCAGGAATTGATCCGCTCCAGGAGGAGTCGCTATCTCTTATCCACTCATTCATCCTTTTAATATCGTCCAGCAGATAGAGATCGGTATTTAGTTTGAGGCGTTTTGCAAAACTCTTTACGGAATTATCGGCCCTCTCGGAGTCATCCAGAGAGACCAGTATCATTTTATATCTGCCTGTATTGCTGAATTTTCCGTTAACCTCCATAAAATGGGGCAACTCCTCTACGCAAGGGCGGCACCAGGTTGCCCAGAAATTTACTACATAGAGCGTATCGCTGTTATTTGTGTAGGCGGGTTTAAGCTTATCGTAATTTACAACTTTTATGTTCTGAGCCCCGAGAGTGAGTGTGAAAGAATTGACAGAGACCAGTATGAGAATTATATAAAGTGTATTTATTCTGTTCATGTTTGAATGCTTCTTATTTGAAACTCTTTACTTGAAAAGAAACATATAAAGCGCCAATTTTGTTTAACTTTCGGTATAATTTAAACGGAGGAACTTTTATGACTGCAAAGAGTACACTTTCATGCCTGATGGCAGCTCTCTTCTTTACCGGATGTGTATCAAATGAAGATGATCTGAAAAATGCAATCGGGAGTATAAACAAGGAGGATATGATTTTACACATATCCACAATTTCGTCGGATGATTTTATGGGGAGGGCACCGGCAACGGTGGGAGAGGAGCGGACAATAGCCTATCTTTCACAGCAATTCGAGAGGATTGGTCTTAAACCCGGTAATGGCGATAGCTATTTTCAGGAGGTCCCGCTAATTAAGATCAGTGCAGATAGAAATATGTCATTTAAAATAAGGGCCGGGAAGAGGGAGTTTGATCTAAAGTTTGCAGAGGATTTCTCAGGGGGTACACCTCAGCTGGCCAATGAGATAGCTTTTGAAAATTCCGATATGATTTTTGTGGGTTACGGGATAAATGCGCCGGAGTATAACTGGAATGACTACAAAGATGTAGATGTGAAGGGTAAAACAGTTCTTATGCTGGTTAATGATCCAGGATATGCAACTTCGGACTCCTCTCTTTTTCAGGGTCGTACTATGACATACTACGGGAGGTGGACCTACAAGTTTGAGGAGGCAGCCCGTCAGGGGGCTAAGGCTGCAATCATAATTCACGAAACAGGGGCAGCTGCCTATCCGTGGGGAGTTGTACAGGGTAGCTGGAGCGGGTCAAAATACTATCTGGCCGATAATA
The DNA here is from genome assembly GCA_964521685.1 of uncultured Muribaculaceae bacterium. Lineage (GTDB taxonomy): Bacteria > Bacteroidota > Bacteroidia > Bacteroidales > UBA932 > Bact-08. The sequence goes on from CAZFTS010000027.1 coordinate 14,723, forward strand.
TGCTTTCGAAGTCGGAGTTGTATCTGCAAAGCTGGATTACAACCGATTGTGCAAAAATGTTGTTTGAAGGTACGGGTAAAGATTATGAAAAGATGATAGCATCTGCATCGGAAAGTGGATTCAAACCGGTGAGTTTAAATATGAGTGCCTCAGTAAAGATCAAAAACAGCGTTGAGTATACCAAATCGAGTAATGTGGCCGCGCTTTGGCCGGGAAAGGGGAAAAAAGATGAGTATCTGATCTACACTGCACACTGGGATCACCTGGGGATAAACACCATGTTCGGACCCGATTCTATATTAAACGGAGCTCTTGACAACGCCACCGGAACAGCCGCACTCATCGAGATAGCTGAGGCCTTCACAAAGCTGGCTAAAAGGCAGGAGAGATCGGTGCTCTTTCTTGCCGTGACCGGTGAAGAGCAGGGTCTTCTGGGCAGTGAATATTATGCACAACATCCGATTTATGCGGCAGACAAAACAGCCGGAGTGATAAATATGGATGGGCTGAATATTCTTGGGAGAACAAAGGATATGACAATCAGCGGTTTGGACAAATCTTACCTGGATACTGTTGCCATATCTGTTTTGAATAAATATGGCAGATATGTTTGCCCCGACCCGACTCCGGAGAAGGGTGGATATTTCCGTTCGGACCATTTCAGCTTTGCGAAGGTGGGAATTCCGGCGTTGAGCCTCTCAAAAGGTGTGGAAGATCTCGAAAGGGGCAAGGAGTGGGCACTCAAATGGTGGGAGCAGTGGATTGTAGATAACTACCACAAACCATCCGACGAGTTTAACCCTGAAAAATGGAATTTCGATGGACTAATCGAAGATACCGGAGTCTATTTTGAAATTGGTTATGTTGTTGCAAATAAATAAAATAAAAAGAGGATGGCATTATTAAAACCATCCTCTTCCGCTTTTTTAACGAAGATGTTATTCGAAGACCGACTCCAGTTTTTGGTAAGTTGAGTGCATCTTTTCGACAGCAGCATCAATCTTCTTTGAATCCTTTGAGGCGAGTTCCTCTTTCAGAGCAACTGTTGCACTGTATAGATTTCCGGCAACCTCACGATACTTAGGAGCCTTATCTTTGAGACGTTTTACAAGAGCCTCTTCGGCAACTTTTGTTACAGCATCTGCTTCAGCTACAAGTTTGTCCATCATAGCGACAATCTCATCGTACTTTTTCTCAGGGAAATGTTTGTGATATATCACATACAGAGTTTTGTGATAGGCATCCATCTCCTTGTTGAAAGGTCTGATAACCCTGTTCATCAACTCATAGGCAGTGTGTAGCTTTTCGGCAGCCAATAGCATTGCAGCATCGTCATTACCTGCGGCAGCTGTGTAGTAGTTATCGGCAACCTGGTTGAACTTCTCAAGCTGGCTCTTCCATGCAGCAGCCTTCTCTCTCAATATGCCCGGAAGCTTTGCAGCATTCATTTTAGCCATATTATCTTTTATCTGAGGAACAAGAGCCTTAAGAGCAGCAATATCCTTGGCAGGGTATGCCTTATGCCACATTGGAGCTATAATTGAGTGGAATGCAACCAATTCGGGAACCGAAGAGTTGATCTCATGCGATTCGATGTTGGTTTGCGCAAAAATGGTATTTGCAGTAAATACAAAAATGACCGTTAAAACAGAAAATAATTTTCTCATAAATGTTATTTTAAAATCCGATACAATAATAGCAACGATTTGTCAAAATTGTTATCGGGTCTTTAAACATTTTTGTTTTTTCTCCTCTCCCTTGCCCACGGAATCACCTCCCGGGGAGGATGCTCCCGGTTCAGAAGATCAACCATGTACCTCATATAGGGCTCACTATGTTCATAGAACTCTTTAATCCCTTCGCATAAGGCGAATTTTCTCTCACCCGAAGCTGTAGGCAGATGCCTGTGTTTAGGACACTCACCGGCGCAGATGAAGTAATATTTGCACCTGAGACAATCGGCGGAAAGTGAATTCCGTTTATTGATTCCGAACTTTATATGTTCCGGTGAAGAGATTATCTCTTTAATACTTTGGTTGTTAATGTTTTCGATTCTGTTCTCCGGATAGACAAAGTGGTCGCATGAGTAGACATCGCCATTAAATTCAACGGCAATGTTATCGCCGCAGGTCTCCCTGTATGCACAAACGGAAGGTTCAACCCCCGCCCATGCACTTAACGTAAGATCAAATATCTGCACAAATATTTTACCAACATCCGAGATTACCCACTCATCAAAAATATCCGTGAGAAACTTCCCGTACCCTTTCGCCGATACCGACCAGGGGGCAGCAACCCCCCCGGAGTTGTTTGCCGGTGATACAATTACATCCCTCACTATCTCCTCACCCTTTATTATGTAATCGGTAGCTGGGAGAAACTGCATGTATTGCGAGCCTATTGACTTTAAAAAAAAATAGATAGCCTTCCCGTTATTTTCACTTGCATTGCTTACGACAGTGAGCGTGTTAAACTCCACATTGTATTTTTTAAGCAGATCGATCCCCTTGATTGTCTTCTCGAATGCCGATTCTCCCTGCCTGTTAATGCGGTATCTGTCATGGATGGACTTTGGACCGTCAATAGAGAGACCAACCAGAAAATTGTTTCGTTTGAAAAAGCGGCACCAATCATCATTGAGCAGAGTTCCGTTTGTCTGGATAGCGTTTTCAATCCTCTTTTTGCAGGGGTTGTGCCGCTTCTGAAATACGACAACCTTTTCGTAAAACTCAATTCCCGCCATAAGCGGTTCTCCACCGTGCCAGTTAAAACTGACTACGGGAACTTCGTTACATTCAATGTATTGCCGGATATACTCTTCCAGCAGTTCGTAAGAGATTATCTTTCGGGAACTCCCGTAAAACCGCTCTTTGTCAAGATAGTAGCAATAGGTGCAATTTAGATTGCAATTTGAGCCCACCGGCTTTGTCATAGCCGCAAAAGCCTTAGGTCCGCCAATCTTTAAAGCGTCATTGAGAGTTAAATAGTTTCTTACACGCATTTAGAAAACTCTACTTACGGATTGTTTGAACTTCATCTCGGGTTTTAGTAAGATTTGCTGCTTTATTGTTTCTGTGTCATTTATTTTTGAGAAAAGAAATTTCACGGCAATCTTGCTTATATCGCTGACAGGTTGAGCAATACAGGAGAGAGGAGTTGAGAGATAATCAAGATATGGATGGTCGTCAAATGTAATAAGAGAAACATCCTGAGGGATATCGATATTCATCTCTTTTAATGCCTTCATACAGCCCATAGCAATAGTATTACTTAAAGTAAATATTGCTGTCGGGATCTCTTTTTGCTGAAATAAAAGCCTCGTTTCCAGATATCCGTTTTGTGCGCTGAATTCATCCCCTACTATTTTGTAATCTGAAAGCCCGGCATCCTCCATCGCGGTTACGAACCCTTTTATTCTTAACCTATTAGGAGTTGATGATTTGACACCTTGAATGCAGGATATTCTTTTATGACCATTTTCAATAAGGTATTTTGTAGCCGTGTAAGCACCATCATAGTTATCTGTTGAAACAAATGGTATGTCAAGCTCTTCAAAATATCTGTCAATACATATTATAGGCAGGCCTTGTTCATGCAATTGCTGAATATGTTCAAATTCATTACCACAAGGTGCTATTACCATTCCTTCAATATTTCTTGAAACAAGCTGCTGAAGAACCATCTCCTCCACTTTCACATCCTCTTCACTATCGCTTATCATTGTTGTATATCCATATTTTCTTATTTCAGAATTGATTGAACTGGCAAGATCGGCAAAAAACGGATTGTTTAATGATGGGACAATCAAAGCAATTGTATTACTTTTCCCGCTTTTCAGATTCGCAGCATAGTGATTAGGAATATAATTTAACTCTTTTGCAGCTTCCAGAATTTTCTGTTGAGACTTTTTCCCGATTCTGAATTGTTCAGCCTTTCCATTAAGAACTCTGGACACTGTAGATAACGATAAACCGGTTTTAAGTACAATATCTGTAATATTTGTTTTTTGAGTTGCCATTGGAATATAAAAAATTACAAACGTTTGCACAAATATAATAAATATTTAGATAAAAGGACCAATTGTTAAGTAAAAAATTCAACAGGTACTCCTGTGTGTATAAATAAAAGGAAATCAGCAGTAAGAGTATATATTACAGATCAACATTTTTTGTCAGGTGAAAATTTTAAAAAATATTCTGAAATATTTTTCATAAAAAAAGCACAAACGTTTGTACTAATTAAAATTCTTTTTTAAGTTTGTGATATTAAAATTTTGAGGCGTTGGTTATTTGGTGTAAAGTGCATATATACAGAAGTATGAGAAATATGTTTAATAATAAATATAATTTTTAGCTCTTTATTACTTTAAAAAATAAACTATGAAAAGAAAATCGAAGACAAAAAGGGGTATTTTCTTTAATACTATTAGAAAAATCAACTCTCAAAAAGTGGTGTTTTCTCTTTTAGTATCGGTACTTCTCCTTTTAACCGGAGTTCTGAAAGCGGAAACAAATTTTCCGCAGACTCAACAACTGAGGTCTATTTCTGGTAAAGTAACTGATACGACAGGTGTTGCTATACCGGGTGTAACGGTAAATGTAGTGGGAACCACTAAAAGTACGATAACAGATATCGAGGGTAAGTACCAGCTGACAAATTTATCGCAAAGTGCATCTCTGACTTTTACTTTTATGGGGATGAAATCCCAAACGATTAATATTACAGATAAAGATGTAATAAATGTTGTTATGAAAGAAGAGAGTATAGGTATTGATGGTATTGTAGTTGTCGGGTATAGCTCACAACGGAAAGTTAATCTTACGGGTTCCGTATCTACTGTAAGATCAGAGGAGCTTACAAAAGTTCCTACGGCGAATATTTCTGATGCGATAGTCGGAAAAGCTCCCGGATTATTTGCAAAGCAGGATACCGGGGTGCCCGGATCTGATTATTCAAATTTAAGTATCAGAGGCTTTGGTTCTCCGCTAATTCTTGTTGACGGAATTGAAACATCCTGGACAAGAATGGATCCTTCGGAAATTGAGTCGATAAGCGTGCTAAAAGACGCTGCTGCTGCTATTTATGGGGCCAGAGCGGGTAATGGGGTTATTCTTATAACTACGAAAAGGGGGGTTGTAAATAAACCAAGCATTACATATTCGTTAAACACATCTTTCCAGTCGCCAACAACAATTCCTGAATTTGTATCATCGGCAAAATATGCAGAACTTCTCAGAGAGGGGCAGTTTAACTATAGTTTACCCTATACATATTCAGAAGAGGATATCGCCAGGTTTAAGGAAGGGAATGACCCGGATTACATAAATGAGAACTGGTATAATGCTGCATTCCGTAAATGGTCTCCAATGCAATCTCACACACTCTCGGTCAGAGGGGGTAATGATAATGTAAAATACTATATTACAGTTGGATATCTTAATCAGTCAGGTACTTATAAGTCCGGAGATCTGAGTTTCAGCCGTTATAATGTCAGATCAAATGTAGATGCCCAGATAACAAAAAGATTATCTGCATCAATAGATCTATCTTACAGAAATGAGATTAGAAATGCGCCGCAAACATCCCTTGATAACATTTGGATTAATTTAAAAACTGCACTCCCGGTGTGGAGGGCTACATTACCTGACCCTGACAAGGGTGGGGCTTATTCAGGATTTCTTGAGAGAAGTCCGGTTGCTCAAACCATTAGCAAAATGACAGGTTTTAATTATGATCTGCAAAGATATCTGACAGGAAAAATAAGCTTAAAGTATAAAATCCCGGGTATAGAGGGTCTTGAGGCAAATGCATCGCTTAATTATTCTGTTAATAATAAGTTTTCTAAGGTCCAGGATAAACCGTTCAATCTCTATTCTTACGATTATAAAACTCAAACATACATACCTTGGGGAACTAACGGGGCGAACAGGCTTGATGAACAATCGTCTCTTTATACACAATTATATCCTTTATTATCTCTCAATTATGATCGTAAATTTAACGACCATTCCGTACAAGGACTGTTATTGGCAGAGGCTATTGATACTGACTATGCCTTCCTTTCGGCGGGCCGTGTAGATCTTCTTTCACTGGAAGTACCATACCTTTTTGCTGGATCTCCTGAAAACCTCATTAATAACGGAGGTGCAGAAAAAACAGGAAGGATGAGTTATGTTGGAAGAGGAAACTACTCATATAAAGGAAAATACTTGTTAGAGGGGACATTCAGGTTTGATGCAAGTCATAAATTTCCTTCCGGCTCCAGATGGGGTTTCTTCCCAAGTGTATCTGCGGGTTGGAGACTCTCTGAAGAGCCCTTTATAAAAGAAAATCTACCTTGGGTAGATAATTTAAAGTTAAGATTATCATATAGTAAGGCCGGAAACGATAATGTTGAGGCATTTAAATATCTGACTGGATATGAAATAATCTCAGGAACAACAAATGTATATGTATTCGGTAGTGACGTTTACAGATTGATAAGATCTACAGGGCTACCTAACGAAGAGATTACCTGGCTTGACATGACTAGTTATAATGCTGGTCTGGATGCCTCTTTTTTGAAGGGTAAACTGAGCTTTGAACTGGACTTTTTCTGGAGAATTACAGAAAATATTTTTGGACAACCATTGGAATCTTATCCATCAACATTTGGAGCAACTTTACCACAGGTTAATCTTAATTCAACCGATGACAGAGGATTTGAGTTAAAACTAACTCACAGAAATAGTGTGGGTAGTGATTTCTCATATAACTTAACTGGATCTTTCAGCCTTGCCAGGGAGAGGTACAGGAGATGGTCGGAAAATCCGTATGATGATCCTGATGAGATAAGAATTTTCCAGAAAACGGGGAAGTTTACCAACAGGTGGATAGGATATAAATCAGATGGACTATTTATGTCAAAGGATGAAATTCTAAACCACCCGATTAATCAGGATCAGGCAGGAAATACTACATTAAGACCTGGTGATATTCGATATAAAGATTTAAATGATGACAAGGTTATAGACTGGCGTGATCAGGATGTTATTGGTTATGGTACGTTTCCTGATATTACATTTGGACTGAATATAGATCTCAGATATAAAAATTTCAATTTGTCGGCACTTTTCCAGGGCGCATCACTCTTTAACTCTATGATTGCAGACGCTATCAGAGGCCCTCTTACAAATCAGGGAAATGCTTTTGAATTCCAATATAAGTACAGATGGCAACCTGATCTTTCAAATCCAAATGTAAACATTAATCCAAATGTGAAGTTACCGGCAATATACCCGGAAGGGACAAATAATAATAACAATAAGACATCTGATTTTTGGCTGCAGGATGCTACATATTTAAGGTTGAAAAACCTGAATATATCTTATACTCTTCCGGAAAAGTTGGTAAAGGCTACAGGTTTTCAAGATATTAACCTGTTTATAGCAGGAAACAATCTGCTTACCTTAAGCAAATTGGGTATCTATAAAAAATCAATTGACCCCGAAGCAACTGATTATCAAAAGTTCTACCCACCTGTGAAGACAGTTTCATTCGGGATTAATGTTACTTTATAATCCGTAAAAACTATGATTATGAAAAAAATACAATATCTGTTAATTACAATGCTGCTATTTCTTCAAGGGTGCAGTAACGTTTTAGACAAAAAACCATTAGATATAATTTCCGATGCAGTTGTATGGAGCGATCCTAAGCTAATTGATGCCTATCTTGCAGATTTATACTACAGAGTTGATTTCATCGAGATAAGAGGTAATTATGCAGAACAAACATCTTTTGCGATGATAGCATCTATGGGTGGAGAGGGGCGTTCGTTTGGAACTCATCACCAATCTTATGTTGCCTCTACTACCGTGATCACTTCGGCAGGAATTCCTTCAGAGTTGGACTACTGGAACTATAAAAACATACGAGACTGTAACTATTTTATAGAAAAACTTAAAGATTCTCCTCTGGATCAGGCGATTATTGCGCAGAGAACAGCTGAAGTAAGGTTCCTTCGTGCCTATATGTATTTCCAGATGGTTATCCGATTTGGAGGAGTGCCTATAATAACAAAAGCACTCGATATGAACGCAACTCCGGAAGAAATTTATGTTCCCAGAGACTCGGAGAAGGCAGTATATGATTTCATTATTAATGAAATGAACGATATCATACAAGTTTTGCCACCAACATATACTGCAAACGATAAAGGAAGACCAACAAAGTGGGCGGCATATGCTCTTCAAAGCAGAGCTGCTATTTATGCTGCCAGTATTGCTAAGTATGGACAACAGCAACTAAATGGTATGCTTGGTTTCCCGGCATCAGATGCAGAGCACTATGCTACTATAAGTTATGACGCATCAAAAGCTATTATAAACAATCAGATTCATGCACTTTATGAAAGGCAAACAGATCCTGTTCTTAATTTTCAAAATCTGTTCCTTGACGAATCTGCAGATAATAAAGAGGTAATAATGGCAGAGGTATATGATTACGCAAAAAACAGGGCACACGCTTTTACATTAAGAGCAATGTCTCACGATTTTAATGGTACCTGGGCCTCAATGTGTTATATGTACGATTTTGTTGAAAGATTTGAATTTGCCGATGGTTCTCCGGGAAATAAAATATCAAGAGCTCAGCTAACAGCAAATGAATGGTCCTCAGCAGAACTTTTCGGAAACAGAGATCCACGATTTAAGGCCTCAGTCTTCTATCCTGAAAGTCCATGGCAAGGAGGCAAGACATATTTTCATTCAAGAACAATAAGGGATGGTAAAACATACACATCCGGAACTGCAGAAGATGGTTGGCCATACCAGTCAATTGCAAGAAATAATCAAAGGACCGGGTTCATGGTTAAAAAGAGATGCAATGAAAGTTTGAAAACCACAACAGTGATTAATGATCAAACCGACTATATAATTTTCAGATTAGGAGAGATCTATCTCAATTTAGCCGAGGCAGCATACTACAAAGGTCTTACAGGCGAAGCTTTGACTGCTCTTAACAGAGTAAGACAAAGAGCTCAAATGCCTGCTAAAACTACTATAAACGAGGCGATTATTCAAAACGAAAGGTTGGTTGAACTTACATGGGAGAATCAAAGTTACTGGGATATAAAAAGATGGAGAATAGCCAAAAATCTACTTAATGGAGTGAGGATGGCCGGACTTCAATATACTTATAACTATAACACGAAAAAATACAAGATCACTATAACAAATGCCGAAGGTGTTGCAAGAACATTCCTGGATAGAAATTATTATTTGCCAATAGGTGTGAACAGGGTATCTGAAAATCCAAAATTCGTAGAAAACCCAGATTATTAGGCTGTTAGAAAACATACATCGGACAGAATCCATATCTGTCCGATGTATTTTGAATCATTCTGAATTTTAGTCAATTGTCTATTTATAATCATGAATATATCAAAATATATTTTAATTATAACCATTGTTTTGCCATTCATGCTATTTGCATGTAAAAAGGCAGATAATCCTTCTGGAACAATAGACAATGAGGAGGAAAATATACCAGATTATTCCGGATTGCAGTTTTCCGATATATACGAAGTTGTTGTAAGAAGTGGAGGGAAAGATGAAAAGATAAATGTATTTGTCAGCAAATGCCCGGAGTATAATTCAGGATTTAAGAATATGATTGAGAATGATCAATATCCGCTTACAATATTCTCAGGAAGAAGTATTAACTGGTGCCAGTTAACATTATCAGGAACTATTGATATAGAAATTAAAATAATAAATAAATCAAAAGTGCCATTAAGTAATCAGATCAGAATACTACCGTCAAGACATGGTGTGACTGCTGCATTGAGTGGGGAGAACATAAGATTCACACTCAATAAGCCGGGTCAATATTCTGTTGAAATTGGTAATGACGGATATAAAAACGGACTGATTATTTTTGCAGATCCACCCGAAACGGATATTCCCGATCTCTCTTCCGGGAGCTATAAGGTGTTGAAAAATGCCGGGAAATCAGATATAACCTCATTAAATACGACATTAAACGGAATTTATTTTAAATCCGGAGTGCACGATATTGGAGTTTTTAAAGTGCCAGCGCACATAAAAAACATATATTTTGAGAAAGGATCATGGGTCTATGGTTCAATTATAATGGATGGGTGTTCCGGAGTAAAAATATTTGGAAGAGGAATTTTATCGTCAGGGAGACTTAACTATAGGGAATCGCATTGCATTGAGGCCATAAATCAAAGTAACAACATAACAATTAATGGAATAGTAATTGCCGATCCTAAATATTTTGCGGTAAGACTCATAGGAAGCAACAATAATGTATCCTGGACTAAGATAATTGGCGGATGGGTATACAATTGTGACGGAATTGCCGCTTATGAAGGCTCTGTTGTTGCTAATTGTTTTATTTGGGCAAATGACGATGCAATAAAAGTATATCGTAACAATATAACCTGGAGTGACTGTGTTGTCTGGCAGCTTAATAACGGAGGAGTTATTCAGATGGCATGGGGCGGATCCAACTCAGAAAATGTAAAAATAAACAGAATTGACATCCTGAGAGCTGAATGGAATAAACCGGGCTTTAACAGGGGAATAATAAACTGCGTAGGAAACCGCTACAAAGAACCTGGAAAAACTGGAATACAAAAAGATTGGATTATTGAAGATATTGTAACGGAAAATCCTGTACCAGTAGTCTTTAACATCTCTCCGGATGAATATAGTCCAAACCATATAAAAAATCTGACATTAAAAAACTGGAATGTAACCATGGTAATGGGTACAGTATTTAAAAATACGATAAACGGAAATGACCCAAATGTTTTTTTTGATGGATTTGTATTTGATAATGTGATTTTTAATGGCCAGAAACTTACATCAACGAACTGGTTGGATATTACTGGCACAATTACAACCAGGTTAAATGAACCTTTTTTCAAATAAAATTTAATCATAGAATGATGAACCGGAAACTAATATTTTTGATAAAGGCTATGTTTGTCTCAATAAATATAACACTCTTTATAATTGCAGGATGTGCTGAAAAAGGAGCGGTTAAGAAAGAGAGAGAAAATAAAAATTTTTATGTTGATGGAGAGTCAGGAGATGATAGAAATTCAGGATTAACAGCAGATAAGCCTGTAAAAACATTAAAAAAAGCCGAATCACTTATTCTTAAAGGTGGTGATTCTCTTCTTTTCAGGAGAGGAACATTTTACGAAGGAACACTTAGGGTAAATTCATCGGGCAGTAGTGATAATTATATTGTTATTTCATCATATGGAGATAAATCATTACCTGCACCAGCTTTTACAAATTCAACATTTGATACAAAAACAGGAAATTTTGGAAACTGTATAAGAGTTAAAGGGAGTTACATTATTGTAGAAGATCTTTACTTTCACAAAACCGTTGCACAGCTTCCGTCTGATAGTGGCGGTTTTGAAGTAATGTGGGAATTGGGTGCAGTTTATATAGAAAAAGAGTCTGATTACTCTGTTGTCAGGAATAATGAATTTTTTGACTGTGGGGTAGGAATTAAGAGTTATGGGAATCATATATTAATAGATAACAATTACATACACGATTGTAACAGGGTGCTTAAAGAGTGGAGCTGGGGTCCGATAGGAATCTGGCTGGGAAGTGACAACCAGGAGGTCTGCAATAACAGAATTTTTAATTACAGCGCTGTTGACCCAAGAATTATCTGGGGTCCCGATAGTTATGGAGGAGGAGCAGATGGTGGTGCTATTGAAATAGATGATGCAAGAATACCGAAAACCAATATATCTGTACATAACAATTATTCAAAAGATTGTCAAGGATTCATTGAAGTAACATGGAAGGATGTTCTGCAAAATCCAGACTACAGAAATTTTTCGATTCACCACAATATTAGTGATGATTTTCAGCAATTTATTGCATTATGGAGAGGAGCCGGTTGTAAAATTGAAAACAATACAATTATAAGAAGAAAGAGAAACGTGAATGATTGGGGGGTGTTTAACATTACTCAGACAGATTCAAAAAACTATATTAGAAACAATATAGTTGTAGTAGAAAACGATATTATTATATTCAATTTAGGTAAAAGGGGAACTGCAAAACCTTCGACAATAATATCCAATAATCTCTACTTTGCTGCTTCAGGAAATCTTATTGTTGGGCTGGAAGGTCCTGGTGAGAATTATATCATTGGAAACCCTTTGTTTGTAAACTACAACACTATTAAATCACCGCTTGATTTAAGAATTACCGACAATAGTCCTGCCAGAAATAAAGGTCAGAATCTGGGTTATACTTTTGATTTTATAAAGACAACAATTCCAAATGAGGGTTTTCCGGATATTGGTGCTTTTGAATTCTCCTCATTAAATAATTAAAAAATTGTAATATGAATATAAATGAACCTTCGGGAAACAGATATGGCAACCGATATGCCGGGTTAATTTTTGGTACAAGTTTATTAGCAGCTGCTCTCCCAGGTTTGTCTTATGGACAGAATAAAAATCTGGTACGGGATAAATCTTTGCCAAATATCGTAATAATTTTTGCCGATGATCTTGGATATGGCGATCTGAGTTGTTATGGTGCCAGGAAAATCTCTACTCCTGCTATAGACAAACTTGCACAAAATGGTGTGAGATTTACCAATGCATATGCATCTTCTTCTTTAAGCTCTCCCTCAAGGTATAATCTTTTGACAGGCAGATATTCCTGGAGAACCAGGCTTGAATTTGGTGTTCTGAAAAATTATGAAAAGCCATTAATTGAGAGTAATGAGACAACAATTGCCTCCTATTTAAAGAGGAATGGATATTACACAGCATGTGTTGGAAAGTGGCATCTTGGCCTGGAATGGCAACTAAATGAGAATGCTCCGGATAATCCTGAGGAGAATGTTTTCAATTCCGGAAAGGATAACCTGCAACAATTTATCGATTTTTCGAAACCTGTTAAAGGGGGTGCAACTGACAGAGGATTTGATTATTTTTTCGGGATGTCAGGATCAAACAATATGCAACCGTACGTATTTATTGAAAATGATAAAGTTGTCTCACCACCCTCTGTTGAACAGGTTACAGATTATGATTTTTACGCAAATACAAAAAAATCCCCGGAATGGGACATTAAAACAGTAAATCAGGTCCTGACTCATAAAGCAACAGATGTTATCCTAAATCATTTTACTCAAAAAAATGACAAACCTCTTTTTCTTTATTTCCCAACCAGCGCAATTCACAGGCCCTGTCTTCCAACTTTTACTAAAGGAAAGAGCAAGGCAGGTCTGAGAGGAGATATTGTTGTTGAGCTTGATTGGACTGTAAATGAGATTGTTAAAGCTTTAAAAAAGTGTGGGGCATATGATAATACTCTTTTAATTTTCACCTCGGATAATGGTCCCAGGCCGGGAGACCCTGCAGTTTGGATTGAACGATATAAAAGAGATGGTTATGAAGAGTATCAGGACTACTTTGCAAATTATCAGCCGGAGTACATTAATGAAAAAGGAAATATGATATGGAAAAATGGTTGGTTAACTTATGGACACTCTTCTTCCGCAAATCTGCATGGATTCAAACAAGATCCATTTGAAGGGGGAATCAGAGTGCCTTTTATTGTTCACTGGCCGGACTATATTAAAAAGCCCTACATAAATAGCAATATGATATGTGCAGGAGATATACTAGCTACAATTTCCGATATAACTGGTAACCAATTAAATGATGGAGAAGGAGAAGACAGCTACAGTTTTTTCGCTTATCTGAAAAATACAAAATCGAAGCAGGTTAGAACATCCCTGGTTGTCGCAAGCGGAAGCAGCGGAGCACTAATAGTCATTAAAGACGGGTGGAAATATATTGAGGCTGCAAAGCCGGGAAGATGGCCTGAAACGTATTATCCAGGAAGAGAAGGAGATAAGGTTCCGAGACTATTTGATATCAATAGTGATAAATCCGAATCTGAAAATGTTTTTGAAAAGAACAGAGAAAAGGCACAAGAACTAATTAATGTCGCAATTAAAGTAAGGGCATCCGGAGGAAAAGAGAGATAAGAATAACCATTATTATAAATAATCGTGAAAAAAACAGTATCAATATTATTATCATTCATCGGTGCAGCCTCCGCTACACTAAAGGCATCTCCAAATACTGAGCTTGAAGAGAAAAATGATAATAGACAAAAACCCAATGTTATAATAATTCTTACAGATGACCAGGGGTATGGAGATCTATCATGCAATGGAAACCCAGTCCTGAAAACTCCGGCAATTGACCGGCTACAGAGAGAATCATTCAATTTTACAAATTTTCATGTAGCTCCTCTCAGCACACCAACAAGAGGTCAGTTAATAACCGGAATGGATGCGCTCAGAAATGGAGCAGCGTCTGTTCTGACCGGAAGAAATCTTTTAAGAAGAGAGTTAAAAACACTCCCGCAAATATTTAAAGAAAATGAATATTCAACTGGTATTTTCGGGAAATGGCATCTTGGTGACAACTTTCCTGACAGGCCAATGGACAGAGGTTTTAATAAGTGTATATGGCACAAAGGATGGGGGCTGTTATCTGAAGCAGAATTTGATAATGATTATTTTGAAACACGTTATTTAGATAGTCTTAAGGTTGAGCAGTCTGGTGAATATTGTACAAACCTATGGTTTAGTAAAGCTATTGAATGGATGAGTAAAATGCATAAAATTGGAACGCCGTTTTTTGCATATATCCCTCTTAATTCACCTCATGGACCATATCATGCTCCTGCTCAAGATTATAATTATTATAAAACCAGAGTAAAAGATAGTACAACAGCTGCATTTCTGGGTATGATAAAAAATATTGACAGAAATTTCGAGAGACTGGAAAGGTGGCTGGACTCAACAGGATTAAAGAATAATACAATCGTAATCTTTATGAACGATAATGGGGGCACTGGTGGTGTTGATCTGTATAATGCTGGAATGAGGGATAAAAAGGGAAGTTACTACGAGGGTGGACACAGGGCAATTTGTTTTTTAAGATGGCCCGGAGGAGAATACAAAAATCCACGTGAAATAAATTATCCGGCACAAGTACAGGATATTCTGCCGACGCTAATAGATATGCTTCAATTGAAAGCCTCTTTTCATTACAAGCTGGATGGAGAGAGCCTGATTAATGCAATAAAGGGGAAAGAGTCGAAAGAAAGAATGTTTGTTGTACAGTATGGGGGTAATACGCAACCTGTGAAAAGCGAAGGATGTGTTGTATATGATAACTGGCGTCTGGTTGGAGGAGACGAGCTGTACAATATTCTTGATGATCCAGGTCAAACAAAAAATGTTGCATCTTATAATCCTCTTATTTTAAAAAAAATGCAGAGTTTCTACGAAAAGTGGTGGAACGATGTGGAAGTTGATGCCATGAATGTTACTCCTGTTATAATAGGCTCAGCTAAAGAGAATCCTGTAATCTTTAATTCAAACAACTGGATAGATAATGCAGTGAATACACAGTGGAATGTTGCACTTGCAAAAGGGCCTTTAAGAGGAGGTACAACGTTACTACAAGTTGAGAATGATGGTAAATACATTATAGAGATAAGCAGATGGCCATTCCACATTAACCGACATCTGAATTCAGAAGGACCGGGATTATCAGTTGGAGGAAGCGAAATAAGGAGGGGCAAAGCACTCAATATTGCTACGGGTTCAATAAAATTAAATGAAGATATATTATTAACAGAATCAAGCAAAATAAACTCGGTTTCAATTCGCTTTACTCAATACCTTAAAAGGGGTTTATATAGATTCAAATCATGGTTTACAGATAGCAATGGTATAGACATTTGTGGTTCATATTATACAAGAATTGAGATAATTAATAATTGATAATAACATAAAAAAATAAATTATGAAGAAAATATTGGGTTTGCTTATCGCATTGTCTTTTATAGTCATCTCCTGTGAAAGATCTTCTCAGCAAAAAAACATGACGCTTAAAATCAGCGAGCTAGAAAATAAAATAAAAGGAGGTTGGGCAGGTCAGACCATAGGTGTAACATTTGGAGGTCCCACAGAATTTAAATATCTGGGCATGATTATACCAGATTATATTGAAATACCTTGGAGGGAAGACTATGTAAAATGGTATTTTGATGAATACCCCGGATTATATGACGATATATATATGGATCTTTCATTTGTGAGTGTTTTTGAACGCCTTGGAGTGAATGCGCCTGCCGATTCAATTGCAGCCTCATTTGCTAAAGCCGGATTCATGTTGTGGCACGCTAACCAAGCTGCCAGATATAACATTCTTAATGGAATATACCCTCCCGAATCGGGTCACTGGAGAAACAATCCACATTCAAATTGTATTGACTTTCAGATAGAGGCCGATTTTGCCGGGTTAATGTCGCCGGGAATGGTAAACACCTCTTCAGAAATATGCGATAAAGTGGGACATATTATGAACTATGGCGATGGCTGGTACGGAGGAGTATATGTTGCAGCAATGTATTCACTGGCTTTTGTTTCAAACGATATAGAATATATTGTTAATGAGGGATTAAAAGTGATTCCATCGGAAAGTAATTTTTATAAAAGGATGACTCAGGTATTAAAGTGGTACAAACAATATCCTGATGATTGGAAAAAGGTTTGGTTTGAAATAGAACATGCAGGATGGGAAGAAGATTGTCCGAAAGGAATTCATAATCCGTTTAATATCGAAGCGACAACAAATTCTGCATATGTGCTTCTAGGACTACTTTACGGAAAGGGGGATTTTTATAAGACTATGGATATTTCAACCAGATGCGGACAGGATTCCGATTGCAACCCTGCTACTGCCGCCGGTATTCTGGGTGTAATACTTGGTTATGATAAAATTCCCGAAAAATGGTTAAAGCCTCTTCAACAAGCGGAAGATATTGCTTTCAGCCATACAACCATGTCTTTAAATGATACTTATCGAATTGGATTGAAACATGCATTAA
Organism: uncultured Muribaculaceae bacterium; assembly: GCA_964521685.1. Lineage (GTDB taxonomy): Bacteria > Bacteroidota > Bacteroidia > Bacteroidales > UBA932 > Bact-08. Next base: position 31,699 of record CAZFTS010000027.1, read on the forward strand.
AAATGATTGAGTTGAATGGTGGTAAAATCTCCGCAGATGATGTGACGATTCTTATCCAAAAACCACAGGTTGTAAGGCTGGAGCAAAATCCTCCGGATAGGATTCCGGTAAAAAAAGAACTTTTAGGTAAGAATGCAAATCCTGTTACTCAAGAGGGCGCAGGGATATCTGTAAAAGAGCTTCAATCATATCAGTTTTCAGGTAACGGAGTAGTCTTTACCGGAAAAGTAACCGGAGATAAGGAGAAGTTTAAAGATTATATTGCTGAATTAGAATTTGTTGTAGATGGAGAAATCGTTAAAAAGAGTAAACTGCCATTAAGCTTCACAACCAGGATTACTGATATTTTCTGGATGTTTGAACTCCCCGATAAAGAACATACAATTGAATTCAGATGGATGAATCCGGTAGACGGGACAAATATAATACTCGAAAGTGCAATAGTTTACTCCGGAAATAAATCTTTAAAATAGGATAACAGGCAATAATTGTATTAAAAATTTTTTATTATGAGTAAAATTCTAATTATAGGTAGCTCCAATACTGATTTGATAGCCCGGGTAAAAAGGTTTGCAACAGCAGGAGAGACTGTTGAGGGTTCATTTTTTATGCAGGCAATGGGGGGAAAAGGGGCTAATCAGGCAGTTGCTGCACACAAGCTGGGTGGTGAAGTACAGTTTGTAACAAGTCTGGGGAAAGATTCAAATGGTGAGTATACACTGAATTATTTTAAGAATATGGGACTTAATGTATCATCTTCACAAATTGTTGAAAACGTTCCATCGGGAACAGCAATGATTTGGGTAGATGATAATGGTGAGAATTGTATTGTTATTACACCTGGAGCAAACAATGAACTTAACCCTGATTACATCGATAAAATATATCAGGATATTGCCGATTCGGATATAATTGTAATGCAGATGGAGATACCATATGAGACTGTAAAAAGAGTATGTGAGGTTGCAAATTCTCTTGGCAAAAAAGTTATTTTAAATGTTGCACCAGCCAGAAAACTTGAGGGAGACCTTATCTCAAAAATTGATATATTAGTTGTCAATGAAACAGAAGCAGAAACAATTTCGGGAACTACAATTGATGAGGTAGGCGAAATGATGATTATCGAAAAGATAAGAGATTTGGGGGCCAAAACCGTACTTCTTACATTGGGTAAAAGAGGGAGCATTTTGAAAAATGGAACGACCAGTTTAACTATTCCTGCTTTCAATGTAAACACAGTAGACAGTACAGCTGCAGGTGATACTTTTTGTGGTGCATTGGCAGCAGAATTAAGCAGAAATAAAAGCTGGCAAGAGTCTTTGACTTTTGCATCTGCAGCAGCTGCAATTTGTGTTACAAAAATGGGAGCACAACCATCAATTCCGGATGAGGCAGAGGTAAGAGAATTTCTCCATAAATTTGAGGTAAACAAGGATTAATACAAAAGATTATGAAAAAAATTCTAATAATTACACTGTTGGTGTTAAATGCCTGTATGTCAGACACAGAACAAAGCTCCGATCAAGATTTTATCTCGATGTCAAAAGAGAGATTAAAAAGTAAGATCAAAGGAGCATGGGCAGCACAAACGATAGGAGTAACTTTTGGATTACCTGCTGAATTTGAGTATAATACCACAATGATTCAGGATTACCAGCAACTATTTTGGAGCGATACTGCTCTTATTGATGAGTTTAAAAACAGACCTGGCACTTATGATGATATCTATATGGATCTTTCTTTTATGAAAGTTATTGAAAAAGAAGGGATAGATGCACCATCTCAATCTTTTGCCCTCTCCTTTGCTAATGCAGATTATGAGTTGTGGTTTGCAAACCAGACAGCAAGATATAACATTTTAAACGGGCTTACTCCTCCAGAGACAGGTCATTGGTTAAACAATCCTTGTGCCGATGATATAGACTTTCAGATTGAAGCAGATTTTGCAGGTCTAATGTCTCCCGGAATGGCCAATTCTGCAGTAGGCATATGTGACAAAGTGGGGCATATAATGAATTATGGGGATGGATATTACGGAGGAGTTTTTGTGGCAGTTATGTACTCTTTTGCATTGATATCGGACAAAATAGAAGATATTCAATCAATTATCGAGAGATCACTTAAAATAATACCAGTTGAAAGTAAATTTTACCAATGTATAAATGATGTGTTGCAGTGGTACAGAGAGAATCCGGATGACTGGAGGGAGACTTGGTTTAAAACAAGCCGGAAATGGGGAATGGATATTGGTTCTCCTCTCGGCGTCTTCCAACCATTTAATATTGATGCTAAGATAAATTCAGCATGGGTGGTTATAGGCCTTCTTTATGGGAAAGGAGACTTTACAAAAACTTTTGAAATTGCTACCCGATGTGGTGATGATGCAGATTGCAATCCAGCGACAGCAGGAGGGATACTTGGAGCAATTCTGGGATATGAATCTATACCGCAATTTTGGACAATGGGTCTTGATAAGGTTGAAAATATTCCCTTTATGGGAACATCTATGAGTTTAATTGATGCTTATGATATGTCCTATCGTCATGCTGTAAATATGATTGAGAGAAACGGAGGGCAAATCTCAGACAATTTGCTTAAAATCAAATACCAGGAGCCGGAGACTATTCCACTGGAAATTTCGTTTGAGGGACATTATCCAATAAAAAAAATTGTTCCTGACTATTCAGGTAATATTTTGTCTTTCGAATTTAATGGAATCGGATTTGCGCTGGCAGCACCACCGGATGGAAAGAACTTTCAAAATAAAGGACATGTGTATGAAGCTGAGATGTATATAGATGGATCTCTTGTAGAAAGGGTAAAGCTACCAACAGAAATAAACAAAAGGAGATTCACCCCTTTTTGGAGATACAATCTTCCAAAAGGAGATCATAAGGTGGAGATAAAAATATTGAATCCTGTTGATTTTGCAAGATTTGAATACAAACATGTAATTATTTATGACGATAAACCATATAATTTCAATTCACAGAATTAAAAACATGTAGTATGAATTACAAATACAAACTACTTGCTTCAGCCGCAGCTGCATCATCCATTATCCCATTATCAGCTTTTCCCGGTAATAAGGGTGAGAAACCTATGAATGTCATACTTTTTCTTGTTGATGATCTTGGATGGATGGACACCGGTTGTTATGGGAGTAAATTTTATGAAACGCCAAATATTGACAAACTTGCCAGAGATGGTGTTAGATTTACCAATGCCTACGCTGCCTGCCATGTAAGTTCTCCGACAAGAGCAAGCTTACTTACAGGTAAATATCCGGCCTCTATTAATTTAACAGACTGGTTGCCAGGAAGAAAAGATTTTCCTTTCCAAAAATTAAAAAACGTAGAGATAAATCAGCAACTCCCTTACGAGCTCCCCACTGTATCTTCATTACTTAAAAAGCGTGGATACAACACAGCAATAATAGGGAAATGGCATCTTGGAGAAGAACCAGGGTCTACATCCGGCCATGGATTTGACATCCACATCCCTGACTGGAATAAAGGATGGCCCAATAAAGGATATTTTCAACCATATGGTTTAAAAGGCCTGGAAAGTGGCCCGGAAGGAGAGTATCTTACCGACAGGCTTACACAGGAGGCAATCAATTATATTGAACAAAACAGGGATAAGCCCTTTTTTCTTTATATGTCACACTTTGCAGTACACGACCCTGTTGAGGGTCGCCCCGACTTAGTAGAGAAGTACAAGAAAAAGTTGGGTATCAAAGATAGTGGAGATGAAATTAAATACATTCTGGAAGGTAATCCCGATCATGTTCAGAATCATTCGGATAAAATAAATGTAAGTCATGACGGGTATAAGATATTTGAAGACAATACAGTAAAAATTAAGCAAATACAAGACAATGTTCAATTTGCCGCCATGGTAGAGAGTATGGACGAAAGTCTTGGAAGGATAATGAAAAAATTAGAAGATGAAGGGTTGAATGACAATACAATCATTATCTTCTATTCAGATAATGGAGGTATGAGTGCTGCCAATTTTTATGACCCGAAAAGATCGATTAAGGAGGAGAATCTGGATAAAACATTTTCAACATCAAACCTTCCGTTAAGAGCAGGAAAAGGATGGCTTTATGAAGGGGGAATAAGGGTTCCACTTATTGTGAAATTACCGGGAAAAGGGTTAAAGGGTATTATTTCTGATGTGCCGGTAACAACTCCTGACCTTCTTCCTACAATAATGGATATTCTTGGAATAAAAGATGTTGCAATCGAAAATAGTGATGGGGTAAGCCTTAAACCTCTGTTGAAAGGTAAGAAAACTCTTAAAAGAGAGGCAATATACTGGCATTTCCCACATTATAGCAACCACGGGATGCAAAGTCCTGGAGGAGCTGTAAGATGGGGAGACTATAAACTTATAGAGTACTATGAAAATAATAGCATTCAACTATTTAATCTCAAGAATGATATAGAAGAGATGAAGGATATTTCAAAATCTGAACCAGAGATAACCGATAGACTAAAAAGGATGCTTGATACCTGGAGGAAGAGTGTGAATGCAAAAATGATGGAACCAAACCCTGAATATAAAAACTAGTTATTAATCTCTAAAACTTAATATTATGTTTATTGTAGACAATTATTTTCTGGCAATAATTCTTTGTGTTATTACAATGCTTTGCTGGGGATCATGGGGTAATACCCAAAAACTTGCCGGTAAAACATGGCGATATGAACTCTTTTACTGGGACTATGTAATTGGAGTGGTGATTCTTGCTCTTATTTTTGCCTTTACACTAGGAAGTATGGGAAGCAATGGTCGGGGATTTATTGAGGATATTTCTCAGGCAAATTTAGCTAACATTGGGAGTGCATTTTTAGGGGGAGTAATTTTTAATGCTGCTAACATTCTCTTATCTGCGGCTATTGCTGTTGCCGGAATGTCTGTTGCATTTCCGGTTGGAATAGGATTAGCTCTTGTTTTAGGCGTAATTGTTAATTACTTAGGTTCACAGAAAGGAGATCCGTTGTTTCTTTTTTTAGGAGTTGCCTTAATTACTGTAGCAATAATTGTAAACGCAATTGCATATAAAAGAGCCTCTTCAGGAGAGCAAAAAGTTACTTCAAAAGGAATTTTGCTCTCAATACTTGCCGGATTACTAATGTCGTTCTTTTATCGGTTTGTAGCGGCATCTATGGACTTGGATAATTTTATTTCTCCGGCAGTTGGAAAAATGACTCCATACACAGCAGTCGTAGTATTCTCCTTTGGAATTCTCATAAGCAACTTCCTGTTTAATACTATTATGATGAAAAAACCAATTAGTGGAGAACCGGTTGGTTACAAAGAGTATTTCAAAGGAAAAATAAAGATTCATATGGTTGGAATTCTTGGTGGGCTGATTTGGGGAATCGGGAATTCTCTGAATTTAATTGCTGCCGGAAAAGCAGGAGCGGCAATCTCATATGGCTTAGGACAGGGCGCAACACTGGTTGCAGCACTTTGGGGTGTATTCATTTGGAAAGAGTTTAAAAACTCTCCAAAAGGTACAAACACAATGCTTGGAATCATGTTTATACTATTTATCCTTGGTATAATTTCAATTATCTACGCTGGACAGTAATTATTATCATTGAATAATCTCGAGAAGCTTCCCCAGGAAACTTATTTTTCCCCAAGAACCTTGGCAAGGTTACCCAACCTTGCCAAGGTTACCCTATTCAGAATCGCCGTAAAGCAGATATTTCTTACGTATCTCCTTATAGTTGGAAAGGGCAGGTTCCCAGCTTTCGCGGATTTCGTGAATACTCTTTCCCTCAATTATCTGCTTACGGAGCTTATCTGTTCCGGCTAGTCTGTCAAACCGACCCTCTTTGAAAAACTCCTCTTTTACGGGATAGGCATTATAAAACTCAATAAGCCAATCGATGTTAATTCTTTTGATCTCCCTGAATATCGCGGTGTTGAACTCTCTGAGATCTATCCCGAAACACTCTTTATCCTTATGAGGAGGATTTGTGCTCATCCCCTCAATTGAGACAGGTGTAAATGAAAATTGATAGCTCTCTTTCAACTCGGGATTCCCGAGTACCTGAAACGGAAACATAGTACCACGCCCCTGACTTATCACAGTCCCTTCAAAAAGGCATAGAGACGGGTACAAAAGAATGGATTGCTGTGTGTTCAGATTCGGTGAGGGTGGTATTGGCAAAATATACTCAGATCCATGGCTGTAACCTGCCACTCTGACAACCTCAGTTTTACACTGAACGCCGCCTTTAAGCCACTTTTCGCCGTTTATCATTCCTGCATACTCTCCCAAAGTTAGTCCGTGAAGTATAGGAATAGGATGCATACCCACAAATGAGCGGAATGTGGTGTCCAGCACCGGACCATCCACATAATAATCATTTGGATTTGGACGGTCAAGAATTATGAGATCTTTGCCGTTTTCTGCACAGGCCTCCATTACATAGTGAAGAGTAGAGAGGTAGGTGTAAAACCGGGTACCAACATCCTGCATATCAAAAACAACCACATCAACATCTGCAAGATCTTCGTTCTTAGGGTTGTAAGAGTCAGAGCCATATAGCAACGCAATTGGCACCCCCGTTTTTACATCAACCGTATCATATTGGTTACCACCTCTGAACCCATGTTCCGGGCTGAAAATTCTGACAACTTTTACTCCGAGGGAGAGTAAGGTGTCAAGTATAGGTTTTCCATCAATAACCGAGCTGTTATTAACGGCAAGCGCAACACTCTTCCCTGCAAGCATAGGAAGGTATACCTCTGTTCTGTCTGCTCCGGGTACAACTCCCGGTACCTCTTTTTTAATACATCCCGAAACGAAAATCAGTATTAAGAGGGTAATCAGACCAATAGATTTTGTTGTTTTCATTATGTTATGAATTAAGTCTTATTATTTTAAGTAACAAGCTCTAAAACAGGATATAAAGGCTCTGTAAAACCAAACTTCCGGTACAACTTTTCGCCCGCTTTTGTGGTGTGGAGCGATATTTTACTAACCCCGCGAACACGTGCCTCATCTATTAGCCGATCCAGAATCAAAGCCGATATCCCCCTGCTCCTGGCCTCAGGAATGGTATACATATTGAGAATATCGCCCTCCAGATAGAAAGGGTTATTAAAATCCCCGGGAATCTTCTTGAGAATCATGGCCCCGAAACTAAGAATTTCATTCCCCATCTTTGCCATAAATGCAAAACACCTCTCTTCCCTGAGAGCCTCCCTGAAATAGTTATCCAGATCTTTTTTTAGTCTATCCTTATACTCCTGAGGCCTTTCTCCCTGTAATTCGGTCAGATATGCCATCCTGTACCGGGTTAAAAGCTCAACCTCATCTTCGCCGATCTCCGCAATGGTCACCTTGTCAATTTCAATCTCCATAATAATTATAATATCGACTAAAGTTATAAAAATTTACCGAAACATCTGCCCGAATTATTTGCATAACTGAAAAACCCGTTATATATTTGTAAAAACAGTTATACATCTATAAAATCCGTTTATCATGAAAAGACTTACAAGAAAAGAGGAGGAGGCTATGAAGATTCTCTGGAAGGCCAAAAAGGGCTTTGTTAAGGAACTGATTGATCTTCACCCCGATCCTAAGCCGCTTTACACCACCTTTTCATCCCTTATCAGGGGTTTAGAAGATAAGGGTTTTGTTGGTCATAAGGCCTACGGAAAAAACCATGAGTACTATCC
>CAZFTS010000028.1:0-39257 GCA_964521685.1 uncultured Muribaculaceae bacterium
ACAAAGGTAGAGTCCTTGATTTAAGAGTAAAAGGCGGGGGTCAATGAACGGTTACACAAAATGGACGGCAATATCGAGGCTAAATATCAAAAATACAGCCGTATGTAAAAAATACTGAGGGATCGTCAGATGTTTTTAGTGATATATTCTCCGACCTCGGTGGTGGTTTTGGCGGTGCTTTCTTCGCACAGATCGGGGGTTAGCCAGCCATCTTCAATGGCACGATAGCAGGCGCTCTTCACGGCATCTGCCTCACCTTCAAGGCCAAATGCGTCACGGAGCATCATGGCGGCCGATAGTATTGTGGCAATAGGGTTTGCAATGTTCTTGCCGGCAGCCTGTGGGTAGGACCCGTGAATAGGCTCAAAGAGGGGAGAGCCGGTTCCGAATGAGGCAGATGGAAGCAGCCCTATAGAGCCGGTTAAAACGCTGGCCTCATCACTCAAAATGTCGCCAAACATATTCTCGGTGAGTATCACATCGAACTTTGCCGGGAAGGTAACCAGCTGCATGGCAGCATTATCTACAAACATGAACTCCAGTTCTATCTCCGGGAACTCATTTTTGTGAAGAGAAGTGACCACCTCTCTCCATAATCGGGAAGTCTCCAGCACATTAGCCTTATCTACCAATGTTACCCGCCCCCTTCTACCGGCAGCCAGACGGAATGCAAGCCGGGAGACACGTTCCACCTCCTCAACTGAGTAGAGACAGGTGTCAAAAGCGGTAACTCTGTCCAGACTCCTCCCCCTCGGTTCACCAAAGTAGATTCCGCCGGTGAGCTCCCTCACAACTACAAGATTGGCTCCGGCAATGCGCTCCTCCTTTAAAGGGGAACGGCCAGATAACGAGGGGATTAGCTCTACAGGGCGGATGTTTGCATAGAGTCCGAGCTCTTTTCGCATTTTTAACAACCCCTGTTCCGGACGCACCTTTGCACCCGGATCATTATCGTAGCGCGGATCCCCTATTGCCCCGAACAGAATTGCATCACAAGCGGTGCAAAGACGGTGTGTTTCACGAGGGTAGGGGTCACCGCAACTCTCTATGGCAACAGCCCCTATCAAACCGTAATTAAATGTAAATGTGTGAGAAAACTTTTGTGCAACAGCCTTTAAAACTTTGACTGCCTGAGCTGTAATCTCAGGACCAATGCCATCACCGGGTAATACCGTAATTGTTTTATTCATTGAATGTTAAGTTCATTAATTGTTGTTTATTGTTTTATTATCTGATTCTAAAATCGTATATAAGTCACCGTTTAAAGAGAAGATGCTTTATATAACTCGTACTCCTCAATCTCTTTAATATTAGAGAGCAGATAGTCAATGTCGTCATAGCCGTTTATAAGGCACTCCTGTTTGTAGGGGTTGATTTCGAACTTTTCGGAATCACCGTTTTCCTGATTTGTAATCTCTTTTTTCATAAGGTCAATTTTTAGGGTTATATCTTTTTTTGTTTTTGAAAGTTCTATAATTGTTTTGAGAAAACTTTCACTCACCTGTACAGGTAAAAGTCCGTTATTCAAAGCATTGGAACGAAATATATCGGCAAATGAACTTGAGACAACTGCCCTGAAGCCATAATCTGCAACAGCCCAGGCAGCATGCTCACGACTGGAGCCGCAGCCGAAATTCCGCCCGGCTACCAGGATTTTACCCACACCATCAGGAGTATTCAGTATAAACTCTTTAACCGCTTCGCCTGAAGCGTTGTATCGCCAGTCGTAGAAGAGCTTCTTGCCAAACCCCTCTCTTGAGGTGGTCTTTAAAAATCGGGCAGGTATAATCTGGTCGGTATCTATATTATCCAGAGGTATAACAACCGCTTTGGATTCAACTATTGTAAACTTCTTGTTAATCATATTATTAATTATCTTTCAAGCTTATAATTATTTTTCAAGCTTATAATTATGAAATTCAGGTAAACATTTGTTTAATAATCAAGTAGATTTTATATTCCAATTCATAGAAAATCTCTTGGATCGCTAATTACGCCGGTGACGGCGGCAGCTGCGGCTATCAGCGGCCCGGCCAGTATGGTTCTTGCACCTGGACCCTGACGCCCCTCAAAGTTCCTGTTGGTAGTCGAGATGCAGTACTTTCCGGCAGGAACCTTATCGTCATTCATACCCAGACAGGCCGAACAGCCGGGCTGGCGAACCTCGAACCCCGCCTTGCGCAAAAAATCTCCAAGACCTTCATTCTCAATCTGTCTCTCAACCATTTTTGAACCCGGGACCAGCCAGGCAGTAACTCCCGGAGCCTTGCTCCGCCCTTTGACCAAACCTGCAAATGCCCGGAAATCCTCAATCCGACCGTTAGTACAACTGCCCAGAAAGATATAATCAACAGGGAGACCTAAAAGTTGATATCCCTTCTTCAACAGTTGCTCACCTTCATGTAAAAGATATTCACTTTCAGGGAATCCCATGTATTTCAGAGCTTTTGCAGACATTTCATCATCTCCGGTCAAAGGAATTGAACTGTTTACTGCCATCCCCATCCCAGGGTTTGTGCCCCAGGTTATCATCGGCTCAACAGCCGCCGCATCAATCTCTACAACTGTATCATAAACAGCTCCTTCATCGCTCTTTAACTCCATCCACCGCTTTACCGAACTCTCCCACAACTCACCTTTGGGAGAGTACTCCCGCCCCTTTATATAGTCAAATGTCTTTTGGTCAGGGGCAATCAACCCGCCACGAGCGCCCATCTCAATGCTCATATTGCAGATAGTCATCCGCCCCTCCATACTCAGACTTTCTATTGCAGAACCTGCAAACTCAATGAAGTGGCCGGTGCCGGCAGATGTTCCCAAATGCGAGATGATATAAAGAATCAGATCTTTGGCACAGACTCCGCGGGCCAACTCCCCCTCAACCCTGATGAGCATCTGCTTAGGTTTGTTCTGCATTAAAGTCTGGGTAGCCAGAACCATCTCCACCTCGCTGGTGCCTATCCCGAAAGCAATGCTCCCGAACGCTCCGTGGGTAGATGTGTGGCTGTCTCCGCATACGATTGTCATTCCGGGAAGTGTTAACCCAAGTTCAGGACCAATTATATGAACAACACCATTATATGGATCTCCAAGCGGAAAATATTTTATACCGTGCTCCTTAGTATTTGCCTCAAGCTGCTCCAGCGGAATTCTTGAAGTCGGATCCCCGACGGGCATCTCCTGGTTAATTGTAGGAACGTTATGGTCACAGGTGGCAAAGGTCTGTGAGGGGCGGAATACTTTACGCCCCCTCTGTTTCAATCCGCTGAAAGCCTGTGGACTGGTAACCTCATGAATGTAGTGTCTGTCAATATAAAGGATTGACGGCCCGTCGGGAATCTCTTTAACTATGTGGGATTGCCATATTTTGTCGAATAATGTCATCTCTCAGTGTTTTTTGTAAATTATTGATTATTAAATTGATATTTATTCGGGAAAATTGGATTCTCATGTTTCTTAAAAATTAATTGCCTCATTATATGTGTTTTGCAAAAAACACCGAGAGATCAAATAATCTTAGAAACAGCATTCACCAACGCCTCAACAGAGGCAGTTACAATATCGGTGTTTGCCGAGAAGCCGTAGTAGATGCTCCCTTTGTTCTCTATCTGAACATGCACCTTCCCGACATCGTCACTACCGCGGGTAATGGCCTGGACAAGAAACTCTTCAAGGTTGATCTTGCGGTGGATCAGAGATTTTACCGCCGAGAATGAGGCGTCAATAGGGCCGTTGCCCGAACTGGTTGCACAGCACACCTCCCCGTCAATAACCAGCTTTACGGTAGCCATTGGAACAGAGTTTTTACCGCAAACCACCTGCAGATATTTCAGACGTATCTTCTGATTTTGTTTAGCACGGGTAACACCAACAATTACAAGCAGATCCTCATCGTTGATATCCTTCTTGCAATCGGCAAGCTTCAGGAACTTATCGTACGCCTCGTCCAGCTCCTCATTGGTAAGCTCTACCCCAAGCCTTTTGTAGTGGTGGTTGAGTGCAGCCCTGCCGCTGCGTGCCGTAAGGGCAATTGTAGATTCGTTCACCCCGACATCGGCCGGGTCTATAATCTCGTAACTCTCACGGTTCTTCAAAACACCGTCCTGATGTATCCCCGAAGAGTGTGCAAAGGCATTTCTCCCCACAATAGCCTTGTTGGGCTGCACCGGCATCCTCATGAGCGTAGATACCAGCCTTGAGTTGCGGGCAATAAGCGAGGTGTTGATTTCGGTATAGACAGGAATATCCTTACGGCACTTTATTGCCATTACCACCTCCTCCAAAGCAGTGTTCCCGGCACGTTCACCAATCCCGTTAATGGTAACCTCAACCTGGCGGGCACCATTCATCACCCCGGCCAGAGTGTTTGCTGTGGCCATCCCGAGGTCGTTGTGGCAGTGGGTAGATATCACCGCTTTGTGAATATTGGTAACATTTTCGCGCAGATATTTTATCTTCTCGCCATACTCATATGGCATACAATAACCTGTTGTATCAGGGATGTTTACAACTGTTGCCCCTGCGGCAATCACCGCCTCGATTACCCTGGCAAGATACTCGTTATCGGTACGGCCGGCATCTTCGGCGTAGAACTCCACATCATCGGTAAAACGGCGTGCATACTTTACACAATTAACAGCCCGTAAAAGTATATCCTCCCTGTTTGAACGGAACTTGTGCAGGATATGCATATCGGATGTGCCTATCCCTGTGTGGATTCGCTTTCGTTTTGCAAAGTGAAGTGCATCGGCGGCAACATCAATATCCCTCTCTACCGCCCTTGTAAGTGCGCAGATGGTTGATTCTGTGACCACTTTGGAGATCTCCACAATAGAGTTAAAATCGCCCGGACTTGAGACAGGAAATCCGCACTCAATAATATCTACCTTCATAAGCTCCAGGGCTTTTGCCAGTTCAATCTTTTCAATTGTGTTAAGCTGGCAGCCCGGGACCTGCTCCCCGTCCCTGAGTGTTGTGTCAAAAAGAAAAAGTTTTTCCATAATTATTAAAATTAAAAAAGGCCACCCTTCAAGGGCGGCCTCACATTATCATTTGTTATAAATCTCTGGTTTTATACAATGAATCTACCGCCCGGTTCGCAGAAACCCAGCAGTAGTAGGGAAATAATAATTGATATTTGGTTGTTCATTGTGACTGCGAATATATGAAAATTTTATAACGTCAAAATTAAAATTCAAAAATATTTGTAAATTGCCCCTTCTAACCGTAACCTAAAAGACGTAAAAATTACCCGGAAGGGGATATTGAATGCATAGGCTGAATGATAATATAAAAAACAACTCTGCAGCTGCTTTTGAGCAGATGTATGTTAATAATTATCATAAGATAAGATCTTTTTGCAACCACTATTTGAGAGATGATAATCTATCCGGAAACGTTGCGCAGGATGTCTTTGTCAATGTCTGGAATAACCGGGAAAACCTTGAATTTTCCGATGAGTTGCTCCCGTATCTGTTTGTCCTTGCAAAAAATATCTGCCTCAATATTCTTAAGAGGGAGAAGGTGAAGCAGAATTATTCGGAATATGGCAGGAGCCACAACAGGGATTCTCTGAACCTTACATCATTGCGTGAGTCTTCGGTGGGGATTTTATGCGGAAAGGAGGTTGAGAAGATCCTGAATGATGCACTTAAAAAGATGCCGGAAAGTGTTCGGTCAACTTTTTGCATGAGTCGTTTCAAAAACCTGAAATACGAAGAGATTGCTGCTACCCAGAAAATTTCGATAAAGACGGTCGAATACAGAATAATGTATGCATTGAGAATCCTGAGGAAATTACTTAAAGACTATCTGCCCCTGTTGTTAGGGTATTTGTCTTTGAAATTGTTTTAACATACAGAGAGATTTATATGAAGAAAGAACTTTTATTAAGGTACATCAAAGGAGAGGCCACAAACAAGGAGGAGAGGGAGATACTTGAGTGGGTTGGTAAGTCGCGGGAGAATGAGAGGTATTTTGTGACACTGAACAATTTGTGGATATCTCAGAATATATCCGATAAAAAAGCGAGTGACGAGGAGCTTGAGGCGATTGTTAAGCTTACCACCGGCAAAAAGGTTTTGGGTGGAAAATTCAGAAAATATGTTCCATATGCTGCTGCTGCCGTAATTCTACTCTCTGCAGGTTTGAATTTTCTGCTGTTCAGCGGTACGGTTTCCCCCGTGAAAAAGGGCGACGAACCTGTTAGAATGGCCTATCTGCCAACTGAGTACAAACATGAAATCTATACCGAAAAGGGTGTCAAGGCCAGGGTTATTCTTCCGGACGGATCAAAAGTATGGCTGAATTCAGATTCCCGTATGGTATATCCCGACAGATTTGAAACCGACATAAGAGAGATAGAATTTTCGGGAGAGGCCTACTTCGATGTAGTGAGAGACTCACTGAGACCTTTGGTGATAAATACCAACAAAGATTTTAAAGTTGAGGTTCTGGGAACGAAATTTAATCTTAAATCTTACGATAACGATTCCGAAGCGAGAACTACCCTCTACTCCGGCTCGGTTAAAATTGTTTCAAAAGTACCCGGGGGAAAACTAAAAAATGACAAAGAGGTTGTAACTAAACTTAAGCCTCTGGAATCTTGTATTATAAGAGATAAGCAGAATCCAATTCACATTAAACCGGAAAATCCCGAGAAACAGACAGCCTGGAAAGATGGCCGCATTATCTTTGAATCGACACCTATGGCCGAGACCATCAAAATTCTGGAGAGATGGCATGGCGTTGAGTTTGAGGTAAAAGATAAATCTGTTTACACATTCGACATTACTGCAAGATTTAAATCGGAGTCCATTGTTCAGATAATGGAGATGATAAAATATTGTGCGTTAATAGATTATTCAATCGACAGCAACAAAGTAGTTCTATATCGGAGAAAATTATAATTTTTTGTTAGGGTAATTTCCTTTGATATTGTTCTACAAGAAAACCCAAAACAATTAAATTATGAATAGTAAAACAGTACCAAAGGCTTTATCAAGGCTTTTGCCTTTTGTGGCTATCTTCATGATCTTTTGTACGGAGCTCTCTGCACAAAAGATAAACATCACTTTCAAGGATACCCCTCTGAAATCTATCCTGAATGAGATTAACCGCCAGACCGATTATGATTTTGTTTACTCGAATGCGTTGACTGCTATCAACGATAAGGTAACCATTACATATTCAGCGAATGGTGAGCCAATCGAGAAGTTGTTTAACCAACTCTTCTCAGACAGAGGGATCTCTTACAAAATTGATAAAAAGCAGGTGACGCTTGCCCCTAAAGCAATAGTTCCTGAATCTAAGGCTCCGGGGAACCCCACCCCCCAGGCGAAGAGTCAGGATATCTTTGTTATAAAAGGGAAGGTCTCTGACGATGCCAAACTACCGATACCGGGAGTAACCATTATCAATCTCACTACCGGGAAGGGCTCGTTTACAGATAATTCAGGAAATTACTCTATTGAGGTGAGGTCTGGCGACAGACTTAAATTCTCCTCTATTGGTATGGTAACCAAAGAGATTGTTATAGCTGGAGGTATGGTTATATACAATGTGGATATGGCTCCGGATAACATTCTGCTCAACGAATTGGTTGTAACTGGATACCAGACCATCTCAAAGGAGAGGGTAACCGGTGCCGTTAAAATTGTTAATTACGAACAACTCGAAAAGCCAACTACAAACATCGCTCAAAGGTTGATCGGTACAACTGCCGGTGTTCAGGCAAAACTTGACGTAGATGGTAACCCAACCTTTGAAATCCGCGGACAGACCACTCTTGGTTCCAATGTTGAGCCATTGGTTGTAATTGACGGATTCCCAACAGAGAAGGGGTTTAACTCAGTTAACCCGAATGATGTTGAGAGCGTTACTTTCCTGAAAGACGCTGCAGCAGCATCAATATGGGGAGCTAAGGCGGCTAATGGTGTTATTGTTATCACAACGAAGAAGGCTAAAAAAGATTCACCTCTACGAGTTGAGTTTAACACCTTTTACAAAGTGGGTCCTAAATTTGACTTGAACTATGTAAGACCAATGGCATCTGCTAATGAAATTATAGATTATGAATTAGTTTCATTTAATAAATGGGGTGCCAGGGCTTATAACGTAGGAAATCTTAATGATGGTTATTACAGAACCTATACTCCTACCCAAACACTTATCTGGGATCACTACGTTGGTAAAATATCAACAGCGCAGAGAGATGCAGGTCTGAATGCCTACAGAAATCTGAATAATGCTCAGGAGATTAAGGATTACTTATTGGAGAATCCAAGTACACAGCAGTATAACCTCACAATAATGGGAGGTTCGGAGAGAAATTCAAATTTTTTATCTCTATTGCATGAAAAGAATAATTCAAACTATAAAAATTCCGGAAACTCAAGAAGTGTAATTAGCTACAGAAATGTAACTAAGGTAAACAACTGGCTGGATTTTGAACTCGGAGCAACTCTTGCTTTTGGCACTACTACAAGTAACGGTGTGTCATTATCAAATATTCAAAGCTGGGTTCCTCATCAAATGATGTTTGAGAGCAACGGAGATTACACGAATATACCTAATGGAACAAATTATCTCCCGGCAATGTCCACAGTTCCATTCGAAAAGTTTCCTTATAAGTTCTCTTTCAATCCAATAGAAGAGATTAACAGCAGGAATCTTCAGACAAAAACTATCGATACCAGGATCAATGCAGCCCTTTTTGTGAAGATTTTCGAAGGGCTATCACTTGAGTCAAGAGTTCAGTATGAGTTTAACAACTCCTTCACAAAGGACTATTATGACGAAAACAGCTACACTGTAAGATCGGCTGTAAACGTTGCAACAAGTTGGAACACATCTACAAATACTACAACTCTTAATCTGCCTAAGGGTGGTTTTCTGGATCAGAACAGAACAGAGGTTAAGGCATACACATTCAGAAATCAGCTCAACTACCGCAAAGCTTTCGGAAGGCACGACATTGTGGCTCTGGGAGGATTTGAGATGTCTGACAGGGTGCAACAATACTTCAGTAATCCAAGGACCTATGGGTACAACAATGATAAACTAACAGTTGGGACTTTCCCGAATGGTCCTGGAGGCTCTTCAGTCAAGGTAATAAATAACTGGCTTGGAAGTGCTCAGACCTTCGCATATACCAACGGTTTCAGTTATGCAACCAGAAGATTCTTTGCGGCTTACGCTAATGCTGCCTATTCTTTTGATTCTAAATACTCTCTGACAGGGAGTATCAGAACAGACGCATCTAACTTTATTACAGATGATCCTAAGTACCGTTATGCTCCGTTCTGGTCGGTAGGAGCCAGCTGGAATCTTATGAAGGAGAAGTTTATGTCTAAATTACCTTTTATAGACAGATTAACTGCAAGGTTAACATTCGGTTACAACGGTAACGTAGATGTGACAACCTCATTCCAGCCGTTGATTACCCCAAGTGCATCCGTAAACACCTATACTCAGGAAAATACCACAACCATATCCAGCCTTGGTAACCCAACATTAAGATGGGAGAAGACCGGAACATGGAACCTCGGTATTGACTACTCAATGTTTAATAACAATATTTACGGTTCGATTGATGTGTATAACAAATACACCAAGGATCTTATAGCAAGTATTTCTATACCTGCAGTTAACGGGAGTACATCATCGAAGATGAATAATGCCGAGATGAGAAACCGTGGTGTTGAGTTTGAAATAGGTACAACTCAAAAGATTCATAACAACAATATCTGGTGGAGAGGGTCACTCAACTTTGCATACAATAAAAATGAGATCACAAAACTCTTCATTGCACAGATTGCTGCATCAAGCTTGTATAGCGGTACATATGTTCAAGGGTACAACTCAAAAGAGATGTGGTGCTTCAAATATGCCGGAATTAAGAATGAGGGCACAGAGGCTGTTCCAAACTGGCAGCCACAGGTACAGGGTCCGGGAGAGACTACATACAACTTTACCGGATGGACACCGGGAGATGGCAGGGATTATCTGCTTAACATGGGAACTACAGTAGCTCCGTTTACACTTGGTTTTACCAGCGATTTTAAGATCTACGACTTTAACCTCTCATTCATTATAACCGGAAAATTCGGTCACGTATTCAAAAGACAGTCGTTTAACTACCCTGTTTGGTGGAACGGAGCCGTTATCCCTAACCAGAAATATTCAGAGGTTGTAAATGGTGACCCTATGAAGGTGGTTCCACTTCCAATGAATGTTGACGAAGCAAGATTCTACTTCTGGGACAGATTCTATCCTTATCTGAGTTATCTGGTAGAGAGCGCATCCCATGTGAGAATGCAGGAGATAAACCTCTCTTACAACTTACCGCAGAATTTGCTCAAGAAAGCAAACATAAGCAGATTGCAACTGTATGCCCAGTGTAATGATTTATTTACCATAAGGGCAAATAAATTTGGTGAAGACCCTGAATACCCTATAGGTACTCAAAAGCCTCAGCCAAAATTTACATTCGGATTAAGATTTGAGTTATAATTAAAAACGAAAAGCAATGAAATACACTATAACAAATAATAGGATTTTACTGGTCATTCTGCTTTTTTCAATGTTGACTTCGTGTTCGAAGATTGATGAATTCCTGGGAGTAATGCCAAGTAAGGGGTCATCAAAACCACTTCAGACAATTGAGGAGCTGGATGGGATTCTCGGGGCATATAGCAGTTTCTATACGGAAAGTTCGGCAACACTCTTTGCCGGACATGATGACTGGGGTCTCATAAAGGAGATTCATGACTCTTACGCCGGTATTTACGGTGGTACATCAATGCCTTATCACTACAGCCCTGCAGTTTGGGATATCCCAAGTGTAGAGACCAACGGAGACAGAGGCTGGGCCGAGAGCTGGGGAAAGATATTTAAAGCCAATATGGTTTTAAATAATCTGGACAAAGTTGCCGGAAGAGAGGAGCTCAAAAAAGAGCTTAAAGCAGAGGCTCATTTTATAAGGGCATATGAGATGTATATGCTTGCAAATATCTTCTGCCTCCCTTACACCAATACAAACAAAGCCAACAAGGATGAGATGGGTCTTCCGCTCAAACAATCTACCTCTTTTGAAGAGTCGGTTGAGAGAGCATCACTCGAAGATACCTACAAGTTTATTGAGGCCGACCTTGAAGAGGCACTGAAAATCACTACACCACTTATCCGCGCTAATGACGGAGTTTTACGTGCGTGGAGAGGAAATAAAACCGGTGTTAAGGCTTTTGCTGCCCGATATCATCTATATCAGGGAGACTACACTAAGGCTCTGAATTATGCTAATGCTGCCCTTGGTGAATATAGTACTCTTGTTGATTACAACGTTAACAGCAAAACAGGAGGTATGACATGGGGCCTTTCAAAGAACTATACAATAGATCAGGGAACACCTCAACAACAGACTGTAACTGTTAAATACCCATACGGACATGATAACCAGAGTGACCCTACCGACAGAATGGCGTGGAAAGAGCACCTTTACATGAGGTTTATGTATGATGGTTCATGGTGGTTTATCCCTAGCAGGGAGCTTCTTAATCTATATGATCAGACTTATGACAGAAGATATGAGTATAACTATGTTCAGGGATACTCATACGACAGAGGTGTAATTAAGCCATCGTACAGTTATCCGGGCTACATCAGATTCTATAAAGATAACTTGCCAAGCGGACCTACAGTTGCCGAGATGTATTTAATAAAAGCTGAGTGTCATGCAAGGTTAAATCAGATTCCGGAGGCTCAGACAGCGGTTAACATTTTAAGAGCTAAGAGGATAAACAGCACAGCTCCATCTTCGGTGATCAATCTCACATTTGCAAACAAGCAGGATGCGATCACCAAGATCCTGCAGGAGAGACGCCGTGAGTTAGCATTTGTACAACGATGGAACGATGTAAGGAGACTGAATAACAACGACGATACAACTGATGATGTTGTAATGACAAGGAGTTTCTACGGATACAGTGCATCTGCAATTTTGAATAACGAGCCGGTGAAGAGCTTCACCCTGCCTAAGAATTCAAGAAGATTTGCCACACCTATCCCTTATACCGATATAGTATCCGGACAGGGAAAGATTAAGCAAAATACCTATGATGCCAACTCCGTTTTAGTTCAATAATTGGTATTTTAGTAGTTTTAAGGTAATAAGGCTGACGCTTTAGTCAGCCTTATTTTAAATATTTTTATCATGAAACGATGTCTGTTATTAATTTTTATCCTGATAGCAATCGTGGGATATACTCAGGAGAGGGAGTTGAAGATCGCAGTAATTAACCTTAAGGGGAAGCCTGTAAGGGGTATTAAGGCCGAGATGATTCACTCTAAAATTGCAGCCACTACCGATAAAACCGGCACCCTGTTAATTAAAGGTTTTACCGATGATGATTCTGTAATTGTAACCTTTCCGGGAGCTGCATCTGCAGCAATCTTCCCGGTAAAAGGTATAGGTGAACTCCAATTTAACACATCTAAAAATGAGCAGATTGCATACAATCCTGCCACTCAGGGGTGGCTTACGGGCAAACCTAAAAAGATTGTAAAAAGAGGCGAGTTCGATGTTGAAGCCGAAATCAGAAATGGAGCTACCAACCTTGAAGATTTGTTAAAGAGAATGCCTTCGCTAATGGTTACCGGAGGTACTATTAGTCTGAGAAGTCCTGTGGTAACCAAAGAGTTCTCTAATACCAGTCCGCTAATAGTAGTTGATAACGTTGCGATTAGCGGAGGTCTTCAGGAGGCAAACCGATCGGTAAATATCCACTTTATTGAATCTATAACAGTAGAAAAAGATGGAAAAGCATTGTGGGGAGCTCAGGCAGGTAACGGTGTTATTATTATTAAGCTAAAAAAACAACTATAAAAAGTTATAAATGAAAAAGATATTCATTCTGCTACTATTATTGATATCAATATCTTCTTACGGGCAGATAAGTAACCGGGCTTCAAAGGGGCCTGTTGACAGAGATACTCTGAATAAGCTTACTCTCATAGTTAAAAGCAATCCTGCAAACGCTGAGGCGCATACTAAATACATAAATTATTTGGGCATTGACAGCGAAGAGCTTGTAAAACAGTATGAGGCGTGGTCAAATGAGTTTCCAAAGTGTTCAATGGTGCCGTTTGCCCTTGGAGAGGCATACCAAAAGGTAGAGAGCCCCAAGGCGAAACCTTGGCTCCTTAAGGCCGTAGCGATTGACCCCAAAATGGCAAAAGCCTACTACTATCTCTGGATAGATGGCGAGAGATGGGGCGATTTCAACGCCTCAAGAGAGTATCTGCGTATGGCAATGGAGGCCGATCCTGCCAGCCCCGACTACGCTTTCTATTACAGAAGCGGGTTTAAGAATGTCAATCCCGAAAGATACAAGGCCGGGATGTATGAGATGCCGAAGCTCTTCCCGGGACACGAAAGGGGAGCTCAATCACTCTACTGGCTGGGGCTCTTTTTGAAAGATACTAAGGAGAGACTATCTGTTTACCAATATCTTAAAGAAAACTTTCCACCGGCAAAATCGAACTGGAGTTCAAGCGGTATGTACGACTACTTCTATCTGCTTCTTGAGACAGATCCGGCCAAAGCACAATTGCTTGCATCTGAACTGGAGAGTACAACCGCAATAGAGATTGATAAAAAGAGCTGGAATTTAAGAGCAAAGCTTGCTCAGGATCTTTTGAATATTCAGACACTTATTTCCGAAAATAAATTTCAGGAGGCAAAAGCCGTGGCCGATGCCATAGTGCAGGAAAGAAGATCAGGCGCAAAGGAGATGTTATACCTTCTAAGAGCAGAACTTTTCCACAAAAACGGAAATACCAATGGAGCTTACCTTTTTTTAATCGGTTACTACTATGATAGCCCGAGTGATAAAGTTATGAAAGCATTGGAAGAGTATGGGAAGGTTCTCGGCAAGGGTAAAAAGGATATTATGGCAGATGTCTGGCAAAGACGTGATAAATCTGCTGTTGCGGCAACTCCATTCTCACTGGGACAATATTTCAAAGAGGGTAAAGCATCTCTTTCCGACTTCAAAGGCAAAGTTATTCTGCTAACCTACTGGTTCCCGGGTTGCGGGCCTTGTCGTGGGGAGTTCCCTTACTTTGAGAATGTTATAAGAAAATTCAGCAAAGATGAGGTTGTCTATCTGGGTATCAATATCGTTCCCGAGCAGGATGACTATGTTATTCCTTTTATGAAGTCAAGCGGATACAGTTTTATTCCTCTTAAAGATGAGGAGGATAAGCGAGGAAACCTTATAGCTATAGGAGCTCCTACAAATTACCTTCTTGACCAGAACGGACGGATAATCTTCAAAAACTTCAGAACCGACAGCAACAACGAACGGGTTTTGGAACTTATGATAAGTGAGACAATTGAGAGAGGTAAACTAAAATAGATTGGAAATGAAAATTAGAGTAAAGTTTTTTATAAGTGTACTCTTATTCTGCGGATTGATTTCACAGGGGAGTGGTTTACAAGCGCAAAGTAAAGTTGGCGAACAAAATAAAGGTGTCAACTTTCAGGAGTTAACGCTTCAGGATGCTTTAAAAAAGATTAAAGATGTTAAAAAGGGTCCGAAACTTATCTTTATGGATTGCTACACCTCTTGGTGCGGGCCATGCAAGGATATGACCAATAACGTTTTTCCGCAAGAGGTATGCGGGACTTTCTTTAACGCCAACTTTGTGAATGTTAAGTTCGATATGGAAAAGGGTGAGGGGCTGGAGATTGCAAAGAGATACGCAGTTTCTGTCTATCCTACCTTCCTTATTCTGGATTCCGATGGGAACGAGATTAACAGGGTAATCGGGAGTGACAAGGCAGAGAGTTTCATTGAGAAGGTGAAGATTGCCATGGATCCTGCAAACTCGCCCAAGGCTAAGTACGAGACATATATAAACAACAAATCATCTGAAAACCTCTATGCCTATATAAACTCACTGCGGAGTTCGTATAAAAACAGTGAGTTAAACTCCTTTATTAATGAGGTTTTCTTCTCTCTGAAACCTGCGGAGAAATATAACGAGACTATATGGGGCGCTTTAATATCACCGACAGGAGCAATGAGTAATTCCAACAGTGAGATATTCAGATATGTAATCACCAACAGATTTGAGGCAGAAAAATTTATAACCAAATCTAAGATTGACGACCATCTTCTTAAAACCTTTAAGGTTTACTTTATGCGTTACATCTCGGGAAATCTGCCACAGGATCTGCTTCCTGCTTACGAGAGGAACCTGGTGTGTGCAAATGCTTTGTTCTCCGGAGAGTTTGGAATGGAGTATCTTCTGAAAATGGCCGGTCTCAAAGATAAAAATAAGATGGATGAGTTATTCAGAATGCTTGATTACAGATCGATCTCCAGGGGTAATTCGCTTGATATGGAAATGATTGAAAAATCATTTTCCGAAAACAGAAATCTAAATCCTGAGCAAAAGCTTCTGGTTGCAAAATATTTTGAAGGAAAACAGGCAGTGCTTACAAGAGATGCCGATTATGCAAAACGCTCTGCAGAAAGACTTAATGCTACCGCCAAATAACAATCACATTAATAAATGAATAACATGAAATTAAGAATATCAATCATTGCATTTTTGCTCTTTATCTCATTTGGTGCCTATGCCCAGCAGAGCCCGAACTTTGAGGTAAAGTTTAAAATTGCCGGAATAAATCCGAAAGGTGTCTTTGTCACATTCTTCGGAGATAAAGATGTAGCAACCAGCGAAAAGATAGAGGCTAACAACGGAGAGTTTGTCTTTAAAGGCTTTACACCCTCTCCGATGGTTGCCCGCCTGAGTCTTTCCGGGGAGGATAGGTTTTTGAAACGGGTCGGGAACGGATACATTCCTTACAAAAGCTCAAGTCTCTGGTTAATAGTCTATCCGGGTGCCTCGTTTGAGGTAGGCGGATCGCTTGAGGGAAAGGATTTCCTTGATATATACCCGCTTGATGGTGGTGAAAATGACATTTTTGCCTCTCTAAACAGTAAAATGATGCCGGCGACAAACAACATGGGCAACCTTACCCTTCAAATAAGGCTGGATAATACTTTGACTCCGGAGCAGAAGACAGAGATTGAAAGTAAAATCAAAGCAATTGAGGGCGAGATCGCGACACTAAAGAGAGATTTTCTGGCCAAAAGCCCAAACTCTTTAGCAGCCTTATGGTTGATGGAAGATATGCTCATCCGCAGTGAAATTGCTCCGCAGGATCTGATTCCGTTTATGCAAAAGGTAGATGTTAAAAAATATGGTAGCCATTATTTCTATAAAGCTGTAAAAGACCGCATTGACGGTTCGTTTGCCTCAGCAGTCGGTAAGCAGTGCCCGTCTGTTGTGACCAAAAACACCCTTGACGGCTCACTCTTCAACATTGAGAGTCTCAGAGGGAAATACCTTATCATAGATTTCTGGGGAACCTGGTGCGGACCATGTGTTGCAGGCATCCCTCATATGAAAGCATTCAGAGAGAAGCATAAAGATAAAATCGAACTTCTCGGAATCTCCAACGACCGTAGCTTTGATGTATGGAAGAACTTCGTCACCAAAAACGAGATGAACTACCCCAACATCCTGTGCGGTAAAGGAGAAGAAGATTTTGTCTCAAAGTTTAACGTTCAAGGCTTCCCGACCAAAATCCTGATAGACCCGCAAGGCAAGATCCTCTTCCGGGACTCCGGCGAAAAAGAGGATTTTTACACCAAGATTGAGGAGTTTATACTTTGATTGATCCCCTAAAGTTCCCCACGTCCTTAACACTCATTATAACAGCATCTAACGAGTTATTTTACGCAATTTTTTAAAACTATCTCATAAAAGATGATTTTTAACGTTCGGGAATTTCATCTGACAGACTTTTGTGCAATATGTTGTATATTAGATCGATTCATTTTGGCATTATGTAAATTTCAAATTATCCAATATGTATATAATTAATAAACAAAGCTTTATACAAAAGTCTGTCAGATGATTTGCCCACATTACTACAAAGCGGGCTAGGTGGGGAACTTTAGTTGATCCCTCAGTGTTTTTTATAAATAATAGGTTGCCAATGATATAGCAAGTTAATGGGTGTTGATTTAGATGGAGGATCAAGGCGCGAACGATCTGTTATTGTGTTAATTGCAAAAAACACTGAGGGATGCTCACCTCACAACCAACACCGGTGGAGGAAGTGCCATCTTAGGATCAAAGGTCGGTTCGCCGGCCTTCTTCAGGGAAATATTATAATTTCCGTTTATAAACTCTCACATAATCGACATCGTGGAACTGAGGAAAAACTGTGGTTGAGTCGGGATTACCCGGCCAGCTTCCCCCGATTGCCGTGTTGATAATCAGGAAATGGTCACTGTGAGGCACACCTTCGCGGGCAGTATGGATGAGCTCACCATCCAGATACCATCTGATTGCATCTGCCTCCCACTCCAGAACATAGAGGTGGTAATCATCACCGTAATTGACCTTTCCGGTGTAGGTGGCCGAAGAGACCCTCCGCTCACCTTTGAAAGATTGGTAGTGAAATGTAGCGTAGACAATATTTGGTTCATGTCCAAGGAACTCCATAATGTCAATCTCGGTGTACCATGGCCTGAACTCTGGAATGTATCTCTCCAGGCCCTTCTCGACAGCCTCCTGCATAGCCCTCTCCATGAGCCAGTCCCTGTTTTGCGGGTAGAGCCAGTAGGCAGGCCACATCCCCTTGCCAACAGGAAGTTTCCCCCTGATCTCAAATCTGCCGTAGGTAACCATCAGTTTATCTTTAGTATCCAGCCTTCCGCTGGTATACCTCTTGTTCCCGAAATCCCGCACCTGACTTCTGATTCTGAGAGAGCCGTTCTCAAGATATACGTCATCCGGTACATAGTACTGAAGTTCATCGTGTTTGCTGGTTTCTCTGGTAAGAATATTCCACTTGGTTTTATCAAGGGTTTTTCCATTAAACTCATCTCTCCAGATGAGCTCCCATCCCGAATTGCCGGGATCTCTCTGAGGTTGCTGTTGTGCCATGGCCTGGAGCCCTCCCAGTACCAGGTATACAAGCAAAAGAGGCAGTAGTTTGGTTGTTTTCATCTAAAATTATTTAAACTCGGTTTTGTTATCCACGCTTTTACCCCAAAGCCCTCTGTTCTTTTCCCTTGCCTCCTGCTGACACTTGAGGAAGAGTTCCGAGAATTTCACATTGGGAGGAACCGTCATTACCATTGCATAGCCATTCTTAACCAGATACTCATTTACAAATGTCCCATCTTCAAGATAGACATAACCCAGCAACCTCATATACTGGTCATACTTATTCACATCATACTCAATTCGAACTCTTTTATTGAGTAAGAAATTTGTAGAAAACTCTTTTGCCTCTTTGCCGTAATACCCCACCACCTTACGACCGGTTTTACGTGACTCCGGTGTATCCACACCAATCAGCCTCACTCGCGCCCCCTTCTCAGAGCCATCATCAATCACAAAGGTATCGCCGTCGGTCACCTTTATGACTTTATAAAACTCATACTCCTTTTTCTGCTCCTCGCGTTCCCGTTTCAGTATTTCGCTTTCACGTTTTTCGCTCTCCTGTTTTTGCTCCCCGTTGGCGGCAGAATTTACAGCGTCTTTCTTTGGCGAATAGCATGAAATGGCCACCAAAAGCAGGGCCACCGTAACAGAATACGACAGGAAATTACCAATTCGCAAGTTTATCTTTCGCATTTTCATCTTTCACTTTTTTATCTCGATCTGTTTACAATTATTAAAGCAGCAATGACCCCCGGAACCCAGCCGGCAAGAGTCAGCAGAAAGACAATAAGCACCGACCCGCACCCGTAATCTATAACAGCCAGCGGGGGAAATAGTATACAAAGTAAAACCCGTAGAAAAGACATAAAAGTATATTGATTAAAAAATTAAGCGTAAAAAGATAACTAAAGCGGATGTGTGAACATAAATCTTGCACCGCCTTCATAATCTGAATCAATCCAGATTTTTCCACCAAAACGGCCCACAATCTGCTTGGAGATAGCAAGCCCCAGCCCTGCACCCTGTTTGAAGCTGTTAAGCTTACCAAACCTCTCAAAGAGAAGTTTGTGCTGATCTTTCTGAATCCCCTGCCCGGTGTCGGTTACCGAAAAGAGGATGCAGTCGGTAGTGTATCCCGAATTGTCGGCCTTCCGTATCTTCCCTTCAGAAGGAATTACCTCATAACTAAGAACAATGGAGCCGCTGTCGGTAAATTTGTTTGCATTTGTAAGCAGATTCAGCAACACCTGCGAAAGACGGTGGGAGTCTGTTCTAAGCAGGAGAGATCTCTCTCCCGGTACAAAGCGGTACTCAACACCCTCTTTTCTGATATGTGCCGTGGTTGCCATAACCTGTTCACAAAGAGAGTTTATCTCTATCTCTTTGAAAATAAAATTGAGCTTACCGGTTTCAAGTCCCGAAAAGTCAAGAATATCGGTAATTAGAGTTAGCAGTAACTTGGAATTCTGGGTAATAACTTTACTCATCTCCTGCCTCTCCTTCACAGAGAACTCCTCCTCGGTCATCAGATTCGAGAAACCAACAATTGCATTGAGAGGTGTTCGGATCTCATGGCTCATATTGGCAAGAAACGCCGATTTTAACCGGTCACTCTCCTCTGCCCGCTCTTTTGCCTCCTTTAACTGTATTGTGTTCTCTTCCAGAGAGAGCCTCAGTTTCAGATTCCTTCTGTAAAGGATTGAAAAGGCCACGATAGAGATTGCCAGAATAAATGTAATTGCCGATATTATAATGAGATATGTTCTGTATTTCTCAATTCTTGGATCCTGACCATTTATTATCACACTATTTTGAGGCAGCTGATATTTTTTCAAAGTAAGTTTGTCCAGCTTTTTCTGATCGAACTGATAATTACTTCCCGTAGGAACAAAACAGATGGAATCTACCCTTCCTGAATAAAAATGGTCTATCTGCTCAACAACTGCTCCTGCATCATTCGAATAGTTGGGAATATATCCGCCAATGGCCCCGGAACCGAGTCCCGAACCGGTTATTGTGAAAACAGGAATATCTGGATTACCCGACATAAGCTCCTCAAGGGAGTTCCCCATATAGTATTGACCGTCACGGTTTACCCTCCATGTACCTATAATGATGAGGCTGTTGGAAGGGAGCTTACTGACAATCTCCTTCATATGCGGGAAGTAGAGTTCACGACTATCCAGAAATATGTATTTTATATTATGAGGATATGAATTCATCCCCTTTTTAATATATGTCTTAAGGGAAACTCCCCCGTAGGTGTTATCGGTGAGAAAAACAATAGTTTTAGAGTCAGGATAAAATGATAGTGCCAGCTCGATATTTTTTGATGGAACGTATTGATTGAAAACACCACCTGCAATAGCCTTTTTTCTCATTTTACGTGACATATTCACCCAATCGGGCGACCATGTCTCATCAATAGGCCCCTCAGGCAGATCCACTCCGTTTGCACTTATAAATGCCCCCAGAAACGGGTACTCTTTCGTTAGTGTATCCTGTGATGAAATTGCAGACCACGCCTCCTGGCCTATTGCAATCACAGCTTTAACATTTTTGCCTTTGTATTTGGAGAGAAGTTTTGCCACTCTTCCTTTCCAAAGGTGAGCCTCTTCAGTAAAATTCTTAGCGCCAAGCTCTTCTACCAAGATAAGGTAGTTTTTCTTATAGAGTTTCTTAATCCCTGCTTCAAAATTTGTTATGAAATCCTGTGTTCTTTTTGTGTCGGGATTAAAAGAGGAGATCATCAGAAAAATATTGGCATCGGGCGATCCTTCATATTTAATGTCCGAAGAGTATTTAATATTGCCGGAGGTATCGGTTTGTGCCTTTAAAGATAGCGGGTTGAAAATGATTAGGGTGACAAAAAAGATCTGCAGTAAAAAAACTGCAGGAGCGAACGAAAATTTACTGATTATTCTCTTCAGAAAAGTTGCACACATGACTGTAAAGGTAGTAAAAAAACAATTACCCTACCTCTCAATTTTTGTGCGACTCGACAGCGAAAAGGTGATCAGAGAGAGCGCCCCGAAGAGTAACATTGTAAGCGCCTGGGACTCGTGAGAAATTGTTGCAAATATAACTCCCGTTGTCTGGTCAATACCATATATCGAAGCCAGTGCAAGCGAAATAATAAAGTGATATGCCCCAATTCCCCCCTGAACCGGTATTACCCATCCAAAGCCTCCGATAACGGTAAGAAACAGAGCATCCGAGGCATTAAGACCACCTACGCTCGGGAAGGCAAGTATTGTGGTGTAACTCATGAGCCAGTAACAGACCCATATGAGAACGGTATAGAGAAGAAACATCCACTTCTGTGGCATTCTGAACCCCGACATAACCCCGTGGATAACCCCTTTAGCTATGTCGGTAATCTTTCTCAGAACCGGATGGCTCTCACGAAAACGGTAGACAATATAGAGGAAAACGACGAATGCCACAACCAGAGCGGCTCCCACCCACATTACGTTGATTGAGAATTTATTCTCGAGTGCTTCAAAGATCTCTCGGTTTATAAAGTTGCCAAACTTCTTCCACTGAAGAACAATAACCGAGAGGGTCACCAGAACGAGGGATAAAAGGTCTACACTCCTCTCCAGCACAACTGTACCCGCAACGGTTTCAAAAGGTAGACCCGTCTTTTTTGTAATAACTCCGCATCTTGCAAACTCTCCTGCCCGGGGGACTGCGAAATTTGTTATGTACCCGATGTTAATACCGTCCCAGGCATCCATCTTTTTAATTTTGAGTCCAAGTGGCAGCATCACAAGCCGCCACCTTAAGGCCCTTAACCAAAAAGCCATAACACTAACAATCATGGAAGCGGCAATCCATTTGAAATCGGTACTCATGAGACCATCTCTGAAGTCGCTCCACTTGACACCTTTAAAGGAGAACCATAATAAGAGGGCCGCTACCGCAAGTAGAATAACATATTTTACGGCAGAGTAGATCTTCTTAATAGTTCCTTTTTTTTGCATTAAATAACTTTGTTTGTATTGGAGTCGGGAAAAATTACAGATGGTTTGAATGCAATTGCCTCTTCAGGAGACATCAAAGCATATGCCATTATAATCACAAGATCTCCGGGAGAAAATTTGTGGGCGGCAGCTCCGTTGATCCCAATCTTTCCGCTGCCTCTCTCCCCTTTAATGACGTAGGTTTCAATCCTTTCCCCATTATTAATATTAACAATGGATACCTTCTCATTCGGATAAAGTCCTGCAGCCTCAATCAGATCCTCATCAATGGTCACACTTCCGATATAGTTGAGGTTTGCCTCAGTTACACGGGCTCTGTGAATTTTGGACTTCATTATCTCCAGTTGCATCTCATTTCAGTTTTATATTATCTATCAATCTTACCGTACCGGCAAATACTGCAACACACATCTGTATCTGCCCGTGGTCACTCCAGTTTTTTACGAGGCGCAAAGTTAAGGAATTTACAATTTCTACATACTCTGTTTTAAGCAGAGAGTTGGAATTTATCTCATCCGTTACCCATTTGCATAACTCATCAGGAGACAAAATCTGTGCCTGCGATCTCTCCTGAACCGTTTTCAGTGTTTTATAAATGAGTGGAGCAGCCTCTCTATGCTCTGGTGTGAGCAAACTATTCCGGGAACTCATGGCAAGACCATCCTCTTCACGAATTGTGGGGCAGGAGATTATCTCAACAGGATAGTTAAGCTCTTTCGTGAAGTGCCTGATAATTGAGAGTTGTTGAAAATCCTTCTCACCAAAATATGCATAACGGGGTTTTACAATATCGAAGAGTCTGGTTACCACCTGTGCCACACCATTGAAATGGCCCGGTCTTCTCGGACCCTCTCCAACAGCGTCAAGACCTCCCAGGTCAAATATCCTCTCATCCTTTTGCGGGTATATATCACCGACAGAGGGGACAAATACAAGATTGGCACCCGCCTCCTCAAGCCTTTTGCAATCCTCCTCAACAGTACGGGGATACCTCTCCAGATCCTGCGGGTTGTTAAACTGAGTAGGGTTGACAAAGATGCTTACAACAACTATGTCCGATAATTCATGTGCCTTTTTTACCAGCGAGATGTGACCCTGGTGCAAAGCCCCCATGGTTGGGACAAAACCAATCTTATAATTATTTGTAATTAAGGATAGTTCGCTATTAAAATGGGAAAGAGAGTAACAGATAACCATTAACTTAAAATTTTTGCAAACCTACAAAAAAATATGAACTTTGCGTTTATGAATAAGCCAGGGTGCATAGGAATACTTGGAGGGATGGGCCCCGGAGCCACCTCCTGCCTTTTTGATCTTATTATAAAAAATAGTCCGGCCTCTACCGATCAGGAGCATCTGCCGGTAATTATTTACAACAACCCCCGCATTCCGGACAGGACCCGCCATATAGTTTACGGTGAGGAGTCTCCGTTAAAAATGCTTACATCGGGAGCGCAGGTTCTTCAAAATGCAGGTGCCACCCTCATTATCATTGCATGCAATACTGCTCATTACTATATAGATGAGATTTTGCCCAAAATTAACATTCCAATTCTCAATATGATAGATCTTACATCGGATTATATCTGCACATCCATGAAAGAGAGTGGAAGAGTAAGGGCAGGTATTCTGGCCTCTACCGGCACAATCAGTAGCGGGCTGTATCAGAAAAGTCTGGAAAATTACGGGATTGAACCGGTTCTGCTATCTGCAACACTGCAGGAGGAGTTGGTGATGGAGGCAGTATATGGCAAAAGCGGAATCAAAGCCGGTTACAAAAGAGAGGCGGAAAAGCTTTTAAATGAGGCGGTAAAAACGCTTGTGAAAAGTGGTGCCAACGCAATCATAGAGGGGTGTACCGAGATACCTTTGGTCCTGAGGGAGAAGAGCTCTCCCGTCCCGCTTGTCAACTCTATGGAGATACTTGCAAAAGCGGCAATTAAAGAAGTAATAAACAGATAATTATATAAACGTGAAATCAATTTTAGGAATAGGGAATGCCCTTACGGATATACTTGCGGTGCTCGAAGATGACACTCTTCTCAATGTTTACCACCTTCCCAAAGGTAGTATGCAGCATGTTGACAGAGAGACAGGAGAGAAGATATGGCAGACACTTAAACCAATGGGTGTCCAGTATGTAGCCGGAGGGTCGGCAGCCAACACAATTACTGCAACAGCGGTCCTTGGAATGCCATCTACGTTTATAGGCAAAGTCGGTGATGACGAACTTGGCTCTCTTTTTAAATCGGATCTCTCAAGAAACGGGATAAAATCTACGCTACTCAAAGGGAATGCCGCCTCAGGCAGGGCAATGGTTTTTATAACCGCACCAAATGCCGAGAGGACTTTTGCGGTATATCTCGGCGCAGCAATCGAGATGGGTCCCGATGATCTTTGCCCCGGGCAGTTCAAAGGGTACGACTATTTCCATATAGAGGGATATCTTGTACAGAATCAAAGTCTTGTGCGCAGAGCAGTTGAACTGGCCAAAGAGGCTGGTATGGTTATTTCAATCGATATGGCCAGTTATAATGTTGTGGAGAGCAATGTTGCCTTTCTAAACGATATAATTGACCGTTATGTAGACATAGTATTTGCAAATGAGACGGAGGCGCAGGTTTTTACGAAAAAGCCGCCAAGGGAGGCGCTTGACGAAATTGCCAAAATCTGCAAAATCGCGGTTGTTAAAATAGGTAAAGATGGCTCTATGGTTAAAAGTGGCGATGAATACCACTACATTGAGGCGTGGCCGGCAGATACCATTGATGCAACGGGTGCAGGCGATATCTACGCAGCAGGCTTCCTCTTTGCTCACTCACACGGGCTCTCACTAAGAGAGTGCGGCGATGTAGGCTCAATTGTGGCTGCAAAAGTTGTGGAGGTGATAGGTCCGAAAATAGATATCCCGCGCTGGAAGCTGGCCAAACAGGAGATAAGGGAGCACACAGGACTTTTAAAATAGCCCGTGCAGCTGAGCATCAATCCTGTCAATAACCAGACT
Organism: uncultured Muribaculaceae bacterium; assembly: GCA_964521685.1. Lineage (GTDB taxonomy): Bacteria > Bacteroidota > Bacteroidia > Bacteroidales > UBA932 > Bact-08. The sequence continues at coordinate 25,024 of CAZFTS010000028.1, forward strand.
AAGATCTTCAGGGCGGTCCTCGTATTTGACATCATCGACATCAACGATTAGTATCTTGCTGTCTTTATACTCAGATATCCACCTTTCGTATCTTTCGTTTAATCCCGACAGGTAGTCTATTCTTATACCGCTCTCATAATCACGACCCCTCTTATGTATCTGTGATACCAGATTCGGGATTGAAGATCTCAGATATATAAGCAGATCGGGACCCTTTACAAGGGATAGCATCAGATCGAAAAGGGAGTTGTAGTTGTCAAAATCCCGTGTACTCATAAGCCCCATACTGTGAAGATTCGGTGCAAAAATCCTTGCATCTTCATAGATTGTTCTGTCCTGAATCACATTGTTTGACGACCTTTGTATATCTACAATACCCTTGAATCTCTCCTTGAGAAAGTAGATCTGAAGGTTAAACGACCACCTTTGCATATCATTGTAAAAATCTGTAAGGTATGGGTTGTTTTCAACCTCCTCGTATTTAGCTTCCCAATTGTAATGTTTTGATAATAATCTTGTAAGAGTGGTTTTGCCACTACCGATATTTCCTGCTATAGCAATATGCATAATAATAAAATTAGAGAGGGATCAAAGCGGGACCCTCTGCAAAATTAAGAAAATCTTTTAGTAATTTTGCCATATGTTAGACACATTACAACACAAGGGAAGGCGTAAGCAACTTTTGGCGCAGCTTTCGGCAAAATTCGATTTCGACCCCAAAGTTATTGATGCGATGTACAAGGTTCCCAGACATATTTTTGTCGAGTATGGACTTGACCATCTGGCATATCTGGATAAACCCCTTCCAATTGGAGCAAGGCAGACAATCTCCCAGCCATATACAGTTGCAATGCAAACTCATCTGCTTCTTCAGAAGCTTTCACGCTTTGACAAGGTTCTGGAGATCGGTACAGGTTGTGCCTACCAGACAGCCATTCTGGCACAGATGGGCTTCAGGGTTTACAGCATAGAGAGGCAAAAATCACTCTATCTGCTTGGTCAGAAAAATCTCACCAGACTGGAGTACCACAATCCGCTTCTCTTCTTTGGAGATGGATTTGCCGGACTGCCTCAGTTCGCCCCCTTTAAAGGGATACTTATCACATGCGGGGCCCCCGAAATTCCCAACACCCTTCTGACCCAGCTTGCAATTGGTGGGCGGATGGTAATTCCTATCGGGAGCGGAACCCAGACAATGGTTACAATTGACAGGATATCGGAGAGCGAGTTCTCCAAAAGTGAACACGGAGACTATAAATTTGTTCCAATGTTAAGCGGAACCGAAGATTAAAAGAGATTTAAACAATATGATACAGATTAAAACATTTTATTTTAACGACCTCAGGGAGTGTACCTATGTTTTGTGGGACAATACGGGCGAGTGTGTAATTATCGATCCGGGCTGCTACAGCGAGAGTGAGAGGGAGAGACTTGTTAAGTTTATAGAGGGTAGCAAACTGAAGCCTGTAGCGCTTCTCAATACCCACGGACACTTTGACCATATTATGGGAAATGCATTTGTAGCAACCAGATGGTCTCTCGCAACAATGATCCACCCCGAAGACAGACCCCATCTGGAACGGGCAAAACAGTACAGCGATATGTTCGGGTACAAAATAGAGCAGCCACCACTGAATACTATAGAACTAAATGACGGTGACGAGATTAAATTCGGGGAGTCTCTCTTAAAAGTGATTCATACACCGGGACATACACGCGGAGGGGTCTCGTTTTACAGTGAAGAGGACAGGTTTGTAATAACGGGAGATGCACTCTTTGCCGGAAGCATAGGCAGGACCGATCTTCCCGGAGGAGACTACGACCAGCTTATGGAGAGCCTTCTCAATAAAATAATTAAACTGGGAGAAGATTACACCGTATATCCGGGTCACGGTCCGGTTACAACCATTGAGAAAGAGATCGCTACCAACCCCTTTTTAAGATACGAATAAGATGATAAACATTTACCTGACGGCAATTCTCACCCTTTTTCCAGTAATAACTTTTTGCACAAATGCTCCCGAGGGGGGCAAGGCTCTGTTTGCAGATAATCAAACAGTTATTCAGGATATTAAGTTGCCGCCCATACCAAAATCAGCCTCATTTGCCTCTGAGGAGGTACCTCTTCAGTTTTTTGATGTGAGGGAGTCATTACAAAGAGAGATCACCAGTCTCACATACCAGCACGGCACCATGATATATATTATGCAGCTGGATAACCGCTACTCCAAAGAGATTAAAAAGATTCTCAAAGAGGAGGGTGTACCTGAAGATCTCTACTACATATGTATAGCAGAGAGCATGTTACAGCCTCTTGAATCACCTGTGGGGGCTGCAGGTTACTGGCAGTTTCTTGCAGGAACGGCAAGGGAGTACGGGCTTGTGGTAGATCATGAAGTTGATGAGCGATACAACATTGAAAAGGCAACCAGAGCTGCCGCCGCATTCTACAAAAAGGGCTATGCCGAATTCGGCAGCTGGACAATGGCAGCAGCCTCATACAACACAGGCTTTAAAAATGTGAGATACAGAATCTCAAAACAGAACAAAAACTGCTACTACGATACCCAGTTTGTAGAAGAGACCGGACGATATGTTTTCCGTGCGATAGCATTCAAAACGATACTTAATGACAGAGCTCTTTATGGGTTTAACCTTAAAGATGAAGATCTCTTTAAGGAGCTTGAATATAATACGGTAGATGTTTCAGGAACAGTTGCAAACTGGTCCGCTTTTGCAGAGAAACACGGTACCAACTTCAAGCTGCTAAAGATGTTCAATCAGTGGATAAGAGCCAATAATCTGGATAATAAGCTTAAAAGAACATACAAGGTAAGAATTCCCGAAAAGGGGTTCAGGGAGGCAAATTAATAAATGGGAATAGAGGTAACTGGTGCAAGGGTTCATAACCTTAAAAATGTATCACTTAAGATTCCATCCGATAAACTGGTGGTAATAACCGGCCTTAGCGGTAGCGGTAAATCTTCTCTTGCATTTGACACCATATTTGCCGAGGGGCAGAGGAGGTACATGGATACACTCTCGTCATATGCCCGCCAGTTTATGGGGGCACTTGAGAGACCCGATGTAGACTCAATCACAGGGCTAAGTCCTGTTATTGCAATCGAGCAGAAAACCACAGGCCGTAACCCGCGCTCTACAGTAGGAACGATTACCGAAATCTATGATTTTTTGAGACTTCTCTACGCAAGAGCCTCAAGAGCATACTCTCCCGTAACCGGACTGGAGATGGTGCGGTACAGTGATGAGCAGATAGTCTCCCTCATCATACAGGAGTATGCCGGCAGGCGCTCCCTGCTTCTGGCTCCGCTGGTAAAGGGTAGAAAAGGGCACTATAAAGATCTGTTTGAATCTCTGGTAAGAAAGGGTTTTCTTCAGGTAAGGGTTGACGGAGAGGTGATTGATCTCTCAGGTATCAATCCCCTGGACAGATATAAATCACACTTTATTGAGCTTGTCATTGACAAACTGATCCCTGCACCGCAGGGAGAAAAGAGGATAAGAGAGTCGGTACTGTCGGCGCTCTACCACGGAAAAGGGTCACTCGCCCTTCTGGATATTGAATCGGGGGCTTTGAGCCACTACAGCAAACACCTCATGTGCCCAAAAAGCGGGATATCCTATCCCGAACCCGCCCCGCATACATTCTCTTTCAACTCGCCACAGGGGGCCTGCCCGCACTGTAAAGGGCTGGGAATGATAAATAAGGCCGATCTATCAAAGATTATTCCCAACGATAAGATCTCAATTGCAAAAGGGGCAATCACTCCCATAGGGGTAATGAGAAATACTCTGCTTTTCAGGCAGCTGGAGGGGATTGCAAAAAAGTACGAATTCTCGCTTCACGATCCTGTAAAAGATATCCCGGAAGATGCTCTCGACCTCATTATATATGGCTCCGATGAACTCTTCAGGGTGAGCGGCGAATACTCTTCACAGATGATGAGTTTCCCGGGAGTTATTGCCATGATAGAACAGAGTGACAATGACAGTGATGAACTGATCCAGAAAAAGGAGCGCTTTGTAGAGGAGATCGAGTGCCCTGTCTGCCACGGAACCAGACTTAAGGAGGAGTCCCTCAACTTCAGAATAGACAATAAAAATATTGCACAGGTATCTGCAATGGATATAGATCTGCTCTATAACTGGGTGTCGGAGCTGGAGAGCAGGCTGGACGGCAGGCAAAAGATAATTGCGCGGGATATTTTAAAGGAGCTGAAGGACAGAATAGGATTTCTGCTGGATGTGGGGCTCAACTACCTGGCGCTGGACAGGAGCACCCGATCGCTGAGCGGGGGTGAGAGCCAGCGGATAAGACTTGCAACCCAGATTGGTTCGAGACTTGTGAATGTGCTCTACATTCTTGACGAACCCAGCATCGGACTCCACCAGCGGGACAATATGAAACTGATAGTCTCGCTTAAAAAGCTCAGGGACGAGGGTAACTCCATCATGGTTGTGGAGCATGACCAGGAGATGATAACATCGGCCGACTGGGTGGTGGATATGGGGCCGGGAGCGGGAGAGAAGGGGGGTAAGGTGCTCTTTTCGGGACATCCATCCGTGATTACAGGGACACTAACTGCCGATTACCTTAAGGGAATAAAGAAGATAGAGATCCCGTCTGTTAGAAGAAGAGGTAACGGTAAGTTTCTTGAACTCTATGGTGCTACGGGAAATAACCTTAAAAGTGCAGATATTAAAATCCCGCTCGGATGTCTCATCGGAATAAGCGGTGTAAGCGGAAGCGGTAAATCTTCGCTTATAAATGAGACCCTTATGCCCATTCTGAGCAACCACTTTTACCACTCTCTATACAAGCCTCTGCCTTACAGGGAGATAAAAGGTATTCAGAATGTAGATAAACTTATTGAGGTCGATCAGTCACCTATCGGAAGAACCCCGAGAAGTAATCCGGCAACCTATACAAACGTATTCTCAGATATCCGCAAGCTTTTTGGCGAGACTCCCGATGCAAAGATCAGAGGCTTTAAGCCGGGCAGATTCTCTTTCAATGTAAAGGGAGGACGGTGTGAGAGTTGTAAAGGAGCAGGAGTTCAGATAATTGAGATGAATTTCCTGCCAGCCGTTCATGTCCACTGCCGGGATTGCAACGGAAAGAGATATACTCCCGATACTCTGGCTGTAAAATACAGAGGTAAGTCAATCAGTGAGGTTCTGGAGATGACCATCTCCCAGGCTCTTCAGTTTTTCGAAAGCGTGCCATCCATAGTTCAGCGTCTTAAAGCTCTTGATGAAGTGGGTCTTGGCTATGTGAAACTGGGACAGTCATCTACAACGCTCAGCGGAGGGGAGAGCCAACGGGTTAAGCTGGCAGCCGAGCTCTCGAAGAGGGGTACCGGGAACTCTGTTTACATACTGGACGAGCCCACCACCGGGCTTCACTTTGAAGATGTGAGGGTGCTTCTGGGTGTGCTTCAGAAAATAACCGATCAGGGTAATACCGTTATAATCATTGAACATAATCTGGATGTACTGCGTTCGGTTGACTATATTTTTGACCTTGGGCCGGAAGGTGGAGCAAACGGGGGTATGATTGTTGCACAGGGTACTCCTGAGGAGATAAGGCTGGACAAAAAATCGGTAACCGGCAAATATATCTGAAAAAGTGAAAATTATGGTCGAAGTTTTTTGCGAAAACATAAACAAGAGGGTTAAGTGCGAACCCGGTACAACGCTGGCAAAGCTTGCCGCCGACAATTACGTAGAACTTAAGTGGCCCACTCTCGCTGCCATTGTAGATAATCAGTTGAAGGAGCTTGGATTTCAGATTTACAACTCCCACAACATTCATTTTATTGATTACTCTCATCCCGATGGAGCCAGAACCTACTCCCGTTCTCTGAACTTTATTCTTCAGAAGGCTGTCTATGAGATCTATCCGCAACACTCTCTCATTATAGACTACAATCTCCAAAATGGGATGTATGCCGAGATAAGGGAGCTTGAACCTGATGAAGATGGCTCACCAAAAGTTGTTGCACTCAGCGAAGATGAGGTATCTGCAATTAAAAAGCGGATGCAGCAGATAATTGATGCCAATTTGCCCATAACCAGGCAGAAGATAAGAACCGATGTGGCTCTCAGGATGTTCAGGGAGACCAACCGTACCGAGAAGGCGTCGCTGCATGAGTTCCGGGGGAAGTTTTTCACAACAGTCTATTTTCTGGATGGCTATCCCGACCACTACTACGGTCCGCTGGTTGAGTCAACCGGCATGATAACCTCCTGGGATTTCGAATCTTTCGGAAGAGGATTGCTACTCAGATCCCCTTCGATAACCGACCCTTATAAAATTATCAGAACTCCTTATCAATATAAGCTTTTTGATGTCTTCAAAGAGTATTCGGACTGGTGCAGTATTCTGGGTGTTAAAGGGGTTGGCTCTCTTAACAATGCCATTCTCAAGGGAAAGGCTACCGAGCTTATTCAGATTTCGGAGGCCTTGCATGAGAGGAAGTATGCACTGATTGCCGATGAGATATTCAAAAGGAGGGAGAGTGTTAAACTGGTACTTATAGCTGGTCCGTCAAGCAGCGGTAAGACATCTACATCCAAAAGGGTTGCCCTGCAGCTCAAGGTGCTTGGATTGAATCCGGTTGTGATAGAGATGGACAACTACTTTGTGGACAGGGAGAAAACGCCAAAAGATAAGGATGGTAACTATGACTTTGAGGTGTTGGGTGCAATGGATGTCCGTTTTCTTAATCAACAGCTGAATGAGCTCTTTGAGGGGCGGGTCATTGAGCTGCCCAAGTTTGATTTTACCCAGGGTAAGAGGGTTTTTACGGGAGATAAGATCTCTATGGGTGAGAAGGATATTCTCATTATGGAGGGGATACATGGCCTCAACCCTGACCTTATTTCGCATATTGAGCCGGAAAGGGTCTACAAAATATACGCATCTGCCCTCACTTCACTCTCTCTGGATGAGAATAACAATATCTCGACCTCCGATTGCCGTCTTATAAGACGTATCGTTCGGGATGGAAATTACAGGGGGATGTCTCCCGAGAGTACAATTCTGAGATGGCCAAGTGTCAGAAGGGGAGAGCTTAACAACATCTTCCCCTACCAGGAGAATGCCCATATTATGTTCAACTCCGCCCTTATTTACGAGCTACCTCTGCTTAAATACTACGCCGAGCCGCAATTGAGAAGGATTCAGGCAAATTCGCCGGCATATACCGAAAGTATCAGACTTCTGAAGTTTCTCTCCTATATACAGGAGTTACAACCGTCGGAGATCACCTGTGTCCCGCCCACCTCAATAATCAGAGAGTTTATCGGCGGAAGCAGCTTTAAATATTAAATTTGGTTTTAAATATCAGATAACCAGTGTTCCGGATTCTGTTTTGATGTTCCGCTCCAGAGCTGGAAGTGGATAACGGAGTTGCCCTCATTCTCTGTAAGAGTACCCAAAACCTGGCTGGTCTTAACGGAATCACCTGTTTTTACAGATACCCTCTCTATTTTTGTGTAGAATGTATAGTAGTCACCGTGTTGCACTAAAACACACTGGTTGTATCCCGGCAATACCAATATCTGCTTTACAACTCCGTCAAAAACGCACAGAACCTGTGCATTAAGAGTTGTAGATATATTCACTCCATTGTTAAATGGTAGTTTAATATTCTTAAATACAGGGTGGTTATGCTGACCGAACTGTTCAATGATAACACCCTCTTTGACAGGCCATGGTAACCGGCCCTTATTGCTTTCAAAATTGGTTGAGAGAGCTTTGTCGGCGGCACTCTCTTTATAACCGGAACTCTTCTTCTCTTTCGCTGCCTCTGCAAGAATTCTCTCAATCTCCCTGTTCAACCGCTCCACCTCTTTTCTCTTCTCGGTAAGCTGCTGCCGGAACTCTCTCTCTTTTCTTGATAGCTGGGTTACAATATCTTTTGCCCTCTTCTCCTCGGCAGATAGTGAGTTGTACTCCCTCTCCCTCTTTTGCTGCATATTAAGAGATTCCATCCTTAAATTACCAAGCTTTTCAACCTGCCCTTTAATATCGGAACTCCTCTCCTTTATCTCCTTTGCGCTATCTTTCATGATCCGGGAGTAATTTCTGAGATAGCTCCACCGTTTGTAACCCTGTTCAAAGCTCTCACTCGACAGAATATAGAGGATCCAGATAGTCTTATCCCTGTGTTTATAAGAGTTGTAAACGAGATGGGAGTACCTTTTTTTCAGCATTGCCAGCTCACTGTTTAGATTGTCCACCTCTCTTCCCTTTTGGGCCGATAAAGCATCAATCAGCCTGATCTCATTCTCAATCTGGGCAAGCAGCTTTTTTCTGTTGGATATTTTTCTCTGGATAAAGTTGAGCTCTTTGGTACTGGCCTGCTGTTTTGATTTATTGGCGGATAGTTGTCTGTCCAGAAATGCGATCTCCTTCTCGATCTCCTCCCTTCTTTTGGTCTGTTCAGTAACGCTCTGTGCAACACCGTTTATAAGTGTCGCAAAAAACAGGAAAAAACAAAGAAAGAGTCTTGACATAACTATTGTTTCATCTCTTTTTTTCTGGCCTCGGCTTTGGCCTCAATTCCAAGTGAAGGGTCAAGTTTATGAGCCTGATTCCAGTATATGAACGCAAGGTCGTACTCCTTAAGGGCAAAAAGCACTTCGGCGTAGTGGTCCAGAATATCGGCATTCTCCTTCCCCCCGTAAATCATTGCATGTTTAAAAACCGATTTTGCCTCGATATTATTACCCATCAGATGCAGGATCCATGCAAAGGTATCCAGATAAGTGGGATTGTTGGGCTCTGTCTCAACGGTAATTTTGCTCATTTTGTATGCCTGCTTCAGATTTTTCCCGTCCAGTGAGAGGAAGTAGGCATAATTATTCAGCGCAGGTATATGTTTTGGCTCCTGCTTAATAACCTTTTGATAATATTTATATGCCTCTTTTTTATTCCCCACCCTGTAGTTCATATCTGCAATATTGGTCATTGTGTTGACCACGGTGGCACTATCTTTTGTGTGTTTTAATATCTCTTTGAATGTAACAATGGAGCTATCGGTCTTCCCGCTCTGAACCTGGGCAATTCCTTTGAACTGTAAAAAATCGGGGTCGTTTTTGAAAACTGCAAGCGCCTCGTCACTCTTCTTCTCCATAGGCTCCCACATCTGAAGGTAGTATATTAGTGAAAGATATTGACGGTGAGCCTCTTTTGAGTCGTAATACTTTTGCAGATTGGTGTGCAGAACCTCCAGTGCCTTTCCGCTCTGTTCACACTGGACCAGAAAGAGAGAGTATGTAAAAGCGACGCTGCTATCCTCAGGGTGTGCCCCATAGAGGTTGTTCATCATGGTATCAACCTGTGGAAGGAAGGTTTGAACGAATCTTGTGTTGGTGAGAATCTGCCTCATATAGCCAACCTTCATTGCAGGATCCACATCTGCACTCTTCAGGAATGGGTTAATCCGCTCAAAATAGAGGTCATATTTACCTTTGACTCTGTAAATCTCTGCAAGACCGAAATTTGCAGGCATATAATCGGGAGCCATCGAGAGGGAGCGCACATAGTATCTTTCGGCAATGGAGTCCTTTGTCGCAGCGGCATAGTTGTCTCCGATAATAGCCGATGTTCTTGGTGAACCATGCTCTTTGTCAAACTCTTCCAGATATTTTGCTGCCTCATCCTGCCTACCTTCGTAAATCATAAGATTGTAACGGGTGAGCCCTGTGGCTTCATTAATCCCAATAGACTTCTCGATATCTTCCAGCACCTCTCTCGCTTTTGCATACTGTTTCTGCTGGATATATAGCTCAATTAGCCCGTCATAGAGTTCGCTTTCCAGAGGTTTCTCCTTGCGAAGTTCGTTGTAAAGGTCAATTGCTTTATTGATTTTTCCCCTGTAAGTATATATGGATGCAAGGTGCTGTTTGTACCAGCTGTTGGTTGGGTCAATCCGGAGCGCCTTTATCATCTCCTCCTCCGCTTTGACTGTTTCATTCCTTGTCAGGTGGATATTTGCCAGATAAAAATGGATGGCATCATTCCCCGGATCGGCCGATGCAAGCTCTCTCAGCTGTTTTTCGGCAAGCTCTTTGTTACCAAGGTTATAATTCTTTACCGCCTCCAGAAATGCAAGTGAGTTTTTATCCAGGTTTTGTGCATTCAGAGGTTTGTAACTGGCAGATAAAGAGAGAATAACTGTTATTAAAAAGGAGATTGAAAGGGTATGAAACTTCACCGGAAACGACATTGTATTTAGTATTTATGTATTACAAAGTTAATTAAAATCCTACCTTTGCAAATATCAATCCAAGCTTCGGGACAATGTTGAAATCTTTTTATTGTCGGTGCAACGAAATATTACTATTTTGCATCTAATAATTACTGTGAATGATAACTTCAAAAAGGGACTTTCTCGACGAGAAGGAGTTGCTGAGTGGCTGTAGGAAACAGAATCCGGTAGCACAACGCACTCTTTATGAGTTGTACTCTCCAAAGATGCTTACGGTTTGCTTAAGATACGTAGGTGACAGGGAGCGTGCCAGAGATGTCCTGCACGATGGATTCATCACAGTATTTGAAAAGATTGACACATTTAATGCAAGTGGCTCCTTCGAGGGTTGGTTAAGGCGGATTTTTGTAAACACTGCCTTGATGTATCTGAGAAAGGGCGATGTGCTTAAGTTCAGCGGGGAGTTGAGCGATGTTGACAGGGAGCTTTCGGTAGAGAGTTCGGTAATGGGAAACATCACCTCCGGGGAGCTTATGAGGCTGATAGCCACAATGCCGGACGGGTTCAGGACTGTATTCAATATGTACGCCATAGAGGGTTACAGTCACCAGGAGATTGCAAAGGAGCTAAACATAAGCGAGGGCAGTTCAAGATCCCAGCTGAGCAGGGCCAGGGGTTGGCTTCAGGAGCGGCTGGAGGAGAAGGGACGGTGAGTGAAGCGGTTTCGTTAATTGTAACAGTTTAATTGGTAAGATAATAGATTTGTAAAAATATAAGAAAGAGTAAACGGGAAGAGAGGTGAGTAAAATGGGTAACATAGAGTTTGATAAGAGAGTCCGCGACCTGATGGAGGGACATCTGGAGACACCGGATGCCGGCTCCTGGGAGAGGATCTCCTCTTCGTTAGCCAGTAGAAAGCGTGCAAAGGTTCTCTTCATGAGGAGAACAATCTTTGCAACAACCGCTGTTGCCGCCTCCCTTGCTCTTCTGTTCTTCCTTGACGGCGGTGAAGTAACAGCCCCACAGAAAAGCATCATCCCCGATAAACTCATCGTAGAGGCAACCCAACCATCCGCTAAAGAGATCCCGGATGAGACCAGAGCAGTCAACACCAGTATCAAAGCAGTCAACACCAATATCAAGCCCCACATTAAAGCTGCCAATACCGATACTAAAGCTGCCAATACAGAGACCAGTGTTGTCAATACCGAAACCAAGGTTGCAATTACCGATACTAAGTCAGCTAATACTGAGACCAAGGTAATCAATACCGATACCAAAGTTATCAATGATGGGCATAAGCAGGTAACAGAAACACCTCAGAGCACTTCAAACACTAATACCTCAATAACCTCTAAAACCTCTGAGGTTAAAAAGCGTGACTATCTGTTTGACCTGAGCCGCAAAAGCGGTCGCAGAAAAACTCAGTCGCCTCTGTTGGCACTTTCGACCAACATCTCCCCGTCTACTGCCAGCAATTCGGTTACACTCATGGGTTTGAGTAAGAGTCAGAGTGATGTGATAACCAATGTGGTATCTACAATTCAGAAGGCATATGTTCCTCAGGAGGTTGTTTCAAATACAAAATTTCTGATGCCTATTTCTCTCGGAGTGCAGTTCCAGTATCCTCTCTCAAAGAGGCTATATACCGCAACCGGGCTCAATTATACATTACTCTTCTCACACTACGATGCTATATCCAGAGAGCAAACCAGGGAGACACAGCTTACATTGCACTATATAGGGATTCCTCTGAACCTCTACTACAATCTGTTCAACAAGGAGAGTCTCCGGGTCTATGTTTCGGGTGGAGTTGCTATTGAGAAGGGCCTTTATGCCTATTACAAGGTATTTGAAAATGGTATCAGAAAGAGTTATGGTCAATCTATTGATGGTCTGCAGTGGTCAATGAACGGTGGGTTTGGGGCTGAGTTTCAGGTAAACAGAGGCGCCGGAATCTATTTTGATCCTTCTATAGCCTACTATTTTGATAATAATCAACCGCTTAGCATAAGAAGCTCACAGCCTCTTCAATTCAAATTCGAGCTTGGATTCAGGTTTCACCTTTAAAAGCTCTTTTTAATAACTATCTTTACAAAAAAAAGAGTTGTCAAAAGTAGCCGTAGTCATACTAAACTGGAACGGGAAACACTATCTGGAGAGGTTTCTCCATCTGCTTATAAAGAGAACCCAAATTAAAGATGTTGAGATTGTTATTGCAGATAACTGTTCAACTGACGGTTCTCAGAAATGGATCAAAGAGACACATCCCGGATTAAAACTTATTGAATTCGATAACAACTACGGGTTCACCGGTGGTTACAACCGTGCATTGGAGCAGATTGAGGCAGATTATTTTCTGCTGCTCAATTCCGATGTTGAGGTGACTCAGGGTTGGATCCAGCCATTAATAGCAGCTCTGGACAATAATCCTCAGATAGGCATCTGCATGCCAAAGATAAAATCGGCATTCGAGAGAGACTACTTTGAATATGCCGGTGCCTGCGGTGGTTATATAGATTATTTCGGATATCCCTTTTGCCGCGGAAGGGTGCTCTCCTACATAGAGAAGGATATGGCTCAGTACAATCAGGAGCGGGAGATCTTCTGGGCATCGGGTGCGGCATTTATGATTCGAGCATCCCTCTACAGATCTCTGGGAGGGTTTGACGATACATTCTTCGCCCATATGGAGGAGATAGACCTCTGCTGGCGGGCAAAACTCTCCGGCAGTCAGGTTTGGGCATTCCCCGATTCGGTCGTTTACCATGTCGGTGGCGGCACCCTGCCTAACAACTCACCATTAAAGCTCTACTACAACTACAGGAACAATCTGCTCATGCTCTACAAAAACCTTCCCGGAAACAGACTCCACTTCACAATAGGTTTGCGGATGATTCTCGACGGCCTCTCTGCCGTAATGTATCTGCTTCACGGGAAAAAAACCTTCTTCAAAGCAGTCATCAACGCCCACAACCACTTTTGGGATATGAGAAGACACATAACCCGTGACGAAACCCTGTGCAACCACAAAATCACCTCAATCTACAAAGGCAGCATTGTCTTCACCTTCTTCCTGTCGCGGATGAAGCTCAAATTCATCGACATCGGAGCGCATATCAAATAACCTTCGCTTTGCCAGAGTTTGATACAAATTACTAATATGCAGGTATATACAAATATCTATTTTCCAAATTTGGAAAACTGTGTTTTGTAATGTTCAGTAATTCAAATAATTACACCAAACTCTGGCAAAGATACATCCCCACCTCTTTAATATGCATTATTACAGCAGCTAACGAGTGATTTCACCTCTCACTGTTTTTTGTAAGTTGTTTATAATGAGGAGTATTGTTTTTTCAAATAAAGGCCATTCATAAAAATTTATTTTATAAAGCGCAGACAGCCAGTTCTTTTCAAAAAACAGTGAGAGGTGAAAAGTGCTGCTGTGCTTTGCCAAAGTTCGGTACAAATTGCTAATATACAGCTATATACAAACATCAAATTTCCAAAATTGGAAAACTGAGTTTTGTAACATTCAGTTATTCAAATAATTATACCAAATTCTGGCAAAGCACACTGTTTTGCCGGATTATCATGATACAAAAAAGAAGTAATTTATAAAGATCAGATAAATAAGTAATTAGATCACATTACCACAAAGCGCCTTAGGTGGGGAACTATAGCAGATGATTGTGTTGTAAAATATTTTATAAATCTTATTATTTCTCGGACTACCGGTGAAAATATTAGCTAAAGACTTAATATTTACTAAGAAAAATTTTAAATGATGTGAAATTTATCATTATATTTCTTAGCTTTGAACACAAGATTGAAATGAGAAATAGTTGATTCAACAAACATTCAAAAATAGTTTACTTTCAATAGCGCATATGCATTTTCAGGCTTTAACGGAGGATTGTTAAATAAATATTGAATATGAAACACCCATGACTTTTAAATAAGTCGCCAAAGGCGATGTAAATATTTTGA
>CAZFTS010000029.1:0-38290 GCA_964521685.1 uncultured Muribaculaceae bacterium
GTAACCTTGCCAAGGTTCTTGGGGAAAATGCTGCAGAAGGTGGGGTAACCTTGCCAAGGCTGGTCAAAAGCAAAACTGCGGCAATTGCCGCAGCCTCGTTTTATTTTGACAAACAAGAAATTAGTGTAAATCTTTTAAGTAGGAGAGGAGAGCTCTGTGTTGTAATTCTTGCACAGTGGTATCAAAAATTTTAAAAAATTTGGTGTTTTTAAAATTTTTAAACTGGCAAGAGGGACACTAAAACCCATTTATGAGGTAACATGCAGGTTAGAAAATTTTAAAAACCATACAATTTTTAAAATTTTCTAATTCGCTTGCTTGTGTTTTAAAATAGATGCTTTCCCCTCTTAATCATTAGGTTATGTAAAATTTGTATTTGTTAAACAAAACAGAGGCATTCATAATCGCCTCTGTTTTGCTTTAACTTTATGAACCACTTTGTCAAGTGTCTTATGATTCTGGATCTTTTTGAAAAAAGTACAAGGTTACCCCACCTTAAAGGGCGTTTTTCCCAAGAACCTTGGCAAGGTTACTCCACCTTAAAGGGCGTTTTTCCCAAGAACCTTGGCAAGGTTACTCCACCTTGGCAAGGTTATCAGAGTGACCAGTAGCGGAAGCGGGTGATTTTGGGGCGGAAGAGGCCGCGGATGTCTACTACGAGGCCGTTTGGCTGAAGGTGGCGGGCAAGGTCGTTTTCTTCGAGTGTAACGTATTCGCGGTGTGCGACAGCGATGATCACGGCGTGGTATTTGCCGGTTGGTGCTGCGGCCATTTTAATGCCGTACTCCTCTTCGACGGCATGTGGGTCGGCATTCGGGTCAATTACATCTGTGTCAACTTTGTAGCTTTGGAGTTCGGCAAAGATGTCCACAACTTTTGAGTTGCGGATGTCGGAGACATTCTCTTTATAGGTGATGCCCATGATGAGTACGCGGGGAGTCTCGCCGGTAAGCAGATGTCCGTCCAAAAGTTTCTTAACGGTCTGTTTGGCAATGTATCCGCCCATAGAGTCGTTAACGAAACGTCCCGAAGCAATCATTTGTGGGTGGTATTTGAGTTCGGCAGCTTTGTGAACCATGTAATAGGGGTCAACTCCAATGCAGTGCCCGCCAACCAGACCAGGAGTGTAGGAGACGAAATTCCACTTGGTTGCGGCGGCTTTAATAACGTCAAAGGTGTTAATCCCCAAACGATTAAAAATTATGGAGAGTTCGTTCATGAGCGCAATGTTCACATCCCTCTGGGTATTCTCAATAATCTTGGCCGCCTCGGCAACACGGATATCCGGAGCACGATGCACACCCGCCGCAACGACCCGCTCATAGATCACCGCAATCTCATCCAGCGACTCAGAGTCACACGCCGAAACAATCTTCACAGTATTCTGAAGCGAATGCTCGGCATCCCCCGGATTTATCCTCTCAGGCGAGTAACCAACCTTGAAATCCTCAATATATTTCAACCCCGACAAAGACTCCAGCAACGGCACACACTCCTCACCGGTACAACCCGGGTAAACAGTTGACTCATAAATTACATAGTCACCCTTGTGAAGCACCTTACCCACAGCCTCGGTAGCCGACAAAAGAGGCTTAAGGTCCGGCTTGTTATATTTATCTATAGGTGTAGGCACCGCAACAATAAAGAAGTTGGCAGATGCCAGATCATCCATACTTGAGGTGTAGAGAATATCCCTGTTCACAAACGACTCGGGACCAAGCTCACCGCTCGGATCGACCCCTCTGCGCAACAAATCAAGATTTTTCTCTTTAATATCGTAACCCACAACTTTGAAATGCTTTGCAAATTCAAGAGCCAGTGGAAGCCCTACATAACCAAGACCCACGACAGCCAATTTTACCTCTTTGGAATTCAGTTTATTATACATAATGTAATCGCATTAACAGGATGATGAACATATTTGCAAATATAATAGAAATCATGGTATAATTTTGTCTATATTTGCGATAGCGCTGCAAGAATCGGAGACGAAAGTGGCGAGAGATATTAAGTGTACAACGGAAAAGATTTTATAAAGAGATGCCCTGGTTTGTTTTGTATACATCCGCAAGAGCGGAGAAGAAGGTTGAAGAGAGAATTATGCAGATGGGTATTGAGACCTATCTCCCTATACACAAGGTTAAAATGAGGTGGAGCGACAGGATGAAGCTCGTTGAGAAGCCCCTTTTTGCATCCTATGTGTTTGTAAAATGCGACGAATATAAACTAAGAGAATTACCTCTGGTTTACGGAGTTGCCAGAATTGTCTACTATCTTGGCAGGCCGGCACTGGTTCGTGACGATGAAATTGAAGCAATTAAAGAGTTTCTGCAGATTGCCGAGAACAAGGAGATAATCTCCAATGGCGATGAGGTTGAGATCATTTGCGGCCCGTTCGAAAAGCGTTACGGCAAGGTAATTGAGGTTGGAGATAAGTGGGCAAAACTTTATCTGCAGGAGTTGGGTGCTAAAATTTGTGTATCTTTGCTCGAGATTAACAAACTGAAACGGAATTCTCTCATAAACAAACAATAATGGATTATAATACACAGAGAACAAAGCTTATAATGCCCGAATACGGGAGGCATGTTCAGAAGATGATTGACTATGTGGTAAACATAGAAGATAAGGAGAAGAGGAATGAACAGATCCGCGCCGTAGTGGGAGTGATGGGGATTCTAAACCCCCAGCTGAGAGATCTGAACGACTTCAAACACAAATTGTGGGACCACGTTCACATTATATCTGATTTTGAAATAGATATAGACTCGCCATATCCAACACCCACAAAAGAGACCTTCTCCACAAGACCGAACCCCATCCCCCTGGACAAGACACCCCTTAAGGCTGCCCATTACGGACGCAACATACAGAATATGATTGATATGATTGCAGATAAACCGGACGATGAGCTTCGCCGCAATATGGTAATGGTGCTTGCCGGATATATGAGGCAACAGTATCTTATCTGGAATAAAGATTCGGTTTCAGAAGAGATTATATTCAGAGATATCAGAAACTTATCGGACGGACGGATATCAATTCCTGAAGATTTCCATCTGCCAGCAATAAGCCAGAACGGTTCATCTTCACAAGGGTATCAGGGTCACCAGAACTATCAGGGACACAGGTCAGAAGGCGGATACAGGAACGATCAGGGTCACAGACCGAATTTCAGAAACAATAAGAAGAAAAATATTAAGAGAAAGTAATGGCTGTATTCAGGGTTGAAGGTGGTCATCGTTTAAAGGGCGAGCTGACTCCGCAGGGGGCCAAGAATGAGGCTCTTCAGATTCTCTCTTCCGTGTTGCTCACGAAAGAGAGAGTGGTCATACACAACGTTCCGGATATTCTGGATGTCAATAAACTAATAGAACTTCTCGGAAAACTCGGCGTTAAAGTGGAGCATCTCGGGATTAAAGGGCGTAATTTTTCAGGATCATCTTGTATTTCACACTCTTATGCTTTCTCGGCTTCAGATATTGATCTGGATTATGTGCGTTCCGAAGAGTTCGGGAAGAGTTCTGCGGCGCTCAGGGGCTCGGTAATGTTAGTGGGCCCGCTTCTCACCCGATTCGGATATGCAAATATGCCAAAACCGGGAGGCGATAAAATTGGCCGCCGGAGACTTGATACACACCTGATTGGCCTCGAGAAACTGGGTGCAAGCCTTGACTATAAACAGGGCGGCTCATACTTTGAGCTCACAACCAAGAGGTTAAAAGGATGCTATATACTTCTTGATGAGGCATCTGTGACCGGTACTGCCAATATCGTAATGGCAGCCGTGCTTGCACAGGGAACCACCACAATTTACAATGCAGCATGCGAACCATATCTGCAGCAACTCTCAAAAATGCTCAACAGAATGGGAGCCCGCATCTCTGGAATAGGCTCCAATCTGCTTACAATAGAGGGTGTTGAGACGCTCGGCGGAACGGAGCATACCATCCTGCCCGACATGGTTGAGGTTGGCAGCTTCATAGGCCTTGCCGCAATGACCGCCAGTGAAATAACTATCAAGAATGTAGCATACGACCAGTTAGGCATCATTCCCGACCAGTTCCGCCGGCTGGGCATCAAAATGGAGCACAAAGGTGACGACATATACATCCCCACTCACGAACACTATGAAATTGAGAGCTTTCTCGATGGCTCAATCATGACCATCGCCGATGCTCCATGGCCGGGACTCACCCCCGACCTCCTCTCAGTATTTCTCGTAGTTGCCACACAGGCAAAGGGATCGGTACTCATCCATCAGAAGATGTTCGAGAGCCGTCTCTTTTTCGTTGATAAACTCATTGATATGGGTGCGCAGATAATTCTCTGCGATCCGCACCGTGCAACAATAATCGGTCACAACCGTGAATTCTGCCTGCGGGGTACACGCATGGTCTCGCCCGATATCAGAGCCGGTATCGCTCTTCTGATTGCTGCAATGAGCGCCAGGGGAACAAGCATCATAGAGAATATTGAACAGATAGACAGGGGATACCAGAATATTGACGGGCGTCTTAATGCCCTTGGAGCAAAAATCGAAAGAGTATAATTTAACTATAGCGGTAAAATGGCAAAAAAGGGCTCTTCAAATGCCGAAACAGCTCCCTCACCAAAGGGGGGCGAAGCTTTTAAACTAATTACAGGCCTGTTCTTTGCAGCAATGTCGGTATACACATTGGTTGCAATGCTCTCATATCTGTTCACCTGGGCAGAGGATCAGTCCCTGCTCTCAAGACCGGATGCGTGGAGCGCAATTGTTCCGGTAGAGAACGGAGCAGGAAAACTTGGATTTTACTGGTCTAATCTGCTCCTCTCCAAGCTATTTGGACTGGGGGCATTCATAATACCCTTTTTCTTTGCCGCAGTAGCTATCTACTCCCTCAAAATCAAGAAGGTAAGATTACTCAGAATCTTCTTCCTAACACTTTACGGCTCAATCATTCTCTCTCTTCTCTTCTCTTTTGTATTCGGCTTTACCAAATTCGATGACTGGTTCGGCAACGGAGTAGGGGGTTCATACGGATATTATGTAAATGAGTGGCTAAATGGTATGCTTGGCCCTGTAGGTGCCGGTTCGGTAATTTTCGTGATCTTCATTCTATGGCTCATCCTGTTAAATTATAGAGTCGTAAACTGGATCAACAGGGGAATTGCCTCGATTTTTCACCGCAAACCCAAAGAGGCAAAGATTGTTGCAGAGAGTGTGGATGCTGTTCCTTTTGAGGTAGAAAATAGCGCTCAGGAGAGTGTTGCTGAGAGTGTTCCGTTTAGCGTTGTAACCAAGCCGGTGGAGTCCGGCGTGATTCCCAACCCATATTCTGAAGAACCTCTGGAGTTTATTGATGAGAAGACAGAGGTGAATCGGCCGGAGCTCATAGTGGTTAATCCTGAAAATGAAACAGAAGGCGATTCGGATAATGATGAGGATTTTCTGAAGGATATTCCAAAGGATACGCTTGAGGTTCTGTTTGATCCGAGACTGGATCTGCCTAACTATAAGGTACCTCCCGTTTCGCTCCTGGAAGATTACCGGGATAAGATTTATAAGGTTCCGCAGGATGAGCTGGAGAAGAATAACCGCAAGATTGTAAAGACTTTGAGCGATTATAAGATCTCTGTTGAGCGTATTTTTGCCAGAACAGGCCCTACAGTTACCCTTTATGAAATTGTTCCGAGTGCCGGTGTGAGAATTTCACAGATAAAGCGTCTTGAAGATGATATTGCCCTTTCGCTTGCCGCAAGGGGTGTGCGTATAATTGCGCCAATTCCGGGAACAAATGCCGTGGGTATTGAGGTTGCCAACGATAAGCCGAGTGTGGTTCCTATGAAGTCTCTGCTGGAGGATCCTAAGTTCAGGAACTCCAAATTCGAGCTTCCTGTGGTTATCGGGCGGACTATCTCCAATGAGGCGATGGCTTTTGACCTGGCCAAGATGCCTCACCTGCTGGTTGCAGGTGCCACAGGGCAGGGTAAATCGGTTGGTCTTAATGCTATAATCACTTCACTATTATATACAAAGCACCCTTCCGAAATGAAGCTGGTGCTAATTGACCCGAAAAAGGTGGAGCTCTCACTCTACTCGAAAATTGAAAGACACTTTCTTGCCAAGTTACCCGACAGCGACGATGCGATTATAACCGATACCCAAAAGGTTGTTTACACTCTTAAATCTCTCTGTATCGAGATGGACTCGCGGTACGATCTGCTTAAACTGGCACATGTGAGGACCATCAAGGAGTACAATGAGAAGTTCCTCTCAAGAAGGCTCAATCCGCTTAAGGGTCACCGTTATATGCACTTTATTGTGGTGGTGATAGATGAGTTTGCCGATCTGCTTATGACTGCGGGTCGTGAAATTGAGGAGCCTATCGTAAGGCTGGCACAGCTTGCCAGAGCCATTGGTATTCACCTTGTTATTGCAACTCAACGTCCTACGACAAACATCATTACCGGTCTTATTAAGGCAAACTTCCCTGCACGTGTTGCATTCCGGGTAATTTCGAACATTGACTCGAGAACCATTCTGGAGTCAACAGGTGCCAACCAGTTGATTGGTCGCGGTGATATGTTAATCTCTGTGGGCGGGGAGCTTACACGGGTTCAGTGCGCATTTGTCGACACGATGGAGGTTGAGAGAATTACCGAGTTTATTGGTTCGCAACAGGGGTACGGTTCGGCACACTATTTGCCTGAATATTCGGGTGAAGAGGGGGATGTCTCATCGGCTTCGGAGGTCGATCTTGGAAGAAGGGATAAGCTCTTTGACGAGGCGGCGAAACTGGTTGTACAGTATCAGCAGGGTTCTACATCTTTGATTCAAAGGCGGATGAATCTTGGCTACAATAGGGCGGGGAGGATTATGGATCAGCTTGAGGCTGCCGGAATCGTTGGTCCGTCGGAGGGTAGTAAAGCCAGACAGGTGCTGATAACCGATTTCAGGTCGCTGGACAGAATTCTCGCTTCACTTGATTAAGATGAAATCAGTTAGTTTTTCAATTCTTTTGCTTCTGTTTTTCAACGTGCAGTTACCGGCACAAGGTGGAAACAGTGCCGATTTGCTTGCTGCTATGCGTAATGCAATAGGCAGCTATCCGGCAGCCGTGGTCTCGTTTGAGTTTGTGGCAAAAGATGGTAAAGGGGCGGTTATTGCAGAGCATTCAGGGAAAGTTGATACTCAGGGAAATGCCTTCAGAATGGTGAATGAGGAGATTGAGGTCTACTGTGATGGCTCTTCCAAATGGATTTTGAGCAAGAGTGCGGGTGAACTCACTATTTTACCGAATGATACTACAGCTATAGATATTGCCGAGAATCCGGTGGGTTTTCTGAGCCGTCTCGGAACTGCTAACAGTGGGTTTAAATCTCCCGATAAGCCTAAAGATTCAAAGGGTTTATGGGTGGTTGAACTAAATCCTGTCGCAAAGAAATCGCCCTACAAAAGGGTGGTTGTTTCGGTTAATAAAGCAGATAATCTGCCTGCTGCAATAGAGTTTATATCGGCCGATGGTAGCAGCTATCTGATTGTGGTGAAAGAGTTTAAGAAGGTTGCCGCATCCGGAATATCGTCATTTGCATTTCCGAAAAACAGAATGCAGGGGGTTACAGTTACTGATTTAAGGTAATTCCTGATTTTTCAAGAACTTCAATAATGGAAGGGTAGGTGTTTTGCATATAATCTGCAAGTTCACACCTGTTTACCCAGATAGCCTTTTCGATTCCCTCTTCAAGTTGCGGTATGGTAGATGTTCCGTTGCCGTTGTACTCCATTTTAAACCATTGGGTGCGTTTTATCCAGAAGAGATCGTTCCGGTGGTAGGTGTGGTAGGTGTCGCAGAGATGCCTGCTTATGGTCACCTGATTCAATCCGCACTCCTCTTCAACCTCTCTTACTGCGCTGGTTCTGATATCTTCTCCGGGTTCCTGTTTGCCTTTTGGAAGGTCCCATCGGCCATGCCTGAAGATTATGAGGTATTCACCATTTTTGTTTGTGACAAGTCCGCCTCCTGCGTTTATTTGTGTGAGGTTGGTGAAGAGCTCTTCTAGTGTTGACTCTTCGTTTTCGCTTTTGATGTATAGTGTTTTTATTCCGGGGCTCTGGTCAAACATGTAGGGCAGGCTTGCTATCTTCGGGAAGCTTCCGGGTATATAGAGTACTGCATTCGGGTCATTGATTGATTGCTCCGTGTTTGAGCATACCGCCAGACTGCGATTTTCGAAGTAGATGCTATACATTTAATATTGGGATTGTTTTTTACTATCTTTGCGCAAAGATACTTAATTTTTTATATGGAATCTACAGAAAAAATAGTTGCACGACAGCTTTTGGATATAAAGGCTGTAATGTTAAATGTCGAAAAACCGTTTACCTGGGCTTCCGGCTGGAAGTCACCTATTTATTGTGATAACAGAAAAATCCTCTCCTATCCTAAGGCTAGGAAAATAGTATATAGTGGTCTTGTCAGGTTAATTGAACAGAATTACGAAAACGTCGATGTGATTGCCGGTGTTGCTACCGGTGCTATTGCGTGGGGGATGCTGGTGGCCGAGGCTCTTGGCAAACCTTTTGTCTATGTTCGTCCAAAACCGAAGGATCATGGTACCGGTGCTCAGGTAGAGGGGGAGTTGCCTCCAAGGGCTAGCGTTGTTGTTGTTGAGGATCTTATCTCTACAGGTGGCAGTTCGCTTTCGGCAGTTGAGGCCCTGAGTAAGGCAGGGGCAAATGTTATGGGGATGGTTGCCATCTTCTCTTACAACTTTAACAAGTCGAGAAGGGCGTTTGAGTATGCTAATCTTGAGCTTCGTACTCTTACCAACTACGATACACTTATCAATGAGGCTGTATCTTGCAAGTACATCAAGGATGAGGATATGGAGACTTTGCAGGACTGGAGATATCAGCCGGAGGCCTGGGGGAAATAGTTATGGCAAATACTCATATTGAGGGGAGGGTAGTGAGGATAGCTCGTCCTCCCATTACTCTGTACTCGCTTTTTACCGATTTAACCAATTTCACGCGCAACCTCCCTCCCGAGATGAGGGATAAGGCCGATCTGACTGCCACTCCGGATACTCTTCTGGCTAAGGTTCAGGGGTTTGAAATTGGGATGAAGATAAGTGAAAGAACTCCTTTCAGTTGTGTTAAATATGAGCAGTATGGTTCGTCGCCAATACCTTTTGAGTTCACTGTCCTGCTTACCGATCTTGGTAATGGTTTTAGTGAGTTTCAATTGATTATGGATTCCGAACTTTCAGGGATGTTTAAAATGATGCTGGAGGGTAAACTTCGGGAGATGGTAGATAAGGTTACCGACCAGATTGAGTCTGCAATGGGTTCGTTATGAAAAAATTAATCACTTTTTTTCTTGTTTTTGCAATGATAGCTTGTAAGGCATCTGCATCGGGAGATTGCAAAGAGATCTCCATTATACCTCAACCGCAAATGGTTACCACTGTCGATGGTGCCGGTTTGACTATTGATTCCGGAACTATTATTGTGGCGCAGGGGTGTGAAGAGGCAAACTCTGCCGGGTTCTTAAATGATTATCTGAAAAGGTATTACGGGTTTGAACTCAAGGTTGTCGGAGAACCCAAACCGGCACAGGCCAAAAACCACACATCAGTTATTGAACTCAGAATTGAGTCAATTAACACAAACGAAAATGAGATTTCCAACCCGGAGAATTTCAATCGCGATGGGGCCTATCTGCTTGAAACATCGGCAAAAAGAGCCATCCTTACAGGGGCCAATCCATCCGGCCTCTTTTATGCGGTTCAGACTTTGATTCAACTACTGCCTGTCAGGCCCGATGAGGCAAAGGCTACCCGCCCGGCAACTGATCCCCAATTGTTCCGCCTGCTTAGTGTTCCTGCCGTGAAGGTGGCCGACTACCCGCGATTCGAGTACAGGGGGATGCATCTGGATGTTGTAAGGCATATCTATTCAGTCGACTACATAAAGCAATATATAGATTATCTGGCTCTGCACAAGATGAACTACTTCCACTGGCATCTTACCGATGATCAGGGTTGGAGAATGGAGAGCAAAAAGCATCCGCTTCTGAATGAGATTGGTTCATGGAGGGCGGGTACGATTATCGGTATCTTCCCGGGTACGGGTGTGGATAGTACCCGTTACGGTGGTTTTTATACGATTGAGCAGATGAAGGAGATTGTTGAGTATGCTGCCCGGCGTTATATCACTGTGGTTCCGGAGATTGATGTTCCGGGTCACTCTATGGCAATAATTGCCACCTACCCGCAGTTCAGTACTACTCCTCATATTAAGAAGGAGCCTGCAATCACCTGGGGTATCTATAATCGTCAGAATAACGTTCTTGCACCTTCGGAGGCGGTTTTTTCGTTTCTGGAGGATCTCTTCAATGAGTTGATGGATCTCTTTCCGGGTCGTTATATCCACATTGGTGCCGATGAGTGTGCCAAAAAGTGGTGGAAGGAGTCTGAACAGACTCAGCAATTTATGAAGGAGTACTCTCTTAAGGATGAGAATGAGCTCCAGAAGTATTTTGCGAAACGGATTGCAGATATTGTGCATGCGCGTGGTCGTGAGTTTGTTGGTTGGGATGAGATGCTTGACGATGGTTTGGTTAAGGGGGCTGTGGTTATGAGCTGGCGCAATGTGGAGAATGGGATAGAGGCTGCCCGTCAGGGACATAAGGCTATAATGACCCCAATTCATTACAGCTATTTTAATGTTGCCCAGAAGCGGAATGAAGATACTTTGTGCCATCGTTCCTGGTATGCTCCGGTTGATTCGGTTTACCTTTTCGAGCCTGTTCCTGCTTCCGTTCCTGCCCATGTTGCCAAAAACATTATTGGTGGCCAGGGTTGTATGTGGACCGAATATTTTCCTCACAGGCAGCGTCTTGAGTATGGCATCTTCCCTCGCCTTACTGCCCTTGCCGAGGTTTACTGGACCCTTCCTGAGAGAAAGGACTGGAATTCATTTAGTTTAAGACTTGTCAAGCAATTTGACCGATACGACCTCTGGGGCGCCAACTACTGCACCGAATTCTTTCTAACCACCGGCCTCAAACGGGAGTGATTGAACTTTACTTGTCCGATTGAACTTTTCTTCTTATAAAATGTATAAAAGAATATGACAGATATGCCTGGTTTCGAGAAAAGAGAAGATAAGATTGGTCCATACATTTATTGTGTAGATGGTGAAACAGTTTCTTTTGAAAGCATGTGTGGTGCAGTCAGTTATTTGGAAGAGGATACCACATTACCAAGGGAGCTGAGAATTCTGGAGATAGCTCTGGATACCAGGGCTACATTTAATATTCATGATGTTAAAGTTTTGTACCAAAAAATGAAAGAGGCTGCGTTGAAATACACCTTCATTAAGCATGCTGTGGTACATAACTCAAAGAAGAACACTGCATATGCTCTTTTTGTTGAAACACTTACCAGACACGCCCGATATGAGCTTAGAGTTTTCTCGTCGGTCAAAGCTGCCGAAAAGTGGCTTCTGATAACCGACTCCTCAAATCAATAACTATATCTTTGTAGAATATTATACTGAGATAGAAATATTATTACCGTGATTAAAAAATATTTGTAGTGATTAAAAGAGAATTGCCGGCTAAGTTTTTGGAATTTCTTTTACAAGCAACCGGTGAAGATCTCTTTCCTGTTGTAAAAGAGGCACTTGAAACCTCTTCTCCTGTTACCTCAATAAGATTGAATCCGTTTAAACCGCTCCCTTCCCATGTTCCCTCTTTTGCTAACAATGCTATTGAGTTAAACGACAGGGTTCCATGGTGCCGGGACGGATATTATCTGCCTGAAAGGCCATACTTTACTCACGACCCATCACTTCACGCCGGAGCTTACTATGTGCAGGAGGCATCTTCAATGTTTCTTGAAATCTTGAGACCTATCCTAAACTCTTTTACAGAAAAACCAATCAGAATTCTGGATCTCTGTGCCGCCCCGGGTGGCAAAAGCACCCATCTCATCTCAATGGCCCCGCCAGACTCCCACATTGTTGTAAATGAGGTTGTAAAAAACAGGTTACCGGCGCTTAAGGAGAACATCATAAAATGGGGTGTACACTCCGTAATTGTTACAAGCCGCGAAGCATCTGCATTCGCTTCCCAACAATTCGCTTCCCAACAATTTGATTTCATTTTAGTTGATGCACCATGTTCGGGCGAGGGGATGTTTCGTAAAGATACTGTCGCAATCAAAGAGTGGTCTGAAGAGAGCGTTATGATGTGTGCCAAACGCCAGAGAACCATACTTGCAGATATCTGGCCGGCTCTTGCCCCCGGCGGCTACCTGGCCTACTCCACATGCACCTTCAACATCTACGAAAACGACCTCAATCTAAAATGGCTCCGCGAAGAGCTTGGCGCCCTCCATGTAGACCTTTCCGGCCTCCCGGTAAATCTTTCCACTATCCCGGCAGATCTTTTCACCCAATCCGGATCACCAGCCGTGAATCCCGGAATTATCAACGGAAAAGAGGGTGGCGTCAGATTCTTCCCCGGACTTGTCCGTGGCGAAGGCTTCTTCTTCGCACTTTTCAGAAAGCCGTCCGGCCAACATTCCGGCCAACAGCCAGGTCAACATTTCGGCCAACCGTTCGAAAAGTGGTCTGAAAAGCTGCCCAATAAGCCTTATGGCCAAATATCTGATCAAACATTCAGTCAAACATCTGGTAAACAGTCTTATAAACAGACTGCTAAACAGACTGGTAAACAATCAAATAACCATCTGCACAAGAAGGGTGATGCAAACCCACAGATTGTGCCGGAAGATGCCTTCTCAATTCTCCCTGACAAACGATTTCCAACTATTGAATTATCCAAAGAGGATGCTTTAAGCTTTCTGGCCCGCCGTACCATTGTGATTAAAGATGCTCCATTAGGATATTTATTAGTTACTTACGGCGGATTACCATTAGGTTATGTCAAAAATATTGGCACACGGGCAAACAATCTCTATCCAATGAACTGGCGGATTCTGAAAATTTAACAGAATATTTATCCCTCAGTGTTTTTTACAAATAACAGATTAACATTGATTTAAGGTGTTCATGGGTGCCAATAAAGAGAGGGGATCAAAGTGTTAAATAGTTGTATATATGTTGATTGTAAAAAACACTGAGGGATGAAAATCTCTCCACCAGCTTAAAACGCACACTTGCAGCTGGTAACGAGAAATTTTCACTCTGACAGTGTTTTTTTAAACGTGCAGATATTCATGTTATTATAAAGGGTCGCCTATCTTAAATAAATAGGCGACCCTTTATAATGTGCTAAATATTAATGGTTTTAAAAAAACACTGTCAGAGTGCTTACCCGCCGGTCTGCGAGCCTACCCGCCGAAATCGTCGAATGCGATGTTTTCGACCGGTACGCCCAGGTTGTCCAGCATGTTGTTGACGGCGCTGTTCATCATTGGGGGGCCGCAGAGGTAGTATTCGATCTCTTCGGGCTCTTCGTGTTTGCTCAGGTAGTTGTCCAGGAGGACTTTGTGGATGAAACCGGTGTAGCCGGTCCAGTTGTCTTCCGGTTTTGGTTCGCTCAACGCGATGTTGAAGGTGAAGTTTGGAAACTCCTTCTCGATTGCGCGGAACTCATCTTCGTAGAAGACTTCACGTAGTGAACGGGCTCCGTACCAGAAGCTTACTTTGCGGGTAGTCTTTTCGGTATGGAAGAGGTGGAAGATGTGTGAGCGCATTGGCGCCATACCGGCTCCACCGCCAATAAAGACAATCTCGTTTTGGGTATCTTTGATGAAGAACTCCCCGTAAGGGCCGGAGATGGTTACTTTATCGCCAGGTTTGCGGGAGAAGATATATGATGAGCAGACTCCGGGATTGACCGGCATAAAGGTGCCTTTGGCTCTGTCCCAAGGCGGAGTTGCTATTCTGATGTTGAGCATTATAATGTTACCTTCGGCAGGGTGGTTGGCCATTGAGTAGGCACGGAAGGTGTTTTCGCTGTTTTTCATCTTAAGCCCCCAGATATTGAGACTGTCCCAATCTTCGCGATATTGCTCCTCAACATCGAGATCTTTAGAGAAATCGACCTCGCAAGGAGGGATGTCAATCTGGATATATCCGCCCGAACGGAAGTGAAGTTTTTCGCCTTCAGGTAATTTCACGACAAACTCTTTAATGAATGTTGCAACGTTATTGTTGCTCACAACCTCGCACTCCCACTTCTTGATGCCAAGCACCTCTTCAGGAACCTCTATCTCGAGATCCTCTTTGACCTTAACCTGACAACCGAGCCTCCATTGGTGGTGCTGTTCTTTACGGGTAAAGAAACCAACTTCGGTAGGAAGAATCTCCCCGCCACCCTTGGTCACGCGGCATTTACACATCCCGCAGGTTCCCCCGCCACCACAGGCACTCGGAAGGAATACCTTGTTGTTTGAAAGTGTGGAAAGTATGCTCTCTCCCGGTGAAACCTCAAGCTCTTTCTCGCCGTTTATCATTATCTTAACCTTTCCGGAAGGGGTAAGTTTGGCTTTCGCATAGAGAAGTACAGCCACAAGTAGAAGCGTTACCGCAAGGAAGGCCACTATTGATATTATTGTTAAAAATGTTAGTTCCATTTTAAGCTGTTATTAAAGTTTTATACCCATAAAACTCATGAAGGCAATCCCCATCAGTCCTACAATTATAAATGTTATTCCAAGCCCTCTTAGCGGAGCCGGTACATTTGAGTAAGAGAGCTTCTCGCGTATAGCAGCCAACGCCACGATTGCCAGAAACCAGCCGAGTCCCGAACCAAGACCGAATACAGTAGCCTGGGTCAGAGTTTCGTATGCTCTCTCCTGCATAAACAGCGAACCACCGAGGATTGCACAGTTTACGGCTATAAGAGGGAGAAAGATACCAAGTGAGGAGTAGAGCCCCGGCGAAAATTTCTCGACAATCATCTCAACCAGCTGTGTCATTGATGCAATAACAGCTATGAAGATAATGAAACTGAGAAAACTAAGGTCGAGTTTTGCATATTCCGGGTCAAGCCATGAAAGAGCTCCAGCCGAAAGTACATATTTCTGTAAAAGGTAGTTCACCGGAAGGGTGACACCCAGTACAAATATAACTGCAATCCCAAGACCTACAGCAGTCTTAACGTTTTTTGAAACTGCAAGGTATGAACACATTCCCAGGAAATATGCAAATACCATATTGTCTATGAAGATAGACTTTACGAAAATATTAATTAATTCTTGCATAGTGGATTATGTGTTATTTTTTCTCAATTAACTCTTTTGAAATACTTCTTTGTACCCAGATGATGAGACCTACCAGAATCAGTGCCATAGGAGGCAGAATCATCAGGCCGTTGTTTTCATAGAAGCCGCCGTTCTTAATGTAGAACGATTGCGGAATTATCTGAATACCGTAAAGGGTTCCTGATCCCAGTAACTCTCTGAAAAAGGCTATTGTAACCAGAATAATCCCATAACCCAGACCGTTGGCCATACCGTCAATGAGAGATGGTATTGGTTTGTTTCCAAGTGCGAAGGCCTCTATTCTACCCATTATGATACAATTGGTAATGATGAGTCCCACAAATACAGAGAGCTGTTTGCTCACTTCGTATGCAAAAGCTTTCAGCAGCTGGTCTACAAGAATTACCAGCATAGCTACCACAACCAGCTGTACAATTATTCTGATTCTGTTAGGAATTGTATTCCTTATTACAGAGATTATCATGCTTGAGAACCCGGTGACTATTGTTACAGACAGAGCCATAACAATTGCCGGCTCCAGTTTAACCGTTACAGCCAGAGCCGAACAAATTCCTAAAACCAGTACGGTAATTGGATTGCTTTTAAACAGAGGTTCTGAAAATATTTTTTTATTGCTCATTGCTTATCGATTTTCTCAGTTATTACTATTCTGTTGAGACATCCTGTATCTTCTTCTCGCATCTGCCTTCGCAATTGAATCTGCCACAAACTGAGCCCTTATCTGAGCCTCCATAGCGGCTCTTTCGGCCTCTCTGGCTTTAATCTCCTCCTGCTCGCGAACAGCCTTAAGATTGGCTGAGAAGAAGTTGATATACTCGCGGATGTTATTGAACAGCATGCTCTCTACAGCTTTTGAGGTAATTGTTCCGCCTGAGATTGCATCTACTTCATGGTTGCTACCTGTGGCTGCACCACCCTTAACAACCTTTACAGAGACAAACTCGCCGCCTTCATCGAAGATCTTCTTCTCTTCAAATTGTTTGCAGAACTCCTCTGTGGTAATTTCGGCACCAAGACCCGGTGTCTCGCTTTTGTGGTCATAGGTTGCACCGAACACAGTGTTGAAATCCTTTTTCAGGGATATATAACCCCAAACAGGACCCCACAGCCCAACACCATGCAGAGGTATTATATAGTACTTCTCACCACTCTCCATTTTGCACAGATAGAGTGTGAGATCTTTTCCATTTTCGTTTATTGATGAGTCGGTTATGAATTTTTTATACTCATTCTCAATATAGGTGTCCTTGTCATCAACCTCACCTGCATTTTTTGCAAGATGGACAGAGCGAAGTATCATCTGCTTTCTCTCTATTTCGACATTTCTCTGTTGTCTCTCTTTTAACAGCGATGACGCAAAAGCGAGAACAACAGCCACTATGACAACCATTATGGTTGCATATATTACCGTATATAGATTTTTATTTGTATCCATTTTTATTCTCCTCTCTATTTAATTATTGCTCTTTTGAGTCGTCGCTTGATATTTCTCTGAACAACGATGTGGTCAATAAGCGGAGCAAACGTGTTCATCAGAAGTATCGAGAGCATCATCCCCTCGGGATACCCCGGGTTGAAGACTCTTATTATAATTACCACGAATCCAATGAGAAATCCGTATATCCATTTTCCTGCCTCAGTCTGAGAGCCTGTTACAGGATCGGTAGCCATAAATACTGCTCCGAATGCAAATCCGCCCATTACCAGGTGGTTCCACGCAGGCATTGCCATATAGGTATCGGGAGGTGCTACCAGGTTGAGGAAGAGTGCTGTAAGTAATCCGCCGGCAAATACTGAAACCATTATCTTCCAGCTTGCGATTCCTGTGAAGA
This sequence comes from uncultured Muribaculaceae bacterium, assembly GCA_964521685.1. Taxonomy (GTDB): domain Bacteria; phylum Bacteroidota; class Bacteroidia; order Bacteroidales; family UBA932; genus Bact-08. The sequence goes on from CAZFTS010000029.1 coordinate 17,079, forward strand.
TTAGTATTGCTGCTCCGAGTAATATTGCCAATGCAGATGTCTCTCCAACCGATCCCGGTATAAAACCAATGAACATATCCTGAAACGATGGTATATCAAGTCCCGCCTGGGCGTTTGCCAATGGAGTCGCTCCCGAGAATCCGTCTATAATACCCTCTCCTTTAGTTAGTCCCGATATCCACACTTTGTCACCGGACATATGTGATGGGTATGCGAAAAATGCAAATGCACGTGCCAGAAGTGCCGGATTCCAGATGTTCATCCCTGTTCCTCCGAATACCTCTTTACCGACTATTACTGCAAAAACCACCGAGAGAGCAAGCATCCACAGCGGCAGATCGACTGGCATTATCAATGGGATAAGCATACCTGTAACAAGGTATCCCTCATTCACTTCGTGTCCTCTTATCTGCGCAGATGCGAACTCGATTCCAAGACCTACGGCGTAGGATACCACTATCATCGGGAATACTTTTATGAATCCGTACAGAACCATCTGCCAGAAATCCATATTTGCTCCTGTTGACAGATTGTGCTGATATCCTGTGTTCCAGATTCCGAAAAGGAGTGCCGGCATTAGGGCAACGATCACGATGGTCATTGTCCTTTTGAGGTCTATGCTGTCCCTGATGTGGGTCCCTTTTTTGGTTACCGTGTCGGGTACAAACAGAAAGGTCTCGAATGCGTCAAACGAGGAGTGCAGAAAACCAAGTTTTCCACCTTTGCTGAATGTGGGTTTTATGTTGTCTATTAATTTTCGTAATGCTTTCATCTGATTGATTGAATTATGACATTTCTTTAATCATAAGCTCTATACCGTTGGAGATAATCTCCTGAACTTCTGTTTTTGAAGGGCATACAAACTCGCACAGGGCAAGATCTTCCTCAATAACTTCGTATATGCCAAGTTGTTCCATCTTGTCAATATCTCCTGCCATGATGGCTTTAAGCAGATACATGGGGTAGATATCCATAGGGGTCACCTTTTCATAGATTCCAGTTACAACCAGGGCTCTCTCTCCTCCATTTAGGTTTGTGTCAAGGGAGTATTTTTTCTTAGGGAAGAGCCATGAGAAATAGGAGTGTGAGGTGCTGAACTTTTTGTGACGGAATGGTTTTGCCCATCCGAACATCTCGTGATAGTTTCCTTCGCTCAGAAGAGTGATCTGATTGTGGAAGAATCCAAGATGGCCGTTCTCTCCGACATTATCTCCCGTTAGGGCGTTTCCGCTGATGTATCTGATTGGAAGTTGCTCTTTTTCACGTTTATCGCCATGTTTAAAATCGGCAAAATCCTTTATCTCACTGAATTTCATTCCCGGGAGTGTCTCGATGTACGCCGGATTTTTGGCTCTCGGACCTGTAACTGCTACAACTTTTCTCAGATCGTAAATCCCTTTAGTAAAGAGCCTTCCTATATACAGAACACTCTGCAGGTCAATTGTCCATGCTACCTCTCCTTTATTCATTGGACTTATGTGGTGAATCTGAACTCCTGCATTACCTGCCGGATGTGGTCCGTCGAATGTGTGGATAACCACCTTTTCAAGTCTGTGGAAAGGGCTGCTTGCATAGTTTGAAGCGTGCAGGCTCAGGTGAACCCCGCCTGGGCTAAGTCTGGATAGCATATCAATTCCAATCTGGATAACCTCTTTCTCTCCTTTGAGTGCAAAATCAAGGTCGGGAGCTAGTGGCGATGAATCAAATCCGGATATAAAAATTGCTTTAGGCTCTTGTTCAGGATCTGGAATTATACCGTAGGGTCTCTGTTTAAAGCATGCCCATAGGCCGCTTTTAAGCAAAGTGTCAATTATCTCCTGCTTTGTTGCAGTTCTTGGATTTGGTGTGACAAAACCTTCATACTCAATCTGCTTGTCAGATTCAATGAGAATCTCGAGCAGCTTCCGTTTCTCGCCTCTTACTATCCCGGCTACTCTGCCGCTTACGGGGGAACATATGTTTATGAAAGGACGTTTTTTGTCTATAAGTACCGGAGTTCCTGCCTTTACCTCATCACCCTCCTTCACAAGTAACTTAGCATTCAGAGCTTTATAGTCGGTTGGCTTAACAGCAACAACATCGGGCGATATTGTTCTGATAATTTGGTTTTTTGCATCTCCTTTTAGCGGGATGTTTAAACCTTTGCGTAATCGAATGTGGTCTGACATTATTGTAAAAAATTTTGCGGCAAAGATACACATTATTTATAAATTTGCAGTCAATGAACAGAGAAATTTCCACTATAACAGACGGGCTTAATCCTGCTCAAAAACAAGCAGTTGAAGAATTTGAAGGGCCGTCATTGATAATTGCGGGGGCGGGTTCGGGGAAGACAAGGGTTCTCACCTGCAGAATTGCTAACATACTTAACCACGGGCACAAAGCCGGGTCGGTGCTTGCATTGACTTTTACCAACAAGGCCTCGAAGGAGATGAAGGAGAGGATTGCCGCGCTTGTTGGTTACGATAAGGCCAGATACCTGTGGATGGGCACTTTTCACTCTGTCTTTGTTCGTTTTCTGAGGGAGGATGCTCAGCTTCTTAACTTTCCATCTTCATTTACCATTTACGATACATCTGATTCCAAAAGTGCGATAAGAAATTGCATTAAAGAGCTCTCTCTTGACGAGAAAATTTACAAGCCAAATGAGGTTCTTGGGAGAATTTCGATGGCTAAAAATAATCTTACAACAGCATCTGCCTACCTTGCCAATCCTGTTCTGATTCAGAATGATGCTGCTGTGCGTAAACCCCGGATCGGGGAGATTTATGCTCTTTATGAGAAGCGTTGCAGGCAGAGCGGTGCTATGGATTTCGACGATATTTTGCTCTATACCAATATTTTGTTACGTGATTTTCCGGATGTGCTGGAGAAATTGCGAAACAGGTTCTCTTTCATTCTTGTGGATGAGTATCAGGATACCAATCTGGCTCAGTGGCTTATTGTTAAAAAGCTCTCTTCGGTTCACCGTAATCTTTGTGTGGTTGGTGATGATTCCCAGAGTATCTACGCTTTCAGGGGTGCCAGGATCGAGAATATTCTCAATTTCAGGAAGGATTATCCTGAGGCAAAGGAGTTCAGACTTGAGCAGAATTATCGGTCTACCCAGACAATTGTAAATGCTGCTAACTCGCTTATTGCTAGGAACTCACTTCAATTGAAAAAGGAGTGTTTCTCATCGGAATCGCTTGGCGAGAAGATAGAGGTGGTAAAGGCCTATACCGATCAGGAGGAGGCTTTTCTGCTGGCATCTTCGGTTGTCTCTAAAATTTATCAGGATAAGTGTGCATACAGTGAGTTTGCCGTTCTTTACAGGACCAATGCTCAGTCGCGTGCCATTGAGGAGGCTTTACGGAAACGATCTCTTCCCTACAAGATTTTTGGTGGTCATTCGTTTTATGACAGAGCTGAGGTTAAAGATGTTATGTCATTCCTGAGATTGCTTATCAATCCAAAGGATGATGAGGCTTTCCGGCGTGCGGTTAAGGTCTCGGGCAAGGGTATCGGCGATACCACAATGGGTCACCTTGCTGCGGCTGCCATTGCCGGTGAGATGTCAATGTGGGATGCTCTTCATACGGGTGATGTTCAGAGTTTTGGTATAAAAAGTGCCTCCTGCAATCGCTTAATGGAGTTTTGCAACATTATCACCGATGTGAAGAGCAGGGTCGATTCGGTCAATGCCTATGATATTGCGATGGAGATCTTTATCCGAAGCGGATATGCAGCCATCCTCAAGAGTGACTCTTCCCTCGAGGGTCAATCCCGTGCCGAAAACGTCGAGGAGCTCTTCAACTCAATCAAAGCCTTTGTCGAAGAGCGCGAAGCCGAAGCCGAAGCCGAAGCCAATGAGTCTTCAACTCAGTTGCCATCACGATCACCATCATCATCGTCATCATCTTCGTCATCATCTTCGTCATCATCATCGTCATCATCATCGTCATCATCATCGTCATCATCTTCGTCATCATCATCGTCATCATCATCGTCATCATCATCGTTGCCATCATCGTCATCATCATCGTCATCGTCATTGTCACCGACATTGTCATTGTCACCGACATCGTCACCATCTCCGTCTGCCGACTCATTTTCCAACCAACCCGCTGTAACCGTTCCGGCCGCTTTCCTGGGCGATTACATTGAGACAATCTCCCTGATGAGCGCAATTGACGAAAACAGTAAAGAGGAGGATAACAACAAGATAAGCCTTATGACGGTACACTCCGCAAAGGGGTTGGAATTCACCCATGTCTACATTATTGGCCTGGAAGAGAACCTTTTCCCGTCGGTAAACTCATCCAGCAGCGAGAGCGAGATTGAAGAGGAGCGCAGATTGATGTATGTTGCATTGACCCGTGCAAAGAAAAGTATCACAATCTCCTATGCCCAAAGCAGATTCCGCTGGGGCAGCCATGTGAGCTACCCGCCCAGCCGCTTCCTGCGTGAAATAAATCCCAAATTTCTCAACTGGCCCGACCTTGGTCAATCAGATGTTTTCGGCAACTCCGGCCTCTCCGGTTTTTCCGGTTTTTCCGGTTTTTCCGGTGGTTCCGGTAAATTCGGTAAATCAGGTTTTTCCGGCAACTCCGACAACTCCGGCAATTCCGACAATTCAGGTAACCGATTTGGTAACCGCTACGGCTCATCCGGATACCAATCACATTTATCCGGATCGCAATCCCATTCATCCGGATCCCAATCACACATGTCAAATTCGCAATCACATTCATTGAACTCACAATCCCGCTCATCCGGATCCCAATCCCGCATGTCAAACTCACAAAGCCAGAATATAAATCCGCCAAAACCAACCTTCACACCTCCAAAACCGGCAAATCCAAATTTTAATGCAGATCCTGTATCAAAATTAGCCAACGGACAAAGAATTGAGCACGATAGGTTCGGTTATGGAAAATTAATTTCAATTGAGGGTGATCCGCTTAATTTAAAGGCTGTTGTGGACTTTGACGAAGGTGGTAGAAAAATATTATTGCTTAAATTTGCAAAACTTCGCGTCGTTGAATAAACTTTGGCACGGGATTTGTTTATTCTTATTACGAAGTTTTTCATAGTTTAAGTTTAGGTTAAGTAATGGGGTTTTATCTCGGAGAGATAGGGCCCCATGAAGTTTTTATACCACCCTGCTGGATCCCTCAGTGTTTTTTACAAAGAGCAGATTAACATAGCTTTAAAGTGTACATGGGTACTAATGAAGAGAGGGGATCAATGTGTTAACAGACTGTATATATGTAGATTGTAAAAAACACTGAGGGATGACTAAAGTTCCCCTCGTCATTAACATGCATAATTACTGCCGAAATCGAGTTATTTCAGCAGGACGGGACAAGCATTGCCAGAGTTTGATACAAACTACTGTTATACAGAGATATACAAACATCAAATTTCCAAAATTGGAAAACTGCGTTTTGTAATATTCTGTTATTCTGATAATTGTACCAAACTCTGGCAAAGGCGTCCTACTTGAACGCCTGTTCGCTCAGGCCGGGGCCTTTCAGTCTTAGGTCGTTGAAGTAATCCGGAACTGCTTTGCCCTGGAGGGCATCTACATACAACTTGGCAAGATACTGGCTGAGCATGAATCCGTGGCCGCGCATTCCGACAAAGAGGCCCAGCTCAGGGTCTACAATGTAACGGGGTTCAACATAGTATCCCGACCATACAGCCTGGAAGCCGACTCCGCTCAGACGTGGGATCCAGTTGCTGAAGATCTCGGTTACGACTTCAAGAAATTCCTGAGACGAGATCTTGAGGTTTTTGTCGGTCTCCATTGCGTCGTTAACAGGCGATGCGCAACCGATTATCTGCCCGGTCTCTGCAAGTTGCTGGCCGTAAACTGCCGAGAAACCTTTGTATTTTCTTCGGTCGATGAGCATGTCAAGGTTTGCACCATCTTTTCCGAGAAGTGGCAGGCGTTTTGTTATAAAAGCTTGGTGTTTAACTGGATATAGCCCTGTTTCGATGCCCAGCTTCTTTGCAAAATGGCCCGCTTCTGCACCCAATGCGTTGATAAATATCTCTGTGCGATACTCCACAAACTCTTTGGCAGCGTTTTGAACAATAACACTGTACTCTTTACCGACTCTTGAAACTTCGACAACCCTGGTATTTTCAAGAATGGTACCCCCATTTTCACGACCAATCATTCTAATAAGATCTATTGTCTGGCCCGGATTGGCCTGCCAGCAGTCGTTGGTTATGAGAGCGTGGCTGTAGATGTCGAGTGACGGGTTGAAATGTTCGGAGACCTCTTTACGGAAATCCTTTTTATCTACCATGTAGGCATCCGACCAGGCACGGGAAGCATCGAGCGACCTGAAGGTGGCATCGTCATGCGCAAAACTTACGTATCTGATGAGACGGAAATCAATATCGTGTTTACTCTGAAGGTCACGGAAAATCTCAAGATTGTGTTTTGCGATATCGGCAAGCGCCGGTAACGAAAATGCCGGCCTTCCGCCTGCAATGTTTCTCCACGAACTTCCCAGACCATCGTTAATAAGGAGCGGTTTGATGCCAGCTTCACCCAGGAAGCGGAATAGGGATGAACCGGCCACACCGCCACCGGCTATAATTGCCGGAACTTTTGTGTATTTGCGCCCGGCACCGGCAGGTTGGCCTGCGTTGGCTATAAGATCCTGAGGGAGAATTATCTCCTCTTTTTTGTTTTCGTTTTTGATGTCGCCCAGAGTTACCAGATTGGACATTGGACCGCGTGGGGTTGGTTCGCCGCAAACATCTACTCCGTATGGTCTCAGGAGAAGTCTTGCTCTTGGAATACAACGACTTCCACGGCAAGCACCCATACCAATACGGGAGATGTGTTTAAGTTCGTCCGATGAGATAACCTTTCTGTCTCCGATAACTGCAAGTAGCTTATCTACAGTGATATCTTCGCAATGGCAGATGTAAGTTTTTGAGTCGTGTTTCTCTTCTAGTGGGGTAATGTCCAGTGGTTGAGGATATTTCTCCTTCACAATGAAACCTCTTACTGTAAGAAGCGCTTCACCCTCGATTGTGGTGGCCTTAACACGGGCGATGTTTGTCTTATTCTCTTTCTTGTTAATCTTCTCAATAACACCCTCTCCAAGTATCTCACCATCATTGTTTACAAGGTATACCTGCGCACCCTCTTCGGCTTTGTACTCGATAGGGAGGAACAACCAGTTTTTGTTAAGCTGGTAACCAAAGATTGCCAGACCCGGGCACTGGTAAACACAGTTCATACAACCGGTACACTTTTCGAAATCAATATGAGGCACCGTTGAGGTAGATGATTTCACAATTGCACCATATTTACATGCAAAAGCACAAGGGTTGCAGGCAAAACCGTAGAGACAATCTATCTGCACAAACCCCTTCTCCCACATACGCTCTTTTGAAGGGAGGAAAGGATTCTCAATAACCCGGACCGGATGTTGTTGCGAATCGATATACTCTTTCGAAACTGCCAGATAATCATCATAATCAAACCTCTTTCCAAGATCCTGCATAATCTCGAAGGCACACTGTTTACCCCTTAATACGGCCGATGTTCCCTCGCCGATTTTTACGGAGTCACCCACACCGTGGCAGTTACGACCAAACACCTCAACACCTTTGCGGAAGAGTTGATTGTCAGGAATAAGACCTGTGCAGATATTGATACAGTCAATACCGTCTATACGTTTTTCGGTTCCCGGAATCGGTTTGAAATTTTCACATTCGGCAACTATAGCCCCTACAACACCGGTATGAGTCTCATTAGGAATTGCCTCAAGCAAAACATGCGAAGTAAGAATCGGAATACCGAGACGGCGCACTCTGTTTGCCTGAACAGGGAATCCACCCTCTTTTGGCATAGCCTCAATGATAGCCTTCACATTTGCACCAGCCTGCATCGCCTGGTAAGATGTCAGATAACCAATATTTCCTGCACCTACCGTTAGAATGTTCTTACCCAGCAAGGTAAGCTCGTTGTTCATCATCCTCTGAACAACTGCAGCAGTATAAACACCCGGAAGGTCATCATTTTTAAATGCAGGCATGAATGGCACTGCACCGGTTGCAATTACAAGATGTTCGGCATCGACATAGAAGATATCCTGTTTTACTATATTCTTAACCACAAGCCTCTTTCCCTCAAGAACTTCCCAAACGACAGAGTCAAGCAGAACCCCTGTTAAATCTTCACCCGCAAGAGTGTTGGCAATATCGAATCCCCTCATCCCGCCAAACCTCTTCTCCTTCTCGAAGAAGAAAAACTGGTGAGTCTGCATCAGAAACTGACCACCAATCTTACTATTGTTATCTATTACCAGATTCTTAATTCCTGATTTATTGAGCTCCTCTCTCACTGCAAGACCCGCAGGACCCGCTCCTATAATGGCAACTGTAGTTTTATAAACCTTTACAGAATCATGCTCCTTTTTATCTTCATCGGGCAGATAGGTCTCATCAATACGGTCTACATTTTTAACATCATCTACTTTGGTTATGCAGATACGTCGTATTTTTCCGTCAACGAGCATTTCGCAGGCACCGCATTTGCCTATCCCGCACTCCATTGTGCGTTCACGGTTATCCAGACTATGTTTGTGAACAACCAATCCGCTCTGGTGGAGCGCTGCAGCAATTGTAAAACCCCTCTGACCTGAAACCTTTTTCCCCTCAAAAATAAACTCTACTCTATCTTCCGACGGGATTGGAAGTATAGGATGTTCTGTAATTTTATACATAGCTAAATTTAAATTTTGACAAAATTAATTAAAATTGAATATCGCAATTTTAAAATTAGATTTTTTTTGAAAATTATCTCTTTTGATAACATTTTCATACCAGTTTGTAATAAATTCGACATTGTAAACTATTTAAATTTTAGAATTATGAGGCGGGAGATTTCAAAGAAAAGAGTTCCGGAGGGGACTTTAAGGTTATGGATTTTAATTGGTCTGTTACTGTTAATTACCTCATTTACCGTGTTATCTGTCATAACTTCTTGTGACGGATTAACTATTGTAGATAATGATGAGAATGCAACCGGCGAACTAAAACTCACTTTCAATACCGTTAAAACAACGGCGTCAACAATGCAAACATCGGGGATGAACCCGGAAAGTGATCCGGCACCTTCATTTGCACCGGGCTCTTATCCGGATAGCAACTCATTCATCTTAATTGTAAAAAAGGTGGGTGGTGACTGTATTTTCAATGGCAAATATGGAGAGAGGCCGGCCTCTCTCAAACTTGCGGCGGGCAGCTACGATGCTAAGGTTGTCTCGAGGATATTCTCAACTCCTGAATTTGATGCACCATGTTATTCCGATTCTGCCACAGTGGTAATTGAGGAGGGAAAGACCACAACTCTTTCATTTTTATGTCGTCAGAGCAACGGTGGCGTAAGACTGGGATTCTCATCCGATTTTAAGAGCCGTTTTGTCGGGTATACAGCAGAGATTGAGGATACAAAAGGGGTTGCAGATTATTCCTTTAGCGAAACCCGGTTTCTCTATCTCAACCCGGGAGACATTGCCGTTAAACTCAGAGGGCCATCCCCGGCATCAACTTCGGACAGGTTGTTAATCACCCGGAAAACACTATCTGCCAGAGAGATGGTTACCGTTAATCTTCACTCATCCACCTCCGGTTCGGGCGGGGGAACTGGAACCGGTGGCGAGTCTTCGGTTACAACCGGGATTGTGATAGATACATCGTCGGTTTGGATCAGCGATGATATTACTGTGGGGGATGGCCGGAATGGTCTTACTAAAGAGGGTGCTTATACTGTTGAGGATATTGCCTCTCATGTGGGTGCCAAGGGGGTATGGGTGACGGGTTATATAGCCGGCTATCTTTCAACTGCTTCACTTTTCTCAACCTCGCCCTTTGACAATGAGACAAATATAGCGATAGCAACAAAGAGAGGGGAGTTAACGAGAGCCCTTTGTGCCGGAGTTGCTCTGCCTTCTGGTACAATAAGAACAGCTTTAAACCTTAAATCAAATCCGGGCAACCTTGGGAAAAGGTTGTGGATTAAGGGTACGATCGTTGAAAGTTATTTCGGATTAAAAGGTATTAACAGCGTTACAGATTACGTAATTGAATGAAATTTTGTGACTCTTCATTGTGCTTTTACCTATATTTGTAAACAAATTTAACGGACAATGAATTATACTGCGCATGAGACTGCCGTAATAGATGATGATTGCACTATTGGCGAAGGAACAAAAATCTGGCACTTTACCCACATAATGAGTGGATGTATTATTGGTAAGAACTGTAATATCGGGCAGAATGTGGTTATATCTCCAAAGGTGATTCTTGGTGAGAATGTTAAAGTTCAGAACAATGTATCGGTCTATACTGGTGTTGTGTGCGAAGATGATGTTTTTCTTGGTCCATCCTGTGTTTTTACGAATGTGGTTAATCCCAGGAGTGCCGTGGTCAGAAAGGGCTTTTATGTAAACACTTATGTGAGAAGGGGAGCCACAATTGGGGCAAATGCCACAATAATATGCGGTAACGAGATTGGGATGTTCGCTCTCGTTGGCGCGGGAGCGGTTGTAACTAAGGATGTTGCGCCGTATGCCTTAGTGGTCGGAAATCCTGCGAGGCAAATCGGTTGGGTGAGTGAATATGGCCACAGACTTGATTTTGATATTGAGAATGAGGCTATCTGCCCCGAGAGCGGGCAGCACTATATACTTGGAGAAAACGGAGTTGAACGTATTGAGAAGATGAGCAGATTATAGGATGGAGATTTTAGAGATTCATAATGATCGGCTCAACAAAATTCTTTACTCAACTGATGCATCTGCATACCGTGAAGAGCCTTTGGGGGTCTGTTTTCCCGAGACAAAACAGGAGATAGTCGATATCGTAAAATTTGCTGCAAGGGAGAAAATCTCGCTAATACCGAGAGCAGCAGGGACATCGCTTGCGGGTCAGGTTGTCGGGAGTGGCCTTGTGGTCGATATCTCCCGGAATTTCAAGAGGATTATAGAGATAAATGCAAAACAGAGGTGGGCCAGGGTCGAGCCGGGTGTTGTGCTGGATGAGTTGAATCTGGAGTGTTCAAAGCATGGGCTCTTTTTCGGCCCCGAGACATCTACCTCAAACCGTTGTATGATAGCCGGAATGGTTGGGAACAACTCCTGCGGCTCTCACTCTTTGGTTTACGGTAGCACAAGAGACCATCTGCTTGAATGTGAGGTTATTTTATCTGACGGATCTACTGCCGTCTTTAAAAATCTGACCCCTGCAGAGTTGGATGGAAAGCTTAAAATCAATGGAGTTGAGGGTGATATCTACAGATATTTTAAGAGGCTCTTTGAAAATGACAGGTTTATCTCCGAGGTTTCCGGGAATTTCCCTGATCCTAAGGTGAGAAGAAGGAATACCGGTTATGCTCTGGATGAGCTTCATTCGTCGGATTTTAATCTGTGTAAACTTCTTGCCGGCTCAGAGGGGACTCTTGCATTCATTACTGAGGTAAAACTCAACCTTGTTCCCATTCCTCCCAAACACAAAGCACTTTTATGCGCCCATTGCAATAGCCTTGAGAAGGCATTTGAGGCCAACCTCGTTGCATTGGAGAGCAATCCTGTTGCAGTTGAGTTGATGGACTCAAATATTCTTGAATTAAGCAAATCGAATATAAATCAGAATAAAAACCGATTCTTTATCTCCGGCGAACCTGCTGCAATTCTCATCGCTGAATTCGCAGCCGATACACCTGAATCTCTGGCTGTTATTTTAGAGCGGGCAGAGAGGGAGCTACTTGAAAGCGGCCATGTTTATCACTGCTCGAAAGTAAAGGGTAACGATATTGCAAAGGTTTGGGAATTAAGGAAATCGGGACTCGGACTTCTCACAACCATGGCGGGTGATGCAAAACCTGTCTCTGTGGTTGAGGATACGGCGGTTGCACCCTATCGTTTGCCTGCCTATATGAATGATTTTGGCAAACTGATGGACAGATACGGGTTAAAATGTGTATATCACGCCCATATAGGAACCGGCGAGTTGCATTTGAGGCCCATCCTTAACCTTAAAGACTCCAAAGATGTTGCACTATTCCGTGAAGTGGCCAGAGAGACAGCCTTACTCGTTAAAAAGCACAAGGGCTCTCTGAGCGGTGAGCATGGAGATGGTCGTTTAAGGGGTGAGTTCATCCCGCTGATGTTCGGCGATTATCTCTATGGGATAATGAAGGAGGTTAAGCAGATATTTGACCCTTTTTCAATCTTTAACTCAGGGAAGATTGTTGAGACACCTCCTATGAACAATATGCTCAGATATGTGCCTGACGTGCCTGTTAAAGAGTATGATACCTATTTTGACTACTCCGATAAGGGTGGTTGGTTAAGGTCCATTGAGCAGTGTAACGGTTCGGGGGATTGTCGTAAATCGGTAAGTTTTTCCGGAACAATGTGTCCGAGTTTCAGGGTTTCGGGAAGGGAGGAGGATAGTACCCGTGGAAGGGCAAATGTGCTGAGAGAGTTGCTTACAAATCCCGGGTCCCGCAAAGTGTTTGATCAGAAAGAGATACTGGAGGTGCTCGATTTGTGTATCTCATGTAAAGCTTGCAAAAGCGAGTGCCCTTCAAACATTGATATGGCAAGGTATAAATCGGAGTTTCTGCAGCACCATTATGATGTGTGCGGATACAGCTTCCGCTCCTTCATGGTCTCAAGAATGGCGCAGATGCAGAAACTTGGTTCGTATATACCGGGTATTTACAACTTCTTTGCAACAAACAGATTTTCATCGGCATTGTTAAAAAAGATACTGAAATTTTCCTCTGAAAGATCCATCCCCAAACTTTCAAAAATAACTCTGAGAGGTTATGCTTCAAGACGCAATAAACAGACATCGCTTAAAACAGGAACCAATCTTTTTGCAAAACGGGTATATCTGTTTGCCGATGAGTTTACCAATTTTAACGAGGCTGAGGTTGGAATCGCATTTATCGAGTTAATGCACGCACTTGGATATGAGGTTGTGATACCGCACCATTATGAGAGTGGCAGGGCTGCAATCTCCAAGGGTATGGTTAAAAGGGCAAAGGTGCTTGCCAATAGGAATGTGGAGGCACTTAAAGATATTATCACGGATGAGTCTCCTCTGGTTGGTATTGAACCAAGTGCGATTCTATCTTTCAGAGATGAGTATCCATCACTGGTAAACGTGCCGCTCAGGGAGGGTGCAAAGGCGCTTGCAAAAAATGCACTTCTTTACGACGAATTTATAATGAGAGAGTTTGAGAAGGGCAACATAGATAAATCACTCTTCACTTCAAACCCTCTTAAGATTAAACTTCATGGTCACTGTCACCAGAAGTCTCTCGCTTCAGTAGAGCTGTCGGCAAAAATGCTCTCAATACCTGTAAATTACAGAGTTGAGACACTTCCTACCGGTTGTTGCGGAATGGCAGGAGCATTCGGCTATGAGGCAGAACACTACGATTTCTCGATGAAGATCGGGGAGCAGATGCTCTTCCCTTTGGTGAGGGATAGCTGGGAGAGTGTTGAGATTTCGGCTCCCGGGACATCCTGCCGTCAGCAGATATTGGATGGAACCGGTCGTAAAGCGAAGCACCCCATTCAGATACTGAATGAGGCGCTCAGGTGATACACAACAAAACCACCTATTTATTTACTGAGCAACACTTTATCAATCGCATCCTTAAATGACGCCTTTGGTAATGCTCCCATAGCCATCTGAGGTGAACCCTCCATCGGAACAAACAACAGAGAGGGGATGCTGCGGATTCCGAATGCTCCTGCAAGCTCCTGCTCCTGTTCTGTGTTTACCTTGTAAATGTAAATTGAATCGGCATACTCGGTGGCAAGCTCCTCAAGTATTGGTGCAATCATTTTGCACGGGCCGCACCAGTCGGCATAAAAGTCAATAATTGCAGGTTTGTCACCCAGGTATTTCCACTCTGTAGGGTTCTGTTCATAGTTTGCAACCTTTGTCAGAAACTCCTCTTTTGTTAAATGTATTGTCTTCATAATCTTTGATACTCTTTTTTATTTTTTATTTATTTAGTTATTAAATTTCTGGCAATCAGTATAAACTGATCGTAATCTTTTCCGTTTTTATTTAAAGTATTATATGTATCGGCCATAATTATCTCCATATCGCTGTTCTCGACCTGCGAAGCAAGGGTGTGCACATCAAAACCATTGTGCGGAACTTTCTCCTCTCCGTGAAATGTACCATCCTCCTCCCGGAGATCACCTATAACCAGGTATCCGCCCGGTTTCAGTATTGAGGAGATGTGCTCCAGAACAGCCTGGGTATCTTCAATATGGTGCAGAGCCATGAGTGAAAAGAGAATATCAATGTCGGGCGAGGTGTATTTTTCTATTGCTCCGTTGATTACTGTTGACCTCTCTTTTATTCCCTTATAACTTTCGTTATCACTCTCTATCTTGGATATGAGTACATCCAGCATCTTTCCGGAGATATCCATAAAGACCACCGATTTTACCAGCGGAGCAATCCTTAAACCTACAAGCCCTGTACCGCATCCGAAGTCGAGAACCTTCTGTTCTTTATTGAAACTGATGCTTTTAAACATCTCCATAATAAAGGCATCGGCCATCTCAATCTTCATTGGAGAATCCCATCCATCTGCCTTTTTCTCAAAATAGTCAGATCTGTCAGGTAAAACTTTATATCCGTTTTGTTCAAGCTTATCTGCAATATCTTTAACACTCACCTCATTAGTATGATCGACAGTGACTTCATTCCGGTAGTTATCTACATTTACCCCGTAGACTCCGTTTAGTGATGCAATCTCTCTGTTAATTGAGTTGTTGAACACACAGCAGGCGGTCTTATCCAGTTTTAAAACAGTTCTCATTTTTTGTTCTTTTTAAAGAGGCTGAAAATTAATCCGCCCAGCACTATGCCATACAGAGTGCTGTTTATGGGAGAGGATGTGATTGGGCATACTCCACTGTTACAGCCTATAAAGTACCAGTAGAGATATCCGCCAACAGCACCTGCCGCTCCTCCTGCGAACCACAACCACTCTCTTTTTATAAATTTCAATATTTTATCCTTCATAAAATCGCTTCCTTGTTTACCTTTGTATAAATTAATTTTATCAAAGAAATATTTTCCATTGGAAATAATGCTGCAAAGATAAAGATGTTTTGGATAAAAACAAACTTCTTTTAAAAAAGTTAAAATGGGGGAAAATTAATATCCGGAATTGAACAAATAGGGTGCAGTAATGTTTTCATGGTGTGTTAAAACCAAAACTATGTCTTATAATTTACTAAAAGGAAAGAGGGGCCTGATTTTCGGAGCCCTGAACGAGAGTTCAATAGCATGGAAAACTGCTTTAAGAGTCTACGAAGAGGGTGCTACATTTGTTCTTACCAATACGCCTGCCTCAATGAAACTTGGATCGGTAGATAAACTTGCCCAACAGTGCAATACAATAGTGATTCCGGCAGATGCCACCGATGTTCAGGATCTTGAAAACCTTATAACAAAGGGGATGGAGTTCCTCGGGGGGAAGTTCGATTTTGTGCTCCATTCAATAGGGATGTCCCCGAACGTAAGAAAAGGAAGAACTTACGATGACCTTAACTATCAGTATCTGCACCAGACACTGGATATCTCTGCAATTTCGTTTCATAAGGTTCTGCAGAGTTGCCGTAAGCTTGATGCCATTAATGATTGGGGTTCGGTGGTTGCACTTTCGTATGTTGCGGCTCAGAGAACTCTCTATGGTTATAATGATATGGCCGATGCAAAGGCTCTTCTTGAGTCAATAGCAAGAAGCTTCGGTTATATATACGGCCGTGAGAAAAACATTCGGATAAACACTGTATCTCAATCTCCTACAATGACAACCGCCGGTGGAGGTATAATGGGTTTCGATAAACTCTACGATTTTGCCGAGAGGATGTCACCGCTGGGTAATGCTACGGGAGAGGAGTGTGCCGACTATATAATAACACTTTTTTCAGATCTTACCAGAAAGGTTACAATGCAGAATCTCTTCCACGATGGCGGCTACTCCAGCATGGGTATGAGCCTTGCTGCCATGAGTGTTTACCGCGAAGGTCTTGAATACACCGACGTTAAAGACGACAAGAGCAAGAAAAAGTAACCGATTACAATGGTCTGGCGACCATAATACCTATATTTGTTTTAGAATTCTGAGCATACTCTTCAAGGGTATGCTTTTCTATTACAACCCTTTTCTCTGAAGATGAGGCGTGAATAAATGTGAGCCTTCCGTTCTCTTTGTAGATAAATGCAACATGCGATATATCAATACCTTTGATTGTAGTCACAAATGCTACAATATCTCCCGAATTGAATTTTGAACCGTTTTTCTCAATTTCAGTATTTGGAATAACCCAGTTTTTTCTTGCGGTAGCTCTCTTCTCTATCTCCTTTATTTTTGATGTAAGCTCTTCTTTGCCTTTGAGTTGTTTATACCTATCGGGGTTTGAAGACATTATGTAAAGGTTAAGGTCCAGATCTTTTCCCGATGCATCTTTTGTAATATTTTTTACCAGCCCCTTTCTCTCATTCTCAAATATCCAGTCGGTAGTGTAGTGGAGTCTGTCTGAGTAGTCGTTTATAACCCCGTTCCGGTATCTTATATTTTTTAGATTATCCATGAATTTTTCAAAAGTAGCATTACCATCTCTTACTGTCCTTGAGAGTGCCAGTACAGTCTCGACAAATGTTGTACAATCGAGCTCTCTGAGGTTCACAACCAACCCTTCGGGCTCAATCTCCAAAGTGTGTCCCACATAGGGGGTCTCAAGGAAAAATTTGGCAGTAGCTACTATAAGATCATTGAATGACTGATATTTACCGGCACCAACCTCTTTAATGTATTTTTGAAAGATCTCTTTATCCTTTTCGTTTGAATATGTCCTCTCCTGTGACATTGCGTTTAGTGACAAAAATATTACAAAAAGCAAAATTGTTATTCTCTTCATATTTTTATAATTCTGAAAATGTATATTCCAAATATGGCTCTTTTTTATGATCAATCCAAAATTATATGGTTTAAGGAACTATTTTTGCATAAGTTTTTGTTCACTTAATTTTATAATTAACAACATCTCGTAAAATGAAAAATCAGAAGGAGTCCCTGGGGTTTTTTGAGAATTCAAACCAGAATTCGCAGGAGTATATTCATCAGTACATTAAACTGAGACTTGAGGCTCTCGGTTTAATTGACGATGAATACCAGGAGAACGATTCAGATGGCTTTTTGCATCTGGCCAAATCGTTGATAATTAACTATAGGGAGAGGGAGAGACAGTTTAAAAATTATCTTTGTCCTGCCGATCAGAGAATACAGAATTTTATCCGAAACTACTTTAAAGGTGTAGATGTACATGATATTAATATTCCATCTTTTACTTTCACGCTTGACTTTTACGGGATTGCCAGAGAGTTGTCGCTTCCGGAGAAGAGAGATGAGTATGTCTCTGAATATCTGAATTCTTACAGGGTTAAACAGGGTATTCTCCACAATCCTCGGAATGATCGAAGGACAACTAAGGGTGTATTTCACATTGCCGAGGGCGGCCTGCCCATTCCCGATGACAAAAAGGCAGTTCCGGTTCATACAGCTGCATATCTGCTTAAAAAGGCAACAACTATGGAGGGGGATATTTTCAATCTGCCCTTTACACAAGAGTATGATAAAAAGGGAAAGATCTTTGTCTCTTTGCTTCTGAGACCGTTGGTGAGCCCTGCAGTAGATGGTATTCTTCCTAAGAAATCTATGGAAATCAGGTTCTTTGCTCCGGGATCACTGGTGTCAAACCTGGATTTTGTTGAATCTATATTTGGAAACGGGGGTTCTCCTTATCATATTTCCAATGATGCAGGTCTCGATTTTGAGTCGTGGAGCGGCCATACCGGTTGCATAATTCTGGCTCCGCAGCTTTGTAAACTTACAAAGAAGGAGGTTGGTCTTCCCAATATTTCGGAGGCTACAGAAAGACAGAAGAGGGATGGAATGTGCTGGAGTGACGAGAAGGAGCTCTATAATGACGGATCGGCTTTCAAACTTACAATGCGTACCGATGAGGGGGTGATTATCACAGTTATTGCCGATAACTATTTTGGTTATTCAAAGAAGGAGGTTAAGACATTTATCTCTTATGCTGCCAACCTGTTGGGCAATGCCGAGGAGGAGCACGCCGGCGGGGCTCTCATTTTCCCATCATATAACCAGGGTGAGGGGCAAATCACAAAACCTGAGGTATTTAATACCACTCTTGATCAGGTAGCAAAAATATTCCCTGAGATTATTGATATGAAACCAGAGGGTTACGGGGTTGACAGAAATTATCCCGATATCTTTTACGTTCCTGAACTGAGCAGGTTTGATATTAATAAACAGAGTGTTACCTGGACCCGAAAAAAACAGGACTACAGTATTAAACTCCTTCCGGGAAATTTCTATATACTTCCGAATGGTCAGAAGTACTCGATGGAGAGGGCATCCGGTACTCTTAACTACAGGCTGGTTGAAACCAGCGCCGAGGGTGTCTTTATTCACAAACCTTGTACTGTTTCCGGTGGTGGAAAATCTGAGATCTCAAAATCGTTGGCCGATTCTATTATTTCAGGATCATTCTTTATAAAGGATTTCGAAAATGATTTCAAACAGGTTGATGAGATAATTAATTACAACTATTCCAACAGGTTTAAAGAGTCCAGTCCGTTAAAACCAGTTAAAAATTCGAGCCGCTCTTTTCTGAGTAATAAGAGGTCAATGGGCTCTTCGATAAAGATGCTCACACCATCGGCCGATTTTACAGATGAGTATAATGCGTGGCTCAACTCAATTCCTCAGTATATTAAGGGTATTGCATTTATTGTCAAGCGATTCTACAGAGAGGAGTGGGGTAGTGACTGGAAGAGCCAGTTTTCGGTAGATATTCTAAACGGGCAGCCTGGTAATGAGTTGAAGTATAAGAATAAAAAGCTTGCAGCCCGATATCTGAGAGTTGGTTATGATGATAAGGGTGCATGGCGCACATTTAAGTTGAGGCAGGATTTTGTGCATGCAGAGAAGATTCAGATGGAGGATGATATCACCGTCTCAACTGTAGTTCCAACAGATGAGCTCTCTGATTTGAATCCTATTGTTAATAACAAGAGTGTTAAAATTTTACAAAACTGCGAGTACCGGTTTTTCCAACGTCCCGATGAGGCTATTCACAGGGGTGCCGACAATAAAGCTGAAAGCGACCTTGCCTCTCCAAATACCTTTATATCCAATTTTGAACCACTTACAAATCTGGATGCAAAGGAGATGGTTGAAGATGTTATCAACTTCGACCTCTTTACCGAGCCTATGAGAAACCTGGTAACCAGAGCTGCAAATGAACCTGCTCCTAAGTATTTTGTATCATCGTCCAACCCGAGAATTGTAGATGGCAAACCGTCAAAGAATGTGAGGTATCTGCAAACCAGAGATGATATTCTCAATCCGAGAGGTAAATATGTTGCCGAAACCGGTATGAGGATCTCCAGAATGTTGCCATTGGATAAACCTTTGTATCTTCCTGTGAATTCGGTATTACCAGGTAGACGCAACAACCCGGCCGAGAAGGGTATCAGACCGCTTGCTGTCTATAATCCGCTTCATTATCAGGAGCTACCCGAACTATTTATGGACTTTATCTGCTCACTTACAGGAAAGTCTCCATCTACGACAGGTGCCGGTTCCGAAGGTGCTTTGACTAAAGCCCCGTTCAATGCTTTGTGGCCTGTAATTGACCTGAATAATGCTTTGGTATCCTTTATTTTAACCGGTTACCCCGGATTTACAACGCCGGCAGGTTATATTGGACATAAGTACAGAATTGATCATGATTTAAGCCTCCTTATCCCTGAACTCTGGGCCAGGCTTCACAATAATGAAAGAGACCCGGGTCAGATGATTGCAATAGGTGATCTTGAGAAGATTGAGGATTTCGAATATAAGGGTAAGGTTATTCCGGCATCAATTCTGGGATATCGTATTACAGAAAAATTTGTGAACGGATATTTCGGGCGTGTATTTGAAAACCCTAACGTAATATTCCCTGAAGATATGCTCAAACCCGAACTTCAATCTGTTGACCAGTTTGCAGATGGCATTCTGAATATTGTTGAGGCACAGCAAAAGGTGGCAGAGTCCTATTTCAGGGATGGAAGTATTGCTGCTGCTATTCCACCACTCAAGGCGCTTCTCTACATTATGGCTTATGGTAACTTTGAAGGCAAAACTCTTAATTATAAAGAGATAAGAGAGATGTTCACCTATGAAAACGTCATTGCATCTGACTGGTACAAAGCCAGAATTATGACAAAACAACAATCCGATATATCTCTGTACGCATCTCACATCAGGTATATTGAGAAGATTATCAGGGACGATCAGAACCTCTCGCCGGAAATGTATAAAACCCTCATCGAAAAGCTGAATACTCTTAAAACCTATTATGAGTATGTCTGCTCTTATGACTATGCAAAACGCCTTATTGGTACAATAGGTAAAAGTAAGATATAAACTTTAAAGTATAAATTACGGAGAATTTATAGAAGAAGTCTCTCTTTAAGAAGTTTGTAACCGGTGGCACTTGCTTTAAGGCAGGTGCCATTTTTTAAATAGATGTTGTAGCTCTCTTTTCCAAAGAGTTCGGCACGGGCTATCTTCTCGGAATTGACTATGGTAGAGCGATGTATTCTTACAAAGGGTGGTGGCAGATGGATCTCGAAATATCTCATTGTCTGTTCCTTGATGTGTTTGCTACTCTCAGTAAACAGCATAACATAATCGCCGTATGCCTGTATATAATTAAGCTCCCTGAGATTAATTATATGAATCTGCGTACCCTCTTTTACCGATATCTTATCGAGAATTTCAATCGGATTGTTTGAATAACTCTCTTCCTTGTACTTTTCTTCCCCGTATTCTGAAAAGTTAACTTCACTGACATTTCCTGATAACTCGCTAACTTTATCATTTTGGCCATAATAGCCCATTTTACCATACCATTGCAAGAGGATAATCCAGCTCAAAATACCTGTTGTTGCAAACAGTGGGATATTTTTTGTGAATTGAGTAGGGTTTACCATTCCTGATATGGTTGTGACTGCATAGGTTATCGAAAGTATGAGAATCTGGTTTACAGCAGCAATAACTGCCTGTGCCTGAA
>CAZFTS010000030.1:0-34219 GCA_964521685.1 uncultured Muribaculaceae bacterium
AGATAGGTACAGGTTTCGGGCTCTATCATGCCCTGCTGGGGATAACTCTTTTACCCGCTAGTTTGATTGCCGGATTGTTGTATGACAAGGTAAGCCCATCGGCACCATTCTATTTTGGATCAATAATGGCAGCCCTTGCGGCAATCGGGATAATCTGTTACTGTTTAACACAACGAACTGAGAATCCGTAAGCTTTAAGTCCGTCTCCCAGATTAATTGATCCGCTGGTAAAATCAAACCCTCTGCCTGAAGTGCCCAGGACATCGTCAGACCAATATGCCCCATATGTGTTACGACTTTTTCGGGCTCCACTACTCAGATCCCGATAGCCCGCCGCAGGAAAAAATACGCTATTAACCCTTTCTCCATGGGCATCATACCCTATCCATCTGCCGGGTAAACCATCTATGCCGCCTTGATTTGCTTTCACCCAAATACTTGTTGTGCTCAGAAGCAATTTCATCTCCGGATTTGTTGGGACTCTCCATCCTTCGGGGCATGGATTATATTCTGATTTCATTGCCCACGCATCTTGTTTTACCATGCACCAATCACTTGATGCTGTAAAAAACACTCCGGAGTTTGATTCTTTATTACCCTCTTCAAGAGTTACAGGACCTTTGGTAACTCCGTTATTTAAATAATCTTGTCCGAATTTTCTGTGCCATTGATACAAGAGTCCGAATTTTATTGAGGAGCTGTAACCGGCATTAACCGGTGCCCACCAGATTCCTTCAATCTTCACAGATTTTAATGATGTTCCCGGGTATTGAGGAATCTCTTCTGATTTGGTTGTAAAGCTCTTTTCATCTCCGTAAGAAGTTCCCATCGGATTTGTTGCGTATGCCCTTACATAATATGTTGTACCTGGACTCAGTCCTGAAATTATCGCTGAAAAATTTCCGGTTCCGGCACCATTATAGGTTCTGTTTTCACCTATTGTTGGAAACGGTTTGTCGCTCCAGCACACGCCTCTCTCATAGACAGCTGATCCGCCTCCGCTGGTTACAACTCCTCCTCCTTTGGCAGATTCCGGACTCACTTCTGATATCTCAGAAGTAGCAACTTCAGGAAGTGTTGAGACACTGGACGGAATCTGATAAATCTTATCTTCATTAGTATAGCCTCCACCGGGATAGTACCAGTCTGTATGGGTTGCACCACCTGATTTTGCCCAATCCGCAAAGTGTTTATAAGCTTCTGTTATTGAGTTCCTCTCTGAAGGATATCTGAAGACCTCCGGGAACATAAGCCCCCACATCATACCATTGGCACTTTTAAATTGATCTCCGGGATATAAAACGTACCCATTTGCCAGCAGAGAGTTGAATTTTGAAGTTCCTGAATAAGTTGGGATGTGAACCTCTCTTTCTCTTGAGTTTACTACAATAAAGAGGTTAAATGCACTCATACTAACATCGGCCTGGGAAACCGGAGATACAAACCGGATATCTGCATAAAGATATGGTGTTGATGAGTAACTTCCATCAATTGTGTTTAAGAAGTAGGGAAATGATGTATAGTCTCTCTGATTGTTAAACAGAGGTATTACTGCTTGATTAACGTCACTTTCCGTTCCGTTTGAGGCTACAGAGAAAGGTGACGCCCCTACCAGGGCCCTTCCTGAAACCGATTGAATTGAGGAGGCAGGAACTAAATCTAACTGAACAGCAGCTCCCAGCTGATATGAACAGCCCGCGGCTCTCAGATTATAATCAATTTTCATCTGAGTAACCATATTTGATGAATTTGTCAGATACGTGATATTGAATCCTATAACAAGGTCATTAACATCATAGTCACCTTTATCAGGCCACAAATCTTCAAAGGTATATGTCCCCCATGTTCCGGCAGATGGGAAATAGGAGGCAAAAGCAACTGCAGGATCATTATCGTCAATATCCTGCCACTCGGAAACTCCATCTCCGTCATTATCTGTAAATGCCACAACATTAAGGGGTTCTCCAGAATTTGCAGATGATTGAGACGCTTCCGACTCTTCAAGCCCGGAGGGAGGCATTGTTTTGGTGAAATCAACATTTAAGTTTGCTGAGACAACCTCCTTCTCTATCAGATTCTTTGTGCCATCAGGTAAAATCTCCTGAAAATAGAGAACAGGAACAGCGGTTGCCAATGATATTTTAACATTATACGGTGATGCCGGTTTTGCAGAGCCTGTAGCAATAAGTGATGAGTTATCCAGCTTTGCCGATTTATATATTTTAATTACCCTTATTAAGTTATCCCCAAATTCGCTGTTTGTACTTACAGAGACTTTGCATGCAACCTCTTTTATCGTTTTCCAGTCAAAATCTTTCGGAATCTGACCAATGGGAGATTCAGGATTTACTACCGGATGAAATTTAACACAACCTAATAGCGTAAAAAATAAGATAGTAACAAGTATTTTAACTTGAAAAATCTTTTTCATGACATAATATTTAAATAAAAATCACGGAGAACTTAAAATCTATTGTAAAGATATGATATTAATTCTTTTGTACAATAAGGTTTATATCCATGGGTAACAATCTCTTTGGACAAAGAATGAGCCATACGGGGATTGAATTAAATCTATCGGGAAAATTAATTTCGGTTGATCTCCTGTGTAAGGTTCTTCAATTTTTAAAACATACCTCCCTTTTTTAATCCCTGAAATAGAGATGTCTGCATCAACAAGACAGATACATTTACATGCATTGCCCTCCAGCTCAGAATTAATCCATTTAATAATTATTGCTTTATTGTAATGTTATAAAAACGATCTTTTTTCTACATTTGATTTTTATTAAACGATAATTATTGGGTAATAAGCAAAAGATATTTGAAGAAATTTACATTCGCCATTATTGTAAGGTGAAGTTTTTTGCTTTTTCATATCTCAAAGACACCTCTGAAGCAGAAAGTGTTGCTCAGGATGTCTTTATCTATTTATGGAATAATTGGGATAGGGTTCAGATTTCAGAAAATATATTGTCATATCTTATGGTTTCTGCAAAACGAAAATGCCTTAATGTTTTACGAAAAGAGAGATATGGCCGTGATTATATAGAACAAAATAACAGAATAACAAAAGAACAATTTAACTACAACTCATTGGAAGATGGCTCATCAACAGCTCTTTATTCTTCTGAAATAGAAAAGATATACTCATTTGCAATTGATTCAATGCCAGAAAAAATAAGAACAACTTTTTTATTAAGCAGAATCAAATATTTAAAGTATGATGAGATTGCAACTATTCAAAAAATATCCGTAAAAACGGTTGAGTACAGAATTACATATGCACTCAAAATTTTAAGAGGATACCTTAAAGACTATTTATTTATTTTATTAGGGTATCTGTTTTCCCGATTGTTCTAATTATGCAAACAGCCAATCTTTATGACAGATGATTTTTTAATTCGATTTTTGATGGACCAGTTAACTCCGGAGCAAGAACAGGAGGTCCTAACCTGGATGGAGAGAGATAAGGCCAATGTAAAATACATTATTCATCTTAAAAGCTTATGGGTTTCTCAAAATATGCCAGATACTCTCGCCTCTGAAAAAGATTTAGAATTAATCCGAAAAAATATTAAGGATAGGCACAAAATCCGTATCAATTACAAAATTATATTGCCATATGCTTTAGCTGCTTGTTTCGCTGTTGCCTTTTTCCTTAATATCCCCGGATTATTCCATTCAAAATCAGAATTGAACAGTCAAATTTATGACATTGAAAAATTGTCGGCAGAAAATAAAACTGAAATTTATACAGAAAAAGGAGTCAAAGCTAAAGTAGTCTTACCCGATGGATCTAAAATCAACTTAAACTCCGATACACGTCTTATTTATCCAAATAAATTCGAGGGGGATAGAAGAGAGGTCTTTATCTCCGGAGAGGCTTTTTTTGATGTTGTAAAAGATTCTCTAAAACCAATGATAGTAAGTACAAATAAAAATTTTAAAGTTGAAGTACTTGGAACATCCTTTAACATAAGAACATACGAAAATGACAGTTATAGTAGCATAACATTATATTCTGGAAAAATTAATTTATTAAAAGAAAACATAAGGTCGGGAAGTGAGGAATTATTAAAAGTTGAACCTTTACAATCTGTATTAATCGGAGAAGATGTTAAGCCGGTTATTGCGAAAACCCCCGATTTAGACAATGAAAAAGCTTGGAAAGATGGGTTTCTTGTATTTGAATCAATAACAATGTCTGAGGTTATAAAGCGTCTTGAGCGCTGGCATGGAAGTAAATTTACGGTGTTGGATAATAATATTCTTAAACTCAAAGTAACTGCCAACTTCCAATCCGAATCAATTATACAGATTATGGAGTTGTTAAAATACAGTATTGGAATTAATTACGAAATACAGAACAACGTTGTCATTTTAAAATAAAAAAGAATACCATATTTACTAAAAGCCGGATATTTCCGGCTTTTTACAATTTATTTAGGGGGTATCCGCTTTCGTGTGCTTTAGAACTGATAACTTAAAAATGAAAAAATGAAAGTAGAATTTCTTGCAAAACATTTCAGAACAACGTTGTGCTTTATTGCACTATTTGTGTTATGCTCTGCAACTGTGAGCGCACAACAAGTTAAGCTGAACTTTGAAAAAACTCCTTTAAAGTCTGTTCTAAAGGAGATTACGAAACAAACCGGATATAACTTTGTCTATTCAGATGAGTTAATTAACACTGAGAAACTTATCACCCTGAACATCAGTACAAGTATTGAACCTATTGAGATTCTGTTAAAAAAAGTGTTTGAAGGAATATCTGTCAGCTTCCAGATCAAAGGAAAACAAATTGCTATTTCTCCATTGAATCAGGTTGAAAAAAAGGCTGAGAAAAATATCACAATAACAGGAACGATAAAGGATGATGCAGGGTTGCCTCTACCCGGTGCTTACGTTTATACGAAAAGTAAAGTGACAGGGATAGCTACTGCCGATGCATCCGGGAATTTTACACTCCAAATGCCGGAGAATCTTGCCACAAAAGAGATTTTCGTTTTCTCATTTTTTGGGATGAAGAGCGTAGAGATCCCTTTTGATGGGCGAATAAATTATAATATAGTTATGACTCCCGATAATCGCCTGCTTGATGAGATTGTTGTAACCGGTTATCAATCTATTTCAAGAGAAAGGGCAACAGGATCATTTGATATTATTAATAAGAAATTGTTAGAAAAACCAGTAAGTTCTCCCTCAACATTTATTATTGGAACAACTGCCGGAGTACAAGCAAAGGTTGCAGACGATGGCTCTGCCTCATTTGAAATAAGAGGAAAATCAACATTAAATGCCACTACAAGCTCTCCTTTGGTTGTTGTAGACGGGTTCCCGACAGAGGGGGGATTCGCATCTGTTAATCCTAATGATGTAGAAAGTGTTACTATTTTAAAAGATGCTGCAGCTGCCTCTATTTGGGGTGCAAGAGCCGGAAATGGAGTTATCGTTATTACTACAAAAAAAGCATCCCGGGGAGCTATTAATGTAACATTCAACACATTTCTTAAATCAAGGGAAAAACTGAATCTTGCTTATGTTGACCCTGTCGCCAGTTCTTCGGATGAAATAGAATATGAGATGTTTATGTTCGGCAAGTATGGAGCTATCCTTGGAGGTGGTCAAATTACTCAGGTCGACATGGTTCAGAAAAAGTATAGCATGGTTCACACATTGTTAAATGAAGCCAGATTAGGAAAAATTACTGCCTCAGAGCGTGATGCAAAAATTGATGAATTGAGGAGCATCGATTACAAAGATGATGTTTATAAATATATCCTCAGAAATCCATTCTCTCTTCAATCAAATTTATCTGTATCCGGAGGCACAGAAAAGATTGACTTTCTAACCTCTCTTATGTATGAAAACAATAAATCCTATTATAATGGAACCGGAAATAGCAGGTATATGATAAATTCAAGAATTAATGCAAATATCTATAAATGGCTGACTTTTGAGGTTGGAACAAATTTTTTATATAGCACAGAAGATAATAGCGGGGTTACTCTTGCCGAAATAAAACGTCTTTCTCCTTATGAAAGGCTTGTTAATCCCGACGGAAGTTATGCTAAGGTAATATTTGGATATTATCAACCATCTCTTGATAAAATTTCCGGAAATGCCCCATATAAGAATTGGTATTATAACCCGTTGGAAGACTCAAGAAACAGGGTGTTTACAACAGATCTGTTTAATATTATCGTTCGACCTGGTTTTACATTCAAAATTATTGAAGGACTATCTTTTAACACATCACTTCAATATGAAATTTATAAAACATCTTCCAGAAATTTGTATAAAGAAGGAAACTATACTGTTAAAGATTTAATAAATTTTAATACCCAATATACAGCCGGAGTATTTGGAAAGATGTCTTACCCTAAGGGTCAGCTGCTTGACAGAAGCAGTAGCGATAGAACAGGTTATACTTTCAGAAATCAACTCAATTTTGTAAAGAATTATGGAAAACACGACTTTAATCTTGTTGCCGGATCCGAAATACGAAGCAGAACAGTAGAGGGAACAACATTTCCAAGGGTTTATGGTTTTAATGAAGAGACTTTGGTTTCAAGTGGTTTCCCAAACGGTCTTGGAGGTACAGGCGATAATATGTTGTATAATATCTTCGGTTCTTCTATAAAGATTACTAATTATACAAATTCATTTTCAAGCAGAACTGATAGATTCTTTTCATTATACGGAAATGGTGCTTATACATATAAAGGAAAATATACTTTAAGCGCAAGTGCTCGGACAGATGCTTCAAACTTTATTACTGATGATCCAAAATACCGTTATGCAATTTTTTGGTCTGCCGGCTTTTTATGGAATATGTCTGATGAGTTCTTTATAAAAAATTTAACATTTATTGATCGCCTTAGATTTCGTGCAACCTTTGGGTACAATGGCAATGTTGATACATCAACCTCCTTCAAGCCTCTTATCTCTCTGAGTCCGGTAGTAGATCAGTTTTTAAATGAACTTTCAGCAACAATAGCAAGTTATGGAAATCCCACACTCCGCTGGGAAAGAATCTCTACTCTCGATATCGGTTTTGACTATTCCCTTTTAAAGGGCAAGCTCGCCGGGAAAATAGAATATTATGATAAATATAGCAAAGATCTTATTGCCAGCATTACAATTCCCTCATTAAACGGGACTTCTACTCAAAAATTTAATAACGCCGAGTTAATGAACAGAGGATTTGAATTTGAGGCAGGAACTAATTTAAATATTCTTTCTGATAAGATTGTATGGTCTGGGAAGCTAACTTATGCATATAATTTTAATAGAATTGAGAAATTAAAGATTTATGATCACAGGGCAGAAACTTTTATCACCAATCCACAATACAAAGAGGGCACTAATACCAGTACAGTTTACGGGTGGAAATATCTGGGATTAAACGAAGCCGGTGTTCCTTGTGTAGAAGGTGTTGGTGGTAAAGCAACTCCAATGAACACCTATTTTGATAATGCCAGTGATGCCCGAGGCTCATTTAAACCTCTTGGATTATTAAATGCTCCTCACAATTTGGGATTAGTTACAGGATTTAATATATATGGGTTCGACCTATCACTAACAGTTATTGGTAAGTTTGGACACATATACAGAAGAAACACTTTTGCATATTCAACTATGGGAACAACAGCAACAAGTAAAATGAGAATGCATAAAGATATAAGGAAACTTCTTGATGGAGATCCTTCTGTGCCTCCATTATACCCAAACTCAAGTGCAAGTAATAATCAATTCTATTACGACCAATTCTACCAAAGATATATGGAAGACAGATATTTTAATGCTAGCTACCTCAATTTTCAAGAATTTAATATTGCATACAATATACCAGGTTTCGTACTTAAAAAAATTGGTTTTAAAACTGCTTCTGTATACGGACAGATAAGTAATATTGGAATGATAACAGCGAATCCATTTGGAGATGATCCTGAGTATCCTCTTGGAGAACAAAAACCTAGCAGAACTTATATTCTGGGCATTAAATTTAACCTTTAAAAAGCTGAATAATAACATAGATAGAGTTATGAAAAATTTTGATAAATATATAGTGAGCATAGTTTGTGGATTAATTGTGCTATCAACGAACTCGTGTGACAAGTTTCTTGCTTATCCTCCAACTAAAAATGCTCAGATAGAAGTAAGTACTGTAGAGCATCTGGATGCGCTTATCGTAGGGATTACTACTTATACGAGCAATAATGCTTTAGCTCTTTGTAGTGATCTTTCTGGGTATACAACAGACCAATACATTAATGCTAATGGCAATATGCAGGGATGGAATGTGTTAAAATACTATCTGTACTCAATGGAGTCTCTTGCAAAAACAGTAACAAGTATACCTTCATATTCTCCAATTTTTATAACAAATACTGTACTTCGTTATGTAGATAAAGTAGATGGAGAACAGGCTGTTAAAGATGATATTAAAGCAGAAGCTCATTTTTTGAGAGCACTTCATAACTGGGAGGTTTTAAACACTCATTGTTTACCCTATTCTACTGAAAACGAGAAAGAACCTGGGTTACCCAAAAAGGTAACAACCAGTTTTGAGGAGTCATTGGAAAGATCATCCTTAAAAGAGACTTATGATTTTATAGAATCAGACATCAAAGAGGCTCTTAAAATTAAAAGAACCGATCTTAATCGAAGATGGAGAGCAAGTCTTCCCGCTGTTCAAGCCTTCGCTGCCAGATTTTATCTTTTCAAACACAATTATGATGAAGCTATAAAATATGCCAATCTTGCTCTTGGGGCAAACAATCAGCTGGTCGATTACAACACCGAAATGAGATATGCATCCAGAACAGTTTCAACATCAAAGGGTCAGCTCTATGTACCATATTTGTATTATCTCAGTTCTGCAACCTCCTCCGATTATGATCCAACAGCTTCTCTTAAATGGAAAGAGCTCTATTATACATATAATCTTAACTATGGAATGTGGTATAATCCAAGCGAATACCTCATAAATCTGTATGACAAAACAAACGACTGGAGGTTCATTTATTTTTTTGTTGAAGACTATACCTGGACAATGAATATGAGTTTCAGCTGGTATGGGTATAGCTATTTTGGTTCAACAATACCAATGGGTCCATCAGTACAAGAAATGTTGCTGACAAAAGCAGAATGTCAAGCCAGAAAAGGCGAATTCAATGAAGCAATGAATACGCTTAATATCTTAAGAGCGAAACGAATAAAGCCAGGAGCACATGTTAATCTTTCAGCAATCAGTAAAGATGATGCAATTAAAAAAATTATTGACGAAAGAACCCGGGAGCTTACATGGGCTATGAGATTTTTTGATATTAAACGGTATAACAATAATGAAACAACAATTGATGACGTTATTGTTAGTAAAATGTATTTTCCTAATGATGGGGTGGATATAGACAAAACTAAGGCTCCTGTTGAATATAAATTATCTGTCAAGGACCGCCGTTTTGCCATACCTTTTCCTGATAATGACATCAATTTAAGTAATGGTCAGTTAAAACAAAACACATATTAAAGAGATGGTGAAGAGATTTTGTCTTTTGGTTATATTAATTGTTTTTTGTTGTTTTTCCTTTGCTCAATCGGTCGGGACCTCTTTTGAGGACCTGACCTTTGAGCAACTTAAAACAAAGGCAAAGAATTCCGGGAAACTTATATTTATTGATTGCTATACAGAATGGTGTGGTCCATGCAAAAAAATGGTTAGGGAAACATTCCCGTTGAAAGAGGTTGGTGAATATATGGATTCAACTTTTATTTCTGCAAAATTTGATTGTGAAAAAGGTGAAGGTATAGATATCCGTGAAAGATTCGGCGTTTCCAGTTATCCAACTTATCTAATTCTGGACTCTGATGGTAAGGTAATTAACACAACAGGAGGATTCCATAATGGAAATGATTTCATAGTCCTCTTAAGAAAATTATCCTCATCCGGCATAAATCTTGATACTTATGGTAAGAGGTACAATGAAGGGGATCGTTCTCAACAATTTATTTATGACTATTGTGAAATGCTAATCGGTGCAAAACAATACCAAAACGTTGTTAAAATACTTGACGATTTACTGATTAAAGATGGTTTTGATAAATTTTATTGGCCGTTATATTCGACTTCTTGCTTCAATGATTACTCTTCCCTTGTTATAAATCATATTGTAAATAATAAAGCAAAGGTAACAGAGCTCGTCGGTGAAGATGCTGTTAATAAAAGATTATCATCAACATTTTCGTTGCCTCTTTCAAGAATATATTGTGTATCTGAACTAGCTCTGGACTCAACTCACTTACAACTATTGGAAACCGTAAGAAATTTAAAAATGCCTAAGGGTAATGACCTTTATTACTTTATTGAAGCTATAAAATTGAGACAGGAGAAAAAATTTGACGATCTTCTCTCTCTTTATGAAAATGAAATTTTTAACCTTCCTATTACAAGGCGCTTTTCTCTTGACAGAGGATTATTTATGATAGAAAATTTAAATCCAGCTCAAAAGAACAGAGTCAAAACGTATGCAATTAAAATGTTGGAAAAGGAACCTGTTGGCAGTAAATACGCTTCTGTATATATTAAATATGTCAATTAATGCTTCTTTCGTTTAAATTATTAGCAAATACCTTAAACGGGTGAGAAAATAATTCTTTACAGTGTGTAAAATAATTTAGTGTAAAAGTTTTTATATTGCTCTTGCGGTGTAGTTAAAACTAATGGCAAAGTATTCGGAAACACAAATTTTAACCACTGATTATCTGCCATTTACGTGCCCTGCGTTCTGATTGTAAAAAAATTGATCCGGATTTTTGATTTTTTATGGCACACTTTCTGACTTTAAAAAGGCAAAGAAGAAATTAAAACATTAAAAAATAAAAAATCATGAAATCAATTATCAAAATTTTCACACTTGCAATTATTGCTCTCGGTTTCTCAACCGTATCTTTCGCTCAGGTTTCTGCTACTGCTAACGCTTCGGGTACTATAGTTACTCCTATCGCTATCACAAAGAGTGTTGACCTTAACTTCGGTAACATAGCTGTTGGAAGCACTGCTGGTACTGTTGTCCTTGCTCCTGCCGGAACTCGTACTACTACTGGTGGGGTAACCCTTCCTGCTACTACAGGTACCGTTTCTGCTGCCGAATTCAACGTAACCGGTCAGGCCGGATATACCTTTTCTATAACTCTGCCTTCTACTCCTACAACCGTTAGTTCAGGTGCAAACTCTATGACTGTTAATGCTTTCACAAGCACTCCTACCCCGACAGGCACGCTTACTGGTGGTGCACAGACTGTTAAGGTGGGTGCTACTATTAACGTAGGCGCTAACCAGGCCGCAGGTACTTATACATCTGCAACTCCGTTCACCGTTACTGTTAACTATAACTAGAGGTTCAAGCCCTTCAAACCAATTGTTGAATCAGTGATATTTAACAAAATATATTATATTTACCTGAAATTTTTACAATCAAGTTCGTTATGAAAAAGTTTTTCACAAATTATATTTTGTTTATAATCTTCCTCGGTGTTTTAATAACATCTTGTATTAAAGCACCTCATGGTAGTACAGAAGAGGAAGATAAAGAGTACTTCGACTTCTCAACAATTGGTACCTACTCATTGTCGGTTGACTATAAGCTAAAATTTAACTCTCCTATTGTATTCTTTATTTACGACGAGTACCCTTACCAGGCATCTCCAAATGATCCGGATCTTGAGGTTTTAAAACCAAACCTTAATCCCATTCTTAAAGGTCTGGCTACAAATTTCGGCAAGTATTCCGGAGTCGTTACTATTAAGAAATCGGTAAATCAGCTTTATATTTACAGTACTACAATCGGAGTTCCGCAATTGCTCAAAACAACATTTGCCAATAACACATTCTCGGTTGATGCATCGAGTCCGGCCAGTTTTATGGGTGTACAATCGGCATTTCTCAACACTAAATCGTCTGATGATTATCAGACTTTAAACGCTGTTTTACCAGGCGGATACACTACTCTTGGAACATGGACAAGTTTGGGAAGACCAAATTATCTTATCTCTCCGGATGCCTCAATATCTGCCGACCTTATAAATATGGTAAATGCCTCCCTTCCTGAGGAGAAACCTGTTCCTCAATATAATCCGCAATATATTACCAATGGGGTAAGTTCTGCTTTAAGAATTATAGAAGACGCAACAGTAGAGGTTGTGTTTGTTCATGAAGGTGCCGGATATAAAAATGTTTTAGGATATTTTCACTACCCGACAAACAACCCTCCTGCCAGTATAAGTCAGATAAACAAAATAATTGCATTTCCCAACTCATCTTACTCAGGTAGCGGCGGATCGCTGGTTTCTGGCAACAGGGTTCAGCTTCAATATTGGAACGGAACTACTCTCACAAGTGTTTTCCCTGCAGGAACAAGCATTGGTTGGTTTATTGTTGCAAATGGATTTAAAAGTGATGCCTCAATTAATCAAAGTGCTCCTCATTATTACTCTCTCGAACAATTCAATCCTGAAGTAAATCCGCTAAAAAAACCTCATAATGTACTCCTTTACGACCCTCAAAGGAAGCTGGTTTTAATCGGATTCGAAGATTTGCCGCGTGAAGGGGGGTCAGACGATGATTTCAATGATGCTATATTTTATGCCGTTGGAACTCCTGTAACAGCAATTGACTATGGTGATCTCCCTGTGGTTAAAGATCCTGAAGATAGTGACGGAGATGGCATTCCGGATGATAGAGATGAATTCCCGGATGATGCGGGTATTGTTTACTCAACACATTATCCTGCGCAAAATGTTTATCACACACTTGCTTACGAAGATTTGTGGCCTACTAAAGGGGATTACGATATGAACGATGTCATAGTCACCTACAACTCTACTCATTATTTAAATTCTGCAAATAAGATAGTTAAGGTTATTGATCGTTTCAAACCTGTTTGGGCGGGAGGTATCCTTGATGTTGGATTTGCTTACCAAATGGGTGTTGCTTCAACATCCGTTAAAAGTGTTACTAAAACCAGTGACTTTGCGGATGATAATTTCCACTACCAGTTGTCGGCCAACGGAACTGAGCAGCAGCAAAGCAAAGCCGTAATCATGGTTCTTGACAATATCACCGAAATGGGTTTAACCTCAGGGTCAAGACCGTATATTAACATGGAGATTAAATTTAACTCTCCGGTATCTGCAAGCGATTTGACTACGCCTCCATATAATCCGTTTATCATTGTTAACAAAAACAGGGGGATGGAGATTCATATGCCAAACTACAGACCAACCGACCGGGCCGATTTTGCACTGTTCGGAACCTATGACGACAGGTCAAATCCGGGGCTTAACCGTTTCTATGTCTCAACTTCAGAGATGCCTTGGGGGATAATTATTCCGAACGACAATTTTGACTTCCCTATCGAGAGAGAGAGCATTGTGAAGTACTATCCGCAATTCCTCCCATGGGCAGAATCATTCGGTGTTCAGTATCCCGACTGGTATCTGCACCGGAGACCATAGCAGTTCTTCGAAATCCATTAAATACATCCATATGAAAAGAGTTTTTGCACCATTGACGAAGCAAACTTCTTCTCAAAAGCAGGATTTGGCAAAACTGTCAAAATTGATTTTCATTCTTGTTACATTTCTGTTATTTGTTGGTTGTGAAAAGATTGAGGTCTCTTCCGTTTCAGTATTTTCCGAGCAGATTCCCGGCAGTAAAAATCATGGTCCGAATGGTACATGGTGGGGATACAACCAGAGTAAAATTGTGCGATATGGAAGCACAGTCTATATGTATGTTGTCGAAAATGAAAATATTGACAACAATCCAAACCCGAACGCAACAAATCCGTCAAAAATTGCAATCTATCGCAAAGAGGGCGATGGCAACTGGCAAAAGGGTGCGCGTCTCAATACTTCGAGGCCCGGCAATATTCTCATTGATTCACAGGGGATTGTCCACTTGATTGTTTTCGAGCCTACTTATACTCTTTCAACTGAAAATGGCTCCTACGGAAGATTAAAGCACTATTGGTTTCCAAACTGTAAAACGGGCGATATTACATCTTATCAGCAGGAGATAATCGTTGATAATGATGGCGTTTCCCAGGGCGAAACAGTAAATATCCGGGTTGGCGCATCTATCGGAGCAAACGATATGATTGCCGTTTCGTATGGTCTTGTTAAGAATCATGTTGTTTGTTACAAAGAGAAAAACGGAATAAAATGGTCTCAGGAGTATGCGGGAACCGCACTCGGCAGCGACTTCTACTACCCTTATGTGGCTGTCACAGACTTCGGAATCACCATTCTTGCAGTACAGGATGACTGGACCGGACCGAATCAACCTACACTCTACCAGAAATCCCGCTATTTCGAAAAGCGAAACGGCACATGGATGAATATGGATGTAATTAATTTACAAAATCATGCACTTGCATCATCAAGACCCGAACTGGTAGACAACAGCGATATCTATCCCGACGCAAACGGATTGGTAAATATAATCTACCTTACCAAACTGAATCCAAACGATAAATATCTGAACTCATTCATTCATGGCAACCGAAGCGGTAACGCCTGGTTTAACCAGGAGATCCCAACTACCGACGACAAAACAAACTGGATACGTATGTTTGAAGTGGGAGGGCAGATGTACTACATCTGCACAACCTGGGATAAGGTCTACATTAAGAAAGGTCTCAATGGCGAATATAAAAGACTGAACACTCCAAAGATAGAGGGCATCTACCCCTACCTCGCCTCACCCCGTGGCGGCACCAGGAGCTCCGAAAACTACATTGACCTTTTGCTACTCTGTGGGAGTGGCAGTTCTTACCCCAATGCTAAAAACTACTATGTAAGAATCGCAAAAAGCGAACTGAGTAAGTTATAACCTGTTTCAGGGCGGTTTGCCTATATATTTCTTAATTTTCTGTATGCAATTTTTATTTGTGTTTTGATTGTATTTACGGACAAACCCAGTACTGACGATACATCTTTATAGCTCATCTCTTCTATAGCGCTCATTATAAATATTTTCTTACAAGAGCTTGGAAGAGTGTTAAGTTTTTCGTTAATGACTTTTATCTGATTCTGAATCTCATTCTCCTTGAAATTTCTGTTATTATCTTCATCGGAAATATAGTTCTCACTACTCTCATCCAATATCAACTTGCCATGTCTATTGATTATTTTATTATGACGCAGATAATTAAGAGACATACTCTTGACTATTTTGCGAAGATAGGCGCCCATGACCGAATTTTCCGACAGATTCTCCTTTTTTCTCCACAAATACAAAAAGGCATCCTGTAGGATATCTTCGGCAGCTTTACAATCATTGAGGTATGCCATTGATAAGAGGTATAATTCCCGGGAGTATCTGCGATATATTATTTCAAAAGCCTCTACATCTCCTATCATTAATCTTCTTACCAACACCTTATCTGTGTCTTGTTTATAATTTGCCATTTTGTCAAATATAAAGGTTAAAGCACACTATTCTGAATTAGGGTGAAATTTCACCCTGTTCCAACTTTATGTGCTTTATCTAAAACTTAATATCATGCAAAGTAGTAAGGATAGCCGGGAAACAAGATACAAAAATCTAATAAAAATCATTGACGGTAAGGAGTCCGGAGAGAGGCTTAAAGAGGGTGTTTACATATCATTTATTAAGAAATTATATAGTATACTCTCTAAGAAAGAGCCTGATTATGAGCAATTGCTCGTCCGGATAGAGGAGAAGATATCACTAAATGAAGCGGCTAAAAGAGGACAACGGAATAGAAAGTTTCTCTATTATGCTGCCGGGGTTGCCGCAATATTAATTGCCTTTTTTAACACCGAGTCAATTATTGACTCACTCTTTGTGTCGCAAAAAAAACAGGAGATAATTTCTACAATTACTCAGATTCCCCGCAGACATAAGGCAACTCTGATAATTAATGATTCAAGTCTGATAAATATAGAAAAGGATTCTGTTACATATAGTGGTAATCATATGGATCCTAGTATTGTCAAAAGTATTGCCCAGCTGCAAAAACCCGAAAGTATAAATGACCAAATACATACATTGGTAATTCCCAAGGGTGGTGAGTTCTTCCTCACTCTTCCCGACGGGACGCAGGTCTATTTAAACAGTAACTCAAAACTTAAATACCCCTGTAAGTTCAGTGAAGAGGCAAGAGAGGTTTTTCTTGAGGGGGAGGCTCTGTTTAGTGTCACACATTCCGATAAGATCCCTTTCATAGTTAGAACAGGTCGAAGTGCGACCAAGGTGTTGGGAACACAATTTAATGTGAGGAGTGATACTCTTTGCGACCAAATAACTCTTTGCAAAGGCTCTGTTGAGGTGCAAAACCTTGCAACCAGCATAATAAAAGGGATTGTTCCCGATGAGCAGGCAACAATTATTGACAACGCCATAAATATAAACATGGTAGATTCATATGAGATAAGCGCATGGACAGAGGGCAAATACTACTTTAAAAACAAACCTCTTTCGGAAATCACAGCACGACTTTTCGAGTGGTACAATGTAGATTTCCGCTTTAAAGCAAACAGTATAAAGTCAATCTCTTTTACCGGCATGATTAACCGGAACGACCCTTTAAAAAAGATTTTTGACCTGTTTGAGTCAAGCTATAATATTAATTTCCAAGTTAATGACTATGGAATATTGATAATGGAAAACTAATGAAAAACTAACCTAAAACAGAAGCAAATGAAAATCATTCTGAACTATCTCTTCTACTGGAGTGAAAAGCAAAGTGCTGTGTTTAAAAAAGCCTGCACCCTTTTTATTCTCTTTATGTTTTCTGTATTGTCGGCCTACTCTCTCTCTACAAAGGAGTTGCTTGTTCAAAAGCGCATTACGTTAAACGCGCAACAGCAACAACTTGGCAAGGTTTTTAAAGAGATTGAAAACCAGACAAAGCTGACCTTCTTCTTTTCCAACAATTGCGTTGATATAAACAAAACCGTTTCTATCAATGTAAAGGATGAGACTCTTGATAAAGTCCTTACAGATCTTCTTGGGAATAGCTACTCATATGTCTATAAGGATAATTACATAGTTGTCAATGAAAATAAATCGCCACAAACACAAAAGGCTCAAAACAAAAAAATTGAGGGAACGGCACAAGACATCAAAGGTCTGCCCCTGACTGGGGTTAATATTCTGATAAAAGGAACAAGAATCGGAACTTTTTCAGATCAGAACGGGAAATTTACTCTTGATATTCCGGATAATCAGGAAGTTATTATTGTTTTCAGCTATATCGGAATGAAGAGTGCCGAGATAAAGTATACCGGTCAAAGCTCATTAAAAGTGACAATGGAAGAGGCTGTTGCCAGCATTAGTGATGTTGTTGTCGTCGGATATTTCGAAGCCAACAAGAAGACATATACCGGATCGGCAACCTCAATTTCGGCCACTGATATTGCAAAAATAAACAGCGGGAACCTTTTGCAGACAATTCAGGTCCTGGATCCCTCTTTTCGAATAATTGAAAATGTAGATCAGGGTTCAAATCCCAACGCCCTGCCGGAGATCGAACTCAGAGGTGCGGGAAGCCTTCCCGGGTTAAAGAGTGAGTTTCAATACAGCCCAAATATGCCCACGTTTATTTTAGATGGGTTTGAAGTTACAGCACAAAAGATTTTTGACCTGGACCCCAGCAGAGTGATGTCAATAACAATTCTTAAAGATGCAGCTGCAACAGCAATCTATGGTTCAAGAGCGGCAAATGGAATAATTGTAGTAGAGACTAAAACACCGGCCAGAGGAAGAATTCAGATAAACTATAAGGGTGATTTTAAATCATCAACGGCCGACCTTTCAGGGTACGATCTTCTCAATGCATCTGAAAAGCTGGAATATGAACTTCTTGCAGGAGTATACCCCGGAGCAGACAGGGTGAGTGATATGGAGAGAAATATGGATGAGTACTACCAAAAGCTGAGACTTGTTGCAATGGGATATAATACCGACTGGCTTGTACAGCCAATTGACCCCTTTTCCATTGCACATAAACACAGCCTTCAGGTTGAGGAGGGAGGAGATAATTTTCGTTATAATCTGAATCTTTTTTATGATAAGGATAATGGCGTAATGAAAAAGTCATCGAGGGACAGACTTGGAATTGGTGTCTATTTTCAGTACCGCTACAAGAACTTTCTTTTCATGAATAACTTAACATACAATAATGTTGTAGCAAGAAATTCTCCTTATGGATCTTTTAACGAATATGCTAAAGTTAATCCATACCTTCCCTATAAGGACATAAACGGGAATATTGTTAAATATTTTGAGTATGTAAACACTCCCAATCCATTATATAACGCAAACATTGGAGTAATTGACCAGGAGTCCTATGATGAAATCGTAAACAACTTCAAACTGGAGTGGAGAATTGCAGATGGAATTAAGCTTAAAAACACAGTTGCTTTCAGTAAAAAGATCTCTAATAATAAACTTTTTTATCCGGCCGATCATACTATTTTCAGAGATCTGTACAACAGTCAGATAGGATCTGAAAAAGATAAAGCCGGACTCTATCGGAATGAGTTTGGCGAGGGAGTTTCTTTCAATGCTAATTCTGTATTCTCTTACTTTAAGGAGATCAAAGATCATTATATAACTTTTAATGGTGGTTTTGAGGTTATTACTCAAAGAGGAGATCTGAACATCTTCCAGACAAGGGGATTTCCTAACAGCTTACTGGCTTATCCCAGCTTCGGGACATCTTATGACATGGTCTCTACAGGTTCCGGCGGTACAAAGCCGGGCGGGTCTGAAGATATTCTTAGATCTGCTGGTTTTTTCGGCACTTTTAACTACTCCTGGAAAAACAGATACTTTGTCGATATTTCAGGAAGGGCCGATGGATCTTCAAAATTCGGTGCAAATAATCGCTGGGCGAAACTATGGTCTGCCGGAGTTGGATGGAACATCCACTATGAAGATTTCCTGAAAGATTCTAAAGTGGTAACATTATTAAGACTAAGGGCATCAACAGGATTTACCGGAAGCCAGAACTACAATCCCAATCAGAGTCTTACCATGTTCGACTATATCAGAAATTACTACTATCAAAGAAATTATGCCGGAGCTGAGCTAACGGCAATGGGAAATGAGAATCTTAAGTGGCAAAGGACACGCAAAAATAATATTGGAGCCGATCTGGAGTTGTTTGGAAAAAGATTCACAGCTACTTTCGATTATTATATAGACGATTCCAAAGACGCTCTTACTCAGGTTACTCTTCCCCCTTCACTTGGATTCTCTTCATATACCGAGAATCTTGGTCAGGTAAGAAATTCAGGATATGAGATTAAACTAAACATCGGTCTCATCTCTAACAGCACTAAAGGAACTTATTGGTCTCTTTTCGGTAGTGCTGCCCACAATAAAAACACCCTGTTAAAAATTTCCAACTCTCTGGATGCCTGGAATACCGAACAGGATGCTGTAAACAACAGCAAGCCAAAGGTTCGTTTCATAGAAGGGCAAGACATGAAATCTATATGGGTGGTCCCTTCTCTGGGTATAGATCCGGCTACAGGCAGCGAGGTATTCCGAAAACTGAACGGTGAGTATACCACAGTATGGAGTGCAGCAGATCAAATAGTTGGGGGAACAACAACTCCCGATCTCTTTGGAAACCTCGGTACTCAATTCATCTACAAACAGTGGCAGGTAAATCTCTATCTGTTATATAGTCTGGGCGGCCAGACCTACAATCAGACACTTGTAGACAGGGTTGAAAATGCCGATCCTAAATTCAATGTAGACAGAAGAGTCTTTGAAGGTCGGTGGAAGGTTCCCGGAGATATCTCGCGTTTTAAAAACATCACCGATTTAAGCATTACAAAACCAACATCCCGCTTTATTGAAAACGATAACTATATCCGTATGAGCTCATTGAATATATCCTATGAGTTTGAGAAAAAGCAACTTGAAAGGTTAAAGCTCCAACGATTAAAAATTATATTGTATGCCAATGATGTTTTTAATATCTCTAATGTAAAACAAGAGAGAGGATTAAGCTATCCTTTTGCAAGAAGCTTCACATTTACTCTTCAGATTGGAATCTAAATAATATGATACAGTTATGAAAAAAGATATAAAAATAATATCAGTTACACTTTTGCTCCTCATAACAATTTGTAGTTGTGAAGGATGGCTGGATATCTCTCCAAAATCCTCATTGAAAAAAGAGGATCTGTTTAAAACAGAGGATGGCTACTTGAGTGTGTTAAATGGAGTGTATATTGGTCTTGTCGATGACAGACTTTACGGGCAGGAGCTTACATACGGTTTTATGGATGTTATCGCCCAATATTACAATAATGTCCCCAGTACTCCCTTACATAAATATGCAAATGCAGCAAAGTACAACTATGAAGAGGCTGCTACCAAAGTGATAATCACCAACATATGGAACTCAATGTACAATAATATTGCTAATTGTAATGTTATTCTTGATAACATTGAAGATGATAAAGATATTTTTACAGGTAACAATTTCAAACGAATCAAGGGTGAAGCTTTGGCGCTCAGGGCTTTTATGCATTTTGATTTACTCAGAATGTTTGCACCCGCCTATAACGGAGGCACTAAAAATTTGCCGGGAATACCTTATGTTGATAAATTTACCAATGTGAGAATCCCATTTTCTTCAATTGATGTCGTATGCCAAAGGATAAAGGGGGATTTGCTTTCTGCAAGAGAGCTTCTTAAAGATTTTGATTTAATGGGTCCTGTCGATAAAACAGTTGATGGCTCTCTCTCTT
Organism: uncultured Muribaculaceae bacterium; assembly: GCA_964521685.1. Taxonomy (GTDB): domain Bacteria; phylum Bacteroidota; class Bacteroidia; order Bacteroidales; family UBA932; genus Bact-08. The sequence continues at coordinate 20,806 of CAZFTS010000030.1, forward strand.
ATTCAGTTGCAGACAGAAAAGCTTGGTTTAATTACTATGCTGCGACAGCTTTGCTTGCCAGACTACATCTTTTTATGGGAGATAAAGTGACTGCATTGCAGTATGTAAATGAGATTACGACAGATCATGCCAAAACCAAGATATCCTGGTCGCAGCAGACTCAGTTCTATTATTATTACTATGCCAGGGAAAGAATTTTCGGAGTTTTTATAGTTCTTGATCCATATATGAAGAGTAAAGTTACCGACTACTTCGATATTGCAACAGCAAATAATAACAATATCCTGAAAGTAAGTATTCAGAGGACAATGGAGCTGTATGAAACATCGGCCGGCGGAGCCTCTGATTGGAGGTATCTTGATTGGATGAGTAAAACGGATGATAACTATATTACAAAATTCAACACTTTGAGTGGTATTCCTGTTTTAAAAATTGCAGAGATATATCTGATTGGAGCTGAGTGTACTAAAGAGAGCGATCCGGTTGCCTCTCTGGGTTTTCTAAACACTATACGCACTAACAGGGGTCTTCCTTCCCTGCCTTCTAATGCAAATCTTTCTGACGAAATTCATAAAGAGTACGTTAAGGAGTTTCTTGGGGAAGGTCAGTTATTCTATTTCTTTAAAAGAATCGGATACGGCAATATCCCTTACTGGGGCACTCCTGTAGGCAATAAAGAGTATGTACTTCCTGTTCCTGATAAAGAGAAGGAATTTAATAGTTAGGATATATCTTATTGATTAGTAAATTTTTGAAAAAATGAAAAAGATATTCAAATATATTACAATAGTATTATGTTGCTTAGGAATTTATTCTTGTGAAAACGACATAAAGGGTTTATACACAGGTGATCCTGCAATATATTTTTCTGAATTCAACTCTGTAGCCGATAGTGTCACCTATTCATTTATAGGAAAAAACAAAGAGAAGGATACTGTTTTCTTAAATGTCCGGCTATTAGGCAATACTCTTACATCTCCATCAAAAGTTGTGTTAAGAGTTATTCCACAAAAAACGACTGCAAAAAGCGGAGATCATTATGAACCTCTCAAACCTTTTTATGAGTTCTCTCTAAATAGTTTTAATTACAAGTTGCCAATTATTCTTAAAAAGCACTCCGACCTGAATGATGCAGCATATATTCTTGCTCTTGAGATTGTTGAAAGTGAAAATCTGCTTATAGCATTCAAAGAGAGATCAACGGTAAGGATAAAGTTTTCAAACATATTCATGAAACCTTCAATATGGGATGCTACTCTTGCCCCTGTTTTTGGTGTGTACTCCAGGACAAAACATGCAATTTGTATGGATATTATGGGAGAACCGTTTCCTGAGACCCTTACTCAATTTAATCTTCGAAGAAATGAGTGGAGAAATTATGGTTGGAAGTGTAACTCTTACTTCAAGGATAATATAATAATGGACAACGATCTTGTCCCTCCGGCAAGAATATTACCTTGGTTTTAACATTATAAAAGCTATTGGTTATGAAAATCATCAGAATAATAATTTTAGCAATTTCCATTTTGTCACTTACGTTCTCTTGTGTCAAGGATGACGGTAATTATCTTTATCAGGATGTAAATGATGTGGAAATTTCCGGTATTGAGGCAAATTATGTGGCTACAATGCTGGATTCTTTCAAGATAACTCCTGTTTTAAGCAGAAAACTAACTGCAACAGAAACAGATCTCGAATATGTCTGGACAATATTTAACTCAATGAACACCTATAACTTTCCGGACACATTGGCAAAAACCAGAAATCTTAAAATCCTTGTAAATACAATTCCGGGAACATACAAGGTGTCATACAGTGTTTTCGACAAAAACACCGGAGTAAGATACAGGACAGAATTCAACGTAACAATTACATCTGAACTGCAACGTGGGTTTCTTGCTTTGAGTGAATTAAATGGCAAGGCAAATGTAACTTTCATAAGCGTTGCTGGTAAAGCTTATCCTGATATTTACGAAAATATAAACGGTGAACCGGTGGGGACAAATCCTGTCTCTATCTGTTATACATACCAGGCTCCTATTGACTATGTTGCCATATTGTGTAAAGATCAGAGAGGGGGTGTATATCTGAGCAGCACTTCGTTTAAAAAGCTGGCGGAATTAAACGATTTCTTTTATAATTCCCAGGCTATCAGCAATCCTCAGGCTTTTACTGTTCAGGAGTATTACGGATCTGTATCTGATTATCAAGCAAGTGGATCAAAACTCTTTTTGGTTGGGGACAATAAATTATTTTATCGTGATGCAAATTACAATGCTACGATTGATGGTGTCTCTACACGTATTGAGACTAAATTCTACGATGCTTTTCCGGGAGACTATGAGATCTCTCCCGTCTCTTTTCAGGCTCTTGGCCGTGAACTATTCTATGATAACAAGTATAAGAAGTTCATGTACATTGCCGATTACGCAAAACCTAATCTTCTTGTATGCGCTGCTAATCTCACAGGTGTATTCAATCCTGCCGATGTGGGGTTAACAATGGTGTGGGGAAAGTTTACAATAAGTGCAAGAAATACTTATAATTGCAACTCCATTTTTATGGATGGAAGCGGAAATTACTTTTATCTGAAATTTGATATGACCAATAAGGCCGCTATCACACCTCTGAAAAAAATAGCAATCCCATCCACATTCAAGATAAGAGAAGCAAAGACCTTTGCCGGAAATGCTCTGCAGGATTATATCTACTTTGCAGTTGGAAGCAAGGTATATGTATATGACTGTATCCTTACACAAGAGAGGGAGATTTATGATTTCGGAGCAGGTAAGGTTGTAGATAACATCCGCTGGCACGAGGCTGTATTAAGTGCACGAATAATGCATGTCTGCACAAGTACTGCCGGATCGACCGGAAGAACCGGAAGCATATACGAGATGAATGTTGCCACAAATGGAGCTCTCTCTGTTAAGAGTTCTTACGAAAACATTTGTGGTAAAGTGGTAAGCACACACTGGAAGAACTAACATCCCAATCGTGCATAAAATAACAAAGCTATACAAAACAACATTAAGCACATAAGTCAATAATTAACAACATTTTATATTATGAAAAAAAGTCTGATAACTTTCTTATTTCTAATTGCAGTTATATGCGGTTATGCTCAGTCTGTTGTTTCTTTCAAAGGAACAGTAGCGTACAACGGAAAAGACAAAGTGGTGGATGTTAAGGTAAACAACCGAACTATAACATCGTTTCCGGTAAAAGAGGATGGAACTTTTAACGGAGAGATAACCCTGGACAAAATCACTCAACTATCTCTCGGATACAGCTTCTGCAACCTCCCTATTATTGCAAAGCCAGGTCGTGATATAACAGTCAGCCTGGGTACTCAACCCTATACAGGCAAGTATTTGAGCGGAAGTCCTGAAACTCAATACTATATGGACATGCGTTTTGTTATTTATCCCGCAGATCCGGCTATTTGCTTTAATATGCCATGGCACGTCTATAAAAAGTATCAGGCAGATGCTTTAATTACAAAGATGAGATACAGTGAAATATTCTGCATGGCTTACAGTGACATCCCTCCTCTCTATAGAAAAGAGGTTGAGCAGTACAATAAATATGCAAATTATAGTTTGTTAATAAACTGGCCTCAGTTCTACGTTAACGCAAATAAACTTACAGAGTTCAAAGAGGAGGCTGACTGGCGGGCACATCTGGAGTCATTATTTAAACAAATAGAGTGGAACGATCCGTTCCTTCTGGGTATCCCTCAGTATATAAACTTTGCCGAATACGCTTTGAATGAAAATATTAAAAAAATAAAAAATGATAAACCTTTTCTTATTAACTCTTTTGATTATATAAAAAGCACGATCGCCAATCCTGAAATTAAAGAATATTTTATTTATCACTATACTAACAAATATCTCAAAGACGAAACTCCTTCCGGAAGAGAGTCTGTTATGGCATCATTCCGGGAAAGTGTAAAAAATCCAAAATTCCTGGCACAGGCAGAAAAGATACTTGCCGATGCAAAACAGTTTGGAAGTGATGCTCCTGCGTTCGACTTTACTTTGGAGGATGTTAATGGTAAGATGGTTACCCTTAGTAGTTTTAAAGGGAAAGTTGTATATCTGGATTTCTGGGCAACCTGGTGTGCTCCATGCAGGGCAGAGATTCCGCACATGAATAAACTTAAAGAGGAGTTAAAAGAGAATAAAGATATCGTAATGATCTGCGTCTCTACAGATCAGGTGGCAGATAAGGATAAATGGAAACAGATGGTAAAAGATATGAAGATGGATGGTTATCAACTATTTGCCGGAGATAAATATCCTGATATCCGCAAATACTATAAAATAAGTGGAATTCCCCATTTTACAATGATTGGAAAAGATGGAAAGATCTTCAAAAACATGACCATCCGACCATCAAATCCTCAGACAAAATCGGTTCTGTTAGATCTCTCAAAGCAATAGCCAAATGTTTATGGTTTGTTCTTAAGGTAATTAAGTGTTTTATTTGGTGTTGAATGCCCGAAGCTAGTACTGACTCCGGGCATTTTAACACTCCTCTCGGAATCGGAGTTTGTCACCGGGTTTTAACTGGGCAATGCGGCAAAGATGGGCTTCGCTTACAAACGCTATGCGGGCATAGCCGCCGGTGGGCTGGCAATCGGCGGTAAGGATAATCATCTGGCCATTAGACGGTAATTGAATTGTTCCTATTGGGATTCCTGCCGATACAATATCGTGGCCTGGAAGATTCCGGTCCGATTGGTTGGCGATATTTGGTATATTCTTTATGTATATTGGTTCGCCAGAGAGTCGAAGACCCATTCGGTCACTTTGCGGCGTAACTGTAAATTCGTGGGTGAGAAGTGTTCGAAGGCCTTCAAAGCCAATTCTCTTCAATTCAGGTCCAGGATAAATTTTAATTGGTTGTCCCGACTGATAGTCGGGAATGTGCTGGTAATCAACTTGTTTATTATTACAATCATTGCTGCGGCCGTTAATGCGATCGTTATCGTGAACGTTGGTTCTGAAATCGGTTCCAAGCGAGATGAGGTCGCCCGACTTTAAAGGTCGCCCTTCATATCCGCCTATGGCAGCTCTCAAATAGGTTGAACGGCTTCCCATAATTACCGGGACATCGAGCCCACCCTCGAAGGCAATGTAGGTGCGGCATCCCCATTTGAGTCCTGCAAATGTGAGACGATCTCCATTTTTAATACCAACTGCCCGGTTCATCGGGATCCTTTCGCCGTTTATGCAGGGTTGCATATCTGCACCGCAAACTGCAATGCGCCAGAGTCTTTCAGGGTCAATATCATCTTTGAACAGAATCTCGGGAGCGGTGAGTGTTGCCTCGAGAAGGGCGGCACCGGGACTGTTGCCTGCAAGGTGGTTTGCCAGGTTATATGCACACAAATCCATAGCGCCCGAAACCGGCATCCCAAAACGACGGTAGCCGTGCCGCCCGCCATCCTGCACAGTGGTGAGCAATCCTCCCTTCTCTATGATAATTGCCGCCATATTAAAATGTTATGCTATTCAAAATGTGTGAATACTCCTCTTTATCAACTGGTTTAAACCTGAGTCTGTCCCCAGCATGGAACAGAAACTCAGCCCTTCTGCCGGCCACATCGTTCAAATACGAGAGAGATCCTGTAAACGTTTTTCTGCGGGGATCAAAGAGCCTCAGAGGAGTTTCGCCAATCAGCTGCCATCCGCCCGGACTCTCAATTGGGTAGATTCCTGTCTGCCCGCTGGCAATCCCAACAGATCCGGCTGGAATTTTCACTCGCGGACTCTCTTTGCGTGGAGTTGCAATTCGACTGTCCATCCCGCCAAGATAGCAGAACCCCGGAGTAAATCCAAGCATATAGACCAGATACTCGACAGAGGAGTGTATTTCAACCACCTCTTTCACAGACAATTTATTCAAAAATGCAACCTCCTCCAGATCGGGGCCGTTATATAGCACCGGAACCTCGATAACCACAGCCGGTGGCAATAGAAGGGTGTCGGCAGTTAAATTCAGATTTTTAATTTTGCCAAGAAGTTCTTCATACCCGATAATCTTTGGATTGTAGCAAATTAGCAATTCGTTATAAGATGGAACAAACTCAGTAACTCCGGAGATCTTTTCGCTTTCCAAAGTGGCTAAAAGTGAGCGGATAATATTATTGATAGCAACAGAGATCTCGTCTCCCGCCTTAATGATTATTGCATTATCGCCTGCAGGATAGAAAGTTAACACGGTTTTGTGATTGTTATTCCACGATACGTCAGATATGTATGGAGCTCCCTGGCCAGTTCCGGAGCAATTTTGTTATCGCCATGAATGCAGATGGTATCTGCCTTCACCGGAATAATCTTTCCGGAAACAGACTCAATCACACCCTCGGCAACCATCAGAAGAACCCTCTCGATAATCGATTCTACATCATGAAAAACAGCTCCCGGATTCGATCTGGAAACCAGAGAACCATCTTCATTGTAGCTCCTGTCGGCAAAAGCCTCACAAACACAACGGATTCCGGCCTCATTTGCAGCCTCTTCCATTTTAGAGCCACACATACAGTAGAGAAGCAGCGACCTGTCAATCTCCTTCACTGCCCCCACAATCACACGCGACATCTCCAGATCCGAAGCGGCAGCGTTGTACATCGCCCCGTGAGGCTTGACATGGGAGATGCGCCCCCCTGCCGACTCTGTCATACTCTTAAGAGCACCAACCTGATAGAGAATTGAAGAGCGAAGTTCCCCGCTGCTGAGAGTCATAGGGGTACGACCAAAATTCACAAGATCCTGGTAACCCGGATGGGCTCCGACAGCCACACCATGTTTTAACGCAAGCTCTATTGTTTTAAGGATTGTAACCGGATCACCCCCATGAAATCCACAGGCAATATTGGCCGATGAGATGTAGGGCATTATTGCAGCATCATTCCCGACGATTACATCCCCGTAACTCTCACCCATATCACAATTGATATCGAGATTCATCAATTTCAAAAATTTCAAAAATTTAAATAATTCCAAAAACCTGGAGCAGGCTCCTGATCCCGATTCCCAAAGCAATAATCACAACTATGACTCCTGCAATGTTGGAGAGAATTCCGTTCCTGTTCCCGCCCATCACCTTTTTACTGTTAACTATCCAAAGCAGATAGAGTGCAATTACTGGTAAAAGAATTCCGTTTGCCGCCTGTGCGAACAGGATTGCCTCTATTGGCTTAAACCCATACGATGCAAAGATAACACCTGTAAGCAGAATAAAAATCCACACAGCCCTGAATTTTGCCGATTTCAGACTCTTTTCCCAACCCAGAATTCCTGATGCAGCATATGCCGCGGCCAAAGGGGCTGTAATTGCAGATGATATCCCCGCAGCAAAGAGCCCTGCCCCCATAAAATATCTGGCCCAGCCACCTAAAAGAGGCTCCAGCTGTATTCCCAGATCGGACCCGCTTTTAATAGTTGCAGATGTTCCAAAGAAGGCTACCGCCGATGTGATAATGATTGCGATAGAGATTAATCCCCCTAAAATTACCGAGACCGAGATATCTACCCTGGCTTCGCTTAAATCCTCCGGTTTTTTCCACCTCTGCTGCACTGCAGATGCATGAAGAAAGAGATTATAGGGAACAACGGTTGTTCCTATCAACCCGACAAGTGCAATCAGAGAGCCCTCCGGAAATGTGGGGATAAACATCCCCTTTAAAACCTGTGAAATAACCGGAGAGATAACAATAGCCGTCGTTATAAATGCCAGGCTCATAAGAATTACCAGCCCAATCAGAACACGCTCAATTAACTTGTAACTCCCGACATATAATAATACGAATGAGAAAATCCCGATAATGACCACCCATATTTTAATATCAAATCCAAGTCTGTTAAAGATGGAATCCATACCAAGAGCAGCTCCAAGCAGATTCCCCGTTTCAAAAGCTGCATTTCCAATTACAATGGCTGATATCACCAGCAGAATCGTAACCACTCTGATCCATCTGCCCGAAAAATGGTTCCTTAGCGCCTCCCCAAGACCACTTTGAGTAATTATTCCCAATCTGGCCGACATCTCCTGAAGAACAATTGTTGCAACAATTGAGAATACCAGTCCCCATAAAAGCGCATAACCGAAGTTCGCTCCTGCCAGCGAGCATGTTGTAATGGTTCCCGGACCTATGAATGCCGCTGTAACCAGTGCTCCCGGCCCGAATTTGAACTTAAAGCCCTTCCTCATTTAAGTTTTTTATCCCTTTGCAACACCGAAATTATCCGTTCGTCATTGCGTCTGTCCTCAACACCTTCCCAGTCTCCAGGATAACCCAGATAAACCTTTAGTTTTTTGGAATACTCCGATAAAAAAGGATCGATTGTAACCCAGTCACAAGATGCCGATGAGTATGAAGGCCAAAAATATCCGGTATAGACAACTCTTCCGTCAACTGTAAGAGCAAACGCCACACCGAATACAGAATGCTTAACATTTTTAATAGCATCTATAGCCCGGTCACTCACGCTAAAAGAGTGATCGATGCTATCATATGAGAGAATATCGGAATATCTCACCAGAGGAGAATTATTTAAAACAACACTCCCTTCATTGATCTTTTTGGACATTCCAACAGTTTCAAATGATTTAAGCAGATAGATTTCGACTCCGTCAGATGGAAAGAGAACATTTGCCGGTTTGGTGCAGCCTGTAAATAACAGCAGAGTCACACAAACGTTAAAAACCAAGAAAACAACCTTTTTCATATCTTATTCAAAATTAAACTGATCTTTTAATAATGCATATCTTATCTCATTCCATAACCGACCCTGTTTGAAAACAGAATTTACAAACACCCCCTCCTGCCTGAATCCGCACTTCTCAAGCACCCTCTGTGATGCCGTGTTGTATTCAAAAATTCCGGTATGAATCCTCTCAACCCCCATCTCTCCGAATCCATATTGGCAAATAAGTCTTACCGCTCTGCTCATGATTCCTCTATTCCAGTATTCTTCATCTAAAAGGTACCCTATCTCGGCCGATTTCCTGTATACATCCTGGCACCTCATAAGGGAGATATTCCCCACATAAATACCATTGTACTCAATGGCAAAGATCTGGTCCGGGAGTTTTTCGGTAACATTTTTCAAAAAAGATCCGGCATCACTCATCGTATAGGGGTGTGGAAAGCCATCCCGCAAATTAACGGCAATCTTCGCATTATTCGCAAATTCAAGAAGTCGCTCTTTGTCTTCCAACCGTAATTTTCTCAATCTAACCTCATCCATAATTCTAAAACCATTTTTGACGAATCGCATTCCAGGTCTGGTCCTGCTTCATTTGATTAAGTGCCGATTGCCATCTGTTTACAACTGCATCCGATGTGCTTTTCGAGAAGGCAATGTAAAAATCGGATGACATTACCGAAAAAGACTTGGTCACCCCCGAACCGCTGTAACCAAGCTGTTTAAGAATGTCCGGAAATGTTATATCGGTACAGACAAATGCACTTATCTGTCCCTTCATAAGCTTATCGGCAAGCACAGAGGGGCTTGAGTCTAAAACAAGATTTGCAAATCCCTGTTGTTGCAGATATTGTGTAGAGAACCAGGAATTTACGCAACCTATTGACGGAACTGTTTTTGCATTTTCCAGTGAGGTTATCGTGATTCCCGACCCAGCTTTTGTGTAGATCCATGTTGTGTTTGTCCCTATAGGGCCCACCCATTTGAAAAGATTCTCCCTGATTGTGGTTTTATCCATTGTGAAGAGACAGAAATCGGGGATACACAACGCAAGCTGGTAACCATTGCTCCAGGAAGATAAATTGATGTTATAAAACTCACTGTTTCTTTTCATTATCTCTTTAACAACATCTGTTCCGAACCCTGTGATCTCACCATCATTATTTCTAAAGGTGAGCGGTGGATAGTTTTCTGTATAAACCTGAATTATATCGGGGTAGTCTGTTTTATGCAGATATTTTTTTGTAAGTCCTGCCAGTACACCATCTCTTTTAGTTCTGTCTATTGCCGCCTGAAATTCTGATACAATTTCATCGGGAATGTTTTTATTGAATGCAAAGTAGAGCATCTCCGTCTTTATCACCATTTTCGAGGTTACGGCATATGGCGATTGTCCAAGAGTTTCAAGAGCACTCTCGATTGTGAGTTTATCGGAAGGGTAGAGATCTATCTGCCCGTTAAGCAGTCTGTTTACGGCATCATTGACATCGGTACAGTAGACAAGGTTTGTAAAACCCTCTTCTTTAAGATACTGCTCAATCGCATAATTGGCAATCACCCCTATTTTCCCGACACTTTTAGCTCCTGCTATATCACTGGTTGTTACCATACTTTGTGCCGAAGCGAAAAACATCCAGTCAAGTGAGAGAATTGGTCCTGCCCATTTGAACAGATCCTTTCTGGATTGGTTCAGAGTAGTAGAAAAGAGTACGGTATTGTTTGTATTAAGTACCGTCTGATAGGCTGTTGTCCAGGGCAGAAACTCTACATCACACTCAAAACCAAGATCCCGGCTAATTGCATCAAGCAACTCCGGCGCAAGACCTTTTGCCCAGAAGTTCTCGGTATAGTTTATTGGTTTATACTCTTCGGACAGAAAACGCAGAGCTCCGAATTTTGTGTTTTTTGACTCTTTTTCACATGAAGTTATAAAGAGAGAAGAGAACCCAAAAAAGAGGATTAAAACAGCTTTGAAACATTTCATATTTCAACTAAATTATATTAATTATGTATAAAAAGAGCTCTATTTTACACCCTGCAAATCATTAGCTGTAAATATAAGAAAATTCCTGAGGAAGATTGATTTGGGGTTGAGATATTTTTTATATTTGATTGGAATTTCCGGTTGAAATCATATCTAAAATTGGCTAAAATGAAAAATTCTGCAATATCCAGGGCTTTGACAATCCTACCCTTGTTTGTGATTGTACTGGCTGTTACCGCCTCCTGCAACAAAGCAACCCAGGAGGATAATCCGGCAAATACTGTAGACCAACTGGTTGAGCAAGCTGCTCAACAGTATATGAATGCTGCAACTCCGGGAGAGCTTCCGGATGTCTACAAATCTACACAAAGTGGATTTGACAGCAATGTTAAAAGTGCTGCCACTCCGCTCACCTCATGTCTTAAGTCTGTTAAGATAACAGATGCTCAGGCTGTACAGGTTAGAAAAGCTTTATCGGCCTATGAAACATCAACTCAGGCAATAGTTAAGGCTCAGCGCGAAGAGCTGGCTAAGCTGGAGGCTGCCTTTATTGCGGCGAAGAAGGAGCTGCTTGCCCAACCTTCAACCGACAAGGCACAAAGAGCAGAGATTGAGAAGAAGGTTGTAGCCCTAAAAACCGGACTTAGCAAGGCAATTGAAAGAGTTAAACAGAGTTATGCCGAAAAACTATCAGCCCCTTATAAGGAGCTGATAACTAGTTTGAGTAAAATTCTGGATAAGGCCCAGTGGGCAATATTTTCAAAATGTATCTCCCGCTGATACTACTTTTTCATTATAATTGGAGTTAGCTCCTCTTTTAATTTTTCGTAAGCAGCGGCATCCATCAGACCTAAGTCAAGCAGGTCTTTGGCCTCTTTTAATTTGGCTATAGCCTGTTCACGAGTTAATGGTGCGTTTTTGCTTTTTATCTCTCCTGTGAGGATTGATTTTTCATAGTCATTGACAGACATATACTTATAAAGACCAAAGGCTCTTCCGTTAGGCTCTCCGAGTAATACTGCAAGTGCCAGCGGTTTCTTACTGCTACCTTTGTGATATACTCTCATATCGGCAATTACTACAATCTCTCCCTGCATTTTTGCTTTTGCAGTCTCTCCCCCCTCTTCTCCCATTGTGCTGATATAAGTGCCAAAACCTATCTGCTTACCCATCAATATTGTTGCAAATACGCTCTTTGATTTTGAGTTTGCTCTTCCTATCCCCACAGAGTTTTCTCCCCCTCCGATTACTACTGTTGATGTTGTGGTTCCTGTAGGCTCCCCGATTATTAATGTATCTCCAAGTTTTAAAACCGAGCCATCGGATGCAATATAGGTTAGAATCTTTGTGTTGTTTTTTATGTTCCTGAAAATATCGGGATTTTGTGTCTCTTCAAAGGTGATCTTTTCAATTTCACTTTGGGCAAAAAGAGATCCTGACACGGCAAGCAGGAGAAGGGTCAATAATTTTTTCATCTGTAGAGGTATTAAGTAAATCTTTTCTATTGTCGGTAAAATTTATGCTCTGAGTTCTGTTTTTTTAAAAACATTTTAAAAAGTTTTTAGTTCAAAAAGCCCGCAAATACGCGGCTTCCGGGCACATTCGACTCATTTTCAAACACAAATATAAAAAAAGTCATGCAACATTTTTGCACTCTTTTTCATCTATAATGTAATACCGGTAAAAAACACCCATTTATCAACACCTCAAATAATTCCAGACATGAAAAAAGCCCTTCTCCCTTTACTCCTGCTTGCCCTTCTCTCTTCTACCAGCTGCGTAAAAGAGGCGTTACTTTCCAATCGCTTACATGGAGATTGGATAATTGACCGCACTTACACTACGATTGTTCCTGCAAATGATTTTAGTTTCACCGACATCTATACACTTCCATGGAGCGGTACCGTTAATGTCAACGGGGTAACATTAACAAATTGTAAAAATGAGTACAGTTCCTGGAATGATGTTTTTGTTGTTAACCCTGAAATCTATGTGTCGATTTTCGGCAATAAATTGTACTACAAATACAAACAATACCCCGCGACAATATATAAAAGCAAATTCAGTACTGGTGAATTTAGAGTTGAGTGCTCATTTATACATGACAATTCATCATTGACAATTCAGATTGATATGAAAGCACAGGTCGTTCAATTGAAAAAGGACAACCGGTATGAATTCAATCTGGGAGATGATCCGGCCGGAGTTCCGTTAAAAGAGATAAGTTTTAATCCTTTTTATAAAATTGACGGCTCTTTGCGTTATGACGATATGGTTAATAAATTTAACGGAATCTGGGATTTGAGTAATGGCTATCTGTATCTGCGATTCAAAACAGATGCTATGAAATATAGCCACAAGCAGAAATACAGATACTCTTTTGCAAATGGCAAAATGTATTTATTCAACCCGGTTAAATACTCCAAATACCATTTCTATAGCTCTATCCCGGAAGAGAACATTAGAGAGATCACCTACACAACCGTTTTCAAACGGAAAAATGATTAGCTTCAAAACACTGTCAAAGTGAAAATTTCTCGTTAACTGTTGTTCGTGTGAGTGTTAAACCGGTTTTCCATCCCCTAAAGTTCCCCACATCTTGGCTTTGCCAGAGTTTGGTATAATTATTTAAATAACTGCATATTACAAATCGCAGTTTTCCAATTTTGGAAATTTGATATTTGTATATCTCTGTATAACAATAGTTTGT
>CAZFTS010000031.1:0-32955 GCA_964521685.1 uncultured Muribaculaceae bacterium
ACTCTTGTACTCATTTATCTCTCCGCATCCCTCAATGCATAAATTATTGTTTTTCAAATCGATATCCACATCTGCAATAATCAGATATTCACCTGAACCTCTCCCTGTTTTGTTGAGAGTTCTGATGTGTTTTCCTTTTTCGTTAAAAATTTTAATATTATTGAAATTATCAGCTATATATACTATGCCATTTTCATAAATGACATTCATTGTATTAACTTTTCTTAGTAAGGAGTTTGAGTTTGTCTCAAGAGGAATATATTCAATAGTACTTGCAATTTTTGATAAATTCACCGGTTCTATTTTGTCGAGGGCACCGACGACATCAATTACATTTAAATCTTTTGCTGCCGGCGAATTGCCGGAATTGCACGCTGTAAGAAATATTACGCAGTAAAGCAGGATTTTTCTCATAATCGTTTTGTGTATAAAATAAAAATGGCCAAAATTTGTTTTGTCAATAGAATAAAACAGACCTTATACCGGTTCGGTGTGGATACTGATTTGGGTACCTCTTCCGTATCGGTTACGGAGTTCGGTCTCAAGTTCGGTGGCAATGTCGTGTGACCTTATAAAGGTGATCTCTTTGTTGAGTTTAATATGAACATCAATGGCGTATATGCTCCCGATCTTTCTGGTTCTGAGGTGGTGATACCTCACTATCTCCGGATGGCCGTTTATTATGGAATCTATTTCGGAGGTAATCTCTTCCGGGAGAGAGGTCTCCAGCAGCTCTTTAATACTTGGGATTGAGAGTTCGACCGCAACCTTCATAATGAAGAAACTAACTATAACTCCAGCTATAGGGTCCAGAATTCTCCAGTTATCTCCAAGAAAGATAGCACCGGAGATTCCCAGGGCAGTTCCTATCGAAGAGAATGCATCGGAACGGTGGTGCCAGCCGTTGGCAATTACTGCATCGCTCTTAATCTCCTTGCCTACTTTAATTGTGTATCGGTAAAGCAACTCTTTTGAAATTATTGAGACAATCGCAGCCCAGAATGCAATAATCCCGGGTTGCTCGAGCTCGTTGCCCGATATTGCAGCGATAATTTTCTCCGCTCCGGTAATAAGAATACCTGCTCCTACTCCGAACAGAACCAATGCAATGATGAGGGTGGCAAAGGTCTCAAACTTGCCGTGGCCGTAGTGATGGTTATCATCGGAATCCTTTCCGGAAATATTCACGAATGCAATGACTACCACATCTGTAATAAAATCGGATAGAGAGTGAATCGCATCGGCAACCATCGCAGAGCTCCTTCCCAGGATACCTGCAAACAATTTTGCAAGAGTGAGTAACAGATTCACAATAAAGCCTAACCACGTTACCCGTTTAGCAGCATTTGTCCGTTCGTTCATAATTATCTACTTTTATAAACAAAAAGTAAATATAACTGTTTTTTACATAAATATTTTGCATGAAAATTCTCTTTTTCCTTTTAGTTGTCTCATTTTATATTGGCCTTAACGGATATGTCTTTTACAGAGGCCTCCAGACATTACCCTCATCAATCACTCTTAAAATAGTCTACTCGATTCTCTTCTGGCTGTTTACCCTCTCTTTCTTTGTGCGGATGTTCTCCGGAGACAGATTGCCTCAGGGTTTATCGATCACACTCTCGGTAATAGCCTTTACCTGGATGGTTGCGGTTATCTACTTTGCACTTATCATTCTGGGAATAGATATCCTCAGAATAATTAATCACTTTACAGCCCTTTTCCCTGCATTTATCAGGGAGAACTACCAGATGGTAAAATATATAACAGGTGCTGCCTCGGTGGTTTTTGTCACAGGATTGCTTGTTTACGGGAATATCAGGTTTAACAACCCCGAGGTCACAAGGCTGGAGCTTAAGATTGGAAAACCGCTGCCGGGAGATGAGTTAAAGCTGGTTATGATAAGTGACATCCACCTGAGTAACTATATTACAGGAGATGACTTGGATAAGTATATAGAGATGATTAACGGAGAGAACCCCAATCTGGTTTTAATAGCAGGGGATATTGCCGATATGCGTCTTGAGCCTCTTAAAAAATGGGGGGTGGCAGAGAGGTTTGCAAAAATTAAGGCCCCTATGGGGGTGTATGCAATAAGCGGCAACCATGAGTTTTACGGAGGAGAGAAGGATCAGATACTCGATTATCTGAAAGAGGGCGGAGTAAATATTCTGCTGGATTCTGTAGCTGTGGCCGGGGGTGGAGTTCAGATTGCAGGCAGGGATGACAGGACAAATCACAAGAGAAAATCCCTTAAAGAGGTTTTGAAAGATACAGATAAATCGTTACCTTTAATTCTGCTAGACCATCAGCCATTCAACCTGCCGGAGGCCGAGAACGAAGGGGTAGATCTGCAGCTCTCGGGTCACACCCATAACGGGCAGTTCTGGCCGGGAAGTCTTATTGTTAAGTGGATGTACGAACTTCCTTACGGATACAAAAGAAGGGGTGATACCCACTATTATGTCTCTTCGGGAATCGGTTTGTGGGGACCTAAGATCAGGATCGGTACAAAATCGGAGATAGTCTCAATAACATTGAAAAAACAGGATATTAGCTAAACTGAACATTATGAAAAAAATTTACTCATTACTCGCCTTTATAGTGTTTGTTATTCCCGCGAATGCACAGGTATGCAAAGAGATATCAATAAAAGAGTATCTCGAAAGAGTTAGGATAAACAATCTGGAGTATGCTGCTCAGAGGCTTTCGCTGGACTATGCCGAGGCCGACCTCTTATCGGCATCAGTATTCAACAACCCTTCAATTTCATTAGGTTATTACACTTGTGAATTAAACAATATGCAGATGGGAAGAGGTGGGTTGGTTGAGTTGAGCCAGACTATCTCACCCGGCAGGCGATCGGTTGCTGTAAAACTGGCTCATAACCAAAAGGAGATTGCAAATGCAATGCTGGTTGACTTCTTCAGAGTTCTGAGGGAGGAGGCAACATTGAAATGGATCGAAACGGTTAAACACAGAGAGATTATTGAGGTAAAGAAAAAGAGCTATAAAGAGCAGATTGAGATGATTCAATCTGACAGTATCAGGAGGGCACATGAGATAATAAATGACCTTGATGCACTGCAGAACAGGGTTGAAACCAGCAATTTCTATAACTCTATTGCTGAGTCGGAGGCCGAAATGTACACTTATTTTCTTGAATTAACCCGGTTATGCGGGATCTCCGGAGCCGATACCGTAATTGTTCCTGAGAGAAAAAATATTTGGAATACACATAAATACGAACTTAACTTGCTCATAGAGGAGGCCCTCGTGAACAGATGGGATCTTGTGGCTGCCTCAAAGGAGTTTGACAGGTCAAAGCTTGCTGTTGTCGCAGCTAAGCGGGACAGAATTCCGGAATTTGACCTTTTTGTAGGTTATGGACTAAACTCCGAGGTGAAAAACGAGATGGCACCAGCCCCCGGACATGGAAGTATTGAGTTTGGTATTTCGTTTCCGATACCTCTTTTTAACAGAGGAAAAGGAGAGATACTCAGTGCCAAGACGGCCCAGAGAGAGGCAGAATACAGGTATCGGCAGGCAGAATTGCAGGTGAAAAATGAGGTTGTCTCAAATTTTTATGCATTTCAATCGGCCGAAAAGAGAGTCAAATTATTCACCTCAGGTGTCGTGAAGTATGCGAAAGAGGTGCTGGATAAAAAGCGGGACGACTATTACAAGGGAAATATACATCTTATTGAAGTTATGGATGCACAGAGAAGCTATGATGAAATTATCTACTCGTTATACTCTGCACTATATGACAAATCCCTGGCACTTGTAAAGTTACAAAGTGCAGCAGGGATATGGGATATTGAGTATAAATTACCAGCTGCCACCGGCACCGCCGCCGCCGAATCCGCCACCGCCGAATCCGCCGAATCCACCGCCGCCGCCACCGCCGAATCCGCCACCGAAACCTCCGGAACGGCCTCTTCCACCGGAAAGTAGTGAGCCTAAAATCAAAAGATCCATTGCACTTGGTCCCCTTCTGCCCCCTCCGCCAAGGTTGGTATGATTTCCACCTCGTCTTGCTATAGAGATAATTATAAAGAGGATAACCATTACGATTACTCCTACCACTCCGGCTGCACTCTCACCCTCACCGCCTGAATACTGTTTATAACTGTATTCTCCGGCCGCAATAGGTAAAATAACATCCAGCGCCTGGTTCAACCCTCCAAAGTAGTTATTCTCTTTGAAGAATGGTATCATCTCATTGTCAACAACTCTTTTGCAGATAGCATCAGGCAGAGCCCCTTCTAAACCGTAACCGGTTGCAATAATGGCCTCGCCACGCTCATTTCCAACTTTAGGCTTGATTAAAATGACCAATCCGTTATTGAATTTGGCATCACCCACACCCCAGTTCTGTCCAATGGAGTAGGCCATTTGAGCTTTATCGTAACCTTCAAACGATTTCAGAGTTACTATTACAACCTGATTTGAGGTGTTTTGAGAAAACTGGACAAGTCTCTCTTCCAGAGTATTCTTCTCGCTTTCGCTCAAAATCCCGGCAAGGTCATTTACAAGCCTTGCAGGGGCAGGCTTTTGCGGAACCTGTGCAAATGCCACAAAAGGCATAATAAGCAACAGCGTTGCAAGAGCGAATAGCCTATTCGCCAAATGAGATCTCATTACTCTGTTCATTTGTGTCATCTTTTTGGTAAGGGAAGAACTCTTTCAGGCTTTTACCGGCGATATCTATGACAGAGACAAGCCCTTCGGCCGCACGATCCTCTTTGAGAGCAGCCAGCAGAATCTCCTTCTCTTCATCCCAGAAACCGTCAGGAACCTTTGCATTAATTCCCGAGTCTCCTATTATGGCAAACTTTCTTGAATCAAAGGCGATGTAGATGAGAACACCATTTCTCTCCTTTGTCTTGTACATTTTCAGCTTATCGAAGATATAGACCGCCCTCTCTACAGGATCACCCTTGCAGGTAGATTCCAGGTGTACCCGAACCTCACCTGAAGTGTTGAGCTCGGCAGATTCAATCGCTTTAATTATCTGCTCCTGCTCCTCTTTTGTGAGAAAAACCTTTGCAGCCACGGCTAAAATTGAACTACTGGAGCATTTTCGGCACCCTCTTTTGCTTCAAAGTAGAGCTTTTTCTCAAATCCGAAAATTCCGGCCAGAATGTTTTTAGGGAAGAGACGGATAGTGGTGTTGTATAGACGTGCTGTATCGTTGTACTTTTGTCTCTCAACTGTTATTCTGTTCTCTGTTCCCTCAAGTTGGGCCTGCAGCTCCAGAAAATTCTGATTGGCTTTAAGATCAGGGTATTGCTCGGCAATAACCATCAATCTTCCCAAAGCCTGTGAAAGTTCTCCCTGAGCCTGCTGGAATTTGGCCATAGATTCAGGAGTCATGTTGGTAGGGTCGATGGTAGTCTGGGTAGCCTTTGCTCTCGCATTGACAACTCCCTCAAGGGTCTCCTGCTCGTGAGCAGCATAACCTTTGACAGTAGCAACAAGATTCGGGATAAGGTCGGCTCTTCTCTGGTAAACATTTTCAACCTGAGACCATGCGGTTGTAACCTGCTCCTCCTGGCTAACCATCTTATTGTAGCCGTTTTTACCCCACATAAATATTAAAAAAACAACACCCAATACAACTATGAGTGCAATAATGCCTTTTGACAGTTTCATATTCTTTTTTGTTTAAAAGTTATTACGGGACCAGTTTAACACATCGTACCGATGCCCCGAAATAGCTCTTGTCGGCAAAATTGTACGGGAAATCGGACATGTCGAAATGGATGAAACGGTAGATACCGTTTCCGGAATCCTTCTCTGCAGAGCTCCACCAGAAACCAAACTGGTTTATGTTTGCAAAGCTTTTGAAGTAGTTTGTTGAACTCCCTCCCGGAAGAGCATTCCAGCCGGAAGAGTTGTTTTTTAAATTATTAGGACTATATTTCCAGATATTGGTTCCATTGAGTTTTGCATTTGCGGCAAGCTTTTCGCCCAAACCGCTCCATGATGCATCAAAATTCAGAGGTGAACCATTCAGGTATGAAGCGAGATTTGTCCAATCCTCTCTTGTTGGAACTCTCCACCCTTCGGGACAAGCCCCTTTAGGGCCATTCCCCAGACCATTTCCTGCAACTCCCCCAGTTGCCTCATTCCACGTATAGAGAACACCGTAAACAGGATTGAGAGCAAACTCTTTATTGTATGGATTTCCCGCACCTGTCCACTGCAGGTTTGATGTAAACCAGTAAAGTTTGTCGTATTGTTTGTAGTTGTAAACCTTTCCATCTCTGGTGTCTGTGAGGCTTAATGGTCCGTTAACGGTACCGGAATAGCTTCCCTCAACCCCGGGATTAATTACAGTTGTTGACTTCTGCAAGGTCTTTGCAGCATAGTCATCATGAGTTACTTTTAGTGTTACGGTGTAGTCACCAAAGCCTCCCGGTGCTGTTAAAGTGACATTTTGACCATCAATCGAGTCCGCACTGAAACCTGTGGTGTACCACCTGTAAGTGAGACCGTCAGTGGGCTCTGTAATACCGGAAGCTGATAACTGAACCTCCTGGCCTGCTGTAAGATACTGTGTAAGGGTATATGTCAGGGTACCTGTCATGTATTGGGTGTCATCTGTAGTGGTATCATCTTTTTTGCAAGAAAAAATTGCCAGAACCATTAGAAACGGCAGTGAGCGGAATAAAATTGAATGATGTCTCATATTTATTTACTGAGGTCGTATTAAGAAACAAAGATATGTTTTTTTATTCTAAATTTGTGCCAAAATGAACTTTGGAATGAAATTTTGGAATAACAGAGGCACGGGATGGTTGTTTATACTCATTGCGAGTCTGGTAGTCATCTCCTGCACTTCGCGGGAGTACAGGGTGATTGACGGGTTTACACAGGGGACCACATTTCACATCGCCTACTCCGATGAAGCCGGAGAGCCGCTCGATGCGCTTGTAGAACATCTGCTGAACGGTATTGACTCCTCTCTTTCGGTTTATAACAAGGAGTCCATCGTTTCAAAGGTAAACAGGGGAGAGGAGACGGTTCTTGACTCTCTTTTTATTAATGTGTTCAACAGGTCTCTGGAAATCAACATAAAAAGTGAAGGGCTCTTTGATGTATCCGCATCACCGATCTTTAATCTCTGGGGCTTTGGTTTCAAAAACAGAGAATCTGTAACCGATGAGAAGATTGATTCTGTAAAATCTTTGACAGGAATGGGGAAATTCAGAATCGAAGGATCAAAGATTATTAAAGAGATACCAGGTGCGGAACTAAATTTCAATGCAATTGCACAGGGTTACAGCGCCGATGTTGTCGCCTCCCAATTCGAGAAGAGAGGGGTCAAAAACTATCTTATTGAGATTGGGGGAGAGATATTTTGTAAAGGGGTGAATCCTAAAGGTAAAAAATGGAGTGTGGGGATAGATAAACCAATAGATGGCAATAATATTCAGGGCGAAGAGATTCAGGATGTACTGCTTTTGCAGAACTGCGGTCTGGCAACTTCGGGAAACTACAGGAAGTTCTATGAAGAGAACGGAGAAAAATTTTCACATTCAATAAATCCTATTACGGCTTATCCTGCAAAAAACTCTCTGTTAAGTGCTACGGTTATTGCTCCCGATGCTATAACGGCAGATGCCTATGCAACATGGTTTATGATAGCGGGTCTGGATAAGGCGATTGAGATAATTGAGAGTGATCCGTCAATTGAGGGGTATCTTGTATATTCCGAAGGGGGTGCATTTAAAGTCTATAAAAGTAAAGGAATTAATCTTAGATAGCCATGGGTAAAATAACCAGAAGAGAGTTTATCAGAGGTTCAGTCTTAACCGGAGCGGCTCTGGGGCTTGGGTTTGCAGGACGAGGATTTATCGGCACATCCGAAAGGTTTGATACGATAATCAAAGGTGGAATCATCTACAACGGAGAGGGGGGTAAACCATTTCCGGGTGAGATAGGCATTAAAGAGGGCAGAATAACTGCAATAGGCTCATCTCTCGGGGATAGCGCCCGTGAAATTATTAATGCCGATGGCGCTGCTGTATCGCCGGGGTTCATTGACATCCACACCCATACAGATGGGAATCTTATTGATGCACCGCTTGGAGACAGTAAAATCTATCAAGGTGTGACATCAGAGATAGGGGGGAATTGTGGTTCAAGTCCCTTCCCGGGCAAAAAGTGGGAGTATATTGACCAGTTTTATTCGGCATTACCACTGGACAAACTTGGAATCAATTACGGAAGCTTCACCGGTCAGGGCGATTTGCGTCAGTTTGTCGTGGGTGACAAGGATGTAAGATGCACACCTGAGCAACTTGAGAAGATGAAGAGTATCCTTGCCGGGCAGATGGAGAGAGGCTCGCTGGGCATCTCATGCGGACTGGAGTACACTCCGGGTTCATATGCCTCAAACGAAGAGATCGCTCAGCTTTGCAAAGTGGTTGCCGGCTACAGAGGGCTCTTTGCAATTCATATGAGAAATGAGGATGATAGAGTGGAGGAGGCAGTAGCAGAGGCTATTGCAATTGCAAAAAACTCGGGAGTTAAATTGCAGATCTCTCATTTGAAAGCTCAGAATGCTGCCAATTGGCATAAGGCACCTGCTCTGCTTAAGCAGATTGAGCAGGCGCAGAATGAGGGGGTCGATATTGCTTTTGACAGATATCCGTATATCGCATTTTCAACCGGGATGTCAAGCTTTATTCCGTTGAGTGACAGAGATGGTTCGAAAGAAGAGATTATTGCCAGATTGAAGGATGAGAAGGTATCGAAACGGATTGGGGAGTATGCACTTTCCAGAATCGAAAGATTGGGAGGCCCTGCAAATGTGGTTGTAACATCATGTGATGCAGAGAGTAACAAAAGGTACATAGGGAAAAATATTGAGGAGTGCTGTACGGTTTCCGGGAAAGAGCCTTGGCCATTCATAAGGGATCTGCTTATAGAGGAGAATGTATCTGTGAGTATTATAGGATTTGCAATGAGGGAGGAGAATGTAAAACTATTCCTTTCTCATCCGCTTGGTATGCCGGCTTCGGACGGAAGCGTCTATTCACCGCAGGGTGTTCTCTCTCAAAGTATGCCGCATCCGAGATCTTACGGAACTTTCCCGAGATTTATAGGCAAATATTGCAGAAACGAGTCGCTCATGGATCTTTCGACTGCAATCAAAAAGTGCACATCTCTTCCTGCATCAAGACTTGGTCTTAAAAACAGAGGCTCTCTTATTCCGGGTTATCAGGCCGATATAATTATATTTGAACCGGGTACTATTATTGATAACGCCACTTTCGCACAGCCGCATCAGTTTGCTTCCGGGGTTAAAGAGGTTATTGTTAATGGAATTTGGACTCTTTCGGGTGGAAAACCACTTGAAAAGAGAGGCGGGGTTACATTAAAAATAGGTTAGCGGTTACTCCTGCTCCTCTTTTTCAAAAGCATCCACGATTTGCGTTACAAGTGGGTGTCTCACTATATCACACTTTTCAAAGTTGATAACCGAGACACCTTTTAGCTTTCCAATCATCTCGATTCCCTTGACCAGACCGGAATCTCCTTTGCGCGGTAGGTCTATCTGGGTGGCATCTCCCGTAACAATGAACTTTGAGTTGTGCCCCATTCTGGTCAGAAACATTTTTAATTGACCGATAGTGGTGTTCTGAGCCTCGTCGAGAATCACAAAAGAGCTTTCAAGCGTTCTTCCCCGCATAAAGGCGAGGGGAGCTATCTGGATTACACCCTCTTCCATCAGTTCGGCCAGCCTGCGTGCAGGAATCATATCTTTAAGTGCATCATAGAGTGGTTGCAGATAGGGGTCGAGCTTCTCCCGCATATCTCCCGGAAGAAATCCCAACCGCTCACCGGCCTCAACTGCAGGCCTTGTGAGAATGAGTCTCTTAACCTCTTTGTTTTTGAGAGCCCTTACAGCCAAAGCGATTGCAGTGTAGGTCTTTCCGGTTCCGGCCGGACCCAACGCAAAAAGCAAGTCGCTTTTCGGATAACTCTCGACCAGCAGCTTCTGGTTCTTCGTTCTCGCACGAACTATTTTACCATCGGTTCCATAGACAATTATGTCGTTCTCCTCTTCTGAAACAACTCTTTTTACATCGGTGGGCTGATCTTCAAAAAGAGAGTTTACATCATCTTCGTTAAGTCTTCTCTTTCTGCCTCTTATCTCAATGAGGATATTCAGCTTCTCTTCAAACCGCTTCATGTCGGCAACTCCTCCTTTGAGGAAGATTTGCGAACCTCTTGCTGCAATCCGGAGTTTTGGAAAATAGTA
Source organism: uncultured Muribaculaceae bacterium (assembly GCA_964521685.1). Taxonomy (GTDB): domain Bacteria; phylum Bacteroidota; class Bacteroidia; order Bacteroidales; family UBA932; genus Bact-08. Next base: position 10,280 of record CAZFTS010000031.1, read on the forward strand.
GGCCAGCCGGTCAATTATTTTATTGTTAACTCCGTATATATCGACCGGATCAATTGCCTCCAGTTCTATTACCCTCTCTGTCATTCTTCTTTGAATTTATTAAAGTAGTGCAAAATTAAATCATGTTCTCTTAATTTCCCATTTGCGGCGAAATGAGAAAGATAATCTTTTATCGGGAGGATGCTGTAATTCCCCCCGGCAATTGTTGGCCTTAATGTCCATATAAGATGCTTTTCCGGCTCACATATCACTACATCACCCGCTTCATCTTTTGTGATGGATACTCCAAGCATTATTCCGATTCTTGTGTTTTTTGCAGTCATGTTGGAAATTGCATTCCCAAGCGAATATGCAGTGATTCGGGAGATCTTTCCTGTTGAGTCTCTGTATACGATAACATCCTGCGGCACATGCGGGTGTGAGCCGATAATAACGTTAACACCTTTCGAGTAGAGCTCCTTCTCCCATTTAAGCTGATATTCAACAGGATCATCCGTGAACTCATCGCCCCAGTGTACAGTTGCAAATATCAGATCGGGAGATTTGCTTTTTGCCATTGCCATGTCTCTATCTATCTGCTCCGAAGAGAGCCTCTTTATTATGTATGGAAGTGGGGTGCGAATCCCGTTAGTCCCGTAGGTGTAGTTGATGAATGCTATTCTGAAGCCTTTTCTCTCTATAATGCATGGACTCTTCTCCTCTTCCTGGGACTGAGAGCGATAAATTCCCGTCCAGATTACTCCCAGATTTTCATACGTTTCGATTGATCCTTTCAAACCTGCACTACCCGCATCGGCAGAGTGGTTGTTTGCGGCAAACATCAGATTAATTCCGCTGCCGGCACATTCGGCAGCAAGCGAAGATGGAGAGCGGAAAGCGGGGTAACCGGCAAATGGAGGCGGGGCAAAGGTGGTCTCCATATTTGCCCCCACAATATCTGCCTTTTCAAAGTAACTCTTAAGCTGTGCAAAGTACAGGGAGTAGTCGTAGGAGCCGGTTTTTGGATTGTAAGCTGCTTCCAGTTGCTCTTTATGTTGCATGATATCACCGAGAAACAGCATCTTTAAAGTATCCCGGTTCTGAGCATTCAAAGAGGTTATAAAGAAGATGCATATTATGAGAGCTCTTCTCATTTTAACTGAACAATTTTGATATTTTGAGAGTTGAGCCTTACCGACAACCACTCCTGCATCTTTTGTAACTCATTATCAGTTAATGGTGTTCCCCATTTGACAATAGCCAGTATCTGATCTTTTGCACCAAATGGCGATGCAGATATCTCTGCCCCGCGAGCAATTGAAAGTGACTGAATACCGGGATGTTGTGCCATTATCTCCTTCGTTATCTGCTCATAAGGGATCGCCATTTTGTCAATGGAATCTATCCGGAACTGAAGTGCCTGTATAATACTCTCTCTCTCGGCAATCTCTTTATCGCTTCGTTCAAAAATACTCTTCACGACAGCATCGTCTTTCCCCGTCTCTTCAAAAACCGCACTCTCCTTTAACGAAACCTGACTCCTCAAAATTCCGTATTTTTCAAGATTTTGATACAGAAACTCCTTTCGGGCATCGCTTAATTTCTCTCCTGCAACAGAGATCTCCAGCTTTGAAACTCTTTTTGAATGATCTATCTTATGGTCATATATATATCCGTTTTCAAGATTCTTGTTTTCCGAGATAAACTTCTTTACCGCCTGGTTGAAATTATTCTCACGAATAACAACAAATCCTGTGTAGATACTTGGTATGATGATCAGTAATGCGAAAAGACTTACAGAACGCCTTACCCGTCTCTCCTTGGCAGGATCGGCAAAGTGGACATACGGGAATTTCAGGTATCTGATAATTATAAATGTGGCAAGAGCTATAAAGAGAGAGTTTATGATAAAGAGATAGATAGCTCCGCCAAAGTATGAGAAGCTGCCAATAGCTATACCGTATCCGGCTGTACAGAGCGGGGGCATAAGCGCTGTTGCAATCGCAACTCCCGCGAGAACGGTTCCTTTATCTTTTCGTGCGCTTTCTATAATACCTGCCATCCCGCCGAAAAAAGCGATGAATACATCATAAATTGTAGGCCGTGTTCTGGCCAGTAATTCTGTAGGTTCTGCCAGTGCAAGCGGGGAGATCAGAAAGTAGGTGGTTGAGGCTATAATACTAATCACAACCATTACCGCAAAATTCTTGAGAGATCTTTTTAAAAGTTGTGAGTCATTAATACCGACAGCCAGACCTGTACCCATAATGGGACCCATAAGGGGTGAAATGAGCATGGCACCTATAATCACAGGTATCGAGTTAACATTCAGCCCTACGGAAGCTATTATTACGGCAAATGCAAGAATCCATACATTAATGCCTCTGAAGACTATGTTTTTCTTGATATTTTCTGTAGTATTCTCAATATCTACATGCTCGGAGATGTTTACAATTGCAGAAAACTGCTCTTTAATCCAGTTCATATCTGTATACGTTAAACCTTATAAATTCAAATATACATTTATTTTTCTCTTTTAGCTAAATATATTACTTTTGTGTATAGAGAAATATCCTTAACACTAATCAATTATGAGAACGGCAAAATTTTTTTTAACCCTGATGGCTGCCATTATGATAGTTACAGGCTGTGATTGGATAAGAATGCAGCTTGGTATGGCCACCTCGGAAGATATTGCTAATCTGAAAAAGGAGAGGCAATATGACGATTCTGTGAGGATGATGAACGACTCAATTGCGATGAAGGGTAACACAGGAGATGTGAGTACGTCGGGAGGTTATAATGTAAAGATTTCTGACACCGCTGCTTTTAACGAACCAAAAGTTGATTCAACTGTTCAGGAGCAAAAACCTGTTGCTGCACCTATAAAGGCAAATCCTGAAAACAGGTATCATGTTATCGTAGGTAGTTTCAAAGAGTATTCAAATGCTTCAAAAATGGCTGAATACCTCAAGGGTAAAGGATACAATCCTGCTATGATGGATTTCAAAAACGGATTCAGGGTGGTTTCGGCAGCCTCGTTTCCTCAAATGGGTCCGGCATTCACCGAGATGTACAAAATTGCCGATATGAATATTATTAAAGATGATATCTGGGTTTATGATATCAGACAAAAATTACACAATCAATAAAATATGAAGACAACAGCATTCACCGGAAAGCACATTGAACTGGGAGCAAAAATGGTCCCTTTCGCAGGCTATAACATGCCTGTGGAGTATTTTGGAATTAATGAGGAGCATAACCATGTCAGAGAGAAAGTGGGAGTATTCGATGTTTCACATATGGGAGAGATTTGGGTAAAAGGGCCTAATGCACTGGCCTTTATTCAGTACACCACCTCAAATGATGCTTCGGTTCTGAATCCGGGTAAAGTTCAGTACTCATGCTTCCCGAACGGAAAGGGGGGTATTGTAGATGATCTACTTGTATATTGCATAGACAGTGTTACCTATCTTTTGGTAGTTAACGCTTCAAACGTTGAGAAGGATTACAACCATTTATGCTCAATTGCTCCGAAATTCGGTATTACTCCCGGCAAAGAGCTCTACAACGCTTCTGACGAAATTTGCCAGCTTGCGGTTCAGGGACCTATGGCTCTTGAGGCAATGCAGAAGATCTGCGATACCAAAGTAACCGATATGGAGTACTACACATTTAAAAAACTTACAATTGCAGGAATTAAAGATGCAATTTTCTCAACCACAGGATATACAGGTTCGGGCGGATGCGAAATTTATGTTGCAAACGAAGATGCCGATAAGTTATGGAAGGCGGTTTTCGAAGCGGGTAAAGAGTTTGATATTAAACCTATAGGATTAGGTGCCAGAGATACTCTCAGACTTGAGATGGGTTTCTGCCTCTACGGTAACGATATTGATGACACAACATCACCTATAGAGGCCGGTTTAGGCTGGATTACTAAATTCAGTGAGGCAAAAGGCGACTTTATCGATAAAGAGTATATGCTTAAGCTTAAGAATGAAGGTGTTTCAAGACGTTTGGTTGGTTTTGAGCTTCTGGACAGAGGAATTCCGAGACACGGTTACGAAGTGTGTGATGCGACGGGCAAGGTAATAGGTGTTGTTACTTCGGGAACTATGGGTCCGGCAATTAAAAAGGCGGTAGGAATGGCATATGTAGCGCCGGACTTTTCCAAAGCGGGTTCCGAAATTTATATCAAAGTGAGAGAGAAGCTTTTAAAGGCGGTTATCGTTAAGATGCCGTTTTATAAAAAATAGTACTTTATGGAGAATCTTGAGTGGGCACATGAGTTATCATGTGCCATTACTGTTTGTGACAGGGAGGCAAATGTGGTTTATCAGAACCGTAAAGCCATTAAAACATTTGAATCTTACGGTGACCTTATTGGTAAAAATCTGAAAGATTGCCACGGAGAGAGGTCATGGGAGATGATTCAACGAATGATCGAAACCGGAGAGTCTAACTCTTATACCATTGAGAAAGCCGGAGTAAAAAAACTCATCCACCAGACACCGTGGCATAAAAATGGTGAGGTATGCGGTTTGGTAGAGTTCTCCATTGAGTTACCCGGAGAGCTGCCTCATTTTATCAGAAAATAGATATGGCAAAATTCAGATTTGTACACAACAACATTAATGTAAGAGAGCTTGACAAAAGTCTGCAATTTTACAAGGAGGCTTTGGGTCTGGAGGAGGTTCGCAGAATCGCTCCCGAAGATGGCTCCTTCATCATTGTATATCTTGGTGACGGAGAGTCGGTTCATCAGCTTGAGCTTACCTGGCTCAAAGATTGGAACAGAGCCTATAATCTTGGTGACAATGAGTTTCATCTGGCATTCAGGACAGACGATTTCGAAGCTGCACATCGCAAACATAGCGTAATGGGTTGTATCTGCTACGAAAATGCGAAAATGGGAATATATTTTATAACAGATCCCGACGGCTACTGGCTGGAGGTATTACCACCACGGAAATAGTTATGAAGAGAGGATTGATTTTAACATTTGCTCTGCTAACACTTAGTTTTGCAGGGCTTTTTGCACAAACAGAGGCAATATCCCGAATGAAAAGGAGCGTAGAGGTGCTAGCCTCCGATACACTCAGGGGAAGAGGCTCCGGTACAAGTTTTGAGCTTAAAGCAGCAGGATATCTGCACAGAGAGTTTGAAAAAATTGGATTGACACCTCTTTATCCATTTCCCGGTCAGGACTTCACGCTTGTCTCAGAGGGAAATGATACTTTGCGATCACAAAATGTAGTTGCTATTCTCGAGGGGTGGGACCCAAAACTCAAAGATGAGTTTATTGTGGTAGGTGCCCATTATGACCATCTTGGCTTTAACGATATGTTTATAAACGGGAGAGATACAATGCAGATCTTCCGCGGGGCCGACGACAATGCTTCGGGAGTGGCAGTAATGATGGAGATTGCAAAACTTGCAAAGGCTCAATCTTTTAACTTCAAAAGATCTATTCTCTTTATAGCTTTTGGAGCAGAGGAGAGGGGGATGGTTGGTTCGTGGTACTTTGCAAACAGGGCTTTTGCCCAGGTAAAAAATATCTCCCTCATGATCAATCTGGACATGGTTGGCCGGGCTAAACAGGGGGCGGATGTTAATTTACATACGGTGCTTCCAAACACACAACTTGTTACAATACTGAAAGATGTTGCCGATATGCCGGCAATGATTTCACCGAAGATTCACACCACGGATTACTTTCCGAGCGACCACAGAGTCTTTGCAACACTTGGTATTCCCGTGGTTTTGTTTACCACGGCACTTCATAATGACTACCACTCGCCAAGGGATACCCCTGAGAAGATCTCATATGAAACTATGGAGCATATTTCTCAATACATTATTAACCTGCTTAAGGAGGTTGCAAACAGGGATAAGATGCTGGATAGAACAGCATTTGCATCGGATGAGGAGAAGGAGTTGCAAAAGGAGAGGCTCTATTCACAGAATGAGGTAGATAAACGGGCTACTTTCCAGAAGGGTGATGAGAGAAAATTTCTCGAGCAGTGGGTTCATCACTATCTGCGTTACCCTCCGAAAGCAGTTGAACAGGGAGTTCAGGGCAGAGTAATTGTAGAGTTTATTGTTGAGAAAAACGGTGAAATATCAAATCTTAAGGTTACCAAATCGGTAGATGAGCTGCTTGATGAAGAGGCTATGAGAGTTATAAAAGTTTCACCGAAGTGGAAGCCGGCTCTGGTAAACAAAACTCCTGTCAGGGTTAAAATTTCGGTACCTGTGGAATTCAAGCTAAAGAGATAGCAATTTTTATTACTTTTGTGGCTGTTTTTAAAAGTGGTAAAATGGAGTATAATTTTCTTGAAATTGAGAAACGCTGGCAGTCATATTGGTCGGAAAACAAGACCTTTAAAGTAGAGACCGATAATTCGAAACCAAAATACTATGTTCTGGATATGTTTCCATATCCTTCCGGTGCAGGTCTGCATGTGGGGCATCCGCTTGGTTATATAGCCAGTGATATCTTCAGCCGCTACAAAAGACTTAAAGGATTTAATGTTCTCCATCCAATGGGTTACGATGCGTTCGGACTTCCTGCCGAGCAGTATGCAATCCAGACAGGGCAGCATCCGGCAAAAACAACCGCGATAAATATTGAGAGGTACAGGGAGCAGCTGGACAGGATAGGGTTCTCCTACGACTGGTCCCGCGAAGTCCGTACCTGTGATCCAAAATATTACAAATGGACTCAATGGGCTTTTCTTGAGATGTTTGCGCATTGGTACGATTCGAAAGAGGGGAGAGCAAGAAAAATAGAGGAGCTTGAAAAGATATTTGAAAAGTCCGGGAACAGAGAGGTCAATGCAGCCACTTCATGCGATATGCTTTTCGGTGCAGATGAGTGGAACAGCTTTGACCGGAAGAGGAAGAACGATATTCTAATGGGTTACAGAGTTGCTTACCTTGGTGAGACATCGGTAAACTGGTGCCCCGCACTTGGTACCGTGCTTGCAAACGATGAGGTTAAAGAGGGTCTTTCACTCAGAGGCGGCCATCCGGTTGAGCAGAGGAAGATGAAACAGTGGCAGCTCAGGGTATCGGCCTATGCACAAAGGTTACTTGATGATCTGGAGAAGGTTTGCTGGTCGGACTCTTTGAAAGAGATGCAAAGAAACTGGATTGGGCGTTCGCAAGGTTCCGAGATGATTTTTAAAGTTACCAACGGCAAGGAGGAGTTTGATCTTGAGATTTTTACTACCAGGGCAGATACAATTTTCGGTGCCACTTTCATGGTGCTTGCCCCCGAGAGCGAGTGGGTTGACAAACTTACAACACCTGAGCAGAAAGAGTCTGTAGAAGAATATATTGCAGCAACAAAACGTAAAACGGAGAGGGAGAGGATGGCCGAGACTAAAAAGGTTTCGGGAGTCTTCTGCGGCAGTTACGGTATAAATCCATTCACCGGCGAGAAGATTCCGGTATGGATTGCCGACTACGTCCTTGCAGGGTATGGTACAGGAGCAATTATGGCCGTTCCTGCCCACGACAGTCGTGACTATGTTTTTGCCAAACATTTTAATCTGCCTGTTATTCCTTTGATTGAGGGGTGTGATGTGAGCAATGAGAGTTTTGATGCCAAGGAGGGGATAATGTGCAACTCAGGTTTCCTTAACGGGATGTCTGTGAAAGAGGCCATTCCCGCTGCAATAGACGAGGTTGAGAAGAGAGGAATCGGGAAGAGAAAGGTCAATTACCGTCTGAGAGATGCAATCTTTTCACGTCAAAGATATTGGGGTGAACCTTTCCCGATTTTCTATATAGATGGAGAGGCGAGCCCGCTAACACTTAATGAGCTTCCTCTGGAGCTTCCGGAGGTGGATAAATATCTCCCGACAGAGAGTGGCGAACCCCCTTTGGCAAGGGCAAAAGATTGGAGTTATAACGGCTACCCTCTTGAAAAGAGCACAATGCCAGGTTTTGCAGGGAGCAGCGCCTACTATCTGCGCTATATGGATCCGCAAAATGACAATGCTCTTGTTTCAAAGGAGGCAAACAGCTACTGGAGGGATGTCGATCTCTATATAGGTGGTACCGAACATGCTACAGGACACCTTATCTACTCCCGTTTCTGGAACAAGTTTCTCTTTGACCTGGGATATGTTTGTGAGGAGGAGCCGTTCAAGAAGCTCATAAACCAGGGGATGATTCAGGGACGTTCAAATTTTGTTTACAGGGTTAAGGGGACAAATACCTTTGTTTCCCACGGGTTGAAAGATAAGTATGACACTACGGAGATTCACGTAGATGTTAATATTGTAAGTAACGACAGACTTGACATGGAGGCGTTTAAAAAGTGGATGCCCGATTATGCCAACGCAAAGTTTGAACTTGAGAACGGAGAGTATATATGCGGATGGGCTGTCGAGAAGATGAGCAAATCTATGTTCAACGTGGTAAATCCGGATCTTATCTGCGATAACTACGGTGCCGATACACTTAGAATGTATGAGATGTTTCTTGGCCCGCTTGAGCAGTCAAAACCATGGGATACAAACGGAATAGACGGAGTTCACCGTTTCCTTCGCAAGTTCTGGAGACTCTTCTATCCTTTAAACTCAACAAAACAAAAAACAATATTTAATTTATATAACCCAGATATCTCAGATGAGAAGCCATCGGCAACCGAGCTTAAAATCCTGCATAAGTTGATCAAAAAGGTTGAGGATGATATCGAGAACTTCTCGTTCAACACCAGCGTGAGCGCATTTATGATTGCCGTGAACGAACTATCTGAAATCAACTGTAATAAAAGAGATATTCTTGAGCCGATGCTTATTCTGCTCTCTCCTTTTGCACCGCATATTTGTGAAGAGCTATGGAGCAAGATTGGGAACAGTGATAGTATTGCAAAGGCTCAGTTCCCGCTCTATAACGAATCCTTTACAATTGAGGATTCATTTGAGTACCCTGTATCATTCAACGGAAAACTTAGATTTAAACTTAATCTGCCTAACACCCTCACAGTGCCCCAAATTGAGACGGCTGTAAGGGGGGATGAAAGCACCGCACGCTATCTTGCAGGCGGGTCAATTAAAAAGGTTATTATTGTCCCTAAGAAGATCATTAATATCGTATTCTAATGAATTTAAGAGCGTTTCAGGTAGATGCGTTTGCCTCCGGAGTGTTTTCCGGAAACCCTGCAGTTGTTGTCCTGCTGGAGGAGCCCCTCGATGATGATATTCTGATGAAGATTGCAAGGGAGAGTTTTGTTCCGGAGACTGCATTCCTGCTAAAAGAGGGTGGTGGATACCGGCTTCGCTGGTTTACCCCAGATATTGAGATGGACCTTTGCGGCCACGCAACACTTGCATCGGCACATGTTCTCTTCACCGAACTTGGGTATCCGCAGGAGATGATTGTATTTAAAACAAAATCGGGAGATCTCACTGTAATCAGAGATGGAGAGATGTACGAAATGGACTTCCCGCGCAGAGAGGGCGACAGAGCAACCCTTCCGATTGAGATTTACGACAGCCTGAGTATTAAGCCTGTTGAGGTTTACAAAGCAAGAGACTATCTGCTTATCTATAATAAAAGAGCAGAGATAGAGCATATTGAGATTGACCGACCTGTTTTTGATGAAATTAATATAAATCCGGGTGGTGTGATTTTATCGTCCCCGGGAGAGGACTGCGATTTTGTATCACGCTACTTTACCCCGCAGGCCACCATCCTTGAAGACCCTGTTACGGGATCGGCACACTGCACTCTTGCACCCTACTGGAGCAAAAGACTTGGTAAAGAGACTCTTCATGCAAAGCAGATATCATCCAGAGGTGGGGTTATATACTGCACCGTAACACCCGAGAGGGTTAAGCTCAAAGGGAAGGCAGTAACCTATTCTGAATCGAGACTTAATATTTAGAAAGAGAGATATGTTTAACAACATAATATTCAGAACAATAAAGTCCTATACTCTCATGACTACAGGACTTTTTGTGTATGTATTCAGCTGGACTGCATTCCTGATACCGGAGCAGATTGCCGGTGGCGGAGTGAGCGGACTTGCATCGGTAATCAACTACTCATCGGGCTTTCCGGTTGCCTATTCATATCTGATAATTAACGCGATTCTTCTTATGATAGGGTTCCTTATTCTGGGAAGAGCATTTGGAGTAAAGACCATCTACTGCATTCTGGTTACAACACTTATGTTTGAGTTTCTGCCACTTATCCCCTGGGTGACCGATATTGAAGATAAGCTGATAAATGCAGTACTTGGTGGAACTTTGAGCGGGATCGGTATCGGAATGATCTTTATGCAGGGTGGAAGCACTGGCGGAACCGATATTATAGCCCTTATAATCGGAAAATACAGAGAGACTACACCTGGGAGAGTCTTTCTCTATTGTGACCTTATAATTATTGGATCGGTATTCTTTATCCCTGGTAAAGCGCTCTCCGATGTTATCTACGGTTATATTGTAATGGTCTCATTTTCATATGTTATAGATGCAATACTCACCGGAAATAAACAGTCGGTGCAGGCGATGATCTTCTCCTCCCGGTATGACCAGATAGCCGGTAAGGTGAATACCGTAATGGGCAGGGGGGTAACGGCACTTACCTCAATGGGGTGGTTCTCCAAATCGGAGGGAAAGGTGCTGGTTGTAATATTGAGAAAGACGCAGTTACCGCAATTGACCGAGATTGTAAAGGAGACAGACGAAAATGCCTTTATGTCGGTTTCGGCGGTTACCAGTGTTTACGGAAGGGGTTTTGACCAGATTAAAGAGAGGAAAATAAGATGGAAAAAAGAGCAAAAACAATCTTCACAGGAGTAAAGGAGTATATAATAATAGCCCTTGGACTTCTCATCTACTCGCTTGGATGGTCGGTTTTTCTAATCCCCAACGGACTTGTCGGCGGGGGAGTGACCGGTATATCTGCCATAATCTACTATATGAGCGGCTTTCCGGTGAGCTACTCCTACCTCATTATCAATGCTGTGCTTCTGATAATAGGGATTAAGATCCTGGGCAAAACATTCGGACTCAAAACTGTTTACGCCGTAATCCTGGTAACAATATTTCTGAAATTCATTCCCGGAATAATCCCGCAGGAGCTCATAGATGACATTGCAATCGGTAACGGTAAACTGCTCTCTGCAATAATAGGAGGGGCGTGTGCCGGAGCCGGAATTGCAATCACCTTTACCCAGGGGGGCAGCTCGGGAGGAACCGATATTATAGCCCTAATAATCAATAAATACCGGAATATATCACCCGGCAGGCTTATTCTGTTGATGGATATCATTATTGTGGCCAGCTCACTTCTTATCCCTACCAACGGATCACTCGGAAGCAAGGTAGCAATCGTGATTTACGGATATGTTCTCATAAGCGTAGTGAGTTACACAATTGACCTGGTACTCTCCGGGGCAAGGCAATCTATCCAGATCTTCATCTTCTCAAAGAACCACGAAGCGATTGCCGATAAGATCACTTCAATCGGACGCGGGGTGACCGTGATTAATGCCATGGGATGGTTTACAAAACAGGAGGGGAAGGTTCTAATGGTAATTGTAAGACGCACCGAAATCAACTATGTTTTTAAAGTTGTACGCGAAGCCGACCGCAATGCATTCCTCTCTGTTGGTAATGTGATGGGTGTTTACGGACAGGGATTCGATGTGATGAAACGCTAAGCAGGGGCAGGGAAGTTGCCATATTTTTCTTATTTCAGATTTGGATAAATTTTCTAAAATCAGATAAATCATTATCCGATAGTAATTTGTATTTGGTTGTTTAATCAATAATGCATATATTTGATACAACCAATAATATTTACTATGAACAAACACATAATCTACAGTGAGCTCTTTTTAAGAGTTGAGTCTTTGGTGTTATTGATTTATTTGATCCTTTTTGCCTATATGATCTACATTATCACCATGAGAAAGGAGATTCCCGAAAAGGAGTGCGGGAGATTAAAAACAGTTGCTGCAGCTTTTGCTGGTATTATACTCCTATTTCTATTTAAACAAGTAGTGTTTCAAATATTGGGCAGTGATGGTGTGAAACCTCTGCATTCACTTGCTTCACTAACTGTCTTGCAGTTAATTACACCTGTTTATTTTTATTTTTATCAAAAGAATATTAATGCAGGATTAAAATTCCAAAACTCTTTGATTTTGGTATTGACTGTTCTATTATTAAATATATCAATGTTTATATTAAACAGCTATACAACAGACAGTTTAATTTGGTTTATTGTAAAACTTACAGCATATTTCGTTATAATATTCACTTTTACGGCAATAGTATTGGTATGGTCAGGGATCAAGATAAAAGATTCAAAATATTTCAATGATAATTTTGCCAAAGATGGGGAGCTTTTTCCTTTCATGAGCATATCTCTTCTTTCGTCAACGCTTTCAGTTTTTATAATTTCAGATTCAGGTCCTATTATCACGGAGGGTACAAAGTATATTATCACACTCGTAAACTTCTCTCTTTTTCTAAAGGTGATCTACCCGTTCACATGGCTCGGGAGGAGGGATCTATCTAATGTTTCAGATGAAAGACAGATTGATATTCAGGGCAGTGAGAGGAGATCGTCAGAAGATAAAAAAATTAATGAACTCAGAGACAGATTGGTAATCTATTTTGAAAAGGAGAAACCCTATCTTAAACCGGATCTCAATATACATGAAGTTGCACTCTATCTCTATTCTAATAAAACATATCTGTCAAGGGTTATAAATGAATGCTTTGACAACAATTTCAATCAATTTGTCAACTACTATAGAGTAGAGGAGGCTAAACGCCTCTTTAAAAATGATATGAGTATGAATATCCACCAATTGTGCGATCTTGCGGGCTTTGGTTCTATGGCTACTTTTAGTATTGCATTCAGATATTATGTAGGGAATTCACCGGCGGAGTGGTGTAAAGAGCAGAGAATTCTTTGTAAATATGAGGATAGGGCAGCTAATTAAACCATCTCTTTTCTCTTACGAAGCCTGGTCCGGACTATTAAAACTTCGTTCCAAAAAGAGAAAACTCAGAGAGCCCGGAGTCTCTTATAACGATATAATAGAGCGTTCAGATAGACTGCTTGAGAGCAAAAAGTTGTTTCTGAATGAAAATTTCTCCATTGATACTCTGGCCAGGGAGATTGGAACTAACAGGACCTACCTCTCAAGGTCAATAAAACATTGCCGGCAGGAGAATTTTGCCGGTTATATAAACAGGATTAAGATCGAATATGCAAAGAGGCTTATAAATGAAAGAACCGAAGTGGTTTGCAAAAAGCCACAATATAAAAATCCCTTAGATCTGGAAGATATTGCAATTGCATCGGGATTCGGATGCCGCCGCAGCTTTGTAAGATGTTTCAGACAGAAAGAGGGTATAACCCCCACACAGTTCAAAAACCATATTAATATTTATCCCTCTAATAAGAAGTAAGGAATTCGTATGCAGGGATTACCTTTATAACCATATCATTATTTTCAAAATGGTCCTTTTGGTTAAGTGTGATTATTAATCCCTCCTTTAAATTGAGATTTTGCATTGCTTCGGTAAGAGATCTGTACTCTCTTTCAAAGTTTTCGTCATTCAGAGTAAGACATACCTGGATAGCAGCCTTTACCTCATTTTTCTCCATAACTATAAAATCGCACTCCCCACGCTCTTTGTAATAGAAAATTTGTTTGTATATCCTTCTCAGTTGGAGATAAATAAGATTCTCCAATCTTCTCCCCATATTCTCGTTGGTCGAGACTGAATTTTCTGTATAAAATCCTAAATCCATAATGTACACTTTTTTTGGATTACGTGCCTGGATTTTAAGAGAATGGTTAAAAATAGGAACAAATTCAAAGAGATAGGACTCTTTTAAATATGAGAAATATTCGAGAAAGGTTGTTGCGGATTTAACTCCGAATATTCCAACCAATTTGTTGGCAGATACCGGATTACCGATATTTGTAATCAGATATGCTGTTAGCTGTCGAAGCGAAACAATATCCCGTACAGAATGCCGTACAGCTATATCCCGTATCAAAATGTCATCTACTAATGAGTTCAGAATAAATGGGACTCCGGTTTTAACATATTCAGGAATTCCGCCTGTTTTGAGATAGTTAATAAGAGACTCTTCTCCCTTTTCAACCTCTTTGTATTTTATAAACTCCTTGTATGAAAAAGGGAATAATTCAACAGATAAATGCCTCCCTGTCAAATAGGTTCCAAGTTCAATGCTTAGAAGAGAAGCGTTCGAACCTGTAATAAATATTCGATAACCTTCACGTAGGAGTTGATTGATAAATTTTTCCCATCCTGATATGATTTGTATTTCATCAAAGAATAGAATTTTGATAGTCCTGTTCTCAATCTCTCTATGTAACCTTATAAAGTCTTCAGAATTAAATCCTGACAACCTGATGTCATCAAAATTCAGATAAATAGCCTCCCCATAGTCTCTGTTTAATAGTTGAACGAGTAATGTGCTCTTCCCGCAACGTCTTAGACCTGTTATAATTGTTGCGAAAGAATCGGCAACAGGCACATGGGGTAGAGACTCCCTGATAAGTCCCATTTCCTGTTTCTGAAATACAGCCTGTTGGGAATCTATTACGTATGCGATTACCTCTTGTCTTATCATTTTGAACTCCTTAAAATATCTTCCAGCACAAATATAAGATATATTCCAATACTAATGAAAAATATCTTGCATTGGTAATGAAAAATATTTTCAGAAAGGTGGGAACTAAACAGCATCCTCCATTACCACTTCGGGGCGGAGGTTGGCTCTGATGAAGTTTTGCCTGTCAGGGGTGTTTTTCCCCATATAGAACTCAAGAAGTTCGAAGATGTCGTCGTCATTGCCGAGGCGTACCTTCTCCAGGCGGATGTTCTCTCCAATAAAGTATTTGAATTCGTCCGGTGAGATCTCTCCAAGCCCTTTGAACCGGGTAATCTCGGGGTTGCTACCAAGTTTTCTGATTGCTTTGTCACGCTCCTCGGGAGAGTAGCAGTATATTGTCTCCTTTTTGTTTCTGACCCGGTAGAGTGGGGTTTGAAGAATGTGGAGGTGCCCCTGTCTTATAAGATCGGGGAAGTATTGGAGGAAGAATGTCAGAAGAAGGAGGCGTATGTGCATTCCGTCAACATCGGCATCGGTGGCTACAACTATCTGGTTGTAACGGAGGTTTTCAAGATCTTCCTCAATGTTGAGGGCTGCCTGGAGCAGGTTGAACTCTTCGTTTTCGTATATTATCTTCTTGGTCAGGCCGTAGGTGTTGAGTGGTTTTCCTTTGAGAGAAAAGACCGCCTGTGTAACAACATCCCGGCTTTTGGTTATTGAGCCGCTTGCCGAATCACCCTCAGTGATGAATAGTGTGCTCTCCATGGCCCTCTCATTCTTTTCGTTGTAGTGGACACGGCAATCACGAAGTTTTTTATTGTGCAGGTTGGCCTTTTTGGCTCTTTCACGGGCCAGCTTCTGAATTCCGGAGATTGCTTTACGCTCTTTTTCCGAATCGAGAATCTTGCGAAGCATTGCATCGGCAGCATCGGGATGGCGGTGCAGATAGTTGTCCAGATGCTCTTTGATAAAATCTCCAATGAAATTTCTTATGCTTGCCCCACCGGGTGCTATCTCTTTGGACCCCAGTTTTGTTTTGGTCTGTGACTCAAAGATTGGCTCCTGTACCTTTATGCTTACGGCTGCAATCATGCTCTGCCTTACATCGCTCGGGTCAAAATCCCGTTTGAAAAAGTCTTTGATGGTTTTGGCAACCGCCTCACGAAATGCAGCCAGGTGTGTTCCACCCTGTGTTGTAAACTGGCCGTTAACAAATGAAGAGATTCCCTCGCCATACTCATTCCCGTGTGTGAGCGCAATTTCAATATCATCACCTTTAAGGTGAACAGGCGGGTATAGAGGCTCTTTGACAAGTGACTCGTTGAGCAGGTCAAGCAATCCGTTTTTGGAGACAAACTCCTTTCCGTTGAGTTTTATTAGTAACCCGGTATTGAGGTAGGAGTAGTTTCGCAACATACTCTCAATAAACTCCATGTTGAAGGTGAAGTCTCCGAAAAGCTCCTCATCGGCGGTGAAAGAGACCACGGTGCCATTCTTCTCTGCAGATAGAATTCTCTTCTCCTCAATGAGTTCTCCTCTGCTGAACCGGGCATACTGGCTCTCTCCGTCGCGAAATGACTGGATGTAAAAAGAGACCGAAAGGGCATTAACTGCTTTGATACCCACTCCGTTGAGACCTACCGATTTTTTGAAAGCTTTGCTGTCATATTTGGCCCCGGTGTTCATACGGCTTGCCACATCTACAAGTGAACCGAGCGGAATACCCCGACCGTGGTCTCTTATGGTAACCGCTCTGTTTTCAATTGTGATAATAATGCTTTTGCCGTAACCCATTGCATATTCGTCAATGGAGTTATCCATTACCTCCTTCAGAAGTACGTAAATTCCGTCATCGGGAGAGGATCCGTCGCCCAGTTTGCCGATATACATTCCCGGTCTTTTTCGAATGTGCTCGTTCCACTCAAGGGTTCTGATCTCTTTTTCTGTGTATGTATTCATTGTTAACGGAATTTGAGGCAAAGTTAAAAATTTTCTTCTCTCAAATGAGAAGTTCTGCAATCTGAACTGCATTAGTTGCAGCCCCTTTTCTTAAGTTATCTGCTACAACCCACATGTTTACAGCTTTGTCGCAGAAGAGATCCCTTCTTACCCGACCTACAAAAACTTCATCTTTTCCATATGCATTCAATGGCATAGGGTAGGGAGGGTTGTCGCTGATGTCGGTGAAGATGGTTCCGGGAGTTTTGCGCAAGATAGCAATAATATCTTCCATCCTGAACTCTTTTTCAAATTCTGCATTAACACACTCGGAGTGACCCCCTTCTACAGGAACTCTCACTGTTGTTGGGCTTACTGCAATTGTGTAATCGTTGAATATCTTGTGAGTCTCATTTACCATCTTCATCTCCTCTTTTGTGTAACCGTTTTCGGTAAAGAGGTCTATCTGAGGGATGAGGTTCATATCAATGGGGTGGGCATAGGCTCTCTCTCCGGTTATTGCCACCTCTCCGTTTAAATTGAAGAGAGATTTTGCCCACTCACCTCTTTCGTTTTCAAGCTGGTTTATCCCTTTGATTCCGCTTCCTGTAACCGATTGATATGTAGATACAACAATCCTTTTAAGCTTGTATTCTCTGTGCAGAAGATTAAGAGCCACAACCATCTGAATTGTAGAGCAGTTAGGATTGGCAATAATCATATCGGCTGGGGTGAGAGTATCTCCGTTTATCTCAGGTACAATTAGTTTAATTGCCGGATCCATTCTCCAGCGGGATGAGTTATCTACAACACGGCATCCAACCTGGGCAAATTTTGGAGCCCATTCACCTGAAGTAGAAGCACCTGCCGAAAAGAGAGCTATCTGCGGTTTCATTGCAATAGCCTCTTCGGGTGTTTTTACCGTCCACTCTTTACCTCCGAATTGAATCTTTTTTCCTGCCGATTTGGATGATGCCACAGGAATAAACTCTGTTACGGGAAAGTTTCGCTCCCTCAATACCTCTGTCATTTTGGTGCCCACCAGCCCGGTTGCACCTACTACTGCAATTTTCATAGCTCGTTTTTTAGGATTTTAAATATTTATTTTGATCTCTGTTTTTTTGTTCTTTTATTATATGCCCACTTTCAATATATCATTCAGAACACCGCCTGCCGTTACTCTGGCTCCTGCCCCAGCTCCTGAAATTACAATTCCGGCAGGGTAGTTCGAAGTTGTAATCATAACCGAGTTGTTGGTGCCGGTTACATTGTAAAGGGGGTGGCTCACAGGGAGTGATTTGAGCGCTACTCTGTAGTTGCCGTTCTCGATTGTTGCCACATACCGTAGCCTCTCACCCTTTTCGGCAGCTGCTCTGTAGCTTTCCAGAAAGAGGCTCTCCGACTCCTCAACTTTAAGGTAAAACTCTGTGAGATCTCCCTTAAAGAACGATTTATCTACCGGAGGTTCAATTGCCACATCGCTCTGCTCTGCACGGAAGCCGCACTCTCTGGCAATTATAGTACATTTTCTCAATACATCTGTGCCTGCCAGATCAATCCTGGGATCGGGCTCTGTATATCCAAGCTCTTTTGCCTCTTTGATGAGATTTGCAAAACTTTTGCTTCCATCATAGTTGCTGAACAGATAGTTAAGAGTACCTGAGAGGATTGCCTCTACCGATAATATCTTCTCTCCGCTAACCTTTAATCTTGAAATTGTTTCAATAACTGGAAGTGCTGCGCCGGCAGATGTTTCGTATAGCAGTGAAACTCTGTGATCCAGGGCAGTCCGTTTAAGTTTGTCCCAGTACTCAATTGTAGAAGAGAGGGCAATCTTATTGCAGGTAACTACAGAGATTCCCTCTTCAAGAATATCGGCATACTGGAGTGCAACACTGCTGTTCGCAGTACAGTCGGCAAAGATGGAATTGCCAAGGGAGAGGGCAGATATCTCTCTTACATAACCGGTAATATCGATAGGTTTTCCTGCCTGCAGCAACTCTCCGGCACGGGAGAGATCAACACCCTCTTTCTCTATTACACATTTTGTGCTGTTGCAGATACCTGCGATAACGATATCTTTGCCCCACTCCCCGGCAATATTTTTTCTGGTCTCATCAATCAGTTTAACAAGCGATTTTCCCACATTTCCGAACCCTGCAATGAAGAGGTTAACACGCTCCCTTTTGAATCCGAAAAACTCCTCATGAACCACCCTGACGGCATCGTCGGAATCCTTAGCATTCACAATTGCCGATATATTTTTCTCCGATGAACCCTGGGCAATGGCACGTATATTAATTCCGGCCCTGCCGAGTGCATCAAACATCTTCCCGCTGGTACCTGCCTGGTTCTTCATATCATCGCCAACCAGAGATATAATTGCAAAGCCCCGCTCAACCCTTGCAGGCTCAACCTTACCAAGCGAACGTTCATATGCAAATGTTTCGTTTGCAGCCTCTCCTGCAATATCTGCCGCCGACTCCTCCACCGCAACGCACATTGTATGAAGTGAAGATGCCTGTGTGATAAGGACAATATTGACCTTAGCGTTGGCGAGTGCTGTGAAGAGTCTTGCAGAGTAACCCGGAATACCTACCATTCCGCTACCCTCAAGCGAGAGCAGAGCAATTTTGTTGCTACATGAGATACCTCTTATCTTTCCCCTGCCGTCGGGAGGGCGGTTCTCAATTACGGTCGAAGGTCCGGATGGGTCAAATGTGTTTTTTACCACAATTGGAATGCCTCCGGCTACAGCAGGTTGGATTGTAGGCGGATATACCACCTTGGCTCCGAAGTGCGATAGCTCCAGTGCCTCTTTGTACGAAATATTCTCAATGGTTTTTGCTTCCGGAACAACTCTCGGATCTGCAGTCATCATTCCGTTAACATCTGTCCAGATTTCAAGTACACGAGCCCCCGAGGCTGCAGCAAAGAGTGATGCGGTGTAATCGGAACCTCCTCTTCCCAATGTTGTGGTACGGCCACGGCTGTCACTCGAGATAAAACCGGGAACAACCCACAATTTGGTACCATTTGCATTCAGAAATTTTGTGATATTTCTGTTTGTATTATCAATATCTACAATGTTTTGTGAATTATGGTAAATTGTTTTCACAAGCTCTCTTGAATCTACCCATATGTTATTCAGACCCGAAGAGCTGAGCTTTGCAGATATAATTGTAGTTGAGAGCAGCTCTCCGTAACTCACCGCCAGGTCGCAGGAACCCTGAGTGAGCTCACCTGTGAGTGATATCCCTTCAAGCAGACCTTTTAGTGAATTGAAGAGGGAGTCGCATCTGCTCCTGAGAGAGGCGCTGTACTCTTCCGGGATAAGCTCTGTAATAATTGTGTTATGGTCACTTTCGATGTGACTTACAATCTCTTTGTATCTCTCATCCCTCTCCGAGGCAAGAGTTGCCGCCTTTATGAGCCTATCGGTACATCCGCCAACAGCCGAAACAACCAGAATCGTCCTGTCCCTCTTTACGGCATCTGCGACTATTGAAGTTACTTTTAATATGTTGAGAGCGTTAGCTACTGAGCTTCCGCCAAATTTAAGAACCTGCATAAACTTTCTTATTTGATGTTGATTTTTTCTTACTAAATAACTCCGGATAACAATTTTTTATTGCCTCTTCGGTCTGTCTGTATTCAAGCAGAAATCCGTCATGTCCAAAGAGTGATTTTATAGCCGCAAATTTGGCATTCGGGATATGCTTTGCCATAAATTGCTGCTCTTCAATTGGGAAGAGGACGTCGCTGTCAATCCCGATTACCAAAGTATTGGCTGTGATTTGTGACAGAGCTTTGACCAATCCGCCCCTGTTACGCCCTACATTATGACTGTCAATTGATTTCGTAAGGGTGTAATATGAGTAGGCATCAAAACGGGCAGATAGTTTCTCTCCCTGATACTGCTGGTAACTGCACGCCTTGTGTGCAAAGAGGTGTTCTCCTTCGGGCTCTTGCTGGGAGATTCCATAGCCCTCATAAGAGCGGTAGGAGAGGAGAGCAATTGAACGTGCCGCCTCCAGACCACTTTTACCCCCGTCAATACTCACCTGCTCCTTAAATGATGGGTCGGCAAAAAGCGCCATTCTCTGTGATTCGTTAAATGCGGTACCCCATGGAGAGACCTGTGAATTACACGCAATAAGAGCCAATCTTTCAACTATTTCCGGATAGATTACCGCCCATTCGAGCGCTTGAAATCCTCCGATAGAGCCTCCTGTGATAAGATCAATATGCTCTATTCCAAGCGCTTCTCTTAATATGTTATGGGCTTTAACTGTATCTCTTACGGTAACCTGCGGGAATGAGAGCAGATATTGCCTTCCATCTTTGTCATAAGATGCAGGGCCGCTACTGCCATAGCAAGAACCCAGAACATTTGCACAAATTAAATAAAACGTATCTGTATCAAACAGCTTTCCCGGGCCCGTTAGCCCCTCCCACCACTCGACAGGGTTGGAGTTTGCAGTCAGAGCGTGACAGATCCATATCACCTTTTTGCCGGGAGAGTAATTTGTCGTATGGTGGTAGCAAATCTCAAGCGGTTCAATAATTTCACCGCTCTCGGTCTCAAATTTTCCGGAATATCTGAATATATCTCTCTTCATTTTACACCCTCCTAAATTAATCTGAAAGCATCTTCAAGGTCTCGTTTAATATCTTCAATATGCTCTATTCCAAGAGATACTCTTAGAGAACTTTCACCAATTCCCGCTGTTTTCAGCTCCTGAGGAGTCATCTGTGAATGGGTTGTAGATGCAGAGTGGCTTATTAGCGTTTTATTGTCACCCACATTGGTAAGATGGCTTATGAGATTTAATCTGCCGGTCAGCTGCGAAGCCTGCTCTTTACTACCCTTTATTGCAAAGGAGAGAACACCTCCGAAACCATTTGTGAGGTATCGCTTTGCCCTTTCATGATTGGGATTGTCTCTAAGGCCCGGATAGTTAACAGATTCCACCTTCGGATGTGACTTTAACCATTGTGCAAGTTCAAGGGCATTATTTACAACTCTTTCAACTCTTAATGAGAGTGTTTCAACCCCGGTAAGGATGAGAAAGGCATTGAATGGGCTAAGGCAGCAACCCCAGTCCCGCAGACCCTCCGTACGGGCTCTTACTGCAAATGCGATGTTTCCTGTTGGCGACCCCTCTCCGAAGCTCTCCCAGAAGCTGAGTCCGTGGTATGACTCCGATGGGTTGGTGAATTGGGGAAAGCGGCCGTTATCCCAGCGGAACTTTCCACTATCCACAACAATGCCGGCAAGAGAGTTCCCGTGACCGCCAATCCATTTTGTTGCAGAGTGTGTAACTATTGCTGCTCCCAGCTCAATCGGGCGGCAAAGATATCCGCCTGCACCGAATGTATTATCTACAATTATTGGAACGCCGTGTCTCTTACTGATTGTCTCAAATGCTTCAAAATCCGGAATGTAGAAGTTTGAGTTGCTTATGGTCTCAATGTAGATAGCCTTTGTTTTACTGTCAATCAGAGCCTCGAATGCTGCCGGATCGTTAACCGGTGCAAAACGGCACTCTACTCCCAGTTTTGCAAAGCTTATTTTAAACTGATTATAGGTCCCTCCGTAGAGTGAAGATGAACTTATTATATTGTCTCCTGCCGATGCAATATTTTGAATTGCAAGAAATTGCGCTGCCTGTCCCGATGATGTTGCAACTGCTGCCGCTCCCCCCTCAAGTGCGGCGATTCTCTGCTCGAGCACATCTGTGGTGGGGTTTGAAAGTCTTGTGTAGATGTTGCCGAACTCTTTAAGAGCAAATAGATTGGCTGCCTGTGTTGCACTGTCGAAATGAAATGCCGATGTCTGTGCTATTGGGGTTGCGCATGGGCCGTTTGATGTTATGTTGCGGCCTGCATGTACCTGTAAGGTATCAAAATGGTTTTTTGTCATTTTTGATGATGATTGATAGGTTTTATTCTTTGATCTTTTTCGGGCGAATGCCCGGAGCTGATTTTTGGGCTTACACCCAATGGACCCTCGGAGGACCCGGAAAACTATCTATGCATCTGGCGATGCATTCGCATCATCATCTGTTTGGAAATAAATGAGATCATAAAATCCCACGTTGCAGGTTTATGCCCGCAACCAA
>CAZFTS010000032.1:0-1681 GCA_964521685.1 uncultured Muribaculaceae bacterium
ATGTAAATGAACTACTTATAATTAATTTTTTATAAAATATTTACGTATGAAAAAAGATAATTATCAAAAAGTGATGTTATTAATAGGAATTATATTATTATTCGGTGCAATTTTATCTACGATCAAACACCCTCTAGAGTATAGTTATATATATGAATATGTCCAAGCCGTTATTTTTATTTTGTTGTCGACGGATTTATTGAAAAAAAGGATCTTGTGGATACTGGCAATCACAGCTTTGGTATTATCTTTTGTTATTTACCTATTCTTGAAATATTTACTTTAACACTTAAAAACTACAGCACCTCCAGAACGCGCTCCAGGCGGGTGCCGCGGGAGCCTTTTACCAGGAGTGTTGTGTTGCGGGGGGGCTCTCTTTCAAGGTGGGTGCGGAGTTCGTAGGAGTCTTTGAAGAAGAGGGCTTTGCTGTTGAAGTAGTTGTCGCCGGCGGCTGCCAGGGCAAATTCTGAGCCCACGAAGAAGAGCAGGGCAGGGTCAATCTCTTTTATGAAGTCAAGAATTCCTTTGTGCTCTTTTTGCGAATCGGCACCAAGCTCAAGCATATCTCCGATAATGAGACCAATACTTTCGCAATCCATTGACCTGAAGTTTTCAAGAGATGCTCTCATGCTGGTAGGGTTGGCGTTGTAGGCATCAACAATAAGAGTGTTGTATTTACCTTTAACGAGTTGGGAGCGGTTGTTGGAGGGGGTGTAGTTTTCGATGGCAGCTATTGAAAGCTCCGGATCGCACTCCAGAAACTCTCCCACGGCAAGAGCAGCAAGGACATTGTCGGTATTATAAGAGCCTATAAGGTGTGTGTTTATGATTCGACCACCTGGTAGCTTTAACCTGAGGAAAGGGTTGGCGGCCGATGTCTCGAGTATCTCTGCCCCCTGTACTGTAATGCCGTAGGGTATTGTATGCAGATTTGTTCTTTGGGCAATCATTCCGCACAGATGTTCGTTGTCTTTGTTGTAGAGAGCTGTACCAGAGCTTTTTTCAAGGTAGTCGTAAAGCTCGCCCTTTGTCTTTTTCACCCCCTCAAAGGAGCCGAAGCCAAGCAGATGCGCTTTTCCGACATTGGTAATCAAACCGGTATCAGGCTGGGCAATTGAGGAGAGAAGCGCAATCTCCCCGGGACCGCTGGCACCCATCTCTATGACACCCATTGAGGTAGTGCTGTCCATCTTCAAAATTGTTAGAGGCACTCCTATATGGTTATTCAGATTGCCTGTTGTAGAGCAGACCTTGTATTTTGTCGAGAGTACTGCAGCAATAAGCTCCTTAGTGGTGGTTTTACCATTGGTACCGGTAAGAGCCACAACCGGAATAGCCAGAACCCTTCTGTGGTGGGCAGCCAGCTTTTGGATGGTTTCCAGGACATTGTCTGTGAAAATGATCCTCGGGTCATGAGAGACTGACGGGTCAACAGAATCTGACGGGTCAACAGAATCTGACGGGTCATGAGAATCTGACGGGTCACGAGAATCTGACAGTTCATCCACAACTGCATACAGGGCACCCTCACGGAGGGCATCGGCGGCAAACAGATTGCCGTTAAAGTTGTCACCCTTGAGCGCGAAGAAAATTGAACCTGGTTTTATCTCACGGCTGTCGGTAGAGACGCCGGTCGAGTTAAGAAACAACTCGTATAGTTTTTGTATATCTGTTTGCATAT
>CAZFTS010000032.1:1781-31081 GCA_964521685.1 uncultured Muribaculaceae bacterium
ACGCCGGTCGAGTTAAGAAACAACTCGTATAGTTTTTGTATATCTGTTTGCATATCTGCCAGTTTAACAGTCTTACTTTCTGCCGGTTGAGCCAAATCCACCCTCACCGCGGGCCGATTCGTCAAGAGTTGGCACGTCAATCAGAGTGGCCTTCTCATACTTTGCAATGACCATCTGCGCAACTCTCTCACCCGGGTTAAGAACAAACTCTTCGTTGGAAAGGTTTACCAGAATTATCTTAATCTCACCGCGATAGTCGGCATCAATAGTTCCTGGTGCATTCACAATTCCAATCCCATGCTTAATGGCGAGACCGCTGCGGGGCCTTATCTGCGCCTCGTATCCCTCGGGCAACTGAATGTGCAAACCGGTGGGAACCAGAACTCTTTCAAGGGGTTTTATAACTATACTCTCCTGGGTGTTTGCCCGCAGATCCATTCCGGCAGAGTGCTCGGTGGCATATTGCGGAAGGGGGAAGGCCGAACGGTTCAGAACTTTAATTTCCATATGGATATCTTTTCGATTTTTAGGTAAAAAATTATGTATGCAATTATTAAAGAAGTCCTTACAAAATATTTGACAAACCATCCGCTCTCAGGCATTAATGCGATTACGGCATAAAATGTGAGCCCCAGCAAAAGGTAGCTGCCAACCCGCTTCCAGTTGTACGGAATTGGGTAGTGCCTGTTTCCGAGCCAAAGTGAGACTCCGAACATGGCCAGATAGCTGAGCAGATGCCCCCATGCTGCGGCGTGGTATGAGTAGAGCGGCATGAAAAGCACATTTACTAAAATGGTAACCGGTAAGCCGGCCAATGTGATAAGTACTCCGTAGTTAGTCTTTCCCGAAAGTTTGTACCACATCGAGACATTGAAATTTATGCCCAGAATGAGGTATGAGAAGAGCATGATTGGAACAATGGAGAGCCCCTCCCGGAAATCCCTTCCGATAACATACTGAAGAATATCCAGATAGAAGATTATCCCCAGGAAGATGAGCATTCCGAATGCCGTGAAGTGATCCATAACTTTGGCATAAAGCTCTTTAGAGCCCTTCTCCTTCTCTCTGGAGAAGAAAAACGGTTCGGCAGCAAAACGGAACATCTGGATAAACAACATCATTAAAGTAGCAATCTTCACACCCGCCTGGAAGACACCCAGATCATCCTCCCATATATTTCCCGAAGGAGAGAAGAAACGGAACATAGGCCTGTCAATAAAATCGTTGAGGATGCCCGGTAGTCCGGCAATCATCACCGGAAGGGAGTAGATCATCATCTCCCTCCAGAGCTTTGGTGTGAAATGCAGTTTTATCTTAAGCAGATCGGGGATAAAGACCAGAATCGAGACTATCCCGCTCATGAATATTGCCAGAAGAATGTATGTGAAATCGGGGGTGGGAGATACCACGGAACCAAGCAGCGAGCCTGGGTTTCTGCTCAGAACACCCGGTATTACGAAGAAAAGGATTAGATTGAAAGAGGTCTCACTTAAGATTTTAATCCCTTTGAAGATGGCAAATTTCACAGGCCTGTTCTCAAACCGCAATTTTGCAAAGAGAATCGCGGTTATTGAATCCATTGTGAGGATTCCTGCAACATAAATTATGACCCGACTGTAGTTTTCGTAACCAAGCCACCCTGCAATATCTCCCGGGAAAATGGAGAAGAGCAGCAGCATAATGAGTGAGAGGCCGCCCGTGGTTATGAGCGCATTCGAAAAGACCTTTGAAGGCTGGTCACTCTTGTTGGCAAACCTGAAGCAGCCCGTCTCCAACCCCAAGGTGAAAACAACCTGTAAAATAGCTATATAGGCAAGAAACTCGGTAGCAATACCATAGTTGGATTTGCTCAGATTGTAGGTATAAATTGGTACGAAAACAAAATTTATAACTCTGGCCAGAATTGTACTGAAGCCATAAATGGCCGTCTCACCAGCAAGCTTTTTCAGCGGATTTGAACTCATCTTATCACTCTGTTCATTATTAATAGACCAACGCTTTACTCTTGAATATCAGAAACCCTATATTAAACTGAGGAAACCACTTCACATCGGACCTCTGATAGTAGCTTGCCGAAAGTGACACCGGTCCTACAGGTGACTGCCACACCGCCGCAAAGTTTGCCATAAAAGATCCCTCCGGAAAAATTCCGGTAAATTTTGCAATGCCCTCTGTATTCTCAATGAGCTGCCTGCCCGGCTGGAAATATGATCCTTGCAGATGCAGGGAGAAGGAGTCGGAAAATTTAATAATGGGAGTCAAAGCAACTCCAATGAAAGAGGGTGCCCTGTAACCGTTCAGCAAAAGTGTTTTGCTGTGCGGATTAGGCTGGAATGCCGGCAAATATAGCAACGTAGAAATATGATCCCCCATATAGGTTCTGTTAGAGACGGTAATATCTGCAATTATCCCGAGTGTCAGATAACGGTTTATTTTCAAATAGTGTTCATTATAAGCACGGGCAGAAAAAGAGGTATGACTTCCACTCTTAACATCCGTTCTTGTAAGAGAAGTACTTCCTGGAGTGTGTTCTTCATTTACATAGGCAAATCGAACAGATAACTTCTGTTGCTTACCGTCTGTAGGATAAATTTTATAATTAGTTGTATTTCTCTCGATACTCATTGCCGGAGAAATATATTCAAACTCTGTCCGGTCAGGTATGTCGTAACTTGTGTAATTATCTGTCTGGTAATACTCATACAAATTGCGGCCGGCATAGATGCTGAACCTGGCCAGAATGCTCTTCTCAATATTGACGGGAGTTCCCGCACTTAATGTGATGAAACTCTCTCTTTCCCTGATGTTTCCGGGAACTCTGTTGGAGAAAAACTGTGTCTGAGCCCCATTAAAGTAGTCAAAAATATGGGCGGTAAACTGAGCCTCATAGAACCAGAGCGGTTTTATTCCGATATCCTGCCTTAACATCAGATTCAACCCCGAATAGAAACGCCCGATATTCACATCTGCAGATGTCCTCCAGGGATTTTTTGAAAACCGGTTGTACTGGAATCCAAGATAACCCTGATTGAGAGAGGATGACGAGATATTTCCACCGATAGAGAGCCTCATAGGGGCATTCTTCTTGATTTGCAGATAGACGTCAAACAGAGAGTCCTTTCTTATTTTTATATCGGGGTAGATTGATCCTACATTTTCAGTCGCCACAACTCTGTAAAATCCCCTTTTGAGTTGCTCAAAATTGAAGACCTCACTCGAATTGTTTTTAACGGTATTGATAATGAACTTTTTTTCACTGTCATTCAGGTTGCTGCCAGGAATATGGACATCGGCAAACCTGAGCGGGAGGGTTTTTGTCCTGAAATCCATCCGCTTTTTAAGCATCTCCTTTTGGGTTGTCCTCCTCTTTATAGCACTCTTGATACCCGAAATATACCTCAAAGTGTTAAAGTAACCTACCCGGTAAATCTCATCTACCTTATTGAAATCCATGATCGAAACCCCGGGAAGCAATATATCAATGAGGACTCCCTTCTCCTGGGGAATTGTATAATCGGTCTCTACCCTTAACATATTTTCAAGCTGGCTGAGAATATCTTCCGTATCAGGCTCAGCCGCATTTCCGGAACATTTTGACCCAATGATAAACCCGGGGTTGAAATCCTTTACCATCACATCCCAGGGGAAATTATTATAAAGACCGCCATCAAATAGCAGTGTAGAGTCTACGATAATTGGTTTAAAGAGAAAAGGATATGTCATTGAGGCTCTTACAGCAGAGCTCAGATCACCCTTACGCAATACAAACGGCTTTTTATTTACTATATCGGCAGCCACACACCTGAATGGAATCATGAGCTTGTCAAAATCGTATCCTGCTGCGGCAGCTGAAGATGCAAATATTTGTTTCACTGCAAGATCCATTGGAAACGGAGAGATTATACTGGTCGGGAGCTTTATCCCCAGCCTGTTTTTCTTTTTGTTAGTGAGTGAAACACCCACCATCTCGGCTGTAGGCTCCCGCCTGTAGATATAGGTTGCATAACCCTTCTCAAACTCTCCCTTGTACCATGAGGCAAATTCGGGAGAGCGGAACATTGTAAGCATTTCATCGGGGGTTACCCCTATTGAGTAGAGGGCGGCGATAATGGCCCCCATTGATGTCCCTGCTATATAGTCAATTGGAATATCATTCTCTTCAAGAGCTTTGATAACACCAATGTGCGATATACCTTTTGCCCCTCCCCCGCTAAGTACAAGCCCCACACTCTGGGCAGAGATATACCCCGTCAACAGCAGAAACAGCAGAGTTGCCAGGATTTTTTTAATTTGCATAATAACAGCAATTGAGGTAATTTTGTGAAGCTTCACAAAGGTACACAAAAAAAATAATTTTACAGATGAAAGCAAATATTTTTAATTTATTGTTAATCACGTCTTTGGTTGTGTTTTCGTGCAAAGGAAAGCAGGGAGAAACACAACAGGAGGAGACAACAAATCCACAAGATACTGTAGCTATGCAAACAACCCAGGCATTCAATCCGGCCGACCTTCCAGAGGAGCCGGTGTTCGATATTGTAACCAATGTCGGAACAATCAGAGTTAAACTATACAAGGAGACCCCTCTTCACAGAGATAACTTTGTCAAACTTGCGTCGGAGAATTTTTATAACGGAATCCGCTTCCACAGGGTTATCAAAGGGTTTATGATCCAGACCGGCGATCCGCTCTCAAAGGATACTGCTAATGTGGCACGATTTGGAACAGGTGGCCCCGGATATACAATCCCAGCAGAAATTCTTCCTGAGTTTAAACACAAGAAGGGTGCGCTAGCAGCTGCACGCAGGGGCGACGAAGCCAATCCAAAAAGGGAGTCTTCAGGGTCGCAGTTCTATATTGTTGAGGATGCAGGAGCATGTGCACAACTTGATGGTTCATACACAGTGTTCGGTGAGGCAATTTCCGGATTTGAAATTATTGACCTCATTGCCTCTACACCTACAGGTGCAAGAGATATTCCTAAAAATGACATTATTATTACAGCCGTTAAACCGGTTCTGTAGGCAGATAATTATTACAGCGAAAGAGATGATTGGTTAACCCATCATCTCTTTTACTTTTTTGGCCATCCTCGAGGCAAACACAAAGTCATTCAGCTCCGAACAATCTGAGGTGAGTACATTCTCCTTATCACCCTCCCAGAGCAGCCTCCCTTTATGGATGAATCCCACCCGGTCGCCTATCTCCATAACGGAGTTCATGTCGTGGGTATTGATTACGGTGGTGATATTGTACTCTTTGGTGATTTCTGAAATGAGCTGGTCTATGAGAATTGAGGTCTGGGGATCCAATCCTGAGTTTGGTTCGTCGCAAAAGAGATATTTTGGGTTGAGAGCTATAGCTCTGGCAATTCCTACCCGTTTTTGCATCCCCCCGCTCAGTTCGTTTGGATATAATTTGTTCACATTGTGCAGATTCACCCTTTTCAGACAGAAGTTTACCCTGTCAAGCTTCTCGGAGTCGGACCACTCGGTAAAGAAGTCCATCGGGAATCTTACATTTTCTTCAACAGTAGCAAAGTCAAAAAGGGCGCTCCCCTGGAAGAGCATCCCAATCTCCTTTCTGATATTCTTCTTCTCATTGAATGTGAGGGAGCTGAATCTCACCTTTTCGTACCAGATCTCCCCGGAGTCGGGCTCGTGAAGTCCTACCAGAGATTTGAGCAGTACTGTCTTTCCGGAGCCGCTTGCGCCTATTATCAAGGAGCATTCGCCCGGTTTGTATGTTATTGAGATATCTTTTAGGACGTGATTTTCGCCAAAGTGTTTGTTCAGATCTTTTACCTGTATCATCTCTCTCCTCCTCTTAGTTTAACATTAATTGGGTAATAATGAGGTTTGCAAGGAGGATGGTGACACTGCTTGCAACTATGGCTTTCGTGCTGGACCTTCCCACTCCGAGTGACCCGCCCGATGCGTAATAGCCGTAGTAAGATGCGATACTTGTTATTATGAAGCTGAATACCGACATCTTAACCATACTGTAAATGATATAGTAGAAGCGGAATGCATACTGCAACCCCTCCGAGTACTGGCTCAGCGTTATAATTCCTGTGAAGGTGATTATCATCGCTCCTCCGAAGAGTCCCAGGATGAAGCTCATGAGCATCAGCAGCGGGTTGAAGATTGTTGCTGCTGCTATCTTGGGGAGAATGAGATAGTTGGCAGAGTTTATACCCATCATCTCCATAGCATCTATCTGCTCGCTTATTCTCATACTTCCTATCTCCGAGGAGATGTTTGACCCAACTTTACCGGCCAGAATGAGGGCTACCATTGTGGAGCAGAACTCCAGTACGAGACTCTCCCGGGCCATATATCCGACATACATTTTGGGGATGAGGGGGTTCTCAATATTGTACGCTGTCTGAATCACAATAACGGCTCCGATAAAGACGGAGATGACTGCAATAATTGGTATTGAGTTGAGAACCAGCTTTTCGGCATCAATAAAAAACTGCTTTCGGAAGATCTTCCATTTGTCGGGTTTAGTAAACACAACCTTCATCAGAAGAAAGTATCTGCCTAACTGCTCCAGAGATTTTCTCATTTATTTGACTAATTTTGCACAAATTTACAAATGATTTGAGGATTATCTACCATATTTTCATAACCCTTTACTACTACGCTTCGGGCGTGGCAACACTCTTTTCCCGCAAGGCTTCACTTTTCTATTCGGGCCGCAAGGGTCTGCTTGGTGCTATTGAGCAGCAGATGAGGAGTATGGACAGAGGCAACAATCCGGTTGCCTGGTTCCACTGTGCATCAGTTGGTGAATTTGAGCAGGCAAGACCTGTTATTGAGAAGTTCCGTGAGATGAATCCGGAGTCTAAAGTTGTTCTAACCTTCTTTTCTCCAAGCGGATATGAGCTTCGTAAAAACTACCCGCTGGCCGATGGGGTCTTCTATCTTCCTATGGATACCAGATCAAACGCTTCAAAGTTCATCGATTTAATTAATCCGTCGGTTGTCATTTTTGTGAAGTATGAGTTATGGAGAAACTATCTGCTTGAACTTAAGAGGAGAAAGATTAATGTCTATCTGATATCTGCAATTTTCAGGGAGGGGCAGCCCTTCTTCAAAAAGTGGGGTGCTCCGTTCAGGGAGGTGCTTTTCTGTTTTACCCGATTCTTCGTTCAGGACAAGAATTCGGCTCTGCTGCTGAGTTCCGTGGGGGTGAAAAATGTTACAGTGTGCGGGGATACGCGGTTTGACAGGGTCTTTGAGATTGCCCAAAGGGCCGAGGGGATTGAGTCGCTTGACCGGTTTTGTAAGGATTCTCTCTGTTGTGTGGCCGGAAGCACCTGGCCTGCCGATGAGGCTCTGATAGTTGCCCATTTCAGGGAGCATTTCAGAAAGGAGAAGATTGAGGAGCGGTATAAACTCTTTACGTCGACCCAGCATTCACCGGGTCTGTCTTCGTCAGAACAGTATTCACCGGACCAACATTCCACAGACCTTTGCTCAGCTGACAACAAGAGGTTCAAGCTTATTATTGTGCCGCATGAGGTGGATGAGAGGCAGATTGGCAAACTTACTTCTCTGCTGAACGATATTCCTCACATAAGATACAGCGAACTTGCCGGCAAAGAGATGGGGGAGAGGCTTGCTGCTTCGTCGGTGCTCATCATTGATTCGGTCGGGATTCTTTCCAAAGCCTATAAATATGGCTCTTTTGCCTATGTGGGCGGTGGATTCGGGGCCGGTATTCACAATATTCTGGAGCCGGCAACTTTTGGTCTGCCTGTAATTTTCGGCCCTAAGTTTTCAAAATTCAGGGAGGCACGCGAACTGGCCGGACTTGAGGGGGCATTTCCGATAAAAACGGGAGAGGAGCTTGGCTCAATTTTCGACAGACTTATTTCGGACAGCTCTTTCAGAGACAATTGCTCCCAAATATGCTCCCGATATGTCTCAGAAAACAGAGGCGCTACCCAACAAATCCTCAAATCCATAAAATTCAAGCCCCTTTCCCGTAAACCCCTCTCCCGTAAACCTCTCTCCCGTAAACGTAAACCCTTATAACTGAATTCTTATTCCTACGCCGCAATTTCTTCCCGACCCCCAGAATCCTCTGAATGAGTTCAAGGTGTGGTCCGATCCATCTTTACCCCTCTCTATATATTTCTGATTCAGAATATTGTTTATATTAAAATAGAGTGTTGCATCGGCCTTACCTAATCTGAAACCCCAGTTTGCTCCGGCATTTAAGAGGCTGTATGCCGGTATTTTAAACGGATCAACCCGGTCATTTGCGTTTTGCCGCTCCTTAGGGTCAAAATCTGCATACATTCTTCCGTTGTACTCCCATGAAGCGTTCATGAACAGTCTGTTAACCAGCTCAAATTCTCCGCTCAACAAAAGTTGTGTCTGAGGCGCATCTCCCACCGGAAGGTTGTTGCTGTAGACGTTAACGACTCCAACCTCAACACCCGAATAGTCATCATAAATATGTGCCGACACATCGTTTTTCCAGCGCCACTCACCTATTGAAGCAAAGGCGTTTAGGGTTACCCACCTTGAGGGCTTGTAACCGGCGCTTATCTCAATACCGGTATGTAACGCATCCAGGCCCCTTATCATATATCGGAGGGTTGTGTTATCCGGCTGAATATAAGGGTTTGAGATAATGCTTTTATTCTTCCAGAGCGCGTAGTAACCTGTAACTTCTATCGAGCCTCTGTCAAAAATGTATCTGTATCCCAGTTCTGTAAGCAGATTTTTCTCATTTCTGACATCATCGGTGATTACATTATTCCCCGAGGAGAAGAAAACATCGTTGTAAGGAACTCTGCTATAAATACCTGCATTCAGATATACCGATGATTGCCTGCTCAGCCTCCTGTTCGCACCTGCTTTAATGCTGTATCCTGCACCGGTTGCAACCTTGCTGGTAATACTCTCTGTTGAGCTATTCTGGATGTAGTTGTATTTGTCCCATCTTTGGTTAGTGCTTCCCATTGCCGAAACTCCCATTCTGATATCCCACTCTTTGTCTTTATAACTTGCAGATGAGTAGATTGTTAGATGGTTTATTGTTTTGCCGTTGTCTGTCCTTATATAGTCACCGACCACCTTTACGGGATTCCTCCCGGCTAATCCTGCAAGAGATTTATTTGCATAGTCTTCGTACCAGAACTCCCCTCCCAGCAGGTCGGTAATCCTCTCCTTCTCCCAGGTAGAGTAGTATTGATAATGCAAACCTGACTGAATCTCCCAGCCATCGGCAGGATTAACCTTGATATTGCTCTTAAATCCTGTCTGAGTGTGTCCGGCCAGATAGTCGCTCAGAATATTTGTTGCCGAACCAGCCACCAACCCCATAGCATACCCTTCACGATTCTTTATGTCGATATTCTCCTGAACAATAGCATCCCAGTCTATAAGACCATCCTTTCTGTAATCTATTATCCTCTTGCCCTTTGACTCAGACCATCTGCCTCCGCCGTTCCCTACCGAAAGGTATATCGAATTTGAGATTTCGATATTTTTTCCACTATTGTAAAAATGGTGCAGTGTCAAATAAGGTTTATGGTAAAAATTCTCGCTCAGATTCCTTGCTACTCTGTTCATATTTTCACCAGCTCCGCTTAAGTTTTCACCAGCTCCGCTTAAGTTTCCACCAGCTCCGCTTAAGTTTCCACCCACAGCGTTCACATCCCCACCCACAGCGTTCACATCCCCACCCGCAGCGCTCACATCTCCACCCACAGCGCTCACATCTCCGTAATCTCCGTTAACATACCCCCAGTTTTTGTTGTATCGGAGTCCGTACTGCTCAATTTCCGCTGCCGATAATCTCGCGCTTCTCTGCTGGTGCCTCTCCGGTGAACCAAGGGCGGTAAAAAGCAGTGAATGTCTGCTATTTAATCTCTTGCTTATATTGACCAGATATGCCCACGAACTTACATCTGACATCTGCGGATAGGCCTTACCCCAGGCATATGAGGCCATTGCACTCATTGCCCATCCCTTCGCATTTTGTCCGGTGTTAAAACTCAGAAAGCTCTTAGCCAGACCGTAATCTGTAACAAACACTCCGGCAGATGCTCCCGCTTTTGTGCCTGCAGTTTTGGTAATGATATTGATGGTTCCTCCAACAGAGTTGTCTGACAACATAGATCCACCAATCCCTTTCTGAACCTGAATCGAATGTGTTGCATCTACCAGTCCCAGCCAGTTATTCCAGAACATATTGCCCGTAACCAGCCCCGAAATCGGAATTCCGTTGAGCATCACCGATATATTCTCCTGCTTAAATCCTCTGATATTAATCTTGGCATCACCGTAACTCCCGGTCTCACTGGTTGCATAGACACCTGGAGTCTCTCTCATCAGCTCCGGGTATGTCCTCCCGTCACCTCTCCTCTCTATCTCCCTGCTGTCAATAGTGGTCAATCTCAACGGACTCTGCCTCTCCCGCACAAACGAAGCCGTCAGAATAATCTCATCCAGATTGATTATCTCTCCGGGTTTAATCACCCTCAACGAATCACGTTGCTTCAACGAATCACGTTGCTTCAACGAATCACGTTGCTTCAGCGAATCACGTTGCTTCAGCGAATCACGTTGCTTCAGCGATTCCTGTTGCTTCAACGAATCACTTTTCCTTACCGTATTTCCCAGTTTGGGATTTTGATTACTAACAAATGAAACATTTGTTGAAAATTGCCCGCGCACATTGGCGGCGGCATCATTTTTTGTAGCACAGATCGTGCTCACCAGCAGAGGAATGCATAGCATTAAAGCCCTGCCAAAAGGGTTTGTCTCTTTTTTTCTCATTTTAATCTCCTTCCTTCCAGACTCTGACTGTCGGTACCGTAGTTGCAACGGTTCTGCCAAGAATGGCTCGCGGACTTTACCGCCGATCGGGAATTACACCCTGCCCCGAAGATTTGTTTTAGTTAATAATGGCCGCAAAAGTATAGCAAAAATTTGAAAGTGCAAATTTATCTCTGAGTTTTTTTGCCTTTTGCCTGACTATCTGTCGATTATGCGTTATTGCCGTTTTTCAATAACATTCTCATTAACAGAATAAAGGCAAAAAATCTCTGAGTTACACTTGTTTTCACCATTAATTCTAACTAGATTGCATTATAGTCATTGTTTGCTAAAACACTATAAATGAGCAATTAATGACAAATGAAGTAATAATTCAAATTTAGAGGAGGGAGATATTGTGGGAAAGATCAGGAAATTGTCCGAATCGGGCATCTATCACGTTTATTGCAGAGGAAATTCAAGAAGAGTAATCTTTTATGACGATGATGATCGTCTGTTATTTTGTAATTGTGTAAACAATGCAGCTCAAAAGTATGATGTGAAAATCTACGCTTATGTTCTTATGGATAACCATTTCCATCTGCTGATTAAAACGAAAAACCTAAGTAAATTCGTAGCAGGATTAAAAATTTCATTTGTAAAGAGGTATAACAAAAAACATTATCTTACTGATAGTTTGTATGGGTCCAGATTTGGGAGTTCAATAAAAGAGACTTCATCTGCAATCAGAAAATCTGTTCTTTACATTTTATGTAATCCGGTTAAAGCCGGAGTCTGTAAGGATATTAGGGAATACAGGTGGTCTTCATTTAATTACTCAAAATCAGAAATAAATCTGGACAACTCATTGATTAAGTTTTATTTTGATTCAAATGATGAATTAAGATATGAAGTGAATAATAACCAACAAATCAAGGAAAGTGAAATTGTTGAGAAAGACGATTATTGGTACAAAACATCTTTCTTAGAGCTTAACAGGATATTAAAAAAAATGCTGGATGGTAGGCATCTTTCGTTGTTGACTCAAGAAGAGTTGTTTATGCTTAAAAATGAATTGATTATGCAAACTAATGCTACATATTTTCAAATAGCGTCTTTGCTTAACGTTAGCTATAAGTTTGTATTAAAGAACAGACCTAAAAGGTAACTCAGAGTTTTTTTGCCTTTTCCCTGATAATAAGAATGTTATGCAAAAACGAAAAAATTACATAATCAACTGAAAATCAGCAAAAAGGCAAAAAAACTCTGAGTTAATGTCCCCAACAATAAAAAAACCCGAATCTCTTCGGGTTTTTTATTGGTACAAACCGGCTTGTACTGCAACTTTCAATGTTTGTTAAGTCTTAGCCGGATTATTTAAAAGGTTGATTAGTCGTTCAGTGAGAAGCGGAAGAATCCGGTTACTTTAACGGCTGGGTCAACTGATTTCAGATACTGGGCAACGGTAAGTTTACCATCTTTAACGAAGATCTGCTCTTCCAGAGTGCTCTCTTTAAAGAATTTGTTTAACTTACCCTGAGCAATCTGCTCAACCATGTTCTCAGGTTTACCCTCTTCGCGAATCTGAATGCGGTAGATCTCAAGCTCCTTGTCAATAACAGACTGAGGGCAAGTGTCTTTGCTAACAGATACAGGACTCATAGCAGTAATCTGCATTGCTATTTCACGACCAACCTCATAACTGATCTCTTTAGAGAAACCTACGATAGTTGCAAGCTTTCCGTTTGTGTGGATGTAGGTTGCAATGTATGGTGACTCAAGTCTTGCGTAGAAAGGAATAGCGTGTTTTTCACCACTCTTGCCAGTCTGCTGAGTTACAGATTCTTCGATAGTCAGACCATCAAGTTTCTGACTCTTAAGACCATCAAGATCAGCAGGGAAAGTGCTAAGTGCAACATCAGCAATTGATTTAGCAAGTTGTTGGAACTCTGTGTTTTTAGCAACGAAATCGGTTTCGCAACCAAGGCAGACAAGAATCGCCTTGTTTTTAGTTTCGTTTGATAATGCAATAACCGAACCTTCGGTGGTATCTCTGTCAGCCCTTTTAGCGGCGATAAGTTTACCTTTTTCGCGTATGATGTCTTTTGCCTTCTCAAAATCACCGTTTGCCTCAACAAGGGCGCTTTTGCAGTCCATCATACCGGCACCGGTCATCTGGCGTAATTTGGCAACATCTGTTGCTTTTATTTCCATATTCGATATAATAAATAACGTTAATACTATAATTAAAAAACTTACAGGAGACTACTCCTCGGCAACTGCATTGGCAGATGCTTCAGCGGCAGGCGCTTCAACTTCTGTAACGGCTGCAGGAGCCTCAACGGCGACAGGCGCTTCAACCTCAGCAACGGCGGCAGACGCTTCAACCTCTGCTTCAGCCACAGGGGCTGCAGCAACGGCAGCGGGAGCATCAGCGGCTTTGCGGGGACGGGTTTTCTTAACACCGGCATCCTGGCTCTCTTTTCCCTCAGGAGCAGAACCCTCTTTCTCCTTCTCGAGCTTCCTTTCGGCAAGACCCTCAGAGATAGCCTGGCAAAGAACATCCATGATTAAAGAGATAGATTTTGCAGCATCGTCATTAGCAGGAATCACATAATCAATCGGACCCGGATCGCAACAAGTATCAACCATGGCGATTACTGGTATATTAAGACGATTTGCCTCTTTAACAGCGTTCATTTCTTTCTGGATGTCAACAACAAACAATGCAGAAGGCAGTCTGTTGAGGTCGGCTATTGAACCTAAGTTCTTTTCAAGTTTAGCTCTTTGGCGGGTAACCTGTAGTTTCTCTCTTTTAGCAAGAGTTTCGAAAGTACCGTCGGTCATCATTTTGTCAATGGTGTTCATCTTCTTAACCGCCTTACGGATTGTAGGGAAGTTGGTAAGCATTCCACCGGGCCAGCGCTCAGTAACATATGGCATGTTTACACTGAGAGCCTTCTCCGACACGATATCTTTCGCCTGTTTCTTTGTAGCAACAAAAAGAATTTTGCGACCTGCACGTGCAAGTTGCTTCAATACATTTGCTGACTCATCTATTTTGATAACGGTCTTATGCAGGTCAATTATATGGATCCCGTTCTTCTCCATGAAGATGTAAGGAGCCATTTTAGGATTCCATTTCCTCTTAAGGTGACCAAAATGTACACCTGCATCAAGTAGTTCTTGGAAATTTGTTCTAGGCATTTTTAAAATTTGTTTTTAAAATAATTTGTTTTCTCTTTTCTTCAATCCGTAGTAGCATTTTCTGAATTTAAGAAACTGATCTTCCGGATTTTCCGCAGCAGGACAAACTGGGGTAGCTGAACTATGCAGATCCTTCGTTTTGACTCCTTGCTGTGCAGTGCAAACACTAACGTTTGCTGAATTGGAAGCGTTTTCTTGCACCTGGTTGTCCCGGTTTCTTCCTCTCAACCTCTCTAGGGTCGCGGGTAAGAAGACCATTGGACTTAAGGACAGGACGATACTGCTCTGCATCTACTTTGCAGAGAGCACGGGCGATGGCTAATCTTAAAGCTTCTGCCTGACCTTTGTGACCGCCGCCATCAAGGTTAACCTTAATGTCAAACATACCAAGGGTGTTGGTTAGCTCAAGAGCCTGTCTTACGATGTACTGAAGAGTCTCCTCTTTGAAATAAACTTCCAAAGGACGCTCGTTGATCGTAATGTTGCCTTTACCTGAGTTTACATAAACGCGAGCAACTGCTGATTTTCGTCTTCCAAGGGCGTTAATTAATTCCATGCTCTGTTTAAATTTCTGTTAAATGAATTTGTTTTGGTTGCTGTGCCTCATGCGGATGCTCCGGACCTGCATATACAAACAGGTTGCGGAATAACTCTGCACCAAGGCGGTTTTTAGGTAGCATACCTTTCACGGCGTGCTCAACTACTGCCAACGGCTTACGGTTCAATAACTCCTTCGGAGTAGCAAACCTTTGACCGCCGGGATAACCGGTGTGACGAACGTACACCTTGTCTGTCATCTTTTTACCCGTCAGGCGGACCTTATCGGCATTGATAACGATAACGTTATCGCCACAGTCCACATGTGGAGTAAAGCTTGGCTTGTTTTTACCACGCAGAATAAGTGCTATTCTGGATGCAAGCCTTCCTAGTACCTGATCGGTTGCATCAATAACTACCCACTCCTTTGTGACAGTAGCTTTGTTGGCCGAAACAGTCTTGTAACTCAATGTGTCCACTTTGTTGATCTTTAGATTAATACATTAATTTTGTTGCGATGACCCTATAAAATAGGGGGCTGCAAAGATAAAACTATTTTTGGAAGTGACAAAATCCTGTATATATGAGCCATTTTTTTATTAAAGCCCAAATATCTACTTTTGCGGCGACTCATACAACATAAGATGAAGATTGCAGATATAGAACTTGGAGAATATCCACTTTTTCTGGCCCCCATGGAAGATGTGACAGATCCCTCATTCCGCTACATCTGCAAAGAGTCCGGCGCCGATGTTATGTACACGGAGTTCATCCCCTCGGACGGACTGATCAGGGACGCAAGGAAAGCGTTCGACAAGCTAAAGATCTACCCGTATGAGATGCCAATCGGGATCCAGATATACGGACACCTAACCGAACCAATGGTTGAGGCAGCAAAGATAGCCGAAACTGTTAACCCTACCTTTATCGATATAAACTTCGGATGCCCTGTACACAAAATTGCGAACCGCGGAGCCGGGTCGGGCATGATGCGCTACCCCGAAAAGATGATCGACATCACACGGAGAGTCGTTGAGGCAGTAAAAATCCCCGTAACCGTAAAGACCCGGCTCGGCTGGGACGAAAACAGCAAAATCATAGTAGAACTGGCACACAGACTGCAGGATACAGGAATCTCAGCCCTGACCATCCACGGCCGTACCAGAGCACAGTTATATAAAGGTGAGGCCGACTGGACACTCATTGGAGAGGTTAAGAGAAGTCCGGGCATTAATATACCTATTATAGGTAATGGCGATATTACAACTGCAGAGGGGGCGAAGATGGCTTTTGACAAGTTTGGGGTTGACGGGGTTATGATAGGAAGGGCCACATATGGCAGGCCGTGGATTTTCAGAGAGATAAAACACTATCTTAAGACAGGGGAGTTACTGCCAGAGCCCGATGTGAATGAGCGGGCAGATATTGCAATTAAGCATCTGCTTAAGTCGGTTGAGGTCAAGGGAGAGAGGGTAGGGGTACTGGAGATGAGAAGGCATCTCTCAAGTTATTTCAAGGCTCTGCCCAACTTTAAAGAGCTCAGGATGAAATTGGTAACAGAAAATGACTACAAAGAGGTGATAAACCTTATTGAAAAGATAAGAGAGATTTACGGAACTCAAACAGTTTTTCAATAAATTTGCAGTAAACTATGCTAAAACAATGAAATCCCATCTGATTAACAAATTCGTACTTTTTCCTTACTATTTAATACTTAAATTAAGGCACTACCTCTACAACAACGGAATTTTTAAAAGCTACAAATTTGATATACCTGTTATATCAATTGGTAACCTATCTGTTGGAGGAACCGGAAAGACTCCCCACACTGAGTATGTAGTCAAAGAGTTAATTCAATTTAAAAGAGTTGCAGTTTTAT
Source organism: uncultured Muribaculaceae bacterium (assembly GCA_964521685.1). Taxonomy (GTDB): domain Bacteria; phylum Bacteroidota; class Bacteroidia; order Bacteroidales; family UBA932; genus Bact-08. The sequence goes on from CAZFTS010000032.1 coordinate 18,186, forward strand.
CCAGAGGGTACGGGCGGAAAACCAAGGGGTTTCGTTTTGTTGAAATAGTTGACAGAGCAACAGATACGGGAGATGAGCCACTCCAGATTAAAAGAAAATTTCCAACTGTTACAGTTGCGGTTGATGGCGACAGAGTGAGAGGAATAAAGAGATTGATGGATATGGAAGAGAGTGCGAGACCGGAGGTGATTATCCTCGATGATGCATTTCAGCACCGCAGAGTTATACCCTCACTTAGCATTCTGCTGATAGATTATAATCTTCCACCATTTGAAGATAACCTTTTGCCATTCGGAAAGCTGAGGGATCTTCCATCGGAAATGCACAGGGCACATGCTGTAATAGTTACAAAATGCCCTCCCGAAATATCAAACCAGGAGATATTTATGTGGAGAAGCAGATTGAGGATAGAATCGCACCAAAAACTCTATTTTTCGGCAATTTCGTACGGTGATCCCATACCCGTTTTTGAAGAGTGTGACAAGCGGTACACCTACTCAAATTTTGCTATTCTTATAACTGGTGTTGCCAACCCTAAACCATTGGAATACCATCTGCTCAACCGCTATAAAATTATTAAAAAGAGACGTTACGGTGATCATCATGCATTTACAAAACGGGATGCAAATACAATAAACAGATTGGCGAAAAAATATTCTAAAGCGGTGATTTTCACAACAGAAAAAGATTCTCAAAGATTGATTCATTTGACAAAGCTTACTCCGGAAGCGAGAAAGAAAACATTCTCGCTTCCAATTGAAGTAACAATTCTCAATCAAAACGACGAAAACTTTTTCAATCTGTTAAAAGATTGTGCTCTTTAATTTATAATTTTATACTATACATATATCAATTAATTACGTTTTATTTTACTGTTAATCAATATGATTAATCGGTATTTTATCTCCACTTTTACTAAATTATCAATAATTTAATACGAGACCTTATTATTTGTTTGAAAATTTAAGCTTCTCATTCTTTTTTTTACTAATTTTGCCGCAGTAGTTTGAAATACTATCATAAAATAACCACACATTAAATTCAATTATTAACCTAAAACTTTTAACTCATGCATGTTTCAAGAAAGAGAGACCATATAGGACGTAAAGTCCTTGTGGTTTTTGCCCTTTTGCTTTTTACAGGCACTATTTGGGCACAGAACATCAAGGTTTCCGGAGTTGTTATCGATGATAAAGGTCAGCCTGTCATTGGTGCCAGCGTTCTGGTTCAGGGCACACGTACAGGTGTGGCCGCCGATCTTGATGGAAAATTTGTTCTCAACGTTCCGGGCAACGCAGTTCTGGAAGTTTCTGCAATTGGCTATGAAAAACAGACAATTCAGGTAAGAAACAGAACATCTATCAGAATAGAGCTCAGAGAAGATGCTCTTATACTGGAAGAGGCCGTTGTCGTTGGTGAGTTCGGTGTAAAGAGAGCAGCCCGTGCAGTCGGTGGAGCAGTTGAGAGCGTCAGAGGCGCCGAGATTGCTGAGTCGGGACGCGAAAACTTTGTAACAGCGTTACAGGGTCGTGTGTCCGGGGTTCAAATCACTAACTCAACAGGTACACCGGGAGCATCAAGCTCGGTTCTCATCCGCGGTGCTACATCAATTTCCGGAAATAACCAGCCTCTATACGTTATAGATGGTATTCCAATGAACAACAACACTTTCAATCCTGTCGGAAACCTTGCGGTAAGAACAGGGGGCAGCGAAACAGTAGCTGACCGTAACCTGGACTTCTCAAACCGCGGATCGGACATCAACCCTGAGGATATTGAGAGTATGACAATCCTTAAAGGTGCGGCTGCAGCTGCTCTTTACGGAAGTGATGCATCAAACGGTGCTATCATCATTACAACCAAAAAAGGTAAGAAGGGTAAAGGTGTTGTAAGTTACAGCAACCTCTTCCGTTTTGACCAGGCGTACAGATACCCGGAACTGCAAACTGAGTTCGATAATGGTATGTATGGAGCTACCAATTACTATACAACAAGAAGATGGGGTGCTCCTTACTCTCCGGGTACAAAACTTTATGACAACTTGAAAAACTTCTTCCAGACTGGTGTTACTCAAAGACATAACGTTTCATTTGAGGCCGGTAACGAGTTTCTTACTTTCCGTTCGGCCGCAAGTATAACCGACCAGACCGGTGTTGTTCCAACCTCTGACTACAAACGTACGAACGTTACAGTATCAGGTACTGCTAAGTTGAATAACTGGCTCAATATTGAGACCTCACTTCAGTATGCATCTACCACCAATAATAAAGTTGGTAAAGGATCAGGCGGCCCTTTAGAGAGAGCAATGATCTGGCCTTTGACAGATGATATGAGAGTTTATCTCAATGATGCAGGTCAGATTCGTTATCCGAACGGCTATTCAGATGGTGATATCTGGAACCCCTATTTTGACCTTTATAAAAATAAGAACTACGATGAGAACGAGCGTTTTATCTCAAACCTTGCTTTAAACTTTACACCTTTTAAAGACTTCCTAATAAGAGGACAGGTTGGTATGGATATAAGCAATACGCTTATTAAAATTGTCCGACATCCCGATTGGTCAAATAATAGAACCGGGACCGGATCATATGATGAGGCAAGAGTTTCTCAATCAAACCCATCAATTAACGTGATAGCATCTTACAAAAAGACTTTCGGGAAATTCAATGCAAATATCCAGGCAGGTTATCACCAACTGGAGAATGCAAATAAAACTCTATCCGTAAAAGGGGAAAAATTCCTTGTAAGAGACTTTCAGTCAATATCAAACTGCGATATTACAACATTGGTTTCGAAAACTAATGATTATAAGAGAAGACTTCAGGCGATTTCAGGATCCCTCGAGTTATCTTATAACAATATGGCATTCCTTACCTTCAGGGCCAGAAATGACTGGTCTTCTACATTGCCAATTGATAACAACAGATATTTCTATCCTGGTGTCGACGCCAGCTTTATCGTTTCTGAACTTCCATTCTTCAAAACCCGTTCAGAGACCTTCAGTTATCTGAAAGTCAGAGGTTCTGTAGCTCAGGTTGGTAAGGATGCTCCACCACTCTCAATCTATCCTGCACTTGAGTCACAATCAACAACTGCAGGTGGTTATCGTTACGGGTTTACAGGTCCGAATCTGAATCTGAGGCCTGAGATGAATACAGCATGGGAAATCGGGCTTGAGGGTCGCCTTTTAAGAAACAGAATTGACTTTGATGTTGCTTATTATGAGACTCAATCTAAAGATCAGATTATTACCGGATTCCGTTTGAGTTACGGAACAGGATTCGTGCTCAATAATATGAACGTTGGTTCATTTAAAACAAGTGGGATTGAAATGAGAATAGGAGGAGATATAATAAAGACCCGGGATCTTCTTTGGAACCTCTCTTTCAACTGGAGTAAGAACTGGAGTGAGGTAACCTATCTTCCGGAAAATGTAACAGAGTACTATAACGCATATACCTGGATTTCAGGAAACCTTAGAAACGGTATTAAAGTTGGTTATCCTATTACCTCAATCACAGGTAACGATTACCAGTTTAATAACAAGGGGCAGATTCTTATTGATCCATCTACAGGACTACCGCTTACATCAAGTGCTTTCACTGTTTTGGGTGACAGAGAGCCTAAATTCAAATTTGGATTTATGTCAACTTTGAAGTATAAAAATTTCTCTGTTTCTGCTTTACTGGATGGAAGATTAGGTGCTACTATTGTTAACGGGACAAAACGTCTGATGATGACAAATGGTTACAGCTGGGAATCTGTTGAGCTAAGAAAAGCAGACCCTATTGTATTTGAGGGTGTTCTAAATGATGGAAATCAAAACTCAGATACTCCTACACCAAATAATATTGCTGTTAAGCTTGGTGATATTCAGTATGGTTATGCCGGAGCTGATCCAAACTGGGTTGAGAAGAATGTAAACTATCTGAGACTGGGTGAAGTTCGCTTCAACTACAATTTTAACAGAAAATGGCTGGAAAAAATCTCAAAAGGAGTTATCTCTGCTGCCTCTGTATTTGCAACCGGAACCGACCTGTTCGTATGGACAAACTATTCAGGTATTGACGTAGTTGGTAACACCAACTCGGCAGCACTTGGTGGTACAGGTGGTGTTGGCTTTGATATGATGGCAATTGCCGCTCCGCGCGGTCTGTCATTTGGTGTAAACATAACCTTTTAATTGATTTAGAGATGAGAAAAATATTAATATCATTAACACTGTTTCTTGCCATCGGTACCTCATGTACTAAATGGCTGGATGTTAATAAGAATGTTGACGCTCCCGACTGGGTACCCCCAATTCTGAGGCTTGCACCGACAATTGCTGCATATGAGGGAATAGCTTATGATCTGAGAGCACTGGCTCCAATGATGCAGTACTTTGGTGGAGCAAGCACATCAACACTTGCCCCATTCGGGAACCACTACTACTATCCTGCAAATGACGCTGGCGGCGAAGCCTGGAGAATGGTTTATTTCCTTCAGGGTATGAATATTGAGCATATAATAAATGATGGTCGCTCCAGAGGTGAGTTCACACTTGCCGGAATAGGACTTGCAATTAAAGCCTATTCATGGCATTTACTTGCATCGTTCCATGGTGATCTTCCTGTTAAAGACGCTTTTGTACCTGGACTCCTTTCTCATAACTATGATAATCAGGAATATGCATTTTCTCAGGTGAGATCATGGGCAAGACAGGCTATTGCAGAGTTGGACAAACAAGATAACAATGCATATCCGACTCTTTCAACAAATGATCTTGTCTATCAGGGAGATAAAGGCAAATGGAAAAAATTTGCATATGCAGTTCTTGCAAGAAACTACATTGCGATGTCTATGAAAGATGCCAAATATCTTGACTCTGCAATTGCGTGCGCCGATCTTTCATTTGCAAGTTCTGCCGAAGATGCCTCTTTCCGGTTTGATGCTACAGGTATCTCTGCAAACTCAAATTTCTTTGGAGTTTTAAGAGGTAATCTTGCTTTTGTGTACTCTCAATCGGACTACATGGTTCAGATAATGACAGGTACTATCCCAACTCACAATTCATCAGGGGCATTGGAAGGACTATTGGAAAATCAGATCATAACTGATACAGCAACTCTGGATCCCCGAACCATCCTGATGTTTGGATCAAGAGATACAATGCCTGCCGATCAGAATAATATCAAAAAAGGAACTTACTCATATGTTGGTGTAAGACAAACCTATGCTGTTAATACTTCTTTGTGGGGCGGTAATGCATCACCAACAGAAGCAACAGCAGGTAAAGGAAGATGGCTCTTCAGGGATGATGCTAAATGGCCTTTGACAATATATTCTGAAATTCAGTTCATTAAAGCTGAAGCTCTCTTCCGCAAAGGACAAAAAGCACCTGCTTTCGAAGCTTTCAAGAAAGGTGTCAGCGGACATATTGAGTGGATGAAGACTCTCATGGTAGCGCCAACTGTTGTGAAAAATACTGCCGGGAAACAGACATCTGTAATCGGGGATAAGATTACTCTTGCAAGATTTACAACTTTGGCAAATGAGTATATGAACAGTAAATTTGTAAATAATTTACCTCTTGCCGATTTTAGCCTCTCTCATATTATGATGCAGAAGTATGTAGCTCTTTATCCATGGAGTGTTGATACCTGGAACGACCTTAGAAGGTATCACTACGACCTTGTACTTGGACCGAACGGTGTGCCAGTACCAGGAACATCTTATACTCCGGATGTAGTTTATCATAAACCTAATTCTGATGCAACCAGAATATACAAAGGGTTCTTTCTGCCGCCTGCAGATGTTATTAACAGAAGGTTGAAATTCAATGCAGACAATCAGGGATCTCCTTGTTATCGTCTACGTCCGAGATATAACTCTGAGTATATGTGGAACCTCAACTCGTTGAAGAAGCTAACCCCAATTGCGGGAGATGCTCCAAACTACCAGACATCTATAGTATGGTTTGCGCAACCAGGTAATTAGTAATGAACAATTAAAACAATTGAAGATGAAAAAAATATTATCAATAATATCTGTACTCTCGTTGTTTTTACTTTACTCTTGCGAGAAAAATGTAATCACATACCCAACTACAGATTTAAACCAGAACACTTATGCTCAGATTCGGTTAGTGTATGACCTACCTATAGTATCATCGTCAACCCATAATATTACACGTCTGAAATACAATGACATATTGTACTCTCAGGTTGGAACTGCACTCGGGAGCATACTTCCTAACAGTACAGCAAAATATCATGCGGTACCGGTTGGAGCACTTAAGGTAGAAGCCTTTAAAACATCTACTATGGATGTATTGGCATATACTAATACTTTCAATATTGCGAAAGGCAAGTGGAGTGCATTTATCTATAACGAAACTCAACCCCCGCTTTTAGTGCAGGATCCTGAAGAGTATCAGACCGGGCATCCATGGAATGATACTCTTACCTATATCCGTTTTGTAAACCTTTTCCATAAAGCAGATGGAGTTACTCCTTTCGGAAAACTTACTTTAAAGGGTGTAAGAACAATAGGTGGTGTTAAAACTTTTATTACAGTTGGAACTGCCGGATATAAAGAGGCTACCGATTATCTGCCTTATAAACTGGATAGAAAAGGTATAGCCATATGGTCCGGTACTGAATCTGCAATGGAATTTGCTCTGTTTGATGAAAGCGGTAACCAGCTTACACAGTATGCAACTTCAACAGCAACAACTAAGACTGCTTACACATCAACAGGAAACTCAATGATCAAGGGAGTTAACTATATTTTCCATTTAAATGGAAAAGAGGGTACCAACTATGCTACCCAGGCAATTCGATTGAGTACTATTGCTGTAAACTAATCAGTATATGAAAAAAGTAATTATTACAACTTTGATTCTCTTATTCTCCCTCTCATTTGCCCAGGCTCAGAATAAAAAGGCAGAGAAAGAGGCGGCAGGGTTGGCTCTGTTTGAAAAAGCGAAAGCGGCAATTGCGGCAAAGGATTTCGTTATAGTTCCGGATAGCTACGAAAAGAGCGACGGAACTCCTGAACCAAATACCGATGATGCAAACTTTATATCTTACGAGGGAAACTTTGTGTTTCTCCAGGGTATGATCATCTGCAGCAACAGCTTTACAAACCGTACAGAGGTTACCAGCATTAACCAGAAGGAGGATAAAAAGGGAAATATCTTTATCGAGATGCAGGTTTCGGGTAGTGCAATTACCGCTAAAGTAGAGATTAGCCTTAGAAAAGGTGGAAACTACGCCGAGGTGATTGTAACACCAACCAAGGGCACGACACGCCGGTTCTCAGGTGAGATACTTCCAAGATCGGAATCAAAATATATTAAGAAACCAAACGTAGTTTAAGTTTTTTAATATAAATCAATGAGAGGCTGACCAGATATAATTGGTTAGCCTCTTTTTTATAAATGCATTCGTCGCTACTACGTGGGAAGCAGACCAACGCAACGCAGTTTTTCTATACGCTTTTTTCTTTGTGTTTTTCAGGGCTTGCGGGACGCCTCCCTGCGGTCGTTGGACGGTCCTCAGCCTTTTTCTGAAAAACGCTTCAGAAAAAAGCTAAAAAACAGATGTTACGTTGGTCTGCTTCCCATACAGACATTGTGCGACGAATAACATTTATAAAATGTATTGGTGAAAGTTATTTGAAAGGTCTTTTATTTATTAAAAAGTGGGGTTGTGAAAGTACTCTTGATTTTTATTGGTGGTCAGTAGTGGTTGAATGGCAATATTTTATTTATATACTCTGTGTGAAGTGCCATTTTTGAGTTCTTACAAATTGAAAGGAGGGTGTCTGAACAGAGATTAAAATGCAATAATTACAGGCTAAAATTATCAAATTTTCTATGAGAAATTAAATATAAATTGTAATTTTACAACGACGGCATAGCCTTAAAGGCAAATACTTGACATTAAGATATAAGCTCTGAGTGTTCTGTCTCTTATAATTTATAATTAAATCTGAAAAATCAATTCCATATACTAACTATATTAAACTATTTAACAACTAATCGTTAACCTTAAATCTTTAACTTATGTATGTTTCACAAAAACTAACCGGACGGTATATGCGATTTATACTTTCGGTAATTGCCTTGGTTCTGTTCTCCGGATCACTGGTTGCACAGAACATAAGGATTACAGGTAAAGTTATTGACAAAACTAACCAGCCCGTAATAGGGGTAACAGTAATGGTAGATGGCACCCGGACAGGTGTTGCAACTGAGCTGAATGGTAGTTATGCAATAAATGCACCGGGTAATGCAACTCTTGTCTTTTCAGCAATTGGAATGAAGACCCAGAGAGTACCTGTAAACAACAGGTCAGTAATTGACGTTACTCTTGAGGAGGATGCCTTGTTGCTGGACCAAATTGTAGTTACAGCTCTGGGTATTAAAAAAGAAAGAAAAGCACTGGGATATGCAGTATCCGACATCAAGTCAGAAGAGTTGATGAGGAATAAGACCGCAAACCCAATTTCTTCACTTTCAGGTAAGATTGCCGGTGTTAATGTAACACAATCTTCCGGGGCAGCAGGTTCTGGTGCGCAGATTATTCTTCGTGGCGGTACTTCCGGATCCGAAGGCAAAGACAATCAACCTTTGTTCGTAGTCGATGGTGTAATTTATGATAACTCTTCAACTCTTGTAGGCAACTCTGCATTTGACGGTTCTTATAAATCAGCAACTACTACTTCCAACCGTGTTATGGATATAAATCCTGAGGATATAGATAATATGTCAGTATTGAAAGGGCCGGCAGCGTCTGCACTTTATGGTTCCCGCGCAGCCAATGGCGTTGTCATAATTTCTACCAAAAAAGGTAAAGAAGGTGTTGTAGAAGTTAATATCAACTCCAAATTTTCCACATCCTGGGTGAAAAGCCTTCCTGAAGTTCAAACTCAATTCAATAGAGGTTATATGGACGATCAATACGACAACAACAGGAATTATCTCGGAACTGTTTTCAATGATTTTTCATACAATTCATGGGGAGAAAAGTCAAATGCAAAGATTTATGACAACATTGGAAACTTCTTCCAGGGCGGAGCAATTTACGACCAGAGTGCCAGCGTTTCGGGAGGTACCAAAAACAGCAACTTCTATTTGTCCGGATCTTATTATGATCAGGTTGGTATTGTTCCTGAAACGGGGTATGACAAATACACTTTCCGTTTCAACGGTGAACAGAGAGCCGGTATTTTTACATTCAATGCGAATGCGGCTTACTCACAAGCTCATACAGACAGGACGCTGACCGGTGCGGCACTTTATGGGTCACAAGGAACCGGTGCTCTTTACGGAGTTTACAACTGGTCTCCTTTTGACGATATGTCAAATTATTTAAATGAAGATGGTACTCGTTATAGAATGTTCGGTGATAGGCTTGATCCTTGGGAAGAACGCGATAACCCATACTGGATTGTAAATAAAAATAAAATGTTTGACGATACAGATCGTTTTACAGGTAGTTTAGGAGTAAAGGCAGATATTACAAAATGGTGGTTTATTCAGTACAGATTGGGTATTGACTCATATACTCAAATCAACTCTAATCGTATTGCAGCCAATGGAGTCATCAAACAAGTATGGCAGAATGGTATGATGAGTGACAATACTATGCGTTTTAAATATATGTCACACAATTTCATATCAAATATGAATAAAAAATTCGGAGATTTTGACTTTAATCTGTTACTTGGTGCTGCTTCTGATGATACTCAGACAGACAGAAACAGTATGATGGCCTGGAATTTCTCTGTTCCTGATTTCTATTCCTATGCAAATGCTTCAACAGAAAACAAGCAATTTGCCCACTCTGCATCTCAAAAGAGATTGGTAGGCTTATTCGGAGAATTCCGTGTAGCCTGGAAGAATATATTATATATGACAGTTACAGGTCGGAATGACTGGACATCAACCCTTCCTGTAGAAAATCACTCATACTTCTATCCATCTGTGAGCGGTTCTTTCGTATTTACTGAACTTCTTCCTAAGAATGACATTCTTACTTTTGGTAAGCTTAGAGCATCCTGGGCAAAAGTGGGTAAAGATACAGGCGCTTATGAAACAAATACCTCTCTTTGGCCTGTCGGTACATATCTTGGTGGTAAAATTGGTGTAGGTAACTCGTGGACTCGTGGTAATCCTTATCTTAAACCGGAAATGACAAAATCGACAGAAATCGGACTTGAATTAAGTCTCCTCAAAGATCGCTTACGCGTTGACTATGCCTATTATACAAATGACTCTTACAATCAGATTTTGTCTCCTCGTGGCCCACAATCAACCGGTTATATTTTCTGTTCAATCAATGCAGGAAACGTTTATAATAAAGGTATGGAGTTGACTATTTCAGGTACTCCTGTAGAAACAAAAGATATGAAATGGGATGTTGGTTTGAATATCGCAGGTAATCGTGGTACTTTGGACGGCCTTCCTGCCGGGATGGATGTAATGTATGTTACAGATGTTCAGTATGCAGGAGCGCAAGCTGCATCATTCAACGGTGGTAACTTTATGGCTATCGCAGGTACTCAATGGAACAGATATAAATACAATCCTGAAGATGCAAACTCTAAAAAGGATCTAGACGGAAAAATTATTCTTGACGCAAATGGAATGCCTACCTACACAGCTTCATTGTCAGAAGTAGGTAATCGTGAAGCTAAGTTCTCAGGTGGTTTGAACAACACACTTACATGGAAGAATCTTTCTTTTAATATGTTATGGGAATTCAGAGTAGGTGGTGATGTAATCAACGGAACTCAATATGCTATGATTAATAGTGGTGTTAGTAAATTCTCCGGAGATATTCGTAATAAAGAACTAACAGTAACAGGTATCGATGCAAGCGGAAACGCTGTATCCAATACCTGGAGTGCAGATAACACCTACATGTTTAATGGTGTAGAAACAAGTGGTCATAATATTATTAAAAATTATTATACAAATTATTATCCAAGGGAAACTGCCAATTTTATTACTGACGTTAATCTTCTAAGACTTCGTACACTATCTGTAATGTATGATTTTCCTAAGAAGTGGCTAAACAAGATAGGATTCATTAAACGTGCTTCTATTTCTGCTTCTGCTAACAATCTTCTTCTATTTACCAATTACAAGGGAGATCCTGAAGTAGCTGCATCTGGTGCAGGTGTCGGTGGTTCATCTTCTGTTGGATTTGACTATTGTGGGGTACCTGCAACTTCAGGTATGACATTCGGTTTAAATATAACTTTCTAATAAGTTTTAAATATTTAAAATTAATAATATGAAATATATAAAATCATTAATTTCTTTGTGTGTTGTATGCTTTATTACTCTCACAATGGCCTCTTGCAGCGATTGGCTGGATATTAACACTGACCCTGAGAATCCCTCATCGGAAAGTGCTACATATCAAACTCGTTTGGCGCATATTGAGTTTTATACCAATTCGGCAACTCAATTTGCCGCTTGGCGTACAAGTATGTCCACTGGCGATTGGACAAGATACTACAATGGTGGTACCTATTGGAGCATGTCATTTTGGAGTCCTCAAACCGGTGCCGTTACCACTCCTTACCAATGGTGGTTTGTAGGAGCTGCAAACAATATCTCTTATATGTATGACAAAGCTCTGGAAGCAGGTGCCTGGCATTATGCCGGAGTAGCTAAAATAATCCGTGCGTATGGATTTATGTTAATGACTGACCTCTATGGTGAAATGCCTTATACAGATGCAGTCGGTGCAAACGCAACTCCTTTTTATGACAACGGAAAAACCATTTATTTAGGCTGCTTAAAAGAGCTAAACGAAGGGTTGGAACTTTTGGCGAAACCTCAGGATGCAAAGCTTCCGGCGTTGGCAGTAGGAGACTTCTGGAACAACGGGGATGTTGCCAAATGGATAAAATTTGGTAATTTGCTTAAAGCTCGTTATGCTGTAAAACTAAGTAAAAAAGCTGATGGAAGCTATCTTGATGGTAAATATGATCCTGCTGCAATTCTTGATGCCCTTTCAAAAGGCCCTCAAAGCAATACCGATAACTCTATAATTTATCATACAGATGATAATAGTACCACACATGACGTTCTTGGATGGAACGAGCCTGTTGACTACTCTCCTATATATTCTGTTTGCGGTATGAATGCCGGTTATATGGTAACCGATATGCTTTATAAGAACCTTACAAATTTTGCAGGTAGCGGTGTTGAAGACCCTCGTGCAGACAAAATTATCCCTTGGGCTATGTCAGGTAAATCTTCAACTACTCCATCAAATATTAAATGGAGTGGCAATTGGAGACGTTCACTTGGTGTAGATATGGTCACTAATAACTCTCCAAGTCTGAGCGGTGGACCACTAAGAGCCGGATATACTGCAGCGAAACATTGGTGGATAGATTCTTCCTCTCCTGCCAGAAAGGGTGATACTGTTTATGTTGAGGCTACAAGCACATCTAAAGGTTACGCTGCAAAACAAGATCTTCTTTATAGAGTTGACGGAACTGATGCATCAAAGGAATCAGGCTCTTTCTATTCAAGAGTCTCTTCTCCCACATATCTGGGTACCTATTCAGAAGCTTGTTTTATCAAAGCAGAAGTTTTGTTTAATCAAGGTAACGCTCCAGGTGCATTTACTGCTTACAAAGAGGGTATTAAAGCAAGTATGGAACAGATGAATGTAACCCTGAATTCTTGGATTGCAGGTGATCAAACTCTTGCAAATTGTCCTTCATTTACACCGATGACTCAGTCTCAAATGGATAATTTCCTGAATAATGGGATAGGTACTGCCGGTAATCTTACTCTTGGTAAGATTCTTACTCAAAAACGAATTGCCTTACACTTCTCAGTTGAAATCTGGAACGATATGCGTCGTTATGACTTTGAT
>CAZFTS010000033.1:0-21567 GCA_964521685.1 uncultured Muribaculaceae bacterium
ATTCTCTCCGTTGGGCCAATATTTATTACCCGCGAGAATTATTCAGTAAGCCCTATTTACTTTTTTAAATATTTCTCCAGAAATCTATCCTGCTCCCACAACAAGTGAAGAATATTCTCCTTTGCCACATAACTATGGCTCTCCTTTGGCAGGATAACCATCCGGGCAGGTGCTCCCAAACCTTTCAATGCCTGGAAATACCTCTCAGTCTGCAAAGTAAATGTTCCGGGATTATTATCGGCCTCACCGTGTACAAGCAACAACGGCGTCTTCATCTTACGTGCATTCATAAACGGAGACATTTTTGTGTAAACCTCAGGAACATCCCAGTAATTACGCTCCTCATTCTGGAATCCGAAAGGGGTCAAGGTACGGTTATACGCACCGCTTCTTGCGATACCGCATGCAAAAAGATCGCAGTGTGTAAGGAGATTGGCTGTCATGAACGCTCCATAAGAGTGCCCCCCTACTGCAACCCTCTTTCTGTCAATATATCCCAGTTTATCTACCGCATCAATTGCAGCTTTGGCATTAGCAACAAGCTGTTCGATAAATGTATCGTTCGGCTGGGTATCTCCCTCACCCACAATCGGGAAAGCAGCATCATGCAGAACCACATAACCCCTGGTAACCCAATAGATAAACGAACCATATGAAGGGGTTGTGAAAACATTCGGATTCTGGTTGCTCTGACTTGCCGATGCAGCATCTTTAAACTCACGCGGATAGGCCCAAATGAGCAGCGGCATCTTCTCCTTTTTATTCATGTCGTAACCAACAGGTAAATAGAGTGTTCCGGAAAGCTCAATGCCATCCTCCCTCATATATTTAATCACCTCTTTATGAACACCTGCAATACTTTCAAATGGATTTTTGAAGAAGGTTATCTGAGTAATATTATCACCGCGTTTTTTAATATTTCTCATAAAATAGTTTGGAAACTCATTCTTAGACTGGATCATAACAAGAATCTGCCCTTTTTTCAAATCTTCAATCGAGACAATATCCTCTTTTTTATCTTTATATGGCGATTGGTAAATTCTGGTCTTCTTAAGAGTCTTAAGATTCAGCTCATCAATAAACGGAAACTGGCCATCTTTGGTAAAGCCGTCGCCAATAAGGTAAATATTATCATTCTCGATTGAAATAACATTAGTTCCCAGTTCTCCCTTTTTCATAAAGATAGTTCCGGGATCGGAGTAGATATCCTGGTTGTTTCTGTCCGAAAGAACCACAGGCTTTTGTGATGGATTTGAAGGGTTAAAGAGGTACGATTTTGTGTTACGTGTCTCATTCCAGTTATCGGCAAGAATTGCGTAATTATCATTACCCCAGAACACTCTTGCAAACCTCTGCGGAACCTTGGCCATTGAGACAGGTTCACTGTTGAACGGTGCGTCCCACTGGTAAAGTTCATCCCTGAACTCCACCTTTTTTGAAGGATCACCACCATCGAGAGCCTCCACAAAGAACAGAGTTGAAGGCTTATCGGCCCTCCAGTTCATATTGCGCTTTCCGGTTCTGGTAGCCGAAAATCCCTTTGGAGTAATCTCTGTAAGCGGAACATCATTCACAAGTTTTACAAACCCTCCCTCAATTGTATAAACTGCACTCTTTTGAGGAAATCTCTGCATTGGAACAACATAGGAATATGGCCTCTCAATAGTTGTAATCATCACATACCTGCCATCCGGAGAGATGCTTTCACCAGCATACATTGCCGCACCAAGAAACTTATGCGACTCTCCGCTTTCAATATTTACCATAAAAAGTTCCGACCTCATAAGTGTCTCAAAATTCTGCTCATCCCTTCTGTTTTTAAGAAGATCCTGATAGGTTCTGTTTTGAGATTCCCGTCCTTCGCTCTCCGAGATAATAGGACCGGCAGGCAGATCAAATTTATCATCAAGAATTTTATCTCTGTTTTCAGGCAAAACTCTTACTAATAACGTTTTACTATCTTTAAACCAGCTTACAGGATTATCCATATTGGCATTCAGCAACCGTGAGTACACCTTTTTGGCTATTGCCCCCTGAATATCAAGAACCCATAATTCAACCCCTGTTTGAGTAGTGATTGTGAATACTAGCTTCTTCTCATCCGGAGAGAGGGTCATATTGGCGATCTTCGGATTTCCGGGAAGTCCTGTAACCTGAACCTCATTTGGCTCTGAGACCTTTCTCACTTTAATATTGTTGCTGTAGTTAGCACCGGTAGAGATGTTTGTCACCGGATTGATCCTGAGTCCCGCAAGCTTTAATTCGGTTTGATTCAACTCATCGAGAGAGCTGTAGGTATTCCTGTAGGTCAGAATCATATACTCTTTTTTAGAATCCATTCTCACCTGAGGAGCCCTCTCATAATCTACAAGATCAAGAATCTCTTTCGGTGGTTTCTGGTAAGCAAGGTTCTCCTGTCCGGTAAGAGGCCATGGTGTCAGAAGCGATAAAAACGCAATTGAAGTAATCAGATTAAATAATTTTTTCATATAGGTAAGTTTGTGTGGTTAGACGTCGTAATATACTGAATTTTCTCCAAACTGTTTTAAGAAATAGGCTGCAGGCATCATAAGGGCAGAATCATAGGCCTTCAACCTCTCCAGTGTGGCACTTTTTGATTCACCTTTCAAATAAAAGAGAACATTTGCAGCAGCATTGATTGTCCCTCCGGTCATGGTTACCCGTCCCTGACCACTGTAGGGGTTAAGAGAGGGTGCATAGGCGAGCGGGCTGTTTAACAGATTGTTCTGACCCGGAAATATTGAGGCGGTATGTCCGTCATCACCTATTCCAAGGATAATAAGATCAAAAACCGGGAAGCCATCCTTCAAAGGCAGAATTGAATTAACAAGTTTGGAGTATCTCCCGGCTGCATCAATTATATCTCTCTCTGACTCTATTCTGTAAATATGCTCAGAGGATATTGAGACATTGTCCAGAAACAGAGATTTTGCATTTCCGTAATTGCTTTCCGGATGATCCGGTGGCACACCCCTCTCATCTACCCAAAAAAGCGATATTCTCTCCCACAAAATCAATTCCCGGTATCTGCCCGACCACAGTTTGAAGAGCCGCTCCGGGCTGCCTCCCCCGGAAATTGCAAGTGCAAAAGGCTCACCTGGAGACCTATCTGCCTTTTCTCTTACAAGCGTATCGAGTAAGCGGGTTAATTCTTCTGCTCTTTCCATTGTTGGGTATTAATTATAATTCACAATAGAGATTTGTGTTCGTCAGGTTTTTGCATGGGTTTGTCCAACCCTTTTCGTTACCGGTAATCTGCTCACTTTCAAGAGGCCCCCAGCTACCTGCAGGGTATCCGTAAAGCGGTGTCTCCGGGTGACTCTTCCAGAATTTGAGAACCTTGTCAAAGTAGCTCCAGCTCGCTTCAACAGCATCGCTTCTGGTGAAGAGGGTGCTGTCACCGGAGAGTGACTCCTCAATGAGTCTCGAATAGGCATCATCGGACAACTCCCCTATTTTGTCATAGGTAAACTCCATCGGGACCTGCTGTACATTAAAACCGCTCCCCGGAATCTTCACATCATATTTCAGAACTATACCTTCGTTTGGTTGTATCCTTATAATCAACTGGTTTTGCTCCGGACAGTTATCACGGCAACTGAACAGACGGTGTGGCGTCTGTTTAAAATGGATGATAATCTCCGTAACTTTGGTAGGCATCTGCTTACCTGTCCTGATTAGAAAGGGAACCCCCTCCCACCTCCAGTTAGAGATATTGACTCTCATTGCAAGAAAGGTTTCAGTCTGAGAATCCGGTTTGACTCCCCTCTCCTCTCTGTATGCTTTTGCCATCTCTCCACGTTTCTCCCCTGCAATATACTGACCTCTTACAACTCTTGAAGGAATCTCTGCGTCGCTCAATGGTTTCAGCGATTTGTAAACCTTTACAACCTCATCTCTGAACTCCTGCTCTCCGAAAATAACCGGAGGCTCCATCGCAACAAGAGCAAGAAGTTGAATCAGATGGTTTTGCACCATATCCCTCAATGCCCCTACTCCATCGTAAAAGCCGCCCCGCTCCTCGATTCCCATATTTTCCACTGCTGTAATCTCTACTCTGTCAATATAGTGTCTGTTCCAGATAGGCTCAAAAATACTGTTTGCAAACCTCAGCGCCAGAATATTCTGGACTGTCTCCTTACCAAGGTAGTGGTCAATTCTGAATATCTGACTCTCATCAAATACAGACTTAAGAACCGAGTTCATCAAAACTGCACTCTCAAGGTCGTAGCCAAAGGGCTTCTCCACAATAATTCTTCTCGAACCGCTCTTGAGACCCTCCATCTCCATACCCTCAAGATTAAGAGCAACACCCTTAAGATTCAACGGAATTGTTTCATAAAGTAAAGGGGGTGTAGCCAGATAGAAGAGATAGTTGGTCTCATCAAATTCGAAAAGCCTCTTTTTGAGCAAATTATATGTTTCACTCAAAGCCGGATCGGCAGATAAATAGAAAACATTTGAGAAGAAACCGGTGCCATCTGAACCGACCGACTTCCTGAGGTGCTCTCTGTACTGCTCATCGGTAAAATTTGTTCTCCCCACTCCAAGAATCTTCACCCCACTCCCGAACGCCCCTCTTTCATACAACTTATATAACGCAGGAATCAACTTTCTCTTTGTCAGATCGCCCGATCCTCCGAAAATAACTATAACATGGTTATCCATAAATACTTTGCAAATTAAACATTATAGACTCCGGAGCTGGTATCTCCACCCTCACCTGTCCAGTTCTCGTGGAAAAACTCACCACGCTCCCTGTCGACCCTCTCAAAAGTATGAGCTCCGAAAAAATCTCTCTGCGCCTGAATAAGATTGGCAGGCAGATTATTGGTAGTCAATGAATAAAAATAATTTAACGCCGATGAAAATGCCGGCAACGAGACACCCCCGATAGCTGCCTTCGCAACCAGTGAACTCCAGGCAGGCAGAGCGTTCTCAATCTCGTTTTTGAAATATGGATCCAGCAGCAGATTCTCCAGGGAAGGATTCTTTTCATAAGCCTCAGAGATCTTATTCAGAAACCCCGACCTTATAATACACCCGTTTCTCCAGATACGTGCAATTGCAGCAAGATCCAGATTCCATCCGTACTCATCCGATGCCCTTTTCAACAGTACAAATCCCTGAGCATATGATATCAGTTTCGAAGCATAGAGAGAGTCATGAACCTCCTGCGGTTCGGGCGTTGCAAACTTTCCCGGTTTTCTGTTAAAGAGTGCGCATGATTTAACTCTCAACTCTTTATCATAAGATATTGACCTTTCAAAAACTGCCGATGCTATTAAATTCAGCGGAAGTCCAAGCTCCATTGCATTAAAAACCGATAATTTACCGGTTCCCTTCTGCCCTGCAGTATCCAGAATTTTATCTATAAGGAACTCTCCGTTTTCCTCTCTGTAAGCAAGTATTTTTGATGTGATCTCAATTAAATAGCTCTGCAACTTACCTTTATTCCATATAGCAAAGAGTTCGGCCATAGTCTCATTCTCTAAGGACGACATCCCTTTAAGTACCGAATATGCCTCGGAAATAAGCTGCATATCGCCATACTCAATTCCGTTGTGAACCATCTTCACAAAATGGCCTGCACCACCGCTGCCTGTCCACTCACAACACGGAGCCCCATCTTCACTCATTGCAGCAATGCTCTGGAACAGTGGTTTAATCTCGCTCCATGCCTCTGAGGCACCACCCGGCATAATAGAGGGACCCTTTAAAGCCCCCTCCTCACCGCCGGAAACTCCCGTACCAACATAGAGTATAGACCTCTCTGCGAGATAGCTATACCGTCTTTGAGTATCTATATGGTTAGAATTTCCGCCATCAATAATTATATCTCCTCTATCCAGAAGCGGTAAAAGTTGTTCAATAAGCTCATCTACAGCCTTTCCTGCCCGTACCATCATCATCACCTTTCTGGGAGAGTTAAGGGAGGCAATTAATTCGGGCAGAGTAGCAAACCCATCTATATTCTTGCCTTTTGCCCTTCCGTTAATAAAATTATTTGTTACTGAGTTCGTTCTGTTGTAAACCGACACCTTGAACCCTTTACTCTCCATATTCAGTACCAGATTTTCGCCCATAACGGCAAGCCCTATAAGAGCAATATCCGATCTGCGGGTCTCTCTTTCATCCATCATATTAAATTTATAGTCTATAAATATAGTAATTAACAATAAATATTTGTCATAGATAACAAATAACTCTCACACAAGTTTTATAAATTTGCATCAAACAATTTTGAGTATGAAGAGAATAATAATTTACTCTGTTGCCATAACCCTTTCAGCTCTGCTAAGCGTATCTTGCCACAACAATACATCTGATAAAAACAGAATACCGCCTGAAAAAAAGAGGGTCGAAGTCCCTGCAATAATAACAGATGCTCTCCAGAGAGAAAATTATATATCCGAACACTATTGGGACGGCTTCAATTTCAAGGACTCCACCCATATGAATCTCACATCACGAATTGACGCCTACTATATGGAGTATCTCGGGCACCTCTACAGCAGCGATGAGAGAACCGCAAAAAAATCGGCCAAATCCTTTACCGACAGCATTCTTAAAGGTGATACGGCAGTGAGGGACTACTTTCTCAAAATCATAGAGCTCTCTCTCTACGATCCCAATTCAACCTACAGAAACGAGACCCTCTACATTTGGATTCTGGAAGTTTTGACAGATGAGGCAAATCCTGACACTCTCACAAGGGAGCGATATCGGGAGCAACTTGAACTTGCACTTAAAAACAGACCCGGCACCATTGCTATGGATTTTGAATATACCACCAATAAGAGTAAAACCGGAACCATACACAAAACCAAGGGCGAGTACATACTGCTCTTCTTCTACGACCCCGATTGTCAAACCTGCCAGCGAGCAATCGAGTTCCTGAAAGAGAATGAGTCAATTAAGAAAATGGGTTCACGGCTTGTAAAACTGGCAATGTACACTGGCGAAGATATCTCAAAATGGCTTAAGACAACCGACAAATTCGGAGGAGACTGGATAATTGCCCACGATAACGATATGTCCGTCTCGCTTAACAAACTCTACGACAGAAGACCCTCCCCTTCAATATACCTGCTGGACAGCACCAAAAAGGTTATTCTCAAAGATGCCCTTCCCGATGAGGTGGCGGCATATATCACCTCTCACTGTTTTTAGAAATAAGCTAGTTATCTGCGCTTTATAAAGTTTGTTTTTATAAATGGTCTTTATTTCTATAAAAATCATTCCTCATTATAAATAACTTACAAAAAACAGTGAGAGGTTTGTTTCCCACCAGCTTAACACTCACACTAACAACTATTAACGAGAAATTTTCACTCTGACAGTGTTTTTTTAAATGTGCAGATATTCATGTTATTATAAAGGGTCGCCTATTTTTTTAACATAGGCGACCCTTTATAATGCGCTAAATATTAATGGTTTTAAAAAAACACTGTCAGAGTGAAGTTTTACCGGATTATCATGATGCAAAAAGGAAAAATTCGTAACAATCTGACAGTTAAACGTTTAACTCGCATTACTTAAAAGCGCTTAGGAGGGGAACTTTGGTGATCCCTCAGTGTTTTTTGTAAATAACAGATTAATATATCTTTAAGGTGCTAATGGGTGTCAAAGAAGAGAGGGGATTGATGTGTTAAATGTCAGTATCTGAGTTGATTGTAAAAAACACTGAGGGATGAAAAGCTCTCCTCCTGCTTAACACACACACAAGTTATTGTAAATAGACTTTTTTCCTTTTTAAAAAATGTGGGGAACTTTGGCAAAGCAAAGTTTTAGTCAACCTCAATAATTTCACCATCTTCGGGGTACCATACATAACCCTTGACAAAGACTTTGCCCATGGATTTGAGTAGATTTGTGTAGCGCTTCACCTGGTTCACATGAGAATTCTCCTTTCGTTTACCAAATTTAAAATCAATTACATAAACCTCCCCACCCTGAAGAACTCTGTCCGGCCTGCTTAATTTACCTCCCGGTTCAATTATTTCAAGCTCATTAAAGACTCTGTATGTTCCGTCAAACCAATGTCTCTCTTTAACCGAGTCAAGGAAAGATCTCATTTTCAAAACCAGTTCCCCCTTTTGCTCAGGAAATATAAGTCCTTTAATAACGGCACCATCTACTGCTTTTTCAAGATCATCCGTTGTTATAACCGAAGCCATTATCTCGTGCATAATAACGCCATAACCTCTGCTGCTGCTTTCGTTGTAATACTCCTCACCCCTCAGCGACAGTCTTAATCGATCTCCAATTTCAAAAGACTCAAGCTCAGGCAGTTTATATTCATTCTGCAACCTTTTACCCTCCGGAGCCGGTTTACTCCAATCTCCGAAGTTTATTTCAGAATCACTGTTCAGAGAATCCTTAAGGAAATTATAAAGAATAGACGAGACACTATTCTTCTCTTTTTCCGGCAGCGGCGATAAGATTGCAAGCTCTCTCTCTGCACGGGTGAAGGCTACATAGGCAATATTCTGGTTATCGATAAACACCCTCTGCCTCTCTGCAGAGTACTCCTTATCGAAAATTGTATTTAGCATCTCCCTTTTATACTTAACAGGAAGTAAAGGGATTCGATTGAAAGGAGCTCTGTCCGGCTGGCACCAGATTACGGGAGAATGTGAGGGCTCATGGTCAAGAGAGAATGAGAAGTATGGCACTATAACA
Source organism: uncultured Muribaculaceae bacterium (assembly GCA_964521685.1). Taxonomy (GTDB): domain Bacteria; phylum Bacteroidota; class Bacteroidia; order Bacteroidales; family UBA932; genus Bact-08. Next base: position 8,707 of record CAZFTS010000033.1, read on the forward strand.
ACCGGAATTCCTAAACCTTTGGATTTGTGTATTGTCATAACCCTTATGGCATTCTGTCCGTCAGGTGCCGGAATGCAATTTTTATAGCCCTTTTCATCCCACCATTGCAGGAAAGAAGAGATATCCGCTCTCCTCTCTCTCGAATAGTCGAGTACATTATCAAGAAAAGCCTGTAAAAAGAGAGTCTCCGAAAGCGAACGGTTTGTGCTCTCCCTCTTTATTAACTCTTCACATAGCTCATATAAAGGCAGATGGGCTATCCCGCCTGCATATTCGGGATCAATCGAATAGTGTTTCGCAATAGTGTTGTTAATAGCATTATCGGGAGAGTTCAGATATTTGAGAACAGTAATTACCCTCATAACCGAAGCCGATGAAGATATAAAGAGCGCCTCATCTGAAATAACCTGATACCCTTTGTTAATCAACAACTCAACAACATTTCTCCCCTCAACGTTCCTCCTTACCAGAATTGTAATGTCACTCAAAGAGTAGCCCTTTGAAAGATATTGTTCAATAAGTTGAGGCAAATAGTCATCCGGGTTCTCCGTAAACTTAACCAAAACATGACCTTCGGAGTCTCTTGGTTTGTCCGAGATCTTTTGAACAACATCTTTATAGACCTTCCCGGACTCCTCCCCGATTATGTTATCGCAACTTCTTGCCATAAACTCAAAGAAACGATTATTAAACCCTATTATCTCTGAACAGGAGCGCCAGTTCTCATTTTTTGTAATATCGGTATATGCACCATAGGGTAAATCACCGTAAAGCCCGCTATTAAGAAGCGACCAATCAGAACCTCTCCATCTGTAAATACTTTGCTTAACATCACCTACAATGAGGTTATCATTTCCCGATGCAAGACTATTCAAGATGAGAGGTTTAAAATTTTGCCACTGCATCATTGAGGTGTCCTGGAACTCATCAAGCATAAAGTGGTCAATCCTTGTTCCAATTTTCTCGTAAATAAACGGAGTGTCACTTCCGTCTATAATCTTGTTCAGCAACTCTGTAGTCTCCGAAATCAGAACCAGGTTGTTTTCACGGGTGTACTCCTGAATAAAACGCTCCACATCCAGCAAAATGCCAAGGGTATAGATATTTTCCAGAATAACAGATGCAGTATTATATTCACTAATGCCCTCATAGTGTTCAATAAGCTCTTTTACCTTATCGTTAAGCCCTTCGTAATAAGTATCTTCGATAGCTTTGTGAAGAGATGGATTTCTCTTTTGAGTCTCTTTGCTGCTCCATCCCGCAGGGTTGTCAGGTAGTTTAAGGAAGGTATCCGAGAGTTGATACACCTCTCCGGAGGCCGCTCTGAGAAAATTTTTGAATGGAGATCTTTTACCTCCTGTATAATCTTCAAATGTAAGAGATTGTCTCTCAGCTATCTTGCAAGCTTCATTACCGATACGTCTAAGCTCCTCTTTAAACTTTTTAATAACACTGAGAAGCATCTCCTTGTATTCGGAGAGCTCTTTTTTGAAAACCCCCTCTTCCGGTAGTAATCCCCGTTTTAAACGGTATGATTCTTTGAAAATCTCTCTGGAGAGATTGATTAGACTATTTTTAAAGTACCAACCGTCACCTCTCTCGACCGAATCCATACTAAGTTGCGTAAGCCACTCAAGTAAAAGCGCATTCTCAGGTTTGTCCAGGCTCATTATCATGTTATCTACAGCCTGCTTTATAACACCATCCTGGTTCAGCTCCACTCCGTAAGCACTGTTGCGTCCGATTTCACGGGCAAACGCCCTCATTGTCTGCTGAAAAAACCTGTCTATCGTACTGATTGAAAAAGAGGAGTAGTCATGGAGAATCTCTATGAGCCTCTCCCTTGAACGTATGTTTTTAAAAGAGTCCTTGTGCAAAGTCTCTACCACCCTCCGCTTCATCTCGTCGGTAGCCTTGTTGGTAAAGGTTACCGCAAGAATATTTCTGTAGGCCCTCTCCCTCAGGGTTAAAAGACGCAGATACTCCGACGTAAGTGCGTGAGTCTTACCCGATCCTGCCGAAGCCTTTATAATCTTCAAATCTGCCATAATCTACCTCCCCTCTTTAAAACAGATTGCAGAATAGGGGCACCTGTCACATATTTTGATATCCGCGGTTGCAGTAAACGGAATATCACGATTAAAAATTTCCGAGACCAGAACTGACAACCTCTCTTCGAACTCTTTCAAAAATTCAGGAGTGACCAGCTCCTCATCCACACCATTTTTAACTAACGTTTTAATAAAATAGGGCGTTAACAGAACCGGCTCCTGTGTATTGATCAGGTAAGCATAGAGATATAACTGGAAAAGAACCTTTGAGCTATTATCAACCGCGCCAAAAAGTATCTCAAGGTCCCTCGGTTTCAACTCACCGCTCCCCGTTTTATAATCTACAATCCTCAGATACTCCTTTTTATCTACTCTGTCAATAAACCCCTTAATGTTCACATCTATCCCCCCGTCAGTCCGGATTGCCCTCCTTACGCTCTTCTCCGAAGAGAGATAGGTAAAGGGTGTATAAGTAGAATCATGTTTAAGAGTCTGTAAAACATACTTGACAATAATCTTCTTCACAATAAGATTATACCCGGTAATCTCGTAAAGATTTTTATGCCTGACAAAACCCTCATCTACAAACCTCTCTATATCGGAAATCCTCTCCGAAACTTTGGCAATATCACTCTGGTTAACCACTCTGTTGAGAAAAGGAGCATAGACCTTTTGCATAGCGTCATGGAAAATGGAGCCAAACTCATTCGCCTCTACCTCTGCAGATACCTCCTCCTCCTCTGTGATCCCCTCAATATTTGCAAAATAGAAGCTTAACGGACAAGCGATATATTTATTCAATGCCGAAGCCGAAAGTGCCCCCTTTTGGTCATTGACAAATTTATCCACCATTATCTTCATCACCTCATCGCTCTTCTGCACGACTATCTCCTCTCGCTTTGTGGTATTTATACTGAATGATACCGTCTTAGGAGTGATTTTCAAATTATAATGGTAAATGAGCTGGAGGATGAATCTGCTCATCTCTCCACTTTTAAGCCCCTCACTTCTTGTATCATATATAAGAGAAACCCTCTTCGCCCGGTAAATGGAGCGGTAAAAAAGATAGGCAGATACAGCATCGTCATACTCCTTGACCGGCAATTGGAAACCTTTTCTCAGATTGTATGGAATAAATGAGTTTCCAGACTGTTTTTGAGGGAAAATATCCTCATTCATAGAACAGTAGACAATATTTTCAAAATCAAGCGAACGGGTTTCGAGTACTCCCATAATCTGAAGACCCGAAAGCGGCTCCCCTCTGAAAGGGATAGTAATAGTTCCGGCCAGCCTCACAAGCAACCTGCCAAACGTTTGTGAAGACATAGGAATCAGTATCCCCTTAATTCTGTTCAGAGCCCATTTCAAATGGAAAATAAACTCCCTGTCAATCTTTCCAATTGAGCTATGAGAACCCAGATCATCAAGAATATCAATCAATTTCAGACACATAGACTCCGGAGTACTATCGGCCGATGAAACCTCAAACACCTTCTTCAGGAAAGAGTCATCTTTAAAAAGATGTTCATCTGCATAGATCAGGTTTGATTGGGTGATGGTTTTTAATGCAGCTGCCGATGCCTGCTGTGATACCAACTTTATGTAACTGTGTTTAAGAATTGCCGCCACTCTTGTATGGTAAAAACCCCTTTTCTCCCGTTTTAATTCCAGAATTGACTGAATCAGCGAAAAGAGAGCCCCCCCTTTAAGCGGATAACCCATTGTAACATTAACACTGTTAACCGATTCAGGAATTGAGTGAAGCATTGGCATAAGCAAACGCTCATCGGGCAAAACTACAGCACTCTCAATTCCGCCACCCAGCCTGGCAACGATGTCTGCCGCAATTTTGGTCTGAATAACAGATGATGCAACTCCTATTATCTCAATTTCAGGTTTAGTCCCAACTGAAAAATCGATATCCATTGCAGAAGGAAAATTCTGAAGATTGTAGCTCATGAATGCAGATGCCCTGTTATCTTCATCGGTAACCATTTCACCGCAATAATCCCAGTAGAAATCGGCAATACCCATCTTCCTGATGTTGTGAAGAATCCTTTTCTCACACTCATTCAGAGCATTAAGACCCACAAAAACAACTTGTTTGTACTTATTTAAAGGTTCAAGCAAAGTCCCATCTTCTGCCACCTTTCTATAGATCATCCCCTCGTAACCCGTAGATTTCTCCGACAACTCCTCTCTGAAACTCACATAAAGCGGATAGAGTATCTCCCAAACCTCCCTGAAACGCGCCTTACTTTCGCTCCTCTCCTCAGGCAGAAACCCCTCCCAGAAACTCTTTACCGCCGCAAGCTGAGATGGAGAGAGAAAAGAATAATCGCTCTCTATCTCTTTAAGTTCCTTAATATTAGCAAAAAGTTTAGCCGGGTCGGCCAAAAATTTATCGGTATCGTTAAAATCGTTCAGAATAATCTCTCCCCAAAAGACAAACTCGTCAAAAGTCTCACCGGAGCCCGATATCTTTGTATAGTGATCATAGAGACGGAAAAGCGAATAAAAATTATCGGCCTCGCTCATTCCGGAGAGTGAAACAACCAGATCCTTTATGGTAAAAAGCGTAGGTGAAAAGATTGGTTTCGAGGTTAGTTCCCCAAGGTACTTCTGAAAAAAGAGCGAAGATCTTCTGTTCGGGAAGACAAAGCAGATTTCGCCAATTTTATCGCCCTCCCTCTCATAGAAAGCACGGGCTACCCGGGAAAGAAATTTCATATGTAAATCTAATTATTGAATTCTCTCTCTGAGATTCTTTGCAAGCTCTTCAAAACCCGGCTTCCCAAGCAGTGCGAACATATTCTTTTTGTAATCTTCCACTCCCGGCTGGTCGAACGGATTAATATCCAGCATATATGCACTTACCCCACATGAAAACTCAAAGAAATAGAAAAGGGCACCCAAATGGTAGGCATCAATCTGAGGCACCGAAATCGAGATATTCGGAACCCCACCGTCAATGTGAGCGATCATCGTTCCCAGACGTGCCATTTTATTACACTCCTCCACCTCTTTGCCCGAGATAAAGTTAAGCCCGTCAAGATTCTCGCTGTCATCAGTTACTGAAATCTCTCTCTTAGATTTTTTAACATCAATAACTGTCTCAAAAAGAGTTCTCTCCCCCTCCTGAATATATTGACCCATAGAGTGCAGATCCGATGTAAAATTGACCGAAGCCGGAAACAATCCCCGCCCCTCCTTACCTTCGCTCTCCCCGAAAAGCTGTTTCCACCACTCGGAAAAATAGAGCAGTTTCGGGTTATAATTTACAAGAATCTCTATCTTTTTTCCCTTTGAATAGAGCAGATTTCTGGCAGCAGCATACTCAACAGCAGGATTACCCGATGTCCCTGACAAACAGATTCTCTCCATATCTGCAGCACCTTTGATCAAAGCGGTAATGTCATACCCGCCGGCAGCAAGCGGCATCAATCCAACCGGAGTCAGCACCGAATATCGCCCACCTACATCGTCAGGAATCACAAAAGTTCTGTAACCCTCTTTACCGGCAAGGCTCTTCAAAGCCCCGCGCGATTTATCGGTAACTGCAACTATCCTTTTAACAGCCTCTTCTTTAGAGTATCTGTTTTCGAGCAGATTTTTTATTATTCTGAAAGCTACAGCAGGCTCGGTTGTAGTTCCCGATTTGGAGATTACTATAACTGCAAAATCCCGCTCTTTGAGTATATCAAGCAACTCCGCCATATACTCCCCGCTCAGGTTCTGCCCAGCAAAGAGTAAATCGGGCCACTCACCCCCACCTATGTAGTGTTTAAAACTGTGGGAGAGCGCTTCGGAAGCCGCTTTTGCACCCAGATAAGAACCACCTATTCCAATCACCACAACCACATCTGCCCGCCCTTTCCACTCACCGGCAATATTGTAACACTGCTCAAAAAGTGCAGGATCGCTCTCCGACGGCAACTTTATCCAACCCAGATAATCATTCCCGCGCCCCTCCCCGCCAAGAAGTGTCTCATAGGCCTTTGCAGCTTTTTGCCTGTAAATTTCAAGCTCACTGTTGTCAAAAAACCTGGAAGCCCCCTTCAGGTCAACTTCTACAGGATGGGTTAATCTGTTCATAACTACTGTAAGTTTTCCGAGAGTTGTTTAATAATATATGCAGGATATTTACCCTCATAAAGAATCCGGTACATCGCCTCAGCTATTGGCATATGCACCCCGTACTTTTTATTGATTTCGTATATGCACTTAGTGCTGTAATAGCCCTCGGCCACCATATTCATCTCTACCTGAGCCGATTGAACCGAATATCCCTTTCCAATCATGCTACCGAAGGTTCTGTTACGGCTAAACTGGGAGTAACAGGTAACCAGCAGATCGCCCAGATAGGCCGATGTGGATGTCTTTCTTTTTGGATCCGGATGGGTTGCGTGAAGGAAGTCTCTCATTTCGTGGAATGAACTGGTAATGAGAACCGCCATAAAGTTATCTCCATAAGATAGTGCGTGGCAAACACCGGCAGCCACAGCATAGACATTTTTCAGAACAGCAGCAAACTCAACACCGTAAATATCGGTACCGGGCAGCGTTCTTATATAATCACATGAAAATACATCGCACAGAGACCTCGCAACTTCAAGATGTTTACTCGAAAGAGTCAGATAAGAGAGCCTCTCCATTGCAACCTCTTCGGCATGGCAAGGGCCGCTCACAACACCAATCCTGCTGAACGGAATATCGTAATTCTGGTTAAAATACTCTGCAACCGTGATATTATCCCCGGGTATGATTCCTTTAATGGCACTAACAATAAACTTATTCTCAAGAGAGACAGTGATATTCTGAGCCTCACCCAGAAAGTAAGCCGACGGTACACAAAAAACCAAAACATCCGCCCCCTCAATGACCTCATTTATATCTGAACTCATCTCAATTCTGTCCGGATCAAATTTTACCGCCTGAAGATAATAAGGGTTGTGTTTGCTCTTATTAATCTGATCAATCATCTCATCGTCCCTCACATACCAGGATATCTTTTCCTTATTATTCAAAAGGAGTTTTGCCAACGCTGTTGCCCAGCTCCCACTGCCAATCATGGCATAACGCAAATTCTCCCTTTCAAAGAAGTTCTCCATAATTTTCAACCTTTTAGTTATGATTCCTTTTACAAATATACCCATTTTGTAACATTATCTAAATAAAACTTTTACTTTTGCCGGCAGAGATATAATAGAGAAGAGCCGTGAAGACAGAGAGAATACTAAATAAAGCAATTGAGGGAGAGGAGATATCGGCAGAAGAGGCTTTGATGCTTTACACAGAGAGTCCGGTTCCGGAATTGCTCAAAACTGCATCTGAGATTCGCCGGAAAATGAACCCCGGAAGAGGGGTAAGCTGGCAGATAGACAGGAATGTCAACTATACCAATGTCTGTATTTCGGGATGTAAATTTTGCAACTTTCATTGCACCCTTTCGCAAAAGGCACTTTCATACACCACAACTATCGAAGAGTACCGCGAAAAAATCGAAGAGCTCATCCGCTACGGCGGTGATCAGCTCCTGTTACAGGGAGGATTGCACCCCCACTACGATATAAATTTTTACGAAGATCTCTTCACCCGGATAAAAGAGACCTACCCGTTTATAAAACTCAACGCACTGGGACCGCCGGAGGTTTCTCACATTGCAAAACTGAGTAAACTTACAATTGAAGAGACACTTAGACGGCTGATAAAAGCCGGGCTGGACACTTTACCTGGTGCCGGAGCCGAAATTTTGTCCGACAGAGTGCGAAAAGCAATTTCACCCGGGAAGCCCGGAGTCAAAGAGTGGAGAGAGGTTATGGAGTGTGCCCATAAAATGGGGATCGGCACCACAGCCACAATGGTTTACGGCCATATAGAGACTCTTTTGGAGCGGATGGAGCACCTTGTTTTATTAAGAGATATACAATCAAAAAAACCTGCAGATGCCCCCGGATTCCGGGCATTTATATGCTGGCCGATGCAGACAAAAGGTACCAGACTCTCTCAAATGGAGCTGAGCGAACCCCCTAAAGTTGTGGACCATCTTAAAATGGTGGCAATAAGCAGGATAGTACTCACCAACATCCCGCATATACAGGCATCCTGGCTAACAATAGGGTTAGAGAGTGCAAAACTTGCATTGCACTCAGGAGCCGACGATATGGGCTCGATTATGATCGAAGAGAATGTTGTCTCATCGGCAGGGGCATCGGAGAGAACCAATGCCTCAGGAATTACAAAAGCTATAAAAGAGGCTGGATTTGAGCCGTGGCTGAGGAATCAGGATTACACTCCGAGATCTCTTTAACATACCCGTTATCAGGCGGCAGACCCTCTCTAAGCGAAGCCTCTACTGCCAGTTTATCACACCTCTCATTTTCGGGATGTCCGTTGTGCCCCTTTATCCATTCAAATGATACCCGGTGCTTTCGGTAGACAATCAGGAAACGTCTCCACAGATCGGGATTCTTTTTCTTAAGGAACCCCTTTTTCTCCCAGCCGAACAACCAACCTTTATTTACGGCATCACAAACATAGGATGAATCGGAGCTGACAGTAATTGTCGAACCCGGTTTTTTTATAGCCTCAAGAGCCTCAATAACTGCAAGAAGCTCCATCCTGTTGTTTGTAGTACAGGAGAAACCACCCGAAATCTCTTTATAGTGCTTTCCGGAGCGCAGAACGGCTGCCCATCCACCCGGACCGGGGTTTCCACGGGCTGCTCCATCGGTATAAATATTAATCATTATCCTTGCCACCAACAGGCATCTCAACCTTTAAAGGATTGGCTCTGAGCAAATCATAATTTTCCCTGTTTCTGAAGATATCACAGGCTGTATAAATTGAAGCTAAAAGTGAGAGGTGGTTTGCACGCCCTTTTCCTGCCATATCATATGCAGTTCCATGGTCGGGAGAGCATCTTACAACCGGAAGCCCTGCAGTGAAGTTAACCCCCGATTCATGAGAGAGAGATTTAAACGGTATAAGCCCCTGGTCGTGATACATAGCAAGTACCGCATCAAATTTACCAGAGTGATCTGAGGCAAAAAATCCATCGGAAGGGTACGGGCCAAAGACCAGCTCTCCCTTTTCAAAGAGCTCCTGAATTGCAGGTTTTATAATCTCCTCCTCCTCTTTTCCAAGCAGGCCGTGATCTCCGTTGTGCGGGTTTAGTGAAAGCACAGCTATTTTGGGGCGGTCAACTGCAAAGTCCCGCTTGAGTGAGTCGGACATTAACTTTATTTTCTTACGCATAAGTTCGCCGTTTATTGCCTTTGACACCTGTGAGATGGAGAGGTGGTTTGTTACAAGACCAACCTTCAGAGAGTTTGAAACCATAAACATAAGGGACTCATCTGCCGAGAAGATCTTTGTAAGATACTCTGTATGACCGGGAAAAGAGAACCCCTCTTTTGAAACTCCCGATTTATTGAAAGGCGCTGTTATAAGAACATCTATTAAACCGTTTTTCAAATCCTTAACAGCTGCCTCCAGAGCAATCAATGCAGCCTTTGCACCCTCCTCGGTGTCACGACCCGGTTCCGGCACAAAACTCTCCGGCACACAGTTAATAAGATTAATCCTTTTAGAATGGGCATCTGCCGGTTTGGAAATTATATTAGTTGAGAGGTTTTCGCCATCCTGTACAAACTTTTTATAATAACCGAACATCTTGGATGAGCCGTAAATAACCGGCGTACATATATCAAAAATTCTGGAATCAGCCAGCGATTTGATTATTACCTCATAACCAATGCCATTACTATCGCCCTGTGCTATTCCTGCAATTATCCTGTTTTTCATAAAATCTTAATCTTCGTAAATCTACGCAAGATACAAATTTTAGATAAGATTTGTATATTTGTATATGTCATCACTACTGGACAGCGATATAAAATATCTTCCCGGAGTTGGTCCCAAACGGGCTGAGCTTTTTTACAAAGAACTCAATATAAACACCTTTCGGGATCTGCTTCACTTTTTCCCATTCAGGTACATAGACAGAACAAAAATATACTCCATCTCCGAGATAGAGCCCTCAATGAGCTATATCCAGTTGAGAGGGAGGATTGTCAGAATTGCCCATACGGGAGACAAGGGTAGGTCAAAAAGGCTTGTTGCCACATTTTCAGACAGTACCGGCTCAATTGAACTAGTATTTTTCCAGGGAATCAAGTGGATGAAAGATTGGCTAAAACCAAATACCGAATATATCGTTTTCGGAAAACCCACCCAGTTCAATAACACGGTAAACATTGTCCACCCCGAGGTAGAGGCAGCAGCCGAAGAGAATCCCGTTTATGTAGGGAACATGATAGGTGTCTACCCATCTACCGAGAGGTTGCATAACTCAGGGATCGGAAACAAGCAGATGGCAAAACTTATCGCCACCCTTTTGAAGCACTGCCAGGGATCTCTAAACGAGACAATTCCGGATTATATAGTGAAAGAGAAGAAACTACTCTCCTACAGCGAAGCCATACATAACATACACTTTCCAAAGGACTTGCGAATTCTGGCATCGGCGCAGTTCCGTCTCAAATTCGAAGAGCTCTTCTATCTGCAACTCTCATTGTTAAAACAGAAGACAATGAGGGAGCGGGTAAACAACGGGATAATGATGAGACGTGTGGGTGAAAATTTTCACGAGTGTTATAACAGACTGCCGTTTGAACTAACCGGGGCACAAAAGCGGGTGATAAAGGAGATCCGCTCCGATATTGTAAGCGGGAAGCAGATGAACAGGCTGTTGCAGGGTGACGTAGGTAGCGGCAAAACAATGGTTGCAATATTGACTGCCCTTATAGCATCGGACAATGGATATCAGTCTTGTATAATGGCCCCTACGGAGGTCCTTGCAGTACAACACTTTAAGGGTGCCGAAAAACTTCTTAAAGATACCGGGATCAAGGTTGCCCTGTTAACCGGAAGCACCAGAAAAAAGGAGCGGGATAAAACACTCGAATCCCTTCTCAATGGAGAGATTACCATCCTCTTTGGCACACATGCACTAATTGAAGAGAGAGTTCAGTTCCAAAACCTCGGGTTTGCCGTAATTGACGAACAGCACCGTTTCGGAGTTGAACAACGTGCACGTCTGTGGAGCAAAGGAGAACAACTACCGCACATTCTGGTTATGACCGCAACACCAATTCCAAGGACGCTTGCCATGACACTCTACGGTGATCTGGATGTCTCGGTTATCGATGAACTCCCGCCCGGCAGGAAACCGGTTAAAACCATACACTCAAACGAAAACCAGAGAGACCGCATATACTCATTCATGAAGGAGAAAATAAAGGCCGGGAGACAGGTCTTTATAGTCTATCCGCTTATAAAAGAGAGCGAAAAGATGGACTATAAGAATTTGCAGGATGGCTATATGCACATAATTGAGGAGTTTAAAGCACCGGAATATATTACGGCAGTGGTTCACGGCCAGCAGAAAAACGAAGATAAAGCCCACGACATGGAGGTTTTTGCAAAAGGTAAGGCGAACATTCTGGTATCTACATCGGTTATAGAGGTTGGTGTAGATGTTCCAAACGCATCGGTGATGATGATCGAGAGCGCCGAGAGGTTTGGTCTCTCACAGCTCCACCAGTTGCGAGGGAGAGTCGGCAGGGGTTCCGATGAATCCTGGTGTATCTTAATGACCGGCTTCAAGTTATCGAAGGAGTCACGTCAGCGAATAGAGCTTATGTGCTCAACCAATGACGGATTTGAGCTTGCCGAGGCCGATTTACGGATGAGAGGCCCCGGCGACCTTGACGGCACAATGCAGAGCGGATTGCCAATTGACCTTAGAATCTCAAATCTTTCAAAAGATACTCAGATACTGGAAGATGCGAGAAGAGTTGCACTTAAGGTACTGGAAGAGGACCCACTCCTCGAAAAAGATAACAACAGAGTGATAAGAGCATCCCTTTCACTCCTGAAAAGAGAACAAAAAGATTTTTCACAAATAAGTTAATAAACATATCATGAAATACATAGGAGCACACGTAAGCGCATCGGGCGGTGTTGAAAATGCACCGGTTAACGCACACAATATAGGGGCAACCGCATTTGCACTCTTCACTAAAAACCAGAGACAATGGATGTCGGCACCCCTCACCAAAGCCAGCATCGCAAAATTCAGAGAGAACTGCGAAAAATATGGATTCACCCCTAAACAAATACTACCCCACGACAGCTACCTGATTAATCTGGGACATCCCGAAGATGAAGGTCTCAATAAATCGAGAGAGGCCTTTCTGGACGAGATGCAGCGCTGCGAACAACTTGGTCTGGACCGGCTCAACTTCCATCCCGGCAGCCACCTGGGAAAGGTAGATATTGATAAATGTCTCAGGATAATATCTGACTCCATAAATATCACTCTGGAAAAGACAAAGGGAGTTACCGCCGTTATCGAAAACACCGCCGGTCAGGGTAGTAACCTGGGGCACACCTTTGAACAGATTGCGCAGATAATCCACCATGTAGAGGACAAGAGCAGGGTTGGAGTCTGTATTGACACATGCCACTCATTTGCTGCCGGATACGACCTCTCCAATGCAGCCGGATTCAAAGCGGCTTTTGACCATTTCGACAAAATTGTCGGATTTGGCTACCTGAGAGGAATGCACCTGAACGACGCAAAAAAGGGGCTAAACTCCCGGGTAGACCGCCACGACTCAATCGGAGCAGGGCTGTTGGGCGAAGAGACATTCAAAATTCTGATGAAAGATAGCCGGTTCGATAACATTCCACTGATTCTCGAGACACCGAACGAAGAGATCTGGAGCGAAGAGATCAAGCTTCT
>CAZFTS010000033.1:21667-29811 GCA_964521685.1 uncultured Muribaculaceae bacterium
CACTGATTCTCGAGACACCGAACGAAGAGATCTGGAGCGAAGAGATCAAGCTTCTCAGAAGCTGGGAATAAGAAAAACGGCAGCCAATTAATTGTGCTGCCGTCTCTTTTTTACCTTCTTGCGCTCTCCCGCCTCTCGCTTTTCTCTCTCCCCTTTTTCTCTCTCTTATCTTTATCTTTTCTGTTATCGTACTCCCTGTTATCTCTCTTTCTGTTAACATACTCTCTGTCATCATGTTCCCTCTTATCTCTTCTCTTATCATAGTGGTCTCTCTCCCGCTCATGATTTCTCCTATCACGGTAATCACGAATAGTTATTTCATGTCTGTGATCTTTGCGGGCTAAAAATCTCGATTTATAATAATCGTGTCTGTGATAAGGCCTTGACTCATTAATTATATATTTGATTGCACTATACAAATCAAATCCTCTGTATCGCTTAGGCAGATAATGTCTCCTTACCCAGTGACCATTTTCAAAATAGATAAACTGTCTGCCGGGCACATAATAGTAGACATCAATCTCAGGAAGATAGTAGTACTCAACGTAGTCATATCCATAAGGGCCCCACAAAGGCTGGTTGCCAATGTTAATTCTTACAGATATTTGAGCAGATGCTCTTTCACTCTGGCTGGTAATCCCGAAAATTGTCAGGAAAATCAGAAGGAATATTTTTTTCATACTCGATTTTTTTAAAAGGTGAACAATGCCGTTTTTTGATAATAAGTAGTTACAAAATTCGTGCTAAAATTATCATAACTCTAATATTCAGCAATTTGAATATTATTTAAAACTCCAAATCAACCATAAGATCAGATAAACGTTATTAAGTATAATATCTTTCAAACGTTAAAACCAAGAATTTATGTTAAAAAGATTACTCACAATTAACTTAATAATTATACTCTCTATGACACTACAAGCCCAGAACAAAAGAGAGCTCACCCCGGCCGAAAAGCGGGTTATTATAGATAAAGGTACAGAGGCTCCCTTCACAGGTAAATTTTACAACCACAAAGAGGAGGGAACCTACCACTGTCGCCAGTGTAACGCACCTCTGTATAAATCATCGGACAAGTTTGATTCGGGATGCGGATGGCCAAGCTTTGACGATGAGATTAAAGGTGCCGTAACCAGAAAGAGGGATGCCGATGGGCACAGAGTTGAAATCATCTGCACCAATTGCGAAGGGCACCTGGGGCATGTATTTATCGGGGAAGGCTTTACCAAAAAGAATACCCGCCACTGCGTCAACTCAATCTCCCTCGACTTCGTTCCCCTTAAAAAGGAGCGGGCAATTTTCGCAGGAGGCTGCTTCTGGGGAGTAGAGCATCTGCTTCAGCAAAAACAGGGTGTTATTTCAGTGGTTAGCGGATATACCGGTGGCAGGGTGAAAAACCCCACCTATAAAGAGATCTGCACAGGAATGACCGGACATGCCGAGGCGGTTGAGGTGGTTTTTGATGCAAACCAGATTAGCTACCGTGAACTGGCAAAGCTCTTTTTCGAGATTCACGACCCCACTCAGCTTGACAGACAGGGTCCCGATATCGGAAATCAGTACCGTTCCGAAATTTTTTACACAAATGAGGAGCAGCGTAAGATTGCCTCAGAATTAACAGATATTCTGGTAAATAAAGGTTATGATGTAAAAACTAAAATAACCGCTGCCGGGGAGTTTTATAAAGCAGAGGATTATCACCAGGATTACTACGTTAAAAAGGGAACTCAACCTTATTGCCACGCCTATACCAAAAGATTCTGAATAAATTCCTACTTTTGCCGGCAAAACAATAAATAAGATGAACGACCTTACCCAGGGTAAAGAGGGAAAACAGATACTAACATTCGCCATTCCGATGCTTATCGGAAATGTCTTTCAGCAGTTTTACAACATAATAGACAGCGTTGTAGTAGGAAAATACGTTGGCTCGGTAGCTCTTGCAGCTGTTGGGGCCAGTTTTCCTATTCTCTTTACACTCTCGGCTCTTATCGGGGGCATCACAATCGGAGGATCGGTACTCATCTCCCAATACTTCGGAGCAAAAAATTACGAGAAGATTAAGATCACATCCGATACTCTGCAGATTTTCCTTCTGGTAAGCTCTTTCGTTCTATCGATTCTCTTCTTTGCAATCAGTCGCCCGCTCTTCAGATTCCTCTCTATTCCCGACGAGGTACTTCCATCGGCAGTCAGATATTTTGACATAGTAATCCTGACCACAACAATTCCGATGTTTGCCCTTTTCGGAATGTCGGCAATTCTAAGAGGTGTGGGAAACTCAAAAACACCGGTCTTCTTCGTAGTTATTTCACTTATTATAAATATAATACTCGATCTGGTTTTTGTTCTGGTATTTGGCTGGGGTGTCGACGGTGTTGCATGGGCAACAGCTATTGCCTCAATCCTCTCCTGGGTTGCACTATGGTATCACCTTAACAAAAAGGAGAATACAATGATCAGGTTTAACCTGAACTACAAAAAGTGGCAGTTTGACTGGGAGAATTTCAGGTTATCGCTGAGAATCGGACTACCTTCCGGAATTCAACAAACCCTTGTAGGACTTGGCTCTATGGCACTTCTAAGTATTGTATCCCCCTACGGAGTAGCAACACTTGCAGCATACACAGCTGCAGGCAGGATTGATATGTTTGTCTCAATGCCGGCAATGAACCTGGCTGCAGCACTCTCGTCATTCGTAGGGCAAAATCTTGGTGCAGAACGCTTTGACAGAATAAAAAACGGACTTTGGGCAACCCTTAAATATTCAACAATTATATGTATTGTTCTCAGTCTGGTTGTGGTCTTCTTCGGAGAGGAGATCATGAATATGTTTACCGAACAGAACTCCGAACACTACAGCGAAATTATAGCAATCGGAAAAGAGTATCTGCTTATCGTAACCTCCTTCTATATAGTCTTCACAACAATGTTTGTATTGAACGGCGTAACCCGCGGGGCCGGTGCAACGCTGGTACCCATGCTCATTACAACACTCTCTTTGTGGGTGATAAGGATCCCTCTGGCCTATCTGCTTTCGCACTATTTCGGGTCAACCGGAATCTGGTGGTCAATCCCGATAGGATGGCTTGCAGGGTGCGTCGGAGCAATCCTCTACTATAATTCCGGGCTCTGGAAAAAGCACAGAGTCAAAACAGTACTCAATTAACTATAGAGTTCTACCAGGCCGATTTCAATCCAACTGTTCTGTTATAGACAGGTTTTGAATCGGTTGACGAACTATCTTTAACAAAATAGCCCACCCTTTCAAACTGAACGGCTATCCCTGAATTATCGCTCTTAAGCGCAGATTCGGCATACCCTTTCACAACTTTGAGTGAATCAGGATTCAGGTAATCAATATACTCCTTGCCCTCTTCAAGGTTATCCATCTCAGGATTTGTAAAGAGTCTGTCAAATAGACGAACCTCAATTTCATTTGCATGCTTTGCAGATACCCAGTGGATAGTCCCCTTAACGGAGCGCCACTCCCCTGTTCCAGGCTTGCTTGAAGGATCATACGTACAACGAATCTCGGTAATCACACCGTCGCTGTCCTTAATAACCTCTTCACACTTTATAATATAGGAGTACTTAAGTCTAACCTCCCCACCCGGTCTAAGTCTGAAGTACTTCTTAGGAGGATCTTCCATGAAATCCTCTCTATCAATATAGAGCTCCTTTGAAAACGGAATGGCCCTTGTGCCGGCTTCCGGATTTTCGGGATTAATGTTTGCATTGAACTCTTCGTTTGTCTCGGGGTAATTTGTGATTACAAGCTTAACAGGATCAAGCACAACCATATATCTGCCCGATCTTCTGTTAAGATCTTCCCTTACACACCACTCCAGCAACGAAAGGTCAATAATGTTATCTCTTTTGGCAACCCCAACCTTATCGGCAAACATACGAATGCTCTCAGGGGTGTAGCCCCTTCTTCTGAGACCGCAGATAGTCGGCATGCGCGGGTCATCCCATCCGCTTACAAAACCCTTCTTAACCAGCTCCAGCAACTTCCTCTTACTCATAACAGTATAGGTAAGATTCAGACGCGCAAATTCAAACTGTTTAGACGGGAAAATCCCCAGTTTCTCTATAAACCAGTCATAAAGAGGCCTGTGGACATCAAACTCCAGGGTACAAATCGAATGGGTTATCTGCTCAAGCGAGTCGCACTGACCGTGAGCATAGTCGTACATCGGGTAGATGCACCATTTGTCGCCCGTCCTGTGGTGGTGGGCATGAATTATACGGTATAGAATAGGATCACGCATCAACATATTCGGGTGAGCCATATCAATTTTAGCTCTGAGCACCATTGCACCATCCTCAAACTCCCCCGCTCTCATCCTCGCAAACAGATCCAGATTCTCCTCTGCCGAACGGTTCCTGCATGGACTCTCTACACCCGGTTTTGTAACGGTTCCCCTGTTCAGACGTATCTCCTCCTGACTCTGATTATCGACATATGCCAGCCCCTTCTTTATAAGCTCCTGAGCCCATATATATAACTGCTCAAAATAGTCCGAAGCGTAAAGCTCCTGAGCCCATTGAAAACCAAGCCACTGAACATCCTCCTTAATAGAGTCAACATACTCCACATCCTCCTTTGTAGGATTTGTATCATCAAACCTCAGATTGGTCTTTCCGCCATATTTCTGAGCAAGTCCGAAGTTAAGGCAGATGCTTTTTGCATGTCCGATGTGCAGATATCCGTTTGGCTCGGGTGGAAATCTGGTTAGAATTGATTTGTGTTTACCCGACGAAAGATCATTTTCAACAATCTCTTCAAGAAAATTTAAGCTCCTTTCGGGTGCCGAATCTTTGACAATCTCTTCCATTCTTATTTTTTGTTTAGCCTGCAAATATAAGTTTTCTTGACGGCATTTTTAATAACTTTGCACAATAAACATATTAATAATTAAATACCCCTTGCAATATGGTTCAGTCGATGACAGGGTATGGAAAAGCAGAGTGCATCTGCGGCCATAATAAGATAGTGATAGAGATAAGATCGGTTAACGGAAAGAGTGCCGATATCTCCCTTAAAACCCAGGTTATCCCCAGGGATAAAGAGATTGAGATCAGGCAGATGATCACAGCCCAGCTTCAAAGGGGAAATATAGATCTCTTCGCATCTTCGGAGAGCATCTCCGAAATCGGAGGCAAATACCTCAACCCTGCCGTCTTCAACTCCTATTTTGATCAGATAGAGTCGCTGCTCGGGGCAAGAGGTTTAACTGCCGATGTTTCAAAGGTAACCCAGTCTGTTTTAAGACTTCCCGATATCATTGACAATCAGAAGAAAGAGGAGGAAGAGACTCTTAAAGAGGAGAATTGGACAATTCTAAAGGGTACAATACTCGACGCAGTAACTCAGTTAAAGGATTTCAGGATTGAGGAGGGAAAGAGGCTGGAGGAGGATATCCGCGAAAGGGTTTCGCTTATACTTAAATATCTGGAAGAGACCGAAGCATATGACCCGGAAAGAATTGAAACAGTAAAAGAGCGGCTTCGCGCCAAGTTTGAGGAGTATCTGCCCGGCTACGATAACAACAGATTCGAGCAGGAGCTTATATACTATATAGAGAAGCTTGATATTACCGAGGAGAAGGTTAGGTTGATGCAACACTGCAACTACTTTTTGCAGACAATGCAGGAGGAGGAGTACCCCGGAAAGAAGCTTGGATTCATTGCCCAGGAGATGGGTCGGGAGATAAATACACTCGGTTCAAAGGCAAATCATGCCCTTATTCAGAAGATAGTTGTCAAAATGAAGGACGAACTTGAAAAAATAAAAGAGCAGACATTGAACCTTGTTTAACATAGTACCGTATACAATCAAATACATTTATTTTCTGATATTTGTAATTTTGAAAAAGTGCGATTTTTTGATGATTTTTGAAAGATAATTTCTTGCAATTTGAAATATTTTTAAAAATAATTCAAAAAAACTGCAACTTTTTAAAGGGTGACCTCGTCTATTAGACAGAAAAACCTTTAAAAATTACAATATCGTCATGAAAACAAAAATCCTTTACCTAGCCGTAGCCTTTATAGCAACAACACTCAGCGCCGGGGCAGTGAATCCAGCCTCATCGGACCTCTCAAACCCTAAATTTGATGCATTGACATTGGTTCAACGCTCCCTCTCTCAAATTTCCGTGAACTACCCTAAAAGTGACAACCAGATGAACGCATTCTACAAAGAGCGCGTGACAAAAAATAATGACTGTCTCTCTTTAAATGAAGCAATACTCAATATTAACAAAACTTCGTACATCACCCCTAAAGATGATCAGATCGCAGTTAAAGATGCCAGAGGCAACTGCAACACCAAACTTATGGATCCGATTTATGTGAAACTACAGGGTGGCCCCGTTACTGCACTTGAACTTGATCTTGTAAAACATCCTTTCCTTGGTTGTGAAAAATACAATATAGGAGACTATTATGAATTTGAATATTCGAAACCTGTGAACATGTACGGTAAGAATTTCTATGTAGTTAATTTCAAACAGAAATATGCCGACGGAGAGATGCTTTTCAGAGGTAAACTTTTCATTGATGCACAAAGCCTTGCAATTGCAAAAGCAGAATACTCAATGAACGTTGAGAAAAGAGAGTATGCCTACACAAGATTCCTGAAGAGCAAACCTAAACATTCAGAAGTTAAGATGGTTGCAGCCGATTACGTTGTAAACTACAGAGAGTACAACAACAAATGGTACTTCGACTACTCAACCTCAAACGTAACCTTCAACATCTTCAACAAGTCAGAAAGCACCTACGATATCTACAACCTCAACTCACAGCTTGCAGTTACCAACCTTATAGCCGAAAATTTCACAATCGACAAAAAAGATCTTCTCAAATCTACCGACATCCTTGCCGACAAGATAAGCGACTATAAAGTAGCATCGGAGTGGGACGTATATAACCTCATCATGCTCCTGGCGATTAACTACTAATCCTGGCGATAATCATAATCCTGGCGATTAACTACAGGACCTTACCGGCGCAATAAAATAAATTTTGGTTAGTTTAATTTAAGTAATAGCTTGGTAAGCAAGAGGTTGCCTCAAAAAGGCAGCCTCTTATTTTTGTTGGCACTTTTTTTGTAAAAATGGTGATATGAAATTGGCAATATGAAATTTACGCAAAGCATTTTAATGTTCTTCGGTAAGCTAATTATCCCCTCGACCGTTATTTCAATTATCGTCGGAGTCGCCGGGACAATGGTTACCGGCTCCTTCTCTTTAAAATACATAGGTATCGCTTTCTTATTCATTTGTCCGTTGATCCACTTCTTTGTTTACGAATTGAAAAACGAAAAGGAGTACTACTTCTATTACAACATGGGGTTAAGTAAAGCAACTCTTTGGTTATCTACGTTTTCAATCAGTTTATTTATCTGCATAACACTGTTTCTCATATGAGCGGACTTCATGCAGATAGCATCATAAAAAGCTTTGGGAATAAGCAGATACTCACAGATATTTTCCTCACATGCAACGTTGGCGAAGTTGTCGGATTACTTGGACGGAATGGTTCAGGAAAATCTACCTTATTAAAAATAATTTTTGGTTCACTTGATGCCGATTCAAAATTCATAAAGATTGATAATAAAATTATCTCCGGACTATATGATTCGCGAAACCTTGTCAATTATCTGCCCCAGCATAGCTTTCTGCCTGATAATTACAAAATCGGGACAATCATCAAACTGTTTTGTAGCAAAGAGAATGCATTAAAGATATCAGAAGACCCAATCATTAAACCACTTATCCCCAAAAAATGCAGGCAACTATCCGGAGGTGAAAAAAGGCTGCTTGAGATATATCTGATAATTTATTCAAATGCAAGATATATACTCATAGACGAACCGTTCAACGGTGTCGCCCCACTGCATAAGGAGATAATAAAGAGATGTATAGCCGAGCAATCTGCAAATAAAGGCTTTATCATCACAGATCACGACTACCGAAACGTTCTTGACATCGCATCCAGAATTCTGATTTTACACGACGGCGCAATCTGCGAAATCGAAAAAACCAAAGAACAACTTATCCAGTGGGGTTATCTCCCTGAATAATTCTAAATAATGTTATCTAAATATTTGTCCGGTAGCAATTTATTCCTTA
>CAZFTS010000034.1:0-28447 GCA_964521685.1 uncultured Muribaculaceae bacterium
AAAAAGAGACTGCCTGAATTTAGACAGTCTCCTGGTAGTCCCACCGAGACTCGAACTCGAATCTGAAGTTTAGGAAACTTCCGTTCTATCCCTTGAACTATGGGACCATTAAACTATTTCGGGTCGTATGCCCATTTGTAGTACATTGAGCCCCATGTAAAACCTGCGCCGAATGCACTGAAAATAAGGATGTCGCCCTTTTTGAATTTCTTTTCGAAATCCCACATTACCAATGGGATAGAGGTTCCTGCAGTATTTCCGAATCGCTCGATGTTTATCAGAATTTTATCTTTAACCAGCCCCATTCTCTTTCCGGTTGCCTCAATGATTCTCATATTGGCCTGGTGAGGAATCAGGTAAGCTATATCCTGGGCAGTAATGTTGTTTTTCTCCATCAACTCAACCGAGACATCGGCCATACGGCTAACTGCATATTTGAATACTGTCTGACCGTCCTGGTATACAAAGTGCTCCCTGTTTTTAACAGTTTGCTCCGAAGATGGATACATCGAACCTCCCGACTTTTGGTAAAGGTAGTGTCTGCCAACCCCGTCCACATGAAGAATTGAGTCCATAAGACCTGTATTTTCATCTTCGGCAGGTTCAATAAGCATTGCAACGGCAGCATCTCCAAAAAGAGGGCAGGTTGTTCTGTCGGTATAATCGGTAATCCCGGACATTCTCTCTCCTGTAAGAAGAATCATCTTTTTCGCTCTTCCACTCTCCACAAAAGCGGCAGCAGTTTCGAACGAGAAGATGAACCCTGAGCAACCAGCGTTGATATCATACCCCCAGGCATTCATAATACCAACTTTGTCACATACAATATTGGCTGTGGCAGGAAACATCATATCGGGAGTGACAGTTGCACAAATGAGCATGTCAATCTCTTCCGGCTTTGTACCTGTTTTTTCGAGCAGTCTTTTAACGGCTATCTCTCCCATATACGAAGTTCCGAGACCGTCCTCTTTTAAAATCCTTCTCTCTCTGACCCCGATTCGGGTCATAATCCACTCGTCAGTAGTGTCAACCATTTTAGAGAGCATATGGTTATCCAGAATATATTCCGGAACATAGCCATCTATTGCGGTTATCACAGCCCTTTTTTTACCGTTCATAAGAGATATTGTTAAGTTTAAAAAAAGCCGGGAAGCAGATTCAACCCGGGTTTAGTTTTAGGTTACGACTTAGTCTTATCGATAATCAAACGACCTCTGTAGTATCCGCATTCCGGACATACTCTGTGATATAAAACTGCAGCATTACAGTTTGAGCAGGTTCCAAGTGTAGGTACCTCTGCTTTATAATGAGTTCTGCGCTTGTTTCTGCGTTGTTTTGAAATTCTGTGTTTCGGATGTGCCATTTTCTATACTCTTTACAATATTAATTCATTAAATCCTTGAGCTTCTCAAATGGTGAGCCGGATGTCTCACCGGAGCTTTTACCGTTTGAATAATCTCCAAGTTTCTTTATCATTTCGGGATTGCACTCCCCTTCATTATGTACTCTTTGCAGCGGTAAACCAAGGCAGATGTAATCATACAGAAACTGCTTAAGGTTCAACTCACTTTCGGATGGGTCCAGTGTCATAATCTCATCGTTGTCCTCCTCGTTCGCACTCTTCACAAACTTAACCACCAGGCCGGCCTCCGTCTCCATCTCAAGTTCAAGATCATCAAGGCATCTGTCACACTCCAGCACCACAATCCCGGCGATATTTGCCCTGATCCCGATTAAAAGTGCGCTCTTCTCCAGCTCTAAATCAACTTTAAGACGGGCACCCTTTATCTCCCTGTTCTCATACTCCTCAAAGAATTCATTGTCAATTGTAAACTCAAATCTGTGCTTCCCAACCGACATCCCTTTGATAGGGATAATGTAATCTCTGTTACTTACTTTATTCATAAAGGAAATGAGCCCGCAAAGTTATATTATTTTTTTAAAATAACAACCCCTATTGGGCCTTTCTTCTCTTTCTTTCGTTCTCGTCAAGGTATATCTTTCTTAGACGCATCGATTTAGGTGTAACTTCAACAAATTCATCCTCCTGGATATACTCAAGCGCCTCTTCCAGTGTAAATTCAACCGGCGGAGGAAGCACAACCTTGTCGTCGGTTCCCGATGCCCTGACGTTGGTAAGCTTTTTGGTTTTACAAAGGTTAATGCCCATGTCGTCGCCTCTTGTGTTTTCACCAACCACTTGACCTGCATATATTTCCTCACCCGGATGGATGAAAAACTTACCCCTGTCCTGCAGTTTGTCCATTGAGTAGGCAATAGCCATTCCCGTCTCGATAGCAATTAGTGAACCATTGGTTCTTTTCTCTATCTCACCCTTGAATGGCTCATAACCCTTAAATCTGTGTGAAACAACAGCCTCTCCCTGGGTAGCGGTCATCAGATTGCTCCTGAGACCAATCAAACCCCTTGAAGGTATATCAAAATCGAGATGAACCCTCTCTCCTCTGTGTTCCATATGGAGGAGTGTTCCTTTTCTCCTGGTAACCATCTCAATAGCCCTTCCAACCATCTCTTCCGGAAGATCTATTGTAAGGTGTTCAACAGGCTCGCATCTTACCCCGTTTATATTTTTATCAAGCACTTTTGGTTGACCTACCTGAATTTCAAACCCCTCCCGGCGCATTGTCTCAATCAAAACCGAGAGGTGGAGAACACCACGACCATAAACAACAAAGGAGTCGGCAGTCTGGCCATCTTTCACCTTAAGTGCAAGATTTTTCTCCAGCTCTTTATCAAGTCTCTCCTTTAAGTGTCTTGAGGTTACAAACTTTCCATCTTTACCGAAGAAAGGAGAATCGTTAATGGTGAATAGCATACTCATTGTCGGCTCATCTACAGCAATTGTCGGAAGCGGTTCCGGATTTTCGTAATCGGCAATTGTGTCACCAATCTCAAAGCCCTCAATACCAACCACTGCACATATATCACCACTTTTAACTTCGCTTACCTTTGACTTCTCCAGCCCTTCGAAAACCATCAGCTCCTTGATTCTGCTCCGCTCAATAGTTCCATCTCTTTTGCAAAGAGATATGGGCATATTTGGTTTAAGGATTCCTCTGTGGATTCTGCCCACCGCAATCCGGCCGACATAGGGCGAATACTCAAGTGACGAAATCAACATCTGTGGTGTTCCCTCATTAAACTCAGATCCCGGAATTGACTCAATTATAGTGTCAAGAAGTGCTGTGATGTCGTTCGTAGGTTTTCTCCAGTCAAGTGACATCCATCCCTGTTTCGCACTACCGTAAACTGTTTTAAAATCAAGCTGTTCTTCAGTAGCATTGAGTGAGAACATAAGGTCGAACACCTGCTCGTTCACCTCATCGGGACGGCAGTTTGGTTTATCTACCTTGTTAATCACAACAATTGCCTTCTTACCCATACCAATTGCCTTTGAAAGCACAAACCTGGTTTGCGGCATGGTCCCTTCGAAAGCATCTACAAGCAGAAGAACTCCATCTGCCATATTAAGTACCCTCTCTACCTCACCTCCGAAATCGGCGTGTCCCGGAGTATCAATGATGTTGATCTTATAATCTTTATACGGGACAGATACATTCTTCGCAAGAATTGTAATTCCTCTTTCCCTCTCAAGATCATTGTTATCTAGTATTAACTCCCCCATCTTTCCGGCATCTCTGAAAAGCATTGCCTGGAGGATCATTCTGTCCACTAATGTGGTTTTGCCATGGTCAACGTGAGCGATAATGGCAATGTTCCGTATTTTCTGCATAATAATTAGGGCGCAAAAGTAGAAAAAATATTACTTTTGCGGTTTAAATTTAAGAAAATAATCCCCCTATGACAGAAAAAATAGTAATTATAGACTTTGGTTCTCAGTTTACACAGTTGATTGGACGCAGATTAAGGGAGCTTAACGTTTATTGTGAGATTGTTCCGTTCAACAAGATTCCCGCCCTCGGTGAGGATGTGATGGGGGTAATACTCTCGGGCAGCCCCTTCTCAGTAAGAGATAACAACGCACCAGTGGTAAATCTGGAGGGTATAAAAGGAAAACTTCCCCTGCTGGCAATATGTTACGGAGCCCAGTATCTGGCCTGGCACTTTGGCGGAGAGGTAAAACCATCTCTGGCAAGGGAGTACGGCAGAGCAATACTCTCGGTAAACGACACAAGTTGTCCTTTATTTAAAAACATACCAGCAAGCTCTCAGGTTTGGATGTCTCACGGAGATACAATTTCAAAACTACCCGGAAACGCTGTTCCTGTGGCCTCTACCGGGGATATTGCCAATGCGGCTTACAGGATTGAGGGAGAGAAAACCTATGCACTTCAGTTCCACCCTGAAGTTTACCATACTGAGCAGGGTGCGGCAATTCTCGAAAACTTTGTAAAAGATATTTGCAAATGCTCCGGTGACTGGACTCCCGATTCATTCATTGAAACAACTGTAAAAGAGCTTAAAGAAAAACTTGCAGATGACAAAGTGGTTCTTGGTCTCTCGGGCGGAGTTGACTCAACAGTTGCTGCAGTTCTGCTTAACAGGGCAATCGGAAAAAATCTTCACTGCATATTTGTAGATAATGGATTACTTCGCAAAAATGAGTTTGAATCGGTACTTCACTCATATAAAGATATGGGTCTGAATGTAACGGGTGTAGATGCCTCCGATCTCTTTCTGAACGCTCTTGAAGGGGTGGCAGATCCCGAACTAAAGCGAAAAGGAATCGGCAAAATATTTATTGACGTATTTGATACCGAGGCACATAAAATAGAAAACGCAAAATGGCTTGCACAAGGAACCATCTATCCCGATGTGATAGAATCGGTTTCGGTTAACGGTCCATCTGCCACCATCAAGTCGCATCATAACGTAGGCGGTCTTCCCGATTATATGAAGTTAAAGGTTGTAGAACCACTCAGGTCTCTGTTTAAAGATGAGGTTAGACGTGTAGGAAGAGCACTCGGCATCAAAAATGAACTCATCTCAAGGCATCCGTTTCCGGGTCCCGGTCTGGGTATCAGAGTTCTAGGTGAAGTTACAAGGGAAAAGCTTGCAATCCTTAAGGAGGCCGACCACATATATATAAACCTGCTTAGAGAGCATGGGCTTTACGATAAAGTGTGGCAGGCAGTTACAGTACTGTTGCCAATCAAGAGCGTTGGTGTTATGGGAGATGAGAGAACCTACGAATACACTATTGCCGTTAGAGCCGTTACATCTACCGACGGTATGACTGCCGATTGGGTACACCTTCCTTACGAATTTCTGGCAAAGGTATCCAACGATATTATAAATAAAGTTAAAGGGGTTAACAGAGTTGTCTACGATATCTCATCCAAACCACCTGCAACAATCGAATGGGAATAAGCTTTTGAGTGGAAATAAAAAACAAGAGGGCGTTTCATTTCAGAAACGCCCTCTTGTTTTTTTAAAGTTGAAATTACTTAACTTCAACAGCTTTAGTAGTATCAGCTACTGCTTTTGTAGAGTCACAGCAAGCTTTTGTAGTATCGGCTGCAACAGTTGTTGAATCAGCCTTTACCTCTACAACCTCTTCAGTTTTCTTGTTGCCGCAAGAAACGAGTACGAAACCGGCAACCAGGAATAATGCGAAAAATTTTTTCATTTTAATATGGTTTGTTTTGTGGTTATATAAATCGGGCGCAAATATAGGACATTTCTCAGAATTTTAAAAATTAATATCAAATCCTGCAAAGAAGAGAATACCTGGCATCGGGAATCCCTCATTGATAGTGTATGTAATAGAAGTTATATTATCTAAGTTTACAAAAAACCTGGTGTCAATTTTGTGAATCTTAGTTTTATAAGATGCTCTGGCGTTAAATAGTGTAAAATTTTCCATCAGTTTTGTCGCAGTGTTCAGACACAGCCCTCCAATATATTGACTGTTAAGAACAAACTCATATTTATCGAGTGAATAACTGAGTGAGGCAAACAGCTTGTGTCTGGGAGATGCAAGCATCAGTTTACTGGTTTGTAAAAAGCTGTAATTGGCATCTGCCCTCAGATTTGGTTTTATTCTGTAACTGGCCATTAACTCAAAGCCCTTATTTGAAAAGAGTCCCGTATTCAGATTTTTCGGAATGCCACTGATTCTTACAGTCTCAATCATGTTCCATCCATCTGTATAAAAGAGAGTAAGCTCAGCACTCAGATTCGATTCCGGAAATGTCTGACCAACCGAGAGTTCGAAGTTAAGCATATTTTCGGGCATCAGATTCGGATTCTGAGGTGGAAACATATACATCTCCCTTATTGTCGGACTTCTGTAACCTTTCGAGATAGATCCTTTTAAAACGTTGTTTTTAAAGGCTTTCAGAGTTGCACCTATCTGCGGAATCCACTCACCCTCAAATTCCGAATTGTACTCAAACCTCAACCCACCGTTAATTGTCAGATTATCGAAAAACTCCTGCTGAACAATAAAATAGCCGGCAGTTTCATCAATATTTCTGTTTACCAAAGATGTATTCGAACCAGAGTTAATTGGAGAGTTCCATGCTCTGCCTCCCCAGTTTTTATAATCGAATCCCATTGTGAAGGTGTTCCCCTTAAAGAGCCTTATATTTTCGTGAATCATAACTCCATAGTTGTGATCGATAGAGTTAAACAGGTATGATTTTGGCAGCTCCCCTATTTTGTAACCATCATTGATCTCATGGTCACCAGCGTTTGCAAATATCTGCACAGCACCCGAACCGTATCTGTGAAAGTTCTCAAACAATACCGATGCCGACCCTCTCAGAATATTCATCTTGTTTTCGGTTACAGGGTCGTCTCTTCTGCCAGGGTTCTCATTATATATTTTAGAAAGAGAGACATTAGCCTCTAAATTGAAGTGCTCTCCGGGTTTGTAACCAATTTTGGCAAATCCGTTGGTCATTCTGAAATCAGAATTGCTTCTGTGCCCATCTGTCCTGTCATGGTTAACCGATACGAAACTGCTCCATTTTCCCCGTTTGAAACCGCTGTTAACCATGTATTTCTGAGTATTGTAAGACCCGTATGACACCCTCGCCCTGCTCTCTCTACCCTCCTTCTCACTTTTCCGGGTAATCACATTCACAACCCCTCCCATTGCGTTTGAACCATATAACAGTGATCCGGGGCCTCTTATAACCTCAACCCGCTCTACATCGGAAGAGACATAGAGATCACCGATGGAGTGGCCGAACACACCTGCCCACTGAGGTTGACCATCCAGCAACATGAGCACCTTATTGCCCTGACCGACACCTCTTATATTTATCTCACCAGCCGAACCGGAAGAAATTCCGAACCCCGTTACACCTTTCTGTGTAACAAAAAGACCCGGAATATTCTGTGAAAGGACAGGCAGAAGCGATGTAAATCCGCTCCTCTCAATCTCATCTCTCTCGATTACAGATACCGTTATAGGGACAGAACTCCTGTTAACTCTTGTCTTATTTGCAGTTACCACCGCAGAGTTAAGATTTACAGCCTTTACTGTATCACTTACATTTTTTTCCGGTACTATTGCGTAAAGATTGCTAACCAATCCAAGCGCCAATACGATCAATACTCCTCTATGCATTTTTATCTTTTTAAAACCTAAAGTGCAAATATAACATCTTGGCTGAATTATTTACACTCTCATCTCAGCCACGCGGATGGCATTTTAATATACTCTCCCTCCATTTTTCGCTGTTGACATGTGTGTAAATCTCCGTAGTCAGTATACTCTCATGCCCCAGCATCTCCTGAACAACTCTCAGATCTGCGCCATTTTCAACCATATGCGTAGCAAAAGAGTGCCTAAAGGTGTGTGGAGATATCTCCTTTGTGATACCTGCTCTTTTACTCTCCTTTTTGACAATCAGAAAAACCATCTCCCTTGAGAGTCTCGAACCTCTTCTGTTTAGAAAGAGGATATCTTCGTCCCGCTTTTTTACCTCGGAAAATTTTCTTTTTGAAAGGTAGAAATTTACCGATTCAATTGCCGGAATTCCTACAGGAACCAACCGCTGCTTGCTCCCTTTGCCGGTAACTCTTATAAATCCATCATTAAAAAAGAGATCGGAAATCCTTATAGTCACAAGTTCGCTCACTCTTAATCCACAAGAATAGAGCATCTCAATAATGGCCCTGTTTCTGTGTCCCTCTGGCAGTGAGAGATCAATAACAGACAAAATATCTTCAATCTCCTTCACCGATAATACAACAGGCAGATAGGGCTTAATTTTAGGAGGATCCAGCATCTCTGCAATACTTTTCTCTACTACCCCCTCCATCTCCAGAAAGTTGTAAAAAGATTTCAACGAGCTTATAAGTCTCGCCTGGGACCTTTTTGAAAGGTTTGCACCAAACTGAGAAGAAAGGAAGAGATTTATCGACTCCTGTGTTGCATTTCCGGCACTCTTAAAAGCAGTTGTATTGCTTTCGCTCTCAAGAAATTTAACAAGCTTTGCAATATCGGAACAGTATGCGTTTATACTATTCTGAGATAGCGATCTCTCAAGCTTCAGATAGGTATTGAAGTCTGTTATTAAATTATTAAGATTGGCCCGTTTCAAATAAAATGCATTACTTTTGCACACAAATTTAGAAGAATTATGGAGGAAAAGAAAACGAAGATAATTTGCACAGTATCCGATAAAAACTGCAGTGTTGAATTTATTGACACTCTGTACAGGGAGGGGATGAATGTAGTGAGGATAAACTCTGCTCATACAACGCTGGAATCCTCATTACCAATTGTTCAGAACACACGAAAAGTATCGGATAAAATTGCAATACTCATAGATACAAAAGGGCCCGAGATCAGAATTACCAATATGGGTCTTGAGAAGGGATTCAAAGTTGAGGCGGGAGATGAGGTTATTTTTGAAGACAATCCCCTTGGAGTTTCAGGCAACGGGCTGCTTTACACCAATTACAGTAATTTTGTCTCCGAGGTTCCTGTGGGTTCAAACATTCTGATTGATGATGGTGAAATCTCTCTTACAGTGGTAAGAAAAAAAGATAAAAGGCTCTACTGTATGGCTAATAACAGCGGAGAGATTAAAGGCAGAAAGAGTATTAATATTCCAAATGTTTCAATTAAACTCCCCTCAATATCAGACAGAGACCGGGAGTATATAATGTGGGCAATCGAGAATGATCTGGACTTCATTGCCCATTCATTTGTCAGAAGTAAGGATGATGTAATTGAAATTCAAAAAATCCTGGATAATCATAAGAGTCATCTTAAGATAATTGCAAAGATTGAGAATCAGGAGGGTGTCGACAATATCGATGAGATACTTTCGCACTGTTACGGAGCAATGGTGGCAAGGGGCGATCTGGGTGTTGAGATTGATTATCAAAAGATTCCGATTATTCAAAGAACAATTATCAAGAAGTGCCAGGAGCGTAAGAAACCGGTAATTATTGCCACACAAATGCTCCATACAATGATTGAGAATCCGAGACCTACAAGAGCCGAGGTTACCGATGTTGCCAATGCAATTTATCAGGGGACCGATGCCGTAATGCTCAGTGGTGAAACGGCCAACGGGAAATATCCGAAAGAGGCGGTCAGGACTATGACAAATATTGCCCTTGAGACAGAGAAGGAGATAAAACCATTCTATAAGCTTGAACTTAAAGATGTCACCCACCCCGTTGCAGCAGTACTCAGTTGTCAGTTGGTTAGTGCAACAAAAAAACTGCCTATAAAGGCAATGGTATTTGATACCAGAACCGGAAGAACAGGCAGATATTTATCGGCATTCAGGCCCAAAACTCCTATTTACGCAATGTGTTACACCCCGCATGTAATGAGAGAACTTGCACTCTCTTACGGGGTTTATGCCTATTCGATGGACCCCACTCAAAGCAAAGATGAGTTCATTAAAAGCTCAATCAGAACCCTTCTCAATGACAATAAATTCTCGAAGGAGGATGTGATAGGAGTTGTCGGGGGGAGCTTTGGACCGTCAGCTGGTGCCACCTTTATGGAGATCTGCCCTGCCGGTCATATGGTAATGGAGACAAACATCAGATAATCCGCACTCACTGCATTTAGGTTTTCTTGCAACACATATATGCCGGCCATGCAGAATGAGCCAGTGGTGTGCTATTGCTCTGAACTCCGCAGGAATCTCCGATGTCAGATCCAGCTCTACGGCTAAAGGTGTTTTACCCGACGAAAGACCCAATCTGCGCGAAATTCTGTAGACGTGAGTATCAACAGCTATTACCGGTTTACTGTAAATTATTGATGCTATTACATTTGCCGTTTTTCTACCAACTCCTGGCAATTTCTGAAGCTTCTCAGGATCTTCCGGCACCACTCCGTTAAACTGAGAAACCAGCATCCGCGCCATGTTCACAAGGTGTTTGCTCTTGTTATTGGGGAAGGTAACCGATTTTATAAATTCAAAAACCTCCTCAGGTATTGATTGTGATAATTTTACCGGGTCCGGAAACCGGGAGAATAACGCCGGTGTTACCATATTCACCCTTTTATCGGTGCATTGGGCCGATAAAATAACCGAAACTACCAGTTCATATGGTGATTTGAAATTAAGTTCACTTTGAGCGACAGGCATATTCACCTTAAACCACTCAAGAACACGCTTGTATCTCTCGCCTCTTGTCATATTTTCAGATATCGAGCAGCTGTGACAGATCAATCTCCTGTGATGTCTCAATCTCTTTACACTGCATGTTTTCACATAGCATAACCCTGCCAGGGTACCTCTTAAAAAGAGCCCTGTTATGTGTAACAAAAATAATTGCAGGCTCATACAGACGGTGAATTGTTGTGAGAAGCTCCATTATCTCGACGGCTGTTTCACTATCAAGGTTTCCGGTCGGCTCATCGGCAAGGATAATCTCCGGATTGTTGAGTAGTGCCCGTGCAATTGCAACTCGCTGCTGCTCTCCTCCCGATAGCTGATGCGGCATCTTATGCCCTTTCAGTAGCATCCCTACGCTTTCAAGCCTCTCTTTTATAACAGCATCAGCCTCTTTTTTATTTTTCCATCCGGTAGCCATCAAAACAAAATATAGATTATCGTAAACAGATCTGTCCGATAAAAGCTGGAAATCCTGAAAGACAACCCCTATCCGCCTTCTTAAAAATGGGATCTCCCTCCTTTTCAATTTGTCAAGTCTGAAACCCGAAACAACTGCAGAGCCTTTCTGCAATGGAATTTCGCCTATTATTGCTTTTACTATTGAAGTTTTTCCGCTTCCGACTCTACCTATAAGGTAAATAAAATCGCCTCTGTAGACCGTAAGATTCAGACCCGACATTATGAGGTTCTCCTCTTTGGCGATATCGGCATTAACAAATTCTATAATTGGTTTAGATCTGTCGGGCATCATATTTTCTGTTTATTAAAGGCAAAATTACTAAATTTGGTGTTTAAATCTATTTATTTAAACCAAAAAGATATGAGATATTCAATTAGTAGAACCATTTTTCAGGTGCTGATCTCAATATCAATTTTATTGACAGTTTATCCACTTTACGCTGCAGGCAGCTATCAGTCTGATGAGAGATTTAAAAAGGCTGTCGATCTGTACAATCGTGGATTATATGAATCTGCAGAGAGGGAGTTTGAAAACTTACAGGAGGATTACAAAGGTATTAAGAGCTCTTTTACATCGGAGATTGAGGCGTATCTTACTCTTATCTCAATTTTGGGAACAAAGCCTGATCTTCACTCAAGATACCGGATCATGGAGGAGAGGTGGCCGGACTCACCGCGAATGTCAGATATAAGATTGAAGTATGGATCGTACCTTTTTAATATCGAAAGATATACAGAGGCTTTCGAGGTCTTTTCAATGATAAAAACAGCAGAACTAACACGTTCTCAAATAAATGAATTCAATTTTAAATCGGGTTATGCCAATTTCAGGACCGGAAATACCGGTGAGGCTTTATCCAGGTTTAATCAAATCATGAAGGGCTCTCCCAACAATTATACAAATCCTGCAATATATTATACTGCCCATATCCATTACATGAATCGCAACTTTGAAAAGGCTGTCGAGATGTTCAGAAAGATTGGACAGGATCCAAGATTCTCTTTGCTTGGCAGATACTATATTCTTGAGAGCAAATTCATGCTAAAGGATTATAAATATGTAACAGAAAACGGTACAGAACTTTACGAGACACTAAGTGGCGAACTGAAGAGCAAATGTGCAAGAGTCGTTTCGGAGGCCTTCTTCGCGCTCAACGATACTGAAAGGGCCGAATTCTATTTTGAAAAGTACTCCTTTGACAATAAAAACCTCTCCAGGAAAGATATCTACTATGCAGGTATTCTCTCCTACACTCAGCGAAAATTCAGCGAAGCTATAGAAATTCTGAAACAGGTAATAACCGAAGATGACTCTCTTAAGCAGAATGCCTCATATCACATGGGCAAGTGCTACATTGAGATGAAAAATAAATTTGAAGCGCTCAACAGTTTCAGAATAGCCTCGGATGGGTCGTTCGACAAAGCAATTAAGGAGGATGCACTCTTTAACTACGCAAAACTCTCATTTGACCTCAATTCCGATATTACTAAATTCCGCAAATATCTTGACACCTATTCTCCTACAGAGGAGAAATTTAATGAAATTCAAAATTACATTGCCACCTCATACCTTTTGAAACAGGATTACAGATCGGCTATCGATATTTTACGAAGTATTAAGAATCCATCTGCAAAAGATATTGTAAATATCCAAAAAGCTACATTTTTAAGGGGAATGCAATTGGTCAATCTCGGCGCCTACAGGGATGCAATTCCGGTGTTTGAGCTTTCGCTTTCCAACGGGATCTACAACTCTAACCTCTATAATGTTACACAGTTCTGGCTTGCAGAGGCCTACTACCGGAACAATCAGTTTCAGAGGTCTGTAGATATCAATCAGAATCTGGCACTTCGCAACACAAATTTTAAAGGTAACAAAGAGTACTCAACCTCTCTCTACAATTTAGCCTACGGATACTTTAAACTGGGAAATTTTGAACAGGCCGAGAACTGGTTTCAACGGTATCTGAATCTCCCGAGAGGTGAGGTACTTTACACAGATGAGGCCAGAACCAGACTTGGCGACTGTCAGTTTATGCAAAGAAAGTATGAACAGGCAATTGAAAATTTCTCACTAGTAAACCAAAACAACAAAGCGCTTAAAAATTACGCCGATTATCAGACATCTATAGCTCTAGGTCTTAAAGGAGACGACGCTGCAAAAGCAGGCATGTTAAAAAACCTGATAGCCGAAGGTGTTAATAACACACTCTATCCCGAAGTGCTGTATGAGCTTGGAAGAACACTCATTCAAACGGGCGACAATAGCGGGGCAGAGTTTTACCTGAAAGAGCTGAGTAATAAATTTGAGAACAGCCATTACTATCCTAAGGCGCTTTTAGAATTGGGGCTGATAAACCTGAATAAGAGAGATGAGAGTGTCGCTGTTGACTATTATAAGAAGATACTCACAACCAATCCGCAGTCGCCGGAGGCACAAAGTGCTGTTGCAGGTTTGGAAAATATCTATAAAGATCAGGGACGTGCCGAAGAGTTTCTCGCCTATCTCGACGGCTTGGGGATGTCACAAACCAAAACCGTATCGGAACGGGAACTAATCGTTTTCAGCTCTGCCGAAAAGCAGTTTCTTTCAGGAAACTATTCAGGAGCTGTCAGTTCGCTCACATCCTTCCTTAAAAGCTATCCGAAAGGGGGTAAAAGTGCCCAGGCCTGGTTTTATCTTGGCGAATCATATCTTAAAACATCCAAACCGGAACTTGCACTCGATGCATTCATGGAGGTGATGAAAATCGGTGAGGAGTCATTTACCGAGCTGGCTACTCTTAATTATGCAAGAATCTCTTATCAATTGCAGAATTACCCGCAGGCAATCAATGCATATTCGACACTGACGAGAATTGCAAAACTCGAAAACAACAAATCTGAGGCAATTGCGGGACTTATGAACTCCTATTTTATGGATGGTCAGTATCAGAATGCAATAGCGGAAGCAGAAAAGGCAATGCAAACAACTCCATCTGAAAGCGACAGACTCAGAATAAGATATATCACCGGAAAATCTTACTATCTCATGGGAGAGCGCTCCAGGGCTCTTCCATTTCTTGCAGACATTGCCCGTAATAAGATGATTCCGGAAGGAGCCGAGAGCGCCTACCTTATTATATCGGACCATTTTGACAAAGGAGATTTTGCAAAAGTAGAGAGAGATGTTTACGCTTTTGCCGATTCAGGAACTCCTCAAAGTTACTGGCTGGCCAAATCGTTTATACTTTTGGGTGATACATTTGCCGAAAGGGAGAACTGGGAGCAGGCAGATGCAACATATAAAAGCATTCTAGACTCCTATAAACCTAAAGTTAAGGACGATATAGAAGAGCAAATAAAGATGAGAATTTCAAAAATCCAGGAAAAAAAATCAAAGTAACATGAAAGAGAGATTTTTAGCATTGGTTTTAATATTTGGGGCAATAGCTTCAACCTCCGGCACCATAACTGCCCAGCAAAAGATTGACCCCACACTCGAGGTAAAGAGAGACTTTGATGCAAAACTTCTGGAGATTACTAAAGGTAAACTCTTCAGTAATTTTGCCGACTCTCTTGGAATTTTCGATCTCTTATTCAAATATTCCATATTCGACAGACCAATCAAGGATCTGTATGAATTTACACCTTTGCCATCTGCTGCAATAGATAAGACTCCGGGAATAAAACAGCCCTTTATCAACATAACCGCCGGTACAAACTTTCCATTGAATCCTTACGGGACGCTCTATCTTCAGCCCCGGTTACCATCTGCCCTCTCTCTGGTGATATTCGGAGATCACAACTCATTTATGGGTAAACTTCCGGGAGTGGTAAAGAGTGGTTCCGAAATATCAAGAGGAACCGATATCGGTGATGCCCCATCTTCGTCAACAAATGGCGGCCTTAAGTTTCAATTCAGTTGGAAAACAGGAGTTACCGGAATTGAGGCCACTCTTGGACAGCGCTATAACAGCTATTACGGAATAAATGAGATCCAGCTCATAACCCTCTCGCAATTATCGCCTTATCCGGCATACAGAGAGTCGGCATTTATGAAAGACTCACTATCTATCAAAACTGTAAAGCAAGGGGTAAAAATATTTGCAAAATCTATCAACAATAAGAATAACAGTTTCTTATACGATATAGATCTCTCATACGGTACATTGAGGTCAAAGGCAAATTTCTATGAAATTTACGACAGTTACGGCACACCATTCCCCGGCTTTCTGAAAGAGTCAAAGATTGATGAGAAATACCTGAACTTCGGGGTTACTGCGGGCGGCGGATTTTCCGGATTCAGTAAAATAGTTGCCGGAATGAGATATGAATCCTCAAACTCCCTCAATTCGGAATCTTTTGACAGAAGCAATCTTGAAATATATCCGCGCTATTCATTCTCCGGAAAAAGAGTCAGCTTTGATGCCGGAATAAAGTATAACCTATGGATTGATAAAGGTATAACTGGCTATAATCTCTATTTCAGCGGATCAGTTTCGTTTGAGATGGTCAAAAACAAAATATGGTTGTACGGCCTTCTGGACGGGAAGAATAATTTTATGAATTATAGTAAATTATCTGATTTAAACCCATGGATTCACCCAAGAACAGATATTAAAAACGTTGAACAACCGGTTATAGCCAGAGCAGGTATTAAAGGAAAATTCATTGAGAGAGTTTCGTTTAACATTTACGGTGGATATTACGAGTACAGAAATCAACTCTACTTCTACGCCAACAATTCAATACCGATATCAATTTACATTCCGGCAAACAGCTATGGAGCCTGGTATGCTAATGAGAAAAGGGTTGGATTTGGCACAGAGGTTTTTGTAAAGACAGAGGATTTCAGCGGTGGGATTAATGCCGATCTTTTCACCTACCGAGACGACAACAATATGACAAACAAACATTATAACTACTCACCGTTTGAACTTAAAGCATATGCCAGATACAGCTGGAGAGAGAGATTAATCCTCTATACATCTTTTCATTTCAAACAGAGAACCCCGGCACTATTTTATGACGACCTGACAAGCTCATCGGTGGTTTACCCATCATTTATACCATCGTCAGCACTGTTAAACGCAGAGTTCTCATACATTCACAACAGAAAAGTTACCCTCTTTCTAAGGTTGAACAATATTCTTGATTCAGATATAATTTATATGGCAACATATCCTATGCCCGGATTTAACGGTGGTGTAGGTATTGCTATAAAATTCTGATAATCTTGTTTATATCTATAATCAAAAACCTAATATTTCTTAACAATTTATTAGGTTTTTTTTAGTATATTAATTATCTTTGTCATCTTTAAAACGAAGTTGAAAAAAATGAAGGAAAACGAGTCCACACTGGCATCCGGCCAGTATTCAGCAGACAGTATTCAGGTTCTGGAGGGGTTAGAAGCGGTACGTAAAAGACCGTCGATGTACATTGGAGATATTGGTTCACGAGGTCTTCACCATCTTGTATATGAAGTTGTTGATAACTCCATTGACGAGGCACTGGGGGGTTATTGTTCAAATATAGACGTAGTTATTAATCCGGACAACTCAATAACGGTTGCCGATGACGGGAGGGGTATCCCAACCGGAATCCATGAAAAGGAGGGTCGCTCTGCTCTCGAAGTTGTACTCACAGTACTACACGCCGGCGGTAAATTCTCAAAAGACTCTTATAAGGTTTCAGGAGGTCTGCACGGAGTGGGTGTCTCATGTGTAAATGCGCTCTCCATACATCTGATCGCAGATATTTTCAGAGATGGAAAACACTTCCGTCAGGAGTACAGCAAAGGGGTTCCTCTCTACTCTGTAAAAGAGATGGAGGATTCATCCAGAAGAGGTACAGTCATTACCTTCAAACCCGATCCGGAAATCTTCACAATGGGGACAACCTACAATTATGAAGTTCTGGCTACCAGGTTAAGAGAGCTTGCCTACCTTAACAAAGGGGTAAAACTCACAATTATCGATAAAAGATCGGCCGAAGATGGCGGAGAGAGTCCTGAAAACGGAGAGAACGGAGAGATAAAAGAGCGTTCAGATACATTCTATTCC
Organism: uncultured Muribaculaceae bacterium; assembly: GCA_964521685.1. Taxonomy (GTDB): domain Bacteria; phylum Bacteroidota; class Bacteroidia; order Bacteroidales; family UBA932; genus Bact-08. The sequence goes on from CAZFTS010000034.1 coordinate 17,096, forward strand.
GAGCTCGGACTCATGGAGTTTGTCGGTTATCTCGATGGTACAAGAGACAAATTGACTGAAAAGCCCATCTACCTTGAGACTGACAAAACCGGAATTCCAATTGAGATTGCAATGCAATATAACTCGGGATTCTCAGAAAACATACACTCATACGTAAACAATATCAACACCATAGAGGGTGGTACACACCTGAGTGGTTTCAGAAGGGGTCTTACGACCACTCTTAAAAATTATGCCGAAAAGAGCGGTATGCTTGCAAAACTGAAATTTGAAATTGACGCTGCCGACTTCAGGGAGGGATTGACCGCAATTATCTCCGTTAAGGTTGCAGAGCCTCAGTTTGAAGGTCAGACCAAGACAAAACTCGGTAACTCCGAGGTGATGGCCGCAGTATCTCAAGCCACTACTTCGGCGCTTGAAAACTATCTTGAAGAGAACCCTAGAGATGCCAAAAACATTATAGATAAAGTAATCCTGGCTGCAACAGCAAGACATGCAGCACGTAAAGCCAGAGAGATGGTTCAGCGTAAGACTGTTATGTCGGGATCCGGATTACCGGGTAAACTTGCCGACTGTTCCAACAGGGATGCTACAGTATCAGAGGTATTCCTGGTTGAGGGTGATTCGGCAGGCGGTACCGCAAAGAGCGGAAGAGATCGTAATTTCCAGGCTATCCTACCATTAAGAGGAAAGATTCTGAATGTGGAAAAGGCCATGGAGCACAAAGTATTTGAAAATGAAGAGATCCGCAATATATATACAGCCCTTGGGGTAACGATTGGTACTGAAGAGGACAGCAAAGCTCTTAATCTGTCTAAACTACGGTATCATAAGGTAATAATAATGACCGATGCCGATGTGGACGGAAGCCATATAGCAACTCTTATTCTTACCTTCTTTTTCAGATTTATGCAGGACCTTATCAAGAACGGGCACGTCTATATTGCCACTCCGCCGCTCTACCTCGTTAAAAAGGGTAAGCAGGAGCAATATTGCTGGACAGAGGATGAGAGAAAAGATGCAATCGAGAAGATCGGTAAAGGGAAAGAGAGCGGGGTTCACGTTCAAAGATATAAAGGTCTTGGAGAGATGAACGCCGTTCAGTTATGGGATACAACAATGAATCCTGAGACCAGAATGCTTCGTCAGGTTAACATCGATAATGCTGCAGAGGCCGACAGAATATTTTCAATGCTTATGGGAGATGAGGTTCCTCCAAGAAGGGAGTTTATTGAAACACACGCAAAATACGCAAATATAGATGCTTAGAACTCTGAAATACTTCATGCTCTGCACTATTTTAAGCACTTCAACCATTAATGCAGATGCATTTTCATTAAATAAAAAACGGGAGGTTGTTCCTGAAATTCCCATTTCCGTTATTACATTACCACAACCGCCAAAATATATTCCATATCTGAATCCGGTAATCTTTGGTTTCAATAAACCTAAAGAGATTGTGCCGATATCTGACTATCTGCGGGCTATCGAATTTACCGAGATGCCTGAAGAGTACGATATCTGGAGTGATACCAAGATCAATCCATACCAGGTTAATCTGGTCGACATGAAGGACACTGTAAAAATTGATCTCAGCGGTTACTGCCCCCCGTCAATGAAGTATGTAACCTCTGACTTCGGCTTCAGAAAATGGAGGTTCCACTATGGAATTGATCTGAAAGTACATAAAGGGGATACTGTATTGAATGCATTTGACGGTGTAGTAAGGATTACAAAACGGGCAAGGGATTACGGATATTATGTATTGGTACGACACTCAAACGGGCTGGAAACTCTTTATGCCCACCTTAGCAAAATAACCGTAAAACCGGGAGATACATTAAGTTCGGGAGTTCCGGTAGGTTTAGGGGGAAGCACCGGCCGTTCAACCGGATACCATCTCCATTTTGAAATAAGGTACCTTGGAAACCCAATCAATCCGAACGACATTATAGATTTTGAGAAAAATTGTGTCAAAAACCAGATACTTGCCCTCAATTCACAACATTTTGAATATAAAAAGGAGATTGACAAGATTCGGTTCTGGACAATCCGCAGCGGCGACACTCTTGGCAGAATCGCACAAAGAACCGGAGTCTCAATCACAAAGCTTTGTGCCCTCAATGGTATAAAAAGAACAACCATCCTGAGAATAGGAAGGAGAATAAGATACACATAATCAATTATCAATATGGATATTTTTGAAAGAATAAAAAATGACGAAGGTGGTCCGCTCGGACAGTACCGTAAAAGAGCACACGGTTACTTTGCCTTTCCCCGTCTGGAAGGTCAGATTCAGCCAAGAATGATATTCAACGGCACGGAGGTACTTGCGTGGACATTCAACAACTACCTTGGTCTTGCCAACCACCCAGAAGTGAGAAAAGTTGATTCAGAGGCTGCTCAGAGATGGGGTTTGGGTTATCCTATGGGAGCCAGAATGATGTCCGGACAGACTGCTCTTCATGAAAGACTTGAAAGAGAGCTGGCCGAATTTGAATTGAAAGAGGATGCATATCTCTTCAATTTCGGATATCAGGGAATGGTTTCAACCATTGATGCTCTGGTAAACAGACACGACATAATAGTTTATGATTCAGAAGCTCACGCTTGTATCATGGATGGTGTCAGACTGCATATGGGTCAGAGAATTGTCTATCCGCATAATGATATCGAGAAATGCGATAAAGCACTTGCAAGAGCAACCAAACTTGTTGCCGAAACCGGCGGCGGAATTCTGCTCATTACCGAAGGAGTTTACGGAATGACCGGTGATCTCGGAATTCTTGACAAAATTGTTGAACTGAAGAAGAAATACAACTTCCGTATCCTCATTGATGATGCTCACGGTTTTGGAGTGATGGGTGACAACGGCAGGGGAACATCTGAACACTACGGAGTTATGGAGGAGATTGACCTCTATTTCGGAGCTTTTGCAAAAGCAATGGCCGGTATTGGCGGATTCGTTGCAGGTCCCGAGCATATAATAAACTATCTAAGATATAATCTTCGCTCTCAGATATATGCAAAATCACTTCCTATGGCAATGGTTGAAGGCTGCCTTAAGAGACTGGATATGATTCGCACTATACCTGAACTCAGAGAGAAGCTTTGGCTAATTACCCGCACAATGCAGAAGGGTCTTCGCGAGATGGGATTCAATATTGGAAAGGCAGAGGCTTGTGTTACTCCTGTTTTTCTTGAAGGCAACGTACCTGAGGCGACCAATGTGCTCGTTGACCTAAGAACAAATTATAAAATTTTCTGTTCTGCCGTTGTATACCCTGTAGTTCCTAAAGGTGTTATCATGTTCAGGCTCATCCCTACAGCAATGCACTCTCTGGAAGATGTTGAGTACACTCTCAAGGCATTCGGAGAAGTAAAGGAGAAGCTTAAAGCAGGAGTTTACAGAGGAGACGAAATACAGGATATGGCAATTGAAGCTAAAAAGTAGATAGAGATGCTTGCAAATAAAGTTGTTATTATAACAGGTGCCAGCTCAGGAATAGGCATGGCAGCAGCCGAAGAGTTTTATAATGCCGGTTGCAAAGTTGTAGTAGCAGCAAGACGTTTGGAAAAACTCATTGAGTTTAAAGATAGGCACGCATTGGGTAGTTCCGAAAACCGAATCTTGCCTGTTGCCTGTGACGTAAGCGTGGAAACTGACTGCAAGGCACTCATTGATAAAACTATAGAAAATTTTGGGCAGATAGATATCCTGGTAAACAACGCCGGGATATCTATGCGTGCCCTTTTTAAAGATCTCGACCTATCCGTGATAAGAGAGCTAATGAATGTCAACTTCTGGGGTACAGTTTATTGCACCAAATTTGCCCTTCCACACATCCTCAGCAGAGAGGGATCAATAGTTGGTGTTATCTCCATTGCCGGATATAAAGGTCTTCCTGCCAGAACCGGATATTCTGCTTCAAAATTTGCCATCTACGGGTTTCTGGACACATTGAGAATAGAGCATCTTAAAGACAATCTTCATGTTATGATTTTTGCTCCGGGTTTCACCGCCTCAAACATCAGAGAGCAGGCTTTGACCGCCAATGGTAGCCGGCAGGGAGAGACACCCCGGGACGAAAACAAAATGATGTCAGCTTCAGAGTGTGCGAAACACCTTTTAAAAGGAATCGAAAAGAGAAAGGCCGAAATTATCCTTACTCCAATTGGAAAACTTTTAGTTACCCTTAACAAGTTTTTTCCTCGTCTGGTAGACAGACTTGAATACAATTTTATGAAAAAAGAGGCAGGTTCGCCTCTTAAATAGTTTTTCCGAAAACTGAATCTACATTCTCCCCTAACCTCTCCATTAATGTTCTTCTGGCCTCAATACTTGCCCACCCTATATGAGGGGTAAGAACCATCCGCTCTTTATTTTTCATCTTCAGATAGGGGTGGTCAACCGGAACAGGTTCAACACTATAAACATCAATTGCAGCCCCTCCTATTATTCCGTTATCAATTGCATCTGCCAGATCCTGTTCATTTACAATTGCACCCCTTCCAAGATTGATCAAAATTGATGATGGTTTCATCAACTTAAGTTTATCAATATTTATGAGATTCCTGGTTTTGTCGGTAAGAGGTGCATGAATAGAGATTATATCACACTTTTTAAGAAGATCATCTAACTCAACAGCAGGATAATCACCACAATGCGCAACACCCGAAGTGGGATAATAGCTTACATTACATCCGAAACTGGCAGCAATTTCTGCAACTCTCTTTCCTATATTGCCCATCCCGATAACTCCGTAATTCATCCCGCAAATTTCGTGAAAAAACCTGCCGGTATCTGTAAAATGCAGATTGTCTGAATAACTTCCATCCTTAACGACTCTATCAAAATATATCGTGTTATTCACCAAAGCAAGTAATGATCCAAAGGTTATCTGAGCCACACTCTCAGTTGAATAATTTACCACGTTCATCACCGGAATCCCTTTTAAACGTGCATATTCAGTATCAATATTATTAACTCCGGTTGCAGAAACACAAATCAGTTTTAATCTCTCTGCAGAGTCAATCTCCTCCCTTCCTATAAAGAGTTTGTTTACCATGACAACATCGGCATCTTTAATTCTTTCAGGAATTTCTGTTTTTAAAGTGTATGGGTAGGTGATAAAATCTCCTCTTTTTCTTAATGGTGTCTGATCAATATCGTCACCCATTGTAGCCATGTCAAGAAATACAATTTTTATTGGCATATCTGTTTCAGTATTTAAAATTAAAAAGAAAAGTAAACAGTATAAAACTATTTACTTTTCTGATTTTCAGGGTGCCCAGAACAAGACTCGAACTTGCACACCGCAACCGGCACTACCCCCTCAAAGTAGCGTGTCTACCAATTTCACCATCTGGGCTTAGGGACTGCAAATGTAAAATATTTTTCCTAACTTAGCAAAAAAATAAAACCATCATAAAGATGAATGATAACTTCAGAAAGCAGATAGAATCAATTGATGATCTTCGTGAAATTGCAGGTATAATCTCTTCAAGCACCGAATTACGTGAAAGTGTCTCAAAATATTTAAAAAATCCATTTGAAAGTTTCTACCCTAACGGGAAAAACAGGTTCCCGATGAGTTTTAAAAAGAAGGGTGATACCATATACCTGTTGGGTGACTACTCAGGAAAAGAGGAGGATAACAGCTCTACAATCGAGGTTGTTATAGACGCAATGGAGAACGGTCTGCTTGAGAGTGCGCATACCCTGAACAGAGATGGACTCTTTGCAGGTCTCATAGAGTCTTGTTCACTTAAAAAACTGGGATTTGATATAACTTCTGATGCCGAGTTAAGCGATAAAGAGTTCCTGTTCAGTGATAAAAACCCGGCCGTACTGGTAAGTGTAAGCTCAGAAAAGGAGGGTAAATTTGTAGATTACATATATAATAACGGGCTTGAAATTACATTATTAGGTCACGTTACCAAGGGGGAACTCAGGATGGATGAGCTATCATTCGGTTTTATACAGGATTACACAAATTAATGGCTAATACATTAAAAAAAGACAGGGCTAGTATATCCGCAATGTTCAATAATATTGCGCATAGCTACGACCTGCTTAACCATCTGCTCTCATTTGGTATCGACAGGTACTGGAGGGGAATCCTGGTTAAAAAGCTAATGGAAAGGTCTCCTGCAACAGCTCTCGATATCGCTTGCGGAACCGGAGATCTCACCATAGCTCTCTACAAAAAAGGGGTCAATGTTACCGGACTCGATATTGCAACTGCAATGATTGAAATTGCCGGAAAAAAGAGCGACCAATGCTTTGAAAAATTTCCGGGCATAGCTGCAAGACCAATATACATTTCAGGATCTGCCGATTCTATACCATTGTCTGACAAATCATTTGATGCAGTTACAATCGGTTTCGGAATCCGCAATTTTGAAAACCGAGGAGAATCGCTTCTTGAGATTAACAGAGTACTCAAAAGCGGAGGGTCACTTGCCATCCTGGAATTTGCAACACCAAGGAACAGACTATGGAAATTTATCTTTAACCTCTATTTCCTGAAGATTTTGCCTTCAATCGGGCGGATTATTTCCGGAGATAAAAATGCCTACAGTTATCTCCCGCAATCTGTTGAGAGCTTCCCGCAATATGAAGAGTTTGCTACTGAGCTTGAGCACTTCGGTTTTGAAAATGTTGAATACAGATCATTAACCGGTGGAATAGCCATACTCTATTTTGCTGTCAAAAAAGATTAAAAAGCCTTAAATTTATCATTTATGCCTTTCTGGGAGTATATTTCGGTAATACTTTATCTTGTTTATCTTGTAATAGCAATATATGCTTCTGTTTTAATCATTTATCGCAAACTGGATCCTGTTAAATCACTCTCATGGATAGTAGTAATACTGTTGCTCCCCTATCTTGGACTTATTGTATATCTCTTTTTCGGACAAAACTTCAGAAAGAGAAAAATTTTCAATCGTAAAGGTATCAGAGATGAGAGAGTCCGGCGGATTGCGGCAAACAACCAGATCAAACAACTTAAATCAGGGGCATCAGTTTTACCTGGGTCGCTGGAAAAAAATTTTCAGCTTATTATGCTGAATCTCCGGAGCAGTCGCAGTATTCTTGGTACAAACTCCTCCATAGAACTTTACCTATCGGGTAAAGATGCGCTGGACGCAATGTTCAAGCAGATCAAATTAGCTAAGCAGCATATTCATCTTCAGTCATATATTATTAACTCCGATGAAACCGGAAATAGATTTAAGGAGTTATTAATCGAGAAGGCAAAGGAGGGTGTTGAGGTAAGGGTTATATATGACGATGTAGGTTGCTGGTCACTCTCTTCTGAATTCTCAAACGACCTTATTAAAAACGGTGTGGAGATGTTAAGTTTCTCCCCGGTAAGGTTCCGCACTCCAACCTCAAGACTTAATTACAGAAATCACAGAAAAATATTGGTTGTGGATGGCCTCACGGGATTCCTTGGGGGAGTTAATATTGCAGACAGGTATTATAATGGCGGAAACTATCCGGAGTGGAGGGATACACATATAAAGATTGTCGGTGAATCGGTAGCGGCATTACAATCAAGCTTTTTACTTGATCGCTATTTTATTATCAACCAGCAATTCAACAAACGTAAAAAGTATTACCCTGTTCCAGTAACAGAAAATCCCGGATTTGAGAAAGGAGCCCATCAGATTTATTCTCAGATAATTACTTCCGGCCCTGACAGTGACTGGGCAAGTATAATGCAATGTTATTTTGCAGCCATATCAAATGCTAAGAAGCATATCTACATTATAACACCATACTTCACGCCTAATGAGTCACTTCTGAATGCAATTAAAATCGCAGCACTGGGTGGTGTCGATGTCTCACTTATGTTACCGGAAAAATCAGATACCAACATAGCACATTGGGGAACACTATCTTATGCTACAGAACTGCTTGAAGCAGGTGTAAAAGTGTATCTTTTCAGCAAAGGATTTAACCACTCGAAAGTAATATCAATTGATGGAGAGTTTTGTATAATTGGCTCTGCTAATATGGATAACCGTTCATTGGAGCACAATTTTGAAATTACAGCTATTATATATGACAAAGAATTAGCACTAAAGCTTGAAGATCAATTTATCAGAGATACAGATAGATGTAAAAGTCTTGCCAGCTCCAAATGGGCAAAAAGAAGTAAAAAAAATCAGATAAAGGAGGCTTTTGCAAGGCTGTTGAGTCCACTGATATGATTTCTGAAACTTATTGAATATAATGAATGACAGATTAATAGAATTTACTAAAACAATTTTTGAGAACAAAAGAAAGCTATTCTGGTTTCTGAATATTTTCGGATGGCTATTTTTTGTATTCGGGTGGGGAATCCCTGGCATTTCAAATAATATTTCTTTAATAATGTCTGTTTTAGGATTGATTTTCGCCTTTATTTTTTACTTCTCTTTATCTCTTTTATTAAGGTCCCTGTTCAGGTTTTTCAAACGAATCACCAACAGATTTATCATAATCGTTACTTTGGTTTTGTTGTCTGTTTGTGCTGTTTCGACAATTTATGTATCTCTTGATTATATATCATCTGCAATACGGAAAGGTTATGAGATTTCATCAATATTAGAAAATAAGAGAGGAGTAGATATCATTTTAAGAATTTTGAATGTCTCTCTTATTTTTGGGTTCTGGAGTACTCTATATTATTCAATAAACCTTTTTTATACTTTAAAAGATGAGAAACTCAACAAAGAGAGAGCATTACTCCAAGCATCTGAGTTCAGGATGGAGGTTCTGAAAAATCAGATCAACCCCCATTTCCTATTTAATTCACTTAACTCCATCTCTGCTTTGATTGAAGAGGATAAAACCAAAGCTCAAAAAATGATTGATGAATTATCAGATTTTTTAAGATTTACACTTCTTCACAAACATGATCATGTAATAACTTTAGAAGAAGAGTTAAAATTTATCAGGCATTATGTCCATATTCAGGTTATCAGATTCGAATCAAAATTGGAGTGTGTGTACAATATCGATCCTGGTACATTAAAATATTTCATTATTCCTGCAATATTGTACCCTCTCGTAGAAAACGCAATAAAACACGGAATGAATACAAGTAAATTACCTTTGAAAATTGTTATTGAATCATATACTTTGTCAAATCAATTGATTATCTGTATTAGAAATAGTGGTTACTGGATTGAGACAAAAATTTCCGACGGTAAAAGTACACACACCGGACTTGAAAATGTAAGAGAAAGACTTAGATGTACTTACGGAGACAAAGCCTCTATAGTAATAATTAAAAAAGATGGGCAGGTAGAACTTAAACTAGAAATTCCAACTGAATATCAATTATGAAAAAATTAGCAGCATTAGTGGTTGATGATGAAAGATTGGCCAGGCAAAGGTTAACAGGAATGTTAGCAAAATATGACAACATTGAAGTCGTTGGAGAAGCTTTTGATGTGAGCTCAGCAAAGAAAAGTATTGAAAAACTATTGCCAGACATTGTGTTTCTTGATATTCAGATGCCTAAGAAATCAGGTTTTGATCTTATAAATGAGACAAATTTTGATGGTAAATATATATTTGTGACAGCATTTGACGAATATGCCGTAAAAGCATTCGAGGTAAATGCCCTCGATTATCTCTTAAAACCGGTTAGTGAAGAGAGACTGGATTTATTAGTTTCAAAGTTGTCAGAAATGGAGAATAAAAATGAACACGAAGATCATTCAAAGCACAGTTTCAAATTAAATTATGAGGATAAAATATTTGTATCTGATAACAAAAATGTAAAATTCATAAGTATTAAAGAGATTTGTGCAATTCAGTCAATTGGAAATTACTCAAAGCTATATATATCTTCAGGAGATAAGTTTGTTATATACAAAACACTAAAAGAGTGGGTTCACAGACTACCTGACAATAAATTTATCAGGATACACAGAACTGCAATAATAAATATTGACTTCATTGAAAAAATTGAAAAATGGTTCAATTATTCATTCAAAATTAAAATATCAGGAATAGATTCCCCATTTATTGTAAGCAGGAATTTCACCTCTGAACTTAAAGACAGGTTTAGTTAACACTTTCTACAACAGAATGTTCCATCACATTAACAATAGTAGTATCCAGAAATAGATGAAAAATGCTACCTCTACCAGGTTCACTTTGGACCTCAATTTTACCACCCATTTGTTTAGCTAACCTGTAGGAGATTGCCAACCCCAAACCAATTCCACCATATTTCCTTGATTTCGAAGGATCTATTTGAGTAAAGGCTCTGAACAATTTCTTCTGGTTTTCTTTTGATATCCCTATACCAGTATCTCTTACAAAGACGTCAAACCTGCCTGTATTACTATTGATCTCTCTGAATCTTACCTTTAATTCAACCTCACCTTTTTCTGTAAACTTAATTGCATTACTAATCATGTTAGTTACAATTTGTCTGAATCTTAGTGGATCTGTTACAGCTACATCAGGGACTTTAGGTGAAATATTTTTAATAAAGTTTAACCCTTTCAATTCTGCTTGTCTTCTGGATGAATCAGAAATTTTTTCAAGAAGATTAAGGATGTTTACCTCTCTGTAATATAAACCTGTACTAGCCGATTCTATTTTTGAATAATCAAAAATATCATTGACAATCTCAAGCAACCTTTTGCCAGATTGGTTAATAATTGAAGCATACTGTAATTGTTCTTCATTCATTGTAGTTTGCAAAAGAAGATCTGTAAAACCTATTATACCATTTAGTGGTGTTCTTATTTCATGACTCATATTCGATAAAAAATCATATTTTGAACGGTTTGCTATATCTGCCTCCATTGCAACAATCTCAAGTTTTTCCTCAGCTTTTTTTCTTTCGGTAATATCAATCATTGAAGTTAACCAACATGAAATATGGCCCACTTCAACTCTTTTAATCGAGAATAAGCCTGTCTTTACCTCTCCGGATTTTGTATTTATTTTTAACTCAATATCGCTGACAGATCCCCTCTCCCTGGCAATCGATAATACTAATTCTCTGTCATTAGGATTATTAAAAATTCTCAGATTTTCTGCTGTATTGCCAATAACTTCTGTTCTGGTGTATCCTGTTACATTAAGAAATGATTCATTGACATCTTTAAAAATACCGGATTTAATATCTGAAAGTGCCATTAATGTCGATCCTGCCTGGAATGCTTTAATGAATTTTTCCTCTGACTCTATGAAGGAAGTGACATCCTTTATCACTCCAAAAAAACATTTGTCTCCATTCCATATACCAGGATAAATCCTTGATTCCACATATATTATATTATAATACTCCCGTAAATTCAGACCACTGGGTAAATTTAATAAAATGATTAATT
>CAZFTS010000035.1:0-25315 GCA_964521685.1 uncultured Muribaculaceae bacterium
GTTATTCAAATAATTATACCAAACTCTGGCAAAGCCAAGATGTGGGGAACTTTAGGGGATCCCCGGGCAGCTAACTTTTTATACCCCATCACAAAACAAGCACAGGCGAAGGATATGCAAACCACCCCGGCGAGGCTGAATAGCAAATAACCATCTGCGACAGCAAGGCATATCAGCCGGAAGGAGCGAACTTGTGAGCGAATGAGGATGTCAATGCCGAGCGTGCAGATGGTTATTTGCCGGCCACCACCACTCAACAAGAGCCCTGAACCCCGGGCTGCTTTCAGGATTTCTAATTAAAAATGTAAAGAGAGGGTCTGTGTCAGCAAAGGAAAACATTGGCTCCCGAAAAGGGACGGGACCCGCCGATAGGTGGGGAGGATTTTCCGTGCTGACACAGACCCGACTATTAGATGTAAAATAGTAAAAAAAGAGCTGCCCGGGACAGGCAGCTCTTAACAAAACACTAACTTTTCATTTAGTTTGTATAACCAGGGTTTTGCTGATCGGCAAGTTTAGGATTGGCATCAATCTCATTCTGAGGAATTGGCAGTATTGCTTTGTAGAAGGTTCTGTCAATTGTCTTGTTCCTGTGTGTAATAATTACAGAAGGATAAATGAAATCATCATTTAACTCTATGCTCTTATTCCAGCGGATCATATCAAAATATCTGTGACCTTCGGCAAAAAGCTCTTTGCTTCTCTCCTCTTCAATCATAGCCATAGTAACTGTAGTTGATGTTGAAGCCGCAAGAGCAGGAGATCTTTTACGAATTGCATTCAGATATGTAGATGCTTTGGTTTTGTCTGGGGCAGGAAGGTTTATCGCTGCCTCTGCTGCCATAAGATATACCTCTGACAGACGCATAACCTTAACGTTTACAGCGGATGCTGTTCCTTTGTCTCCTTTGAGATCAACTCCGGTATATTTCAGACATGAACCGAAACGGGTAGTAGAGGTTTCATCATAATCCATAATACCCTTACGAACATCGGTAGCATCGGCATTAAGTCTTGCAAGGAAATAATCGCTGGCCATAAAGTATCCCATTGCTCCGGTAACCTTTCCAAGACGGAGCAGATAGTATCCAAGCGAACCGGTTAACAGGTCTCCCTCCGAAGGGTACATGGCAATTTCGAATATTGATTCCGATCCGAATGCTGTTGACCATGAGCTAACCCATTTATCATTTGCATAAAGAGTGTATTTGTTGCTAGTGATAACCTCTTCGGCAGCAGCCAGAGCCTCAGTATATTTATTCATATAGAGATTAACCTTTGCCTGCAAAGACTTGTTGGCATAATAGTTTAAATAACCTTTAAGTACAGTTTTTGACATAAGTGGTGCAGCGTCAGTAAGATCCTTCATAATTTGAGTATAAACAGCCTCAACTGTTGCACGAACAGGTTGTGCAGATGCATCAAGCGGCTCCAGTACAAGCGGAACACCCAGTGAAGTTTTATCCATATTATATGGCTTGCCATACAATCTTACAAGGTCAAAATACATAAGAGCTCTTGCAGTCAGAGCCTGTCCTTTATAATCACTTAACTGAGTACTTCCCTTTCCGTCTGCCTCAATTTTGTTAATATTAATGATCAGGTTGTTAGCCTGAAGAATACAGTGATAGATCTGCGACCAGAAACCACCATAGTTGTTTGAAGATACAGAGTGGTTAAATGTATAAAGCGCATCCAGACCTCTACCCTGAGATCTTATGGCAAAATCACCACCTTTGGCATCTCCGTAAATTATGAAGTTTCTGCCGTAGTAGTCAGATGAGCTCATCTTCCTCATCAAACCGTTGATAACCACGTTGGCATCGGCGGCTGTAAGAATAGATGTTTCGGCAGCAGCTGAGTTGCTCGGCTTAACATCCAGAAAACCTTCGCACGAAGAAAGCAGTGCTATGCCCAATATCGTTAATAAAATGTTTATCTTTTTCATTGTAGCATCATTATTAAATTAGAAACTAAATTCAACACCGAAAGTGTATGTCTTGCCAATAGGTATCTCCCATCCCCGTGTTCCATATTCGTTTACTTCGGGATCGTACACCTTGTATGCTGCTAAAGTCCACAGATTCATACCACTGAAATATACTCTCACATTATTGATATTGGCCTTGTTTACAATATTCTTTGGAAGATTGTATGAAAGAGTCAGATTTTTCAATCTCAGGAAGTCTGCTTTATGCATATGTCTGCTACTCTTTTGGTTTACATCTTCAAAGTCAACAGCTACACGCTGAGGTAAAGATGCATTTTTGTTCTCAGGAGTCCATCTGTTGTCATACTGATCCTTAGAAACAATTCTCTCCCAGTAGTAACCATCGTCGGTAACGTCACGGCCAACTGCATCATAGGTATATCCACCCAGCTTATAGTTGAAGTTAAGAGCAAGAGAGATACCCTTCCAGCTAAGATCAGTATTGAAACCACCAAAAAGTTTAGGGTGAACATTACCAATTATCTTCTCACTGGCATCCTGATATCTGAATGTTGCAGGACGTCCGTTAACCGTTGTTGGCTGAGTAGTGGTATTAGTATTATTCATATACCATACATTCTTTCCGGTCTCCTTATCGACGCCAGCCCATTCAAGGCCGTAGAGTGCCAATGTTGACTGACCCTCCTTGTAAATATATTTTGCCCTTGAATCACCTCCTGTTGGATCATACCATATAATGTTTTGCCCACCATATAGTTTAGTAACTGTAGATTTGACATTGGATGCTGTAATGCCAAAATTCCATTTAATCTCTTTATCTCTAAGGATCTCGGCATTCAACTCTATCTCAACACCTTTATTATTTATCTCCCCAAAGTTTTTCAAAGTAGATGACAGTCCTGTTACCCTTGAAATAGGAACATCCTGAAGAAGATCTTTGGAATCTCTGTTGAAGTACTCTATCGTACCTGAAATCCTCTGGTCAAACAGACCGAACTCAAGAGCTATATTTGAGGAGTAACTTGTCTCCCACGAAAGGTTGGCATCGGCGATAGTGCTTACACCGCCACCGGGAAGCTCCATGTATTTATTTCCGTATGTGGCAAGAGAGCGCCAGCCATAGTTATTCGTAGGAAGAGTTCCGTTTACACCATATGAACCTCTTAGTCTGAGACTACTCACGAAATCTGCATTCTCCATAAATTTTTCACGATCAATTCTCCATGAACCGGCTACCGACCAGAAGTTACCCCAACGGGCTGTATCTCCCAGTTTAGAAGAGCCGTCACGACGGAATGACCCTGACAGGTAATACTTATTGTCGTAATTGTATTCTCCACGGGAAAACATTGATAACATGTTGTATCCCCAGTAATATGCAGATGCATCAAGTTTACCGGCAGTTGCTACTGTATGAAGAGCGCTTGTAGGAAGATCGGTTCCGGATGCACGCTGGTAATCAGTTTGATTCTTTTCTGCCTCCCACCCGATGAGCAATCCAATCTTATGCTTCTTTGCAATATCCTTATTGTAATTCAGGGTTGTAGATGAAACCATTTTGTTCATATTGGTACTCTGCTCCGAAACCGAACCTTTTGTACCTGCACCTGTAAAGTGAAGAGAACTGAAATAGAGATGATCCAGCACCTGAGTATTATCGTAAGAGAAGATAGACTTCAGAACCAGATCCTTCATAAACTTAACAGTTACAGTCTCGTTTGCTGTAATCCTCAGTGTTTTTGAAGTGTTTTCCCACTCGTTGTTGTAGTAAACCGGGTTATAGGCGTAACTACCGTATCTTGCGGTATAAGGTGCACCTGTGTTGTAATCGGTTGGCCAGTATAAAGGCCATAACAGGTTACGCGACTGCATAAAATAGTTGTTCCCGGTTGCTCTTGTATCGTTAAACCCACTTTTTCCGCTGCGAGCTATATTGATGTTGGTGTTGAACTCAACATACTTTCCGGCTTTCTGATTGAAATTTATCCTTCCGGTAATCCTGTCAAAATCGTTAACAACACTTCTACCCTGCTCTTTTGAATACGAGAGAGATGTATAGTAACTTGATTCATTTGTTGCTCCGCTTACCGAGAGATCATAAGTCTGATAAACGGAAGTTCTGAAAAGTACATCTTCCCAGTTAAAAAATGTCCCTGCTCTTGTTCCGCCAATAGTCAGGGAATTAACTGTATTGTCCGGAGCTGTAAAGGTATAACCATGTTTGGTAAACCTGTTGTTAAGCTGTTTCAAAGCATCGGCACTTGCAACTGCCTGTGTTTTCCCCTGATAATATACTCCTGCATTCCAGAAATTTTCATAATACATCTCAACCTGTTGTTCAGGTGAAGCAACCTCAAAGTTATCAGTTGCAAAATCAGGAGTTATTCCGACTGAAGCCTTAAAGTTTACAACAGTTTTACCCTGTTTCCCTCTCTTGGTTGTAATCATGATAACACCATTGGCTGCTCTTGATCCGTAAAGTGACGATGCTGCAGCATCCTTAAGAACAGTAATAGACTCAATATCACTTGGGTTAATTGTACTCATGACGTTATTTGAGGTGTAGATCCCCATCTGAGTTACGTTACCTGAAACAACAGGGACGCCATCAATAACGTAAAGCGGTTCATTCGATGCATTCATCGAACCTATACCGCGAACCCTTATCGAAGAGGTAGAACCGGCCTGTCCAGAGAGCGTTGTGATTTGCATACCGGCAATTTTACCGTTTAGAGCATTTTCAAATGAAAGAGAGGGTACATCTTTGATATTCTCACTTTTTACCACACTTGCTGCTCCGGTAAATGTACCTTTGGTAGCAGTACCGTAGGCAACTACCATAACCTCTTCGAGTCTGGTAGCATCAGGAGTCATTACAACATTAATTACCGCCCTTCCGTTTACAGGAATCTGCTGGGTGGTAAAACCAATGTAGGAGAAGATAAGGACCGCATCATTCGAAAGTTTCTCGAAAGTGTACTTACCTTCCAGATCTGTTACTGCTCCTACATTTTTTAAACCCTGAACCAGAATGGTTGCATAGGGAATCGGAGAGCCATCCTCGGAAGAGGTCACCGTACCTGTAACCTTCACCTGTGCCATAACCAAGTTGACAAGCAACAAGGCTAAGACAACCAAGATTGATTTCTTCATAGACTAGTTTGTTTTAGTTAAAATTTAGTTAGTGACTGTTTCGGCTACGAATTTATAATAAAAAAAAACGAAAACAAAATATTCTATAAATCATTTTAGAATATGGGTTCATGATGATAAACCGTAAGAATAATAACCTCTGAAATTAAATAATTCGACTTTTTACATTACAAATTGTAAGTCTATTTCAGAGTGATGTTTTACATTTAAAAAAAATGGACAAAAAAACTTAACATCTGTGGAGATTTAAGATAAAAAATGAGGTCGGTTAACCACTTTTAACCGACCTCATTTTCAATACCAGGCTAAGATTTATCTTCTGCCCTGCGACCTTCCGCCATGTCTGTTGTCCCTACCGTCTCTTCCATCTCTTCCGCCTCTGTTTCTGTCATCGCCACCTTCCGGTCTCGGTTTTCTTACAGGTTCAACGTAGCCTTCCGGCTTTTCGATAAGAGCTTTTCTCGACAATCTCATTTTTCCTGTCTTCGAGTCAACCTCCAGTAGTTTTACGTCTACTTCATCGCCTACTTTCACAACATCCTCTACCTTCTCAACCTTTTTCCAGTCAAGCTCCGAGATGTGAAGCAGCCCCTCTTTACCCGGAAGTATCTGCACAAATGCTCCGAATTCAAGAATCGAAACCACTTTACCGTGGTAAACCGTCCCCTCTTCAGGAACTGTGGTTATGCCCTTAATCCAGTTATAGGCAGCATCCATGCTCTCCTTATTCTCTCCAAAGATCTCAACTATACCTGTGTTATCCTTCTCTGTAATTGTTATGGTTGTACCGGTTGTCTTCTGGATCTCCTGAATAACCTTTCCGCCGGTTCCAATAACAGCACCGATAAACTCCTGAGGAATAATAAGTGATACAATTCTTGGTGTGTGTGGTTTAAGTTCCGGACGTGGTGCATCAAGCGTTTTGAGCATCTCTCCCAGAATGTGTAACCTGCCCTCTTTTGCCTGAGCAAGTGCCTTTTCCAAAACCTCATATGAGAGACCATCTACCTTGATATCCATCTGTGTAGCGGTGATGCCATCTTTAGTTCCCGTAACTTTAAAGTCCATATCTCCAAGGTGATCTTCGTCACCCAGTATATCTGATAAAACGGCGTATCTGCCATCTTTTCCCTCAGAAATAAGACCCATTGCTATACCTGAAACAGGTTTCTTAATCTTAATCCCTGCATCCATTAGTGCAAGAGTTCCTGCACAAACAGTAGCCATTGAAGAAGATCCGTTTGACTCGAGAATATCGGAAACAACCCTTACGGCATAAGGATTATCTTCGCCCATTGGTACAACAAATTTAAGTGCTCTCAAGGCAAGATTCCCGTGTCCGATCTCCCTGCGGCCAGTTCCTCTGTAAGGTTTGGCATCACCTGTTGAGAATGGAGGGAAGTTATAATGAAGCACAAACTGCTCCGACCCCTCTACAAGAACCTCATCTACGGCTTTCATATCCAGTCTGGTACCAAGAGTAACGGTAGTCAGTGACTGGGTCTCCCCTCTTGTAAAAATAGCAGATCCGTGAGTTGCAGGCAGATAATCGACCTCGCACCAGATAGGTCTTATCTCATTTGTCTTCCTTCCGTCAAGCCTTACCGATTCGTTCAGAATAAGATTTCTCATTGCCTCTTTTTCAACAGAGTGGTAATAGCGCTCAATCATACCGGCCTTCTCCTCTCTCTCCTCTTCCGGAATGGTAGCAATAAATTCCTGTTTAAGAGCTTCAAATGCAGATGTTCTGTCATGTTTGGAGCTTGGGTTTTTTGCTATTTCGTAGCACTTGTCATAACAATAGTTATGTACCGCAGCCTTCAGCTCCGGATTATTAACCTCGTGACAATATGTTGCTTTCACTGTTTTGCCAACCTCTTCCATCAACTCAATCTGAGCCTGGCAGTGGATCTTGATCTCTTCGTGGGCAAACTTGATAGCCTCAAGCATTGTAGCCTCGCTAACCTCTTTGAATTCACCCTCAACCATCATAATATTGTCAAGAGTTCCGGCAACCATAATATCTACATCGGACTGCTTAAGGTCTTCAAAAGATGGGTTGATAACAAACTCTCCATTGATTCTTGCAACCCTTACCTCCGAAATTGGTCCGTTGAAAGGGATATCACTTACAGCAAGGGCAGCCGATGCTGCAAGACCGGCCAAGGCGTCCGGCATTATATTTTTTTCGGCGGAAATTAAATTAACATTTACAAACACCTCTGCATGGTAATCATCAGGGAACAATGGTCTCAACGCTCTGTCTATAAGTCTTGAAACCAAAATTTCGGAGTCATTCGGACGACCCTCTCTCTTTAGAAAACCTCCGGGGTATCTTCCTGCCGAGGCATATTTCTCTTTGTACTCAACCGACAGAGGCATAAAATCTGTTCCCTCTTTGGCCTCTTTGGCTGCAACAACCGTTGCAAGCAGCATGGTCTTTCCCATTTTCAGAACCACAGATCCATCGGCCTGTTTTGCAAGTTTTCCGGTTTCGATCTCGATTGTTCTTCCATCCCTTAACTGGATGGTCTTAGTAATAACGTTCATATTTTTTCATCTGCAATCCGGCTCTCCCTATGAGAGTTGATTAATAATTCTGGTTCAGCTACCCTATCCGGTCCCGGATCGCATTATTTGACCGGAGGAGTAAATTTAAAAAAAGGTGCCTTTCGGCACCTTATATTCTGCTTTATTTACGAAGGTTAAGTGCCTTCACTATATTTCTGTATCTCTCAATATCCTTTTCTCTCAAATAGTCCAGAAGACGACGTCTTTTTCCAACAAGTCTCAGTAGAGATCTCTGAGTTGAAAAATCCTTTTTGTTTGTCTTAAGGTGATTTGTAAGGTGAGCGATACGGTATGAAAATAAAGCTACCTGACTCTCAGGTGAGCCGGTATCTGCATTAGACTTTCCGTATTGTCCGAAAATCTCTTGCTTTTTGTCTTTTTCAAGATAAGTTGCCATTGTTCTAAGCAATTGATATTTATGATAATCCCCCAAAATTGGGAATGCAAAGTTATACATTATTTTTGACTACGCAAGTTATTTCTCTAATTTTGTTGGGATAACCAATTTAATATACCTCAAAATTTTAAGATGATTACATTCAGCAGGGCCCTGGAGATTGTGAAAGAGAATGCACTCACTCCTCATTCAGAGATAATTCTTACGGAGAGGTCTCCCGGAAGGGTTTTAGCCACCAATATATCTGCCGACAGGGATATGCCTCCTTTCAATAAATCGGCTGTCGATGGGTTTGCCTGTAAAAAGGGGGAGCTGGAGGTACTCGCTATTATTGAGACCATTCCGGCCGGATGCAAACCTGTTTCCGTGGTCAGAGAGGGAGAGTGCAGCAGGATAATGACCGGAGCTATGCTACCGGATGGAGCTGACATTGTTATTATGAAGGAGGATGTTTGTGAAAGTGATGGGTATATCAAGCTTAGCAGCAGTAATGCGCCAACCGGGAGGGGTTCCAACATCTGCCTCAGGGGTGAAGATTTTAAGAAGGGTGATCTTCTGATTGAATCCGGTACAATAATAGGTGCTTCCCACATTGCGGTTATGGCATCGGCAGGTATTACAATGGTTGAGGTTGGAGTTGCCCCTGTCGCCGGAATTCTCTCGACCGGAGATGAGATTGTTGAACCGGATGCTATTCCCGAGGATTTTCAGATCAGGGATTCCAATGGCGTTCAGTTAGCTGTTCAGACAGGCAGATATTGCTCAAAAGTAAACAGATACGGCATTGTGCGGGATAACAGGAATCAACTGGCAAAAGTTCTTACAAAAGCTGAAAGCGAGTGTGATATAATAATACTCACTGGTGGGGTCTCAATGGGTGATTTTGATTTTGTTCCTGAAGTACTTAATAATCTGGGTTTTAAAATCTTGTTTGACAAGATTGCAGTACAGCCGGGTAAACCAAGCACTTTTGCGGCTAAAGAGGGCCCGAATGGGAAAAAGGTGGTTTTTGCACTGCCGGGAAATCCGGTATCATCATATCTGCAGTTTGAATTGCTTGTAAAGCCATTTATTTACAGATCAATGGGAGGTGACTACTCTCCAATAAAAGTAACTGTCAGAGCGGCAGAGAGGTACTCGAGAAGAAATAGCGAAAGAACCGCCTTTTTCCCCGTTATTCTGAATAGTGACGGTACATTTTCGTCAGTTGGTTATAATGGATCGGCACACATTCTGGCGATGACGGTTGCCGATGGGGTTGCAGAGATCCCTGCAGGTAAAGGTTTGATTAACGAAGGAGAGTTTGCCAATGTTTTCATTCTTGGCTAAAACCGAAAAGAGGGTGAGCCATCCCGAAATAGGCGAATATACAATTGTGCGGGGTGGTCGTGGCAGCTCCGTGAGACTTTCAGTACATATTAAAAGAGGTATCAGAGTAAAAATTCCTTACCACTCTCCGTTTTCCGAGGGAGAGAGGTTTGTAAACGCCAGAGTGGAGTGGATAAAAGGTGCACTTGAGAGGCAGGGGAAACGGGCAGAGAGATACAGAATCCATATGAATCCGGGCGATGAGATCCCGGTTATAGGTGGTGTTATCAGATTCAGCCACGGACTATCATCCGCAATTAAAATTACAACCTCTGCAGATGGTGTATGGACGGTAGCTTATCCCTCCGGCACAACATCGGAAAAGGTAAAAGAGGCTGTTGTGAAGATTTTAAGGAAGAGGGCTAAAGAGTATCTTCCACAGCGACTTGAATACTTTGCAAGGGAGTATGGCTTCAATTATGCCAAAGTATTTCTCAAAAACAATACCAGTAACTGGGGTAGCTGTTCTTCTAAAAGCAATATTAATCTGAACATCCACCTGATGAGACTTCCCGTTCATGTTTGTGACTATATAATCATACATGAGCTTTGTCACCTCAGATACAGAAACCATGGCGAGAAATTTCATGAAATGGTAAACCGTCTGTGCGGGGGAAAAGAAAAGGAGCTCACACGTGAGCTCCGTAAATACAACCCGGAGATCTGACCCGGATTTTTTTCTCTTAAAACAGTCTACTTCGTAAGTCCACTGATTCTCTGGAACAGAGAGTCAACACCATTAAGAAGATCCTGATTGATAGCTTTATAGTGAGATTTTACATTCTCTTTTACAGGATTGTTCACTCTTTCGAAAAGTTCATTTCTCAACTTAACGGCATCATTGATAATATCAACTACATCCTCTGCCTTTTTATCCGGGTTAATGTAAAGAAATGTCCAGCAATCCGATACTACTTCAGAAACAAGATAATCAATATCTTTTTTAATTACTCTTAAACTTGCCATAATAAATTCTAATTTGGGCCAAAGGTAATAAATATAATTTAACTTACAGCTTTACCACTCCGACTCCGGCTCTCTCGTCAAGGGTGATCTTACCATCAACAATCTTCATTCCGTCATACAGATCGTTAGATATCAAAAGATTCCCATCAAGATCGGCCCACTCGGTCTCAGGGGCAAGTTGAGCAGCAGCCGATATAGCACATGAGGTTTCGGTCATACAACCAATCATTAGTCTCATGTGAAGAGCTTTTGCCAGGGAGATCATCTCCCTCGCTTCACGCATTCCGGTACATTTCATTAATTTAATGTTTACCCCGTGGTATGCTCCCTTAAGTTTAGGGATATCGGTAAGTCGCTGGCACGCCTCATCGGCAATTACAGGAAGTGGGCTCCTCTCTGTCACCCATGCCGCCTCTTCCAGAAGAAGTTTAGGCATTGGTTGCTCTATCATGCTTACATTCTTCTCCTTGAGCCAATTTATCATATCCAGGGCATAGTGTTTATCCTTCCAACCCTGATTTGCATCAACGCAGATGACTGTATCGGTAACCGAGCGTATAGTATTGACCATCATCTTATCGGTAGCCTCATTAACCCCAAGCTTGACCTTGATAACCTTATATGGAGATGCCTCTTTTGTTTTTAATCTTACCACCTCTTCAGTGTCTAACCCAATTGTAAATGACGTGTTTGGTGTTGTAGTAGGATTAAAGCCCCATATCTTCCACCAAGGTTGTCCCATAATTTTACCAACCAGATCATGCAGGGCAATATCTACGGCTGCTTTTGCTGCAGTGTTGTTTATTGCAACAGAGTCAACGTAGTTCATAATGTCCTGAATCTGAAACGGAGAGCTGAATTTTGACAAATCTAGCTTCTTCAGGAACTCCATTACTGAAGCCTGTGTCTCTCCAAGATAGGGTGGCATTGCTGCCTCTCCGTAACCGGTAAACCCATCCCAGGTAAGTTCTGTCAGAACTATAGGAGTTGTTGTTCTGGTAAAACCCGAAATTGTGAAAGGGTGTCTCAGTTTGGCATCAAACGGTACCCATGAGAGGGTTAACTTTTTACTTGCACTCTGTTTTGCAACTCCACTCCGGCTTTGAGCGAAGATTTCAAACGGATTGATAATAGCTGCTGCTGCAGTAAGCAGACCGGCCGACTTCAAAAAGTTTCTTCTTGTAGTTATATTGTTCATTTTATTGCTGTTATAGAACCTTAAAAAGTTATTTTACAAAATACCAAGGGTGATTTTTAACCGAAACAATGTCATTCTCCTGATCAATTCTTGTAATCAGCCTTTTTGCTCTTACAAGACGGTTTGAACCCTCATAATAGTTAGGAGCATCGGGAACAAGCGAGTTAATCCTTACCGAAGTTGCCGAGTGGATAAACTCTCCCTTTGCAATGTGGATTCCCACATGTGTGATTCTCTCCTTTTTCTCTTCGGTTGCCTTTGATCCAAAGAAGAGCAAATCGCCCGGCTTAAGGTTTTCAAATCCGTTGCTTATATCCACATCCTCTCCGGTAAGTGCCTGTTGTGAAGCATCTCTCTCCAGAATAACTCCATTGAGGTAGAATACTGTTTTGGTAAATCCTGAGCAATCCACTGCCTTAACCGAAGTTCCGCCCCACATATAAGGGAAGCCTGAAAATTGTTTTGCCGTTGAAATAATATTTTCGGCAGATGGATCTCTGCTCTCAATCCATTTTGTAAAATCTTCGGCATGTGTTTTAAGCAGATACGCGCTTTTTCCGTTTGGTAAAATAACCTTATAGTAATCTCCGGAAACACCGTCATACCTAACAATATTTCCCCATACACCGTCGCTTATTACTGCCGAATTTGCAGCAGGGCTCTCTCTGAAAAGGGTATAGTGTGTTGTAACGACAAGCCTTTGAGATTTTGTCCAGTCATTAAACTCGGTCTGATTCATAGGCTGTACACTGCCGGATGTTACCCATGCAATATAACCTTCAGGGGTAACGGCCCTTATCCATCCGCCTCTCTTTTCAAGTATTCTTACAGGGAAACCCATTATAGTCTGGGTTGCCGATTCGCTTGAGTATCCCGGACCGTATCTGAAGTTAATTACCGATAGAGAAGTAATTCCATAGATTTTATCCCCGAGAGAAGGGTCCGGAAGAATTACCATACTGTCCAGAACCTCTATTTTCTTTTCAATCAACGATTTTAGCAATGCCTCTTTGGCAGCCGGCTCGGTTGTCGAACCTTTAAGAACCATTTTACCATCTTCCTGCATTATAACAAGTTCCGGTTCAAATGTTTTAACTCTTCTATCAGGAGCAAACTCCTGTTTAACCTGCTTCGAAATTTCATCAAACTCCTTCTGAAGTTTCTCATTCCTGCCGCCCTCACTGCAGGAGATGGCGATTATTGCCGCCAGAAATATTGGTAAAACTCTTTTCATATAGTTAATTGTGTTGTAGTTATCTGGTTTTGGCTTTTACCTGTTTGCTCTCATTGAAAAGTCTGTCCAGCGAAGATACATAATAAATATAATCCCCATCCAGGTTTGAATTCAGAGAATAAGACTCTTCGCCGGTTATTGCAATTATGTTATCTCCCCTGGTAAAATCGGGTTCAACCCCTTTTTTAAAACGGTAGATTACATGATACATAATTTTATTTGCCCCGTTATTTCCCTGTTTGTCTCTTTTCCAGCTGATTCTGATGCTTGCGCCATCCTTATGAACAAGAACCTTTGAAGGCTCCTCAGGAGAATCGGTTGAGAAACCTCTTAATGCAGGTACAATGGCCGGATTCGGATATAGCTCTTTCATCACCTCATTAATACCCAACCTGTTCTCTTTAAAATTCTTAGCATTAAAATAGCACACCCCCTGGTAACTATCCATCTTTCTGAGCATCTGCGCCTGCCTCCTTATCTGGTCGGCCGAACGCCAGTCGGCTATTTTGGCATCTTTCTCAAGCCTGTATGGCCCAAGACCTCCGTATACCGGAGTCCCGGCACTATATTGCTGCCACCACTCTGCCAGGATTTTAAAATCGGCAGCCTCATATCCAATATTGAAATAGAGCTGAGGAAGAATATAGTCGAGCCAACCCTTCTCCATCCATAACAGAATATCTGCATGCAGATGGTCATAGTTTGTATAGCCGTAGCTCTTTGTATCGGAGCCTCTCGGATCATCCCTCTTATTGCGCCATACAGCATAAGGGCTGATCCCGAATTTTACGTATGGTTTAACAGATTTGATTGTATCTCTGAGCATTTTAATCACAATATCCACATTCTCCCTTCTCCAGGCCATTTTATCTTTAGCCTCATAGCCCCTCGGATGCTTTGAAAATGATAATGAGTCTTCAAAGTCATTGTTTGGATAGAAATAGTCATCAAAATGAATTCCATCCAGATCATATCTTGTTACAATATCCTTTATAACCTTTACCAGAAACTCCCTTGTCTCCGGAAAAGCCGGATCGAAGTAGAGTTTTTTGCCATGTCTTACAAAGAGATCAGGCCTTTTATTATACAGGTGTCCGGGATTCATATCTTTCAGATTGGCTGTGTCCTGTGATACTCTGTAAGGATTTAGCCATGCATGCAGCTCCATTCCTCGTTTATGAGCCTCATTTATTGCAAATTCAAAAGGGTCATATTTTGGAGCCGGGGCTATCTTCTGGTCTCCTGTCAGATAAATTGACCATGGTTCATATTTCGATTCGTAAAAAGCATCGGCAGTTGGTCTTATCTGCAAAACCACTGCATTGAAATTCATCTTCTTAAAAAGATCAAGGTAGTCGGTTAACTCTTGCTGCTGCTCCCGGGAAGAGAGTCCCGGTTTAGATGGCCAGTCTATGTTGTTGACGGTTGCAATCCAAACTGCGCGCCACTCGTGTTTGCCGTCATACTCTTTTGATAATAAGTTGTCAGAATGGAAAATGCCTGCAAGAACCATTAAAAGTACGAAGGTGGTTTTGTTCATAGAATAAAACTTTCAAGGGTTAGTAATCCTTACAAAGATACTATATTTGCAAAAATATACTTTATTATGATAGTTGATTCTTTAAAAGGTTTTGAAAGATATATTCATCTCCATCCAAGGTTTCCCAAGGCTTATGAGTTTATGATTAAAAACAGGCTTGAAGAGATGGAAGTTGGTGAATATCCGATACTTGGCAAGGAGATATATTGTAAAATCTGGGAGGGAGAGGGTAAAGGTCTTACAATTCCTAAGCTGGAGGTACATGACTCCTATATTGATATACATATATTATTAAAAGGGGAAGAGACTATCGGTGTGCGTGACAGAAGCAGATGTATAGGAGACAACATACCTTATGACAGTGAGAAAGATATTGCCTTTCTGGAAGAGGAGCCCGAGATTTTTCTGAATATGGGTCCCGGAACGGCTGCAGCACTATTTCCTCATGATGCACATGCACCGCTCATTGGCAACGGCATAATCCGTAAAGCAGTTATTAAGATACTAATGTAATGCGCTTTAACGGAAACAGAAGGTATAACTCCTACGTTGGTTATTTCCGGCAAAAATATGGCAGCAGACTCCAGAAGATTGTTGTGGATGCCGGCTTCTCCTGCCCCAACAGGGATGGTTCTGTAACAACAGGTGGCTGTACTTATTGCAACAATGATGCTTTCCATCCATCTTACAGTACTCCTGATAAGAGCATTACTCTGCAACTTGAAGAGGGGATGGAGTTTCATAAAAGAAGATACCGCACTGCCGAAAAGTATCTGGCCTATTTTCAACCATACTCCAATACCCACGCCCCCGTGGAGGTACTTGAAAGGGTTTATAAAGAGGCTCTCTCCCACCCTCTGGTTTCTGGCATAGTTGTTGGCACAAGGCCCGATTGCATTGATGATCAAAAACTTGAATTACTTTCGCTTCTTTCGCGGAAGCACATTGTCATAATTGAATATGGTATCGAGACAATTCATGACAGAACCCTTTTGAGAATAAACAGAGGCCACAACTATAAAACTGCTTCCGATGCAATCTTTAAAACAGCCGGATACGGGATCCATCAGGGAGCCCACTTCATCTTCGGACTGCCGGGAGAGAGCAGAGATGATATGATGGCCTACGCAAAGGAGATCAACAGACTACCTTTGCAATCAGTTAAGTTTCACCAACTACAGATTGTTACAGGAACCTTGATGGAGCGTGAATTTGAAGAGTCTCCTCAGGATTTCCTGCAGATGTCACTGGACGATTATCTTGATTTTTTTGTAGATTTTCTGGAGCTGTTAAGGCCGGATGTTTTCATCGAGCGGTTTGCAGGTGAGTTACCCCCAAGGTTTGTCAAAACTAACCCGTGGGGATTTCTGAGGAATGTTGAGTTATTAAGGCTGCTTGAAAAAAGACTTGATGAGAGGGAAACTTTTCAATCCAGACTTTTCACCCTGTAACCATTTTTCACTATCTTTGCAGATTATAAAAAAAAGTCTTATGCAATCAACGGCCGATATCGTTATTCCCGAAGGTCTTACCTTCGATGATGTTCTTCTTATTCCGTCCAGGAGTGAGGTGCTCCCCAGAGATGTAGATGTAAGTTCTTACTTTTCAAGAAATATCAGAATCAGCTCACCTGTTGTATCTGCAGCAATGGATACTGTTACCGAAGCCAAACTTGCAATCGAAATAGCGAGAGAGGGTGGTATTGGGGTCATTCACAAGAATATGCCAATCGAGATGCAGATGGAGCATGTAAGAAAGGTAAAAAGGGCCGAGAACGGAATGATATATGATCCTGTTACAATATTCAAAGAGAGCACTGTAGGGGATGCCCTGTTGCTCATGACAGAGAATAAAATCGGCGGGATTCCTGTTGTGGATGAGAGAAAAAAGCTTATTGGCATAGTTACAAACAGAGATCTCCGGTTCGTAGATAATATGAAGACCCCTATCTACGATGTTATGACAAAGGAGAATCTCATCACAGCTGTTCGTGGTACCGATCTGCAACAGGCTTCGCTTATCCTCAAGAACTATAAAATTGAGAAGCTCCCTGTGGTAGATGAAGATGGAATATTGATTGGACTACTTACATATAAGGACATTACAAAGATCAAAGACAATCCGAACGCAAGTAAGGATGAGAAGGGGCGCTTAAGGGTTGCTGCTGCCGTAGGTGTTGGGGCCGATACTTTAATCAAGGTTGAGAAGCTGGTATCTGTCGGAACCGATGCAGTAGTTGTTGATACCGCACACGGACACTCGGTAAGGGTTCTTGAGACTGTAAGAAGGGTTAAGGCGGCATTCCCGAAACTGGATGTAATTGCCGGAAATATAGCTACTGCCGAGGCTGCGCTCGCTCTTGCAGAGTGTGGAGTTGATGGAGTTAAAGTGGGAATCGGACCGGGTTCAATTTGCACTACCAGGGTTGTTGCCGGTGTTGGTGTTCCGCAGCTTACAGCGATTATGCTGGCTGCAAAAGCTTTGAAGGGAAGAGGGATTCCAATCATAGCCGATGGCGGTATCAGATACTCAGGAGATATCGTAAAAGCTCTTGCGGCAGGTGCAAGTACAATCATGGCAGGATCTTTGTTTGCAGGAGTAGAGGAGTCTCCGGGTGAGACAATTATTCTCAACGGAAGGAAGTTTAAATCATATCGTGGCATGGGTTCGCTTGAGGCTATGCAGCAGGGTTCAAAAGACCGGTACTTCCAGGATATGGAGGATGATGTGAAAAAGCTTGTTCCTGAGGGTATTGTTGCTCAGGTGCCTTACAAAGGAACCTTAAGCGAAGTTGTTTACCAGCTGGTTGGCGGGTTGAGAGCGGGGATGGGTTATTGCGGAGCGCATAATCTGGAGCAACTCAGAGAGGCTAAATTTATAAGAATCACATCGGCAGGAGTTATTGAAAATCACCCTCACGATGTAACAATCACAAGAGAGTCACCAAACTATACAAGATAATCTTCAATAAGAGACTTTTCGGATGAGAACTCTTGCAACAATATCGCTTCTGCTTTTGCTGACCTCCTGTAAATATCTGGAGTTCAACACCGGTGACGATGTCGTGGCGCAGGTTGGCGACAAGTATCTTTACAAGAACGATATCAGGAATCTGATCCCTCCGGGAACTCCCTACAGGGACAGCATCAACATGTTAAGGCAATATGTCAACTCCTGGGCACTGAAGTATCTGATTGCAGAGAAGGCCGAGAGCCAGCTTCTTAAAGAGGAGAAGGATGTAGATCAGGAGCTTGAAGATTACAGGAACTCGCTTCTGGCATACAGGTATGAAAAGCTCTATATTGACCAGAGACTCGACACCACAGTTACTGAAGAGGAGGCAAGAGGTTACTACACAAGCAATGCTGCTAATATTTCTCTCAACAACTCTGTTGTCAAAGCCAGGGTTATCAAGATATCGGCAAAATCTCCCAATCTTGAGAGGATAAGGAGTATGTACAAAGCAGTAAGCATTGAAGATATTGATGAACTTGAGCGGTTATGCTATAACTCTGCCGACAGGTATAACAATTTTAATAACAAATGGGTAGATCTATCCCAGGTTGCCAGGGAGATGCCTTTAGATCTCTTTACCTGCGAGAGGGAGCTTGCATATAAGCAGTATATTGAGACAAGTGACTCGCTTTATCACTATCTTGCCTTTTTCCAGGAGAGGATAAGTCCGGACGGGACTCCTCCGTTTGAGTACTATCTGCCCAGAATTAAAGAGATTATCATAAGCACCCGGAAACAGAACCTTATCACACAGCTTGAGAAGGATCTGATTAAGGAGGCGAGAGAGAAGAATAAGATTAAAACAAATATTAACGATAACCCCCAGTATGAAAAATAGAATTCAGAAGATCCTGCTGACAATCTTTGTTATGGCAGCCGGCGTAAATACAATGAGTGCACAGAGGTATGAAAAGGGATTGATTGACAAGACAGTTGCTCTTATTGGCAATGATATGGTCCAGCTCTCTTCTCTGGAGGCCGAGGTGCAGATGATGATGCTGCAGGGGGTTCAGTCCGATCAAAACCTAAGATGCGATGTGTTAAAAAACATCCTCATTCATAAACTTTTCCTGACGCAGGCCAGACTGGACAGTCTTCAGGTTAGTCCCGATAACGTTGAGAACGAGCTTAATCGAAGAGTACAGGAGGCACTTGCCTCTTTGGGAGGAGAGAAGGCTGCCGAGGCATATTTTAAGAAACCGCTTTTTAAAGTTAAAGATGAGTGGAGAGAGTCTCTGAACGAGCAGTTTCTCTCTCAGGAGATGAAGAGCAAGATCGCTCAGTCTGTACCTGAAATCACACCTTCTGATGTTTTGAAATATCTTGAAAAGACACCTGTTGACAGTCTTCCGATTATTCCTACACAGTATAAATATCGTCAGATTTCGCTCTATCCAGAGAAGGAGAACTCTGTAATTGCAGTTAAGGAGAGGTTACTGGAGTTCAGAGAGCGGGTTATGAAGGGGGAGAGGTTCAGTACACTAGCAACACTCTATTCGCAGGACCCCGGAAGTGCCGCAAAAGGCGGGGAGCTTGGACTTGCTCCTAAAACCAACTATGTTGCACCGTTTGCCGATGCCGCAATGTCTCTGAAAGAGGGTCAGGTTTCTCAGATTGTTGAGACGCAGTATGGTTTTCACCTTATTCAGATGCTTAAAAAAGAGGGAGATATGATTAACGTCAGACATATCCTTCTCAGGCCTCAATACACCGATGCCGACAGATCTCTGGCATTTAACAAGCTTGACAG
Source organism: uncultured Muribaculaceae bacterium (assembly GCA_964521685.1). GTDB lineage: Bacteria > Bacteroidota > Bacteroidia > Bacteroidales > UBA932 > Bact-08. The sequence goes on from CAZFTS010000035.1 coordinate 19,144, forward strand.
CATTAAAACATTAATCCTTGCCGACAGTATCAATTTTGAAAATGCAGCGAGGAAATTTTCGCACGATATCAAATCGTTTCTTAACGGAGGTCTTGTTGCCGAGGAGTACAGCGGTTCTGCCTATTTTGACAAAGACCAGTTAAATCCTCTGGATTATAACGTTATTAAGAACCTGAAAGAGGGTGAGGTCTCTGAGCCTTTTGAAACCACCGACGGTGAGAGTCGTACAAACACCGTATATAAAATTGTCAAACTCGAGAAGATTATTCCTGCTCACGTAGCCAGCTTCAAGGATGACTTTGCTGTTCTCCAGAATGATGCAAAGAACAGTCTGGCGATGGCTGCAATTGAGGAGTTCATCAAAAAGAAGAGGGAGTCGACCTATATCAGGATTGATCCTGTATTTCAGCATTGTCCGTTCCTTAAGGAAGGTTGGTTAAAATGAGATTTCCGTTAATATCTCTGCTGCTTTTAGTAATCTGTACGCACCAATTATCGGCACAACAGGTTCATAGTGAGGAGCGTTTGATAAGGCTTATAAAAGCTAAAACAGCGGAATCATATCAGTCCGAATTCAGAAACATAAGGAGAGTAACCGGTCCTGCCCAGTTTTTTCACAATAACACGATATTCCTGTGTGATACTGCTATATGGGATCTGACGCAGAATATCATTGATGCAACGGGGAATGTAAAAATCATACAGAATCAGACAGTTTTGTCGGGAGACCGTATCCATTATATTGCCGACAGTTCTCTTGCGAAAGTTCGCGGCTCCATGGTTGAACTTGTCGATAAAGACAGTAATCGTCTGAGAACTCTCTATCTTGACTATAATACAAAGGATAGTATTGCCTTTTTCTATAACGGGGGCAGTATGATGGATAAAAAGGGAAAGGTCATTGAGAGTAATTATGGTTACTACCATTCAAAAATAGGGAGGTTCAAATTCGTTGACCGAGTTGAGCTTAACTCCGATTCAGTTGTCCTTAAATCGGACTCGCTTGCATATTGGAATAAGGAGAGGAAGATAGATTTTCTGGGACCTGTAAAGGTGTGGCAGAATGATGGATTTTTAAGTGCCAACTCAGGGTGGTATTACAGGGATAAGGAGATCTACAATTTTGAAAACAATGCCTATATGCTCAACAAAGATAATGAGTTATGGGCAAAACAGATTTATTACGAAAAGTTTGAATCGTTTGCGGAACTGAATGATAATGTGCAGATTCTGGACACTGTTCAATCGGTTATGATGTTTTCCGACTATGTAAAATACCGTGGTAATCCAGCATCTGCTGAGCTCTGTAAAAAACCTGTTGTTGCATACTATTTTGTCGAGAATGACCAAAAGGATACTCTTTTTTTCGCTGCCGATACCATTCATTATAAGGTATTTGCCAAAGACAGCGCCGACTCTGCCACAGTAGTCCGCTCTCTTAAAAGATACGAACAATCTCTCAAGGACCCTATAAAAGAGATGCTTACCAAACCTCAGGTTGCTCCCCGTCCCGATAAATCCGGAAAAAATTTAAAAGAGAATTTATTGGCCCTGGCCGACTCGGCAAAACTGAAAAACAGACCTCTCAACCTACCTCTTAAGGATAGTACTGCGTTAAAAGATACTATTGCGCAAAAAGACACTACTTCGCAAAAAGACACAACATTGTACCGGTTTATTGATGCCAGAAAGAACATCCGCTTTTTCAGAAGCAACCTTCAGGGGAAGTGTGATTCAATGGAATTCAACTCAATAGACTCAACAATACGTCTCTACAAAGATCCGGTAATGTGGAACGATAATAATCAGTTCAGTTCCGACAGTATTCAGATAATAATTTCAGGGAAGAAACTAAAGAAAACAGAGTTGATGTCAGGAGCCTTTGTTGCTGCCCGTGAGGATTCTCTGCACTATAATCAGATTAAAGCGACAGATATTGTTGCCCATTTCACAGATGGTGATCTTACCCGGTTTGATGCCTATGGCGGTGTAACAATTATCTTCTTTTTTGCTGAAGACAGTATTCTGACCACAATGAATCAGAAAGAGTGTAAATTCATGACTACCAGTGTAGTTGAAAAGCGGATACAGGTTTCCAGATGTTATGAAGATGTTCAAAGCAACCTTTATCCCATTATAGACCTTGAGCCGGAGAAGAAAAAATTAAAGGGATTTCGTCTGAGATTTGATGAGAGGCCAGCCACAAGGTTCGATGTTTGCGACAGAAGGATAATTCCTTCACAGAGATCATATATTTCAACTCTTGAGACACCAACATTTATTTATACCAGACATCTGTTCGGCGTCTCCCCTGCTCTTCCTGATTTTGAGATTTTTAAAAAACAAGCAACTGAAAATATTCCGACTGACACTGTTCCTGAGAATAGTCCTGATAATATATCAGTTGATAAAAAAGAGATCTTAGTAAATTAAAAAAGGCCGGCAAAAAGGCCGGCCTGGAATATTTTTTTATCCCCGCATAGAGAATATTTACCAGATATTTAACGGAAGTCCGTGCATCTTTTTGCGAACCTGTTCTCTTACCTCTGTTATAATAGCCTCGTTGTCAATATTCGAAAGAACTCTGTCTACAAGTTCAACAATAAAAGGCATATCTTTTTCAAGCAGCCCGCGTGAAGTAATTGCAGGAGTTCCTACCCTTATGCCCGAAGTTTGAAATGGCGATCTGCTGTCAAACGGAACCATATTTTTATTGACAGTAATATCGGCCTGAACAAGTGTTTTCTCTGCCATTTTACCGGTCAGCTCCGGAAATTTACTTCTCAAATCTATAAGCATTAGATGGTTATCGGTACCACCGGAGATTATCTTATAACCTTTTTCGATGAAGGCAGCTGCCATTGCGGTAGCATTCTTTTGCACTTGCTGCTGATAAGCCTTAAATTCCGGCTGAAGTGCCTCAAAGAAAGAGACAGCTTTTGCAGCTATGCAATGCTCAAGCGGGCCACCCTGAATTCCCGGGAAGACGCTTGAGTTAAGAACTGCCGACATCATTTTTGGCTCTCCTTTTGGAGTTAAAATTCCGAATGGATTCTCGAAGTCTTTTCCAATCAATATAATACCGCCACGAGGACCTCTCAGGGTTTTGTGGGTCGTAGATGTAACAATGTGAGCATACTTCACAGGGTTTTTAAGAAGACCTGCAGCTATCAAACCTGCCGGATGGGCCATATCAACCATAAAGATCGCACCAATCTTATCTGCAATAGCCCTCATCCTCTCCCAATCCCACTCTCTTGAGTAGGCCGAAGCTCCGCCAACAATCATTTTAGGTTTGAATTCCAACGCTTTACGTTCCATATCATCATAATCAACCATTCCGGTCTCCTCTTTAACCTGATATGCAATTGCGTTGTACCATATGCCGGACATATTTACCGGTGAGCCGTGAGTCAGGTGACCTCCGTGTGCAAGGTCCAGACCCATAAAGGTATCACCCGGTTTAAGACATGCCATGAATACAGCCATGTTTGCCTGTGCCCCCGAATGGGGCTGAACGTTTGCGTACTCTGCATCGAACAGCTGACATAATCTGTCAATTGCTAGTTGCTCTACCTGATCTACCACCTCACATCCGCCGTAATAGCGTGCCCCGGGATAACCCTCGGCATATTTGTTAGTGAGGACAGATCCCAGGGCAGATAAAACCTGTGGAGTAACGAAGTTCTCTGAGGCAATAAGTTCAATACCGTGTAACTGTCGGTTCTCTTCTTTCTTTACTAATTCAGAAATTTGAAGATCTTGTTTCATTATGAAATATTTTGTCTTTAAAAAAGCTTGATAAAAAGTCCCCAAAGGTACAAAATATTTTCACTTATTTACCTTAAATTACTTTTTTAAAGTCACTTCTATAACTCCGTTCTTTGCACGTTCGCCATATTTCTCTGCTGCCGATTTATCTTTAAGCACAGTTATAGAGGAGATAGTCTCACCTTTTATAGTGTTCAGATCAAAGTTATCGGGCATAACTTTTCCATCTATTACTACAAGCGGAGCCTCTTTCCCATCGGTCTTGTTCAACATTATTACCTTTCCATCTATCTTCCTCCCCTCTTTAAGAGTAATCTCAATTGCACCCTCTTTTGCCTTGTCACCATATTTCTTTATGGCAGCTTCTCCTTTGATAATATTAATTGAACCTATTGACTCAGGCGCATAGTTACTGATATCAAAGGCATCTTTTACAACCTCCCCGTTCACAATAATAATCGGTTTTGCACCATCCTTTGTTTTAGCACCTACCCAGATAAGGTTATCCTTTGTCCCTTCAACAATTTCTACTTTTGCATCATTACCGTCTGTTGATCTTATTTTTATAGCCCTTGTCCTGACATGATTTTTCAGACTATCTACATTTACATCTTTGCCATTGATGTAGATAATAGTATTTGTAGTCTCAATCTTCCCATCTTTAATAATTTTTACAGATTTATCGGAGTCCGACACAACAGTAAATCCTTTTCTTTTAAGTTTGTTTACAAAAGCGGTGTCTTTAAGATCACCCTCATATTCAACAATTGCTGTATCTTTTGCAGATATTTTAACCCTCATTGTTTTAGATTTGCCAGGTTCCTGTTTATCAGATTGTTTAATAATTACAGCCTTAGTAATCACCTTTTTTGTTGTGTCTTTCTGAATTAAATCAGTAATTTTGACATTGGAAACCGGTTCGAGTGCAGATGTAACCTTTTCATTTGCGAACAAGATAACTGCGAATAGAGTTAACGGCAACACAAACAATGCTTTAAGTGATGCCCGACGATTTGATTTTTTCTTTGTAATCATGGTAATTCTGTTTTTAAGTTTACTGTGATTAAAGCTGTTGGCCATAGTGTAGAGCCTGTCGCCAACAGCTTTTTTAATTAATAATAGTTGATATTGTTTTGCATCGATGCCATTTTTAATAACTGCCTCATCGGCCTGAAATTCATGTATATTCCTTATCTCCTGTTTTAAGAGCCAGGCTGCCGGATTAAACCAGTGAAGACTCTTCATCAACTCTGCAATTAAAATATCTACAGAGTGAACCCCTTTTATATGTGCCTTTTCGTGAGCAATTATCTCCCTTCCGTTTTCATTGTAATCCTTTTCATTAATAGCAATATATTTCATCCATGAGAAGGGAGATACCTGCTCATTGTGAATAATCATAGTAATACTGCCATCAATTGTGACACTTTTGGATCCTCTCCTCTTCAGAAGAAGATACATTCTCAGAAAGGATATAAGGGAGAAGAGAGCTGTAATTATTAATCCACCTGCATATATAGCAATAAGCCCTCTGATCCAAAAAGGCGCTGCACTTTCATGATCTCCTGCTGCATTATTTAAATCGGGGTTATTCGCCAGAGTAAGAAGAGTATCCAGATTCAGAGTAAGATCGGCAATTGCACTATCACTTCTCAGTGACAACTCTGCAAATGGTATTATTGCTGCAAGTATAAATATCAGAATAAGTACCACCCTGTTAAACCTGTGAAAAGTCTCTTTTGTCAATAACAGCTTATAAAAGAGGTAAAAAGCTGCCAGACAGATTGATGACTTCAATATATAAATAACCAGTTCTCCCATAACTAACTCTTTTCCGATGATTTCTCTACCTGTTCAATAAGTCGCTTCAACTCATCCAGAGATATCTGCTCCTCCTCTATTAATGCCGATACTACACCCAGGTATGAATTTTTGAAGTACTTCTTAACAACATTGCTTAAAGTCCCGTTTTTGTACTCCTCCTGAGAGACAAGAGCAAAATATTGATAAGTATTCCCGAATGATTTGTGATCAAGAAATCCTTTCTCTTCAAGCCCCCTTACAATTGTGGAAAGTGTATTAAAGTGTGGCTTGGGCTCTTCATAAAACTCAAGAATCTCTCTCACAAAAAGAGCCCCCTTTGTCCAGAAGAAGTTCATAATCTCCTCTTCCTTTGATGTTAACCTATATGTTTCCCTTTGATTCTGACCCATAATAAATATTTTTATGCAAATATAACTATTAAAATTAGTTTTGCAACTAATAATTATAGTTACAACAATCTTGCCAGAATTGTTGAACCTTGCGGAATTGTCGAACCTTGCCATGGTTCATGGGAACCGCCGGGGTCAAAGCATGCCCCTGCATGTTGCGGGCTTATAATAATCCCGTTCACACACCG
>CAZFTS010000036.1:0-24825 GCA_964521685.1 uncultured Muribaculaceae bacterium
CGTATTTTTAAGCTCATAACTATCTTTTTTTACAAAGATATTAAAATTGATCCCAGGAACCTTGGCAAGGTTACCCGACCTTGTGAAGCATTTTTCCCAAGAACCTTGGCAAGGTTCCCTCACGATCTAAATAAACGGTCAAAGCCGGTGTAAGGTCTCAACTCCATAACCTCAAACTCAATCATCCCCGATTTTACAAGGGGCAGATTATCGAGGAGCTTTTTTGCCGATTCCATATTCTGTGTCTCAAGGATCAGAATTGCGCATTTATTTTCGTTGAAGTAGATTTCACGCAGATTATCTGCAAGATACAATTGATATACATGTTTTGCCTCCTCCCGAAGCAATTCACTGCTGTTTTCCCATGAGACACGCCTGATCTCCCTTTCGATTGCCAGTATTTTCATATTCAAATTATAGGCGGCTTAACTTCACCTGCATAGGCAGATACTTTATTCCATTCTCTTCAGTCATGCTGCCTGTCTCTTCGAAGCCCAGTTTTTTATAAACCGGAATCGAAAATGGTGATGCATGAACATATATATATTCCGTGGTTGGCACTCTTTCAACTATCTCATTTAAAGCTACTTTAAATAAAGCTTTAGCAATGCCTCGGCTTTGATAGCCCTTTTCTACGAAAAGCAGGGAGATAAATTTATCATCCCTCGTTTCTACCACACCTACCAGCTTCGAGTCTTCACAGGCCACCCACATATTGCGCCCATCTGCCTGCCTTTGAGGTATTTTGGATGGTTCAATCCAGTTATAAAAGAAGTTATTTCCGGCATCGCTGTAGTCACCGGCAACGAACTCGTCGTACACCCACTTAATAAGCTCATATACAACCACTTCTTCACCCAGTTCAAATTTCCTGATCATACCTTTGAATTTTATACAAAATTGGTGATTTTTTTAAAAAAGGATACCGAAAAATTCCGATACCCTCTTCCACACTTAACCCAAAATTTATATAGAAAAAACTCTGTTACGGATGGACGAACAACTCATTAACAGATTTTAAATCTCCGATAGGATTGTTAGATAAGGTAACTGCAAAAATTGCCAGATTCTCATTTTTTGGTAATACAATCTTTTTTGCTCCCGGATTTATATCAAGAGATATTTCGTACATATAACCATATTCATATGATACATTCCCCTTTAATCCGTTATGATGATGGGTCGTAAGAAAGCCGATTTTTTCGCTTCTCATAAATGGTTTGTTAAAACCATCCCAACCCCACTGTCCGTAAAATCCTTTCCAGGCCGGTACATCAATTTTATAGTTCTTGTCATCAATGGTTATAACACTCTCAATATCTTTATCGACTGAAGCCAATAACAGATAGACCTTATTATAATTACCCTGAGGTAAGTCTATTACATTCCCTTTACACAGAATCACATTTGGAACATTCTCTTTTCCCATTTTGTAAATAACACCGTCACAATCGACAGTTTCTGGAATAAGTTCTGCTGCATAGGAGTTTCTTTTCTGGTCAAACTGATAGTATGTATAGAATTCGTCAGTTGTATATCCTACATTATTGAATGGCAGATTAACTGTGACATTCTCAATTTTTAATGACGATTTTACATCAGGACTTGCCAAAATAACCCTGAATGTTTTTGGAGCAAATTTTCCGGAGTTCACAATTAAAGAGTTTCCTTCGGTTTTTGCATCCCCTATTCTCTCTTCGATTGCGTTACACTCTTCGGCATAGGTTATGGTTGCCGGAAAGTTAATCTTTGCATTTTCAAGCTTTTCTCCTGTAAGTTCATAACAACGTACAATGTAACCATTTCCATCCTCTGCCTTTTTAAGAGCACGTATGCCTAACTGGTTTGTAGATGAGTTAACCATAGAAAACTCTCTGCCTAAATCTCCCTGATGTTTTGGAGAGATAAATGCTACCAAAGGCATATTCAATTTTTCGGCTTCTATTATAGTTTTATCACAATGTTTATCTCCTTTATGTCCTAGAATTGAATAGGTAAAATGGTGTTCTCCCTGATCATTAAAGGCTTGAAACTGGTAGTTTCTGCCTACTTCCGGAGTGTGTAAAAGAGTCAGTCTCAGAGTATTGTTATCTGGCTTATCCCATCCGTATTTACAATCATTCAGTATTGAAATTCCATATTCACCATCTTCATCTGTCAAGTCGGCCCACTTGTGAGCAGGAACTTCATATGCCTGAGGAATATTATTTCCTCTTGATATACTGCCGATTCCAAGGTCATAGGTGGCCATTTCATTTGATATGTTACATACAAATTCAACTTTAAGCAGAGCATCTTTTGTTCCCCATTTCACAACATTTTCTATATCAATCCTGTCGTCACTTGCACCGTTTGTGAGTCTTATATATTGAACAAATTTTGAATCTCCGAAACTTCTTTCAACTTTTAGAGAGACTCTTGCAGCACCCTCCTCTTCTATAGATATTTTAACATTTTTTGTTATTGAGACCCCTTTTTTATCAATTACATTTTTTAAAATTTCCCATGCCGGCCAGTTTTGAGATAAATTACCCTCTGTAATTGAGAGACGAAATGCCGAACCCGGTTTTACAAGCTCCCTGTTGTATCGTTTATCGATGATAGAAGAGATATCCCCGTTCTCATCAATTTTTATTTTATAAATACTGTTTTCAAGAGAGTTGTTCGTAATAACCGGAGTGTTCTTTTGTGAAGCTGATTTCGCGGTTCTAATTTCATAAACAGCATATCCGACAGGTTTAACATTTGCCGAGAAGATAACTTTGGTCTCATTTTCATTCACATCTATAACCTGAGACGGTACAATTTTACCATCCGGAGAATAGACCGTAACTGAATTGAATTTCCCGTCAACGGTAGCCGAAACAGATCCTTTGGCTTCGTATGTAACCGGATTATAAACAACTACAGGGATCCCTCTAGTTTGAGTATTCAGAGAATAACTTATTGCACCTGAAGCGGTATTAATTACCTCGCCGGACTGAACAAGGCTGATAAGTTCATCATTCCAAGACCATGTGTAGGCATTTGGAATACTTGTTCCTGTCAGGTCATCGTGAAACTGATGCCAGAGAAACCTTTCCCAGATACCATTTATCTTATTTTTATCATAAGCTCTTGCTCCGAGCCAGTCTGCAGCTACCGATGCTTTCTCGGCAGCGCCTATCAGCTCTTCATTCTTACGGTTGTAATATTTCATTGCTGCCTGAGATGTATAACATCCTGTTGCATGAACATCCATAAGCAATTCACCGTCAAATGATGGCAAAGAGGAGCGGTATTTATCGAACGGCATATATTGTTTAAACAGCATATCACTTGAAGCGCTTATTATCTTCACGGGTGCATTTTTATCATTAATAGCTTCAATAAGTCTGTTTGTTGTAGTGATGGTTCCGCTGTTACCTCTGTCACCGATACCGATGCCGTTTTGCTGGTATCCGCCACTGTAATAACGAAAAGTCGTTTTATCGAATGCGTTTTGTGCACTTCTGATTATATCCTTATTGTATGCAACACTGTCTGGTAATTCGGCACTGTAACTTCCTCCGTCAAAGGCTGCCAAAATTGAGCTGCCGTCAATACCATACCACAATCCCCATGCAAAAGGGTTTTTCCTGTGATAGGGTGCTTTATAGAACTCATTGTACCTCCAGCTCAGTTTCTGAGTAGACATACCTATCAATCCGCTGTGGGCGGCAATCGTTGGAAGAGTATATCCAAAACCAAAGCAATCGGGGAGAAATATGTCGGTAGATTTAACACCAAACTCTTTTTTGTATAACTCCTGTGCCAGAAGAATATTTCTGAACGATGATTCGGGAGATGGCATGTTGGGGTCGTTGGCATCCCAGGATGCCCCGCTTATATGCCACTGTCCGTTAGCTACATACTTCTTTAATTTTTCAAAATATTGAGGATAATATTCTTTCATCCATTTATATTTAACAGCTCCTTCAAAGTTGAAAATGTAGTCAGGATAACGCTCCATTAAATAAATGTTCTGGAATAAAGTTCTTGGCAGATATTCATCTATAGTTGTTTTAACATCCCATAACCATTGTGTATCCAGGTGAGCATTACAAACCATATAGGCTTTGTAGGTACCCGGAGCAATCTCTTCTGATTTGATCCCCTGAGAATGAATTTCCTGAGCGAAAAATATTAAAAAAAATATTGTAAAAAGGGAAATCTTAAAATTCTTCATATTGTTGAACATAAGTTTATAATTCTTAATCATAGTTCTATTTTTTGTCGAGTGAACTTAAAGCATAAGAGTAAGCCCCTATTGAAATCGCCTTGCTTGCCCCCAGTTTTGAGATAGCCACTCCGGTACGCTTCTGATTATCGTACGTCACCACTCTATCGCTTCCGAAAACCTTAAGATATTTACGGTTTCCTTTAGCAAATCTCTCAAATTCTGTCTCATCGTCCAGATCGAAAATATCCATCTGCACCTTTTTAACACTCTCACCGTTAAATGCAGAGATAGAGCTTCTCAACTCCTTAAAAAGTGCCGGCATAATATATTTTGAAGCAGATGTTATACCGCCTCCTATTACAATGACTCCGTCAATAAGTGTTACTGCCGTAGCCATAGCATCTCCGGCAACTGTTCCCATCTCTTCGAAAGCTTTAATTGCCGCCTTCCTGTCTCCTTCAAGCCGGCCTTCTGCAATATCAAAAAGATCCTTTGGCTCAAAATTGTGCTCTTTATTCCCTGAAATCTCTCCGTAGACTCTTTTCAAAGCTCTTATGGAAACTCCATCTTCAACTATGTGCTCAGGATAATATTTATGTTTAAGACAGAATGTCTCGACACAGGAGTTATCACCTGTGTGAAGAGCATTATTACTTACCAATCCAAAACCGAATCCGGTTCCGAAGGTATATCCCAGCAGGTTGCGATATACCTTTTCCGATCCCAAATCTTTTAGTTTCGAGTTTATTTCGGGTAATCTTCCGGCTATTGCCTCTCCGTAGGCAAAAAGATCGGCATCATTATTTATAAAAATCGGAATATTAAACTTCTCTTCAAGAAAAGCACCCAGGGCGACTCCATCTCTGAATGAGGGGAAGTTAGGGAGATATCCTCCAATGATTCCGTTTGCATAATCGGCAGGCCCAGGGAAAGCAAAACTTATTGCAACAGGCTTCGTGCCAAGCCTTTCGATTATTTCTTCAAACCCGTTTACCATTGTCTCAAGACATCTCTCCAGACTGTCACTGTTGGATGGTAATGTTAAAGGTTCGGTTATAAATTCGTTTGACTGCATTGCTCCAAATACGAAATTGGTGCCTCCGGCATCAAGAGTAATTACGATGCGTTTGTCGTATTTATACATAACCTCTTATTTAAATTATCTGTTTTTCCGTTTTAAAACTGAAAGCACAAAATATCAGATAAATAGCACCTATCAGAAGAATAATTACGGAACCTGTCTGAGAGCCTAAAATATCTGTAAGTTTTCCCATTAACGGTGGAATTACCGCACCTCCGAAAACAGCTGTTATAAGCAATCCGGATATCTCATTTCCTTTATCGGGACGCTCTCTGAGAGCAATTGAATATATAATCGGAAATATACATGAGAGTGCAAAGGCAAAAATACCGACAAGAGTCAATATTGTAATCTCATCATTTATAAACAACAGCAATATTACCGAAGCAAAAAGAACCAGTAGGTTATATCTGAAATATTTAATATCGCTCAATTTTGTCAATAAAAATGCCCCTATGAAAGCGCCGGCGGTTCTGCAAAGAAAATAGATGCTCGAGCCAAGACTGGCAGTTGTAATGTCAAGTCCGGCTCTTTCAATAAGCAGCTTTGGTGTCAAAGTGTTCATCCCTACATCCAGACCTACGGTAAATACAATTCCTGTAAAACAGATTAAAATTGCTCTGTTTTTAAGTAAAGAGAAGGTTCCTGAAAAAGAGATTCCGGAACTTACAACATTCTCTTTCGGAATATTTACACTTAAAAGCCATACTGTTGCTATCAGGGTTATTGATGCAAATATCGGGAACAGATACTGCCAGTCTCCGAAAATCTTTACAGCAAGAGCTGCAATAAGCGGTCCCATAAAGGATGAAACTGCTTTAACAACCTGTCCTGTTGTAAGAGAACTTGTTATTGACTCTTTATCTACAACGTTAGTAAGTAAAGGATTGAGTGATACCTGCAATATTGTATTACCAATTCCCAGCAGAGCAAATGCCATCATACAGGTTGTAAAATTGTAAATAAAGAACGGGATTAACATCCCTGCAATAGTTACAAAATTGCTTAACAGAACAGTTTTCTTTCTTCCGATTTTGTTCATTAAAAGAGAAACAGGAACAGAAAGTATTAAAAACCACAGGAAAACCATCGAGGGGACAAATCCGGCAAGCGTTTCAGTAAGACCAAAATCATCTTTCACATAGGTTGTTGCAATACCAACTACATCACAAAAACCCATAACATAGAACCCAAACAATACAGGAAGCATTGTCATAATAGCACCTTTATTATTTTTCATAAGAATAAGTACCTAGTATTTTGTTTTATTTTTTGAGTTCGTCTATTACGTAGGATATAGCAACTCTCATATAATCTTCGATAGCTATTGATTTAAGTTTTTCACTAACCTCAATCCATCTGATTTTATCTTTACTTGTACCTGATTTTGTAATTATATCTGTAACTGGAGCCCAGTACATGATATTTTTATCATTCGCATTGAAATATCTTTTATATACTTTTATAATTTCAGGAATGTCTTTATTGTTACAGGCTAAAGATAGTTTATAAACTGAATTCAATTTATGCTCTTTTCCAAATCCCAGTAATCTGTACTCTTTTTTAATATTATTGAGATCGTTTTTTGAAATTGAGCTTTTAAAAGATATCCCGGTTTTTAGAAATTTTAACCACTCTCTGATAAGGATTTTGTCTACTTTATCCTTTCCGATATTGTTACAAAAGGTATTATAGTTGTTTGTAAGATATTTAAATCTTGCAGAGTTGTAAAAAGTAATCTTCTCATCTGAGTAAAACGACCAGAATTGTTCAGATTTTTTTTCTTCATCGGTCAGAGATTCGTATAACTTCTCACCAACTGAAGCAGCTTCATCCGATTTGCTTATTATAAGTTTGTTATAATAATCGAGCAGTGCTTGTTTATCCTTATCATTACTTTGGTACTTCTCCTTCAAACCTGAAAGCGATTTGCTTCTGTCAAATGAAAACTCAATTGACTCAATGAGCTTTTCTGCAGAAAGATATCCAATTATTTTATCTATGAGTTTACCATCCGGAGATATTATAAGTAGTGTTGGATAGGCGTTAATTTTATAATCTTTTGCAATAAATTTATTCTCCTCTTGCTCAACATCATATTTTACACTTATAAACCTTTCGTTTATATAATCTCCTACCGCTTTCTGAGGAAATATCTCTGATGCCAGTTTTTTACATGGTCCGCACCAGGATGTATAACAATCAACAAATACCATTTTATTGCTCTCCTTTGCTTTTATAAGAGCCTCATTAAAGGTAAGATGTTCGAAATTTACACCTACCTGAGACATGGCTGTATATGGCGTAAGAAGAATAAAAATTACAAAAAGGAGTTTTCTCATTTGGTAGCCCTCCAACTCATATATTTAACTTTACACAAACCATTGAAATCAAAGTATGTTTGCGGAATAAGCTCTACGGTATTCAGATTAGAACCAAATGCAAATTTTCTGATTCTTCCACCTGTTGTTGAATTGAATGTTGCTACATAAATATAATCAAGAAGTGGTTGCGACTGGGTATCAAACATCACCATAGTTACCTGATCGTCACCAATAAAGCTTGCAAGGTCAATATTCTGTTCATACCCAGGATTATAATTATAAGCATATAATTTACCTTCATATACATATAAAATAACCGTTTTTAGAGAAGATATTGCATACAGGGATGCTTTAGTAAAATTCGGAGCAAGAGTACTCTGAACTTCATATGCACCAAGTTTTACAGGTATGGTTTTAGCGTAGAATTTATATATATATCCGTTATCATTGACCGTGCTTTTCAGAATTGCAAATGAATTACCGTTTGTCGATCCTCCATCAGTATTGAATGTATTCTCGGCATAAACAAGCTTTCTTTTAAAACTTTGGTTATTCCATGGGAATGGATCTGTAGGTTTATCGGTAAGTGCTGTAGACTTATCTCCAACAGGTGATGTACACGAAATAAACCTGTCATTATCTAGATCATACCAGACTACTCCGCCCAAGCTGTTTCTCAAAAAATGCATCGCATAAGGAGAAGATCTGAAAAATTCTGCTGCAGGATCAGTAAATTTAGTAGTACAGTTCAGAGGATAATCATAGAAGTCTCCCATAAATATCGGAGCAGTATAATAGAAATTACCTTTATCTGTTATGTAACCACGATAGTAGTCATATGCAGTTTTTCCATCATATGCACATATGTGCGGGAATTGCTCAATTGCATGCTCCTCCTCTCCGGTCCTGCTCGGAATAAGTCTGATTGTACCGAAACAATTAGAGGTATTACTTTTCATAGTAAGCAGATCCAGATAATATGAACCCGAACCGGTCATTACCCAAAGTTTCGGATTGTATGTTGATTTACCTGTATGAAGGACCTTCAGTGGGTTTCTTAGTGAAGGAAGACCGCTGCTTTTTAATACGTCACCGTAAACTACTGTGTCAATTCCACTCATAGATATGGTCTCCAGCTCCACGATTCCTGTGGTTGCATTCTCTCCAAGTACCATAAACCCTTTTGTATAGGGAGTTCCGACAGTAATAAGAGTCTGTTTCTTCCACAAAATATCAGTTGTTTTATCTTTTACCTTAAAATATACAGTATAAGTAGCAGGCGGATAATCAAATACATTACTTAAGTTCATCGAGTGGGATATAGTATCGGCAACCGAACCGTTGTAGAGAATCCACATATATTCAAACCTGTCAGTAGTCTGATTACCTGTATACTGGGTCATTGATAACTGGGGATCAATCTTAAGTTCATCTATACCCATATTTACGCTATAGGTTTCATTGATCCCGCTTATTGAGATTTCATTTATCTCTGAATAGTCGTAGTTTCCCAAATCAGAAATACACGATACAATCGTCAAAAAAGAGATTGTTAAAAGTATTATATATTTTTTCATTATTCTCTTAATTTATTAATATTCAACATAAATTCCATCCCATGGAACACCTTCGAATGAAGACCACGGGCAGTATTCAAACCACATAAGCCTTCCGTCATCTTCCAGCACCGGAGTGTGTGCTTTATACTTACCTACCAAATAGTTACTCATGTACCTTGATATTGCATACTGAACTCCGATTGTCATCGTCTGACTACTCATAAAATCGCTGTAGGTATATCCCATAACGCTTTGGATAAGAAGGAATTTCTTTGCCGAGAAGGCTCCAAAAGCACTCTTCTCCTTCTTTGTGGTTGCGTCAAAACTACCTATCCAGTTTGCCGGTTTTACAAGAATGTCAGAACATATTACATTATGCCTGCTTGCATCAAAACCATTGTAAATAGTTCCGGAGGTGAGATCTTTAGGGTTTTCCCACGATTTAAAAATCAGAGTAAAAAATTCATTCTCCTTAAGCTTCAGCTGAAGTTTTATCAGTTCAACCTTCATATCAGGTTTTCTGATCAATGTCACCGGTATAGTTGTCTCAACACTTCCGGCTTTCATTATTACATTTTCTGGAATATCATAATGCACCCCTTTAACAGCATTAGTACTATCTGCAATAACTTCAAAATCAATTACACGATCGTAAGTTTTGGTTTCACCTGTTGCTCTTATAAGTATGTTTTTAATTATAGTATCGGAAGTTGTTTTTACAAACTCAACATTGGTGTATGGAACATATGGCCATCCGGTTTCAGACATTGTCGTATTTCCGTCTCTGGCTGCAAAATAGACACTCTCCGGCCCTTCATAATCCATCATCTCTTTATTGCAGGAGACTGTAATGAAAATAATCCCTGCTGTAATTATCAAATATTTATATAAATTCTTCATAAAATTGAATTTAAACTAATTAATTTTATACTCGCTACTGATCCTTTCTTGTACTTATTTCACTGTCAGGTAAAGGCATCACATAGTATAACTCCGAAACACTTCTTGTATTATTCTTTCCAGTATTTGTACCATCAGGAATCTTTACATAATTGTTTCTTTTATAGTAGAAAAACATCTGCCCTTCACCAATCATCTCTCTTCTGAACTCGGCTGCGATATTTGTAGAAAGGTTAGATGAGTTTGATACAATACTTATACAATTTCTGTTGCTTCTTATCTTGTTAATACAATCGTTGGCAATATTGATATCATCTGTAAGCTCTGCAAGAGCAAGATACATCTCACTTGTTCTTATTAGCGGAACCATATATCTTATATTGGATGTTGCAGATGGCTCTTTGAATCTGTCAAGATAAACTATCTCTTTACCATCAATCAGTGTTGATCCCCAGGATTTGAATCTGTAGTCGTTAGCATCATCGTAAAGTGCAGTCACTCTCCCCGATGTAAATGTACCTCCGGCTTGCAACAGAGTCTGAGAGTCATCTCCCAGCGTAGGAATGTAGTTATACTCGTAAATATTTACTTTACGTTTTGAATTGTAAAGCGAGAAGATCACCTCTGTTGAGAATATTCTGTCCGGATTTGAAGTCGAAGTGACAGCCGATGCAGCAGTAAACGGGAAGGTGTTATTTGCTTCGATTTCGCTTATCAATGCCGTAACGGTTGAGAGAGCATTAGTTTTATCGTTAGCCCACATATATGCTCTTACCAAAAGTGCCTGAACTGCATAATAATTCATTCTGTACTGGCGATATCTTAAACTGTTTCCATTAGGATCAGATGAGTTCATCACACCATCGGTAATAATGGGATCATACTCCTTTAACAGTGCCGATGACTCTTTCAGGTCGTCAATTATTTTGTTAATTGTTTGCTCAGCAGTCAGAATCGGCTGAACGGTCTGGTCACTTACGGTAACATAAGGAATAGCATTCACAGATTTAGTTGTCTCTGAATATATAGGGCCAAAAAGTCTCAGCATATCAAGATGTATCATTGCCCTGATGGCAATAGCTTCACCTTTTATGATTGCATTGTATGTCTGATTCAGCACTTTACCGTTATCACTGTTACAACGGTCAATAATTACGTTACTGTTTGAAATCAGTGAGTAACTCTTTTGCCACATACTCTCAATTGAAGCCTTTACATTAACGTCAGTAAAATTGAAATTCACATATGGCAGATACTTATTAGTGTGGACATAATAGTATTGTGCAAGAATATCAACATATTCCGATGAGAGAGTTCTTCCGTAAGAGGATGTACTGTTCATCTCCATGTAGATCCCTGTAAGGGCATCCTGAAAACCTTGTACGGTAGAGAAGAGAATCTCTTCCGACAAACGATCGTTTGGTTTAACATCCAGCCATTTGTTGCACGATGTTGCAAAGAGAGCAATAATAAGGCTGCTATAAATCATTAGGGTTTTAATATTTTTTTTCATCTCTGTATTCATTTTATTTTTAGAAACTAAGACCCAATGAGAATGATACCGAACGAGCAAACGGATAGTAGATGCCTCGTTCATTTTTTATTGTAGAGATTCTGAAAATATCATTCATATATAGTCTGAAATTCATCGAAGAGGCGCCTATAGTTTTAAGCCATTTACCATGAGATTCATAACCCATTGAGATAGATTCTCCTGATATAATATTATAATCCTCCACAAACCTTGAAGACATATCGCTTGACATTGAGAGACTGATTTTCTTGAATTTTGAATTATCTCCCGGATTTTGCCATCTGTCATAAAGTGCCCTTTTATCAAGGTTAACTGTTTTGTCAGGAATATTTTCTACCTTGTCATACAAAGTCTGCATAAAAGCCTGACCACCGAATCTGTATCGGCAATTCACACTTAAAGAGAAACCTTTATAGTAAAACGAGGTTCCGATAATACCCTCGGCATCAGGATTTGAATCCCCGACAACAACCTCATCTTCATAGTTGAATACAAATGTCGGAGAACCATCTTTTTTCATATAGAGCTCATAACCTGTACCCGGATCAATACCAAGTGAACGAACTGCCCAAAGAGCTGTAGGGCTGGCACCGTCATAGTACCTTATCATGTTAACTCCCTGATTTTGTTGATTGTATAATTCAAGAGATTTGCTGATATTTTTGTACTCCGATTTAAGGTGTCTTACGTTTGCATTAACTGACCATATGAAATCTTCTTTTTTAACAATCTGATAGTTTAGACTTAATGTCACACCATTAGTTTGTTGCTCACCCATATTTTTTGGTACGGTTAAAGTACCTGTCGAAGATGGCACACTCATAAATATTAACAGAGGGTCCGTAGTCTTTACAAAGTAGTCGAAATTGATTCTGAGCTTGTTTAAAATATTGGCATCAAATCCAATATTACGGTCTATTGTTTTTTGCCACTTCAGACCTGAGTTTGCCCATGTTGCAACTTCATTTCCGTTTCCGAACGGACTGGTACTCTCTGTTGAATACCTGTAAATTCGTGTCGAGATATAGTCGCTGAAATTCTGATTACCCGGATTTCCGATTGAAGCTCTTATTTTAAGCTGATTGATCCAGTTTATGTTATTCATAAACTTCTCTCTGTTAATGTTCCAGCCAATACCTACAGACCATGTGTTTGAAAATTTATTATTAACACCAAAAACGCTGGATCCGTCAAGACGATATGTTGCATCCAGCAGATATCTGTTATCGTAAGAGTAACCTGAATTGAAATAGTAGCTTGCCGATCTTTTAAGAGACTCCGAAGAGAGGCATGATCCTGTAACATATTGAACTGCATATGAAGGGTTTGTAAATACATCATCAATAAAACCCTGTACTGCAAAAGTGGAGGAACCGGCTTCTTTCTGATCGAATTTTACTCCGGTAACAATATTCAACATATGTTTATCGGCTAATAATTTTCCATAAGTAAGAGCAACATCGCCATCATAACTGAAATTTTTGCTGTTAGATTCAGTATAAAGCCCTTTAAGAGCAATCTCCTGATTATAAAACTCTCCGTTATTCGGAGATTTGAAAACCTCAGTGCTGTTTATAGATTTAGACAATCCGATTCTGGTTCTGAACCTTAGTTCATCTTTAATTCTCCAGTCGATCTCAAAGTTGTTTGTAATTCTGTTATTGAACTCGTTGTTAAAGTTATTATTGAAGAAATCGAATAATGGATTTGATTTGTTTCCATATCTTTCCGTATAACAATATCTTGTCACATTACCATCCTCATCGTATTTTTTATAGTAAGGATTCATCTTCGCAAATTTATCGAATGTAATGCTCTCCTTCTCAGCTGATACATAATCAAAACTTAGTGAGTTTGTAAATGCCAGATTTCCTTTACGATACATAAGCTTTAAGTTTCCACCGAAACTATTTCTGCTGGAACCTTTCATTACACCCTGGTTTCCTCCGCCATAAACGGTTACACCATATCTCATAGAATTATCCCCACCCTCAATAAAGACTGTGTGCTTATTTGTTAAGGCCAGTTTCCTGAGTGGATCGCTAAGCCAGTATGATTCCACTCCTCTAGCAATCTCTTTCTTAATATTCTCATAATATTGGGAATAGGTCTCATTTGTAAGATTATTATTGACAACGAATCCAAATGATGTTGAGAGCTTTTCGAACTCAAGTTTTTCTGATGCATTCATCAGATTATAATCTGTAAGATCTGCCCAGCTTAATGAATAGTTTGAGTTATAGTTTAATCTTAACTTACCTGCATTTGGTTTTTTTGTATCAACCACCACAACTCCATTAGCCGCCTTTGATCCGTAAATAGCAGTTGCTGCAGCATCTTTCAAGATTGTTATATTCTCGATACGATCCATTGTAAGTTCTACAATCGTTGCCAGATTTGATTCAAATCCATCCAGAATGAAAAGAGGCTGGTTTGGATCTGTTCCATATTGATCGGAGAGTCCGATAACACTGCTTTTTCCACGTATCTCAATATCAGGCAATCTGTTAGGATCGGAACCAAATTCAGTGTTTTCAATAATTGCAAAAGATGGGTCTATCGTTTTGAGACATTGAAGTATGTTCTGGTTACCGACAGCTTTAAGAGCCTCTCCGGTGAAGGTGGTTGAGGAACCTGTGAAACTCTCTCTTTTCCGTTGATAGATACCAGTTACAACAAGATCTTCCATTTTCATCGCATCCTCTTCCAGTACAACCTTGAGGTTACTCCCTTTCCAAACCACCTCTTTAGTAGTCATACCCAGGAAAGAAAATACAAGTGTAACATTTTCACTCTTATTTGTCTCTATTGTAAAATTACCATCTGTGTCGGTAGGAGTTCCTTTTGTGGTATTCTTTATAATTACCGCACAACCTGCAATAGGGATATTCTGATTATCTACAACCACTCCCAAGATTTTGTAGGATTGATTAATCTGTTTTTCTTTTTGTGGTGCTGGCTGGGCTTTTCTTATAGCCACAACTTTATTGAGTATAGAATACTCAAGACCTCTGTTTGCAACTATCTGATCCATTATCTCTTTTAAAGTTGCATTTTTGAGATTAATAGTTACATTATCCTTTCCTGTAAGGACATTGCTCTGATAAACAAATTCATAGTTAGTTTGTTTTTTTAATTGATTTACTGCTTGTTCAACAGTCAGATTGTTAAATGAAACATTAAGGCGCAACTGATCCTGGGAGTATCCGTTAACCTGAATAATTCCAAGACACAATATTACCAACCATAAATGTTTCATCAATGAAAGTTTGTTTTTCATAAATTAAGTTATTGTTAGGTATTTGATTTATAATCCTATGATGGTAACCATCTTTCCTTTCACATTTAACTTTACACCACCGCACTCCTCCAGCACTCTCAGTACTTCGTTAAAATCTCCGTAACGCGGTATTTTTCCTTTATACTGTAAATCGCTTACATCTTTACCTGTATATTGGTATTCAAAGTCATACCAACGGGAAAGAGTTTGCATGATCTGATCGAATGTCTGGTATTCAAATACAATCATTCCGGTTCTCCAGCTCACTACCTCCTCTGTATTTACCTCACGTAAAGCAATTTCAAGACTATTCTTATTGAATACCGACTGAGTTCCCGGCTCCAGAATAATATTATTTTCACCGTTTATAGCCTGAACCGACACTTTCCCTTCAATAAGTGTTGTATAGACCATAACACCAGAAGGATATGCCGATATATTAAACTCCGTTCCATAAACTTTAACAACCTGTCCCTGTACATCTACAAGAAACGGTTTTGAACCCTTAGCAACCTTAAAATAGGCTTCACCCTCGAGATATACCTTTCTCTCATCACCTACAAATGCAACCGGATACCTCAGTTTTGATTCGGCATTTAACCATACTTTGGTCCCATCTTCAAGAACAATCGAGAACTCTCCTCCACGAGGTATCTGCAGATCATTAAATTTTAACTTCTCTTGCTGCTTCAACTCAATTCCCTTATAAGATAAACTGCCGTTATCAGACTTTGATATAAGTGTACTGCCCTCTTTAATTACAGCTTTTGTATCGTCAAGAGCAATACTTTTACCATTTCCAAGAGTCAGTACCGCTTTAACTTCACCATGTTTTATCTGCTGTTCATTACCCTTACTGCCCGATCCGAAAAAATTGTAGATAGTTCCATCCAGCATAACCAGAGCGGAGATAAAGAAAATCAGGATTGCCGCTGCAGCAGATAATCTTGGGATAATTCGCTTAAACTGATTTAACTTATCGGAGGCAATTCTGGCTTTCATATTATTCATGGCACTCTCCGGATCAATCATTTTAAGGCGACTGTACTCAGATTTTATATTCAGATTATCGGTGAGTTTTCGGTACAGCAACTCATTCTCCGGTAATTCTTTTCGCCACGTATTTAATCTCCCGCACTCATCCTGAGTCGCCCTTCCCATTATCACTTTAAAGATTAGTCCCGATATTGAGTTAATCTCTGAATTCTTAATCATAAAAAAACTTTTTCTCATATTAAACGCAATGTGTTAAGAAACCCGTAAATAAAATTTAAAACTTTTTAAAGTAGTGTATTTTTTACATTGTTATTATATATTTGCGAACATTTAACATTTATTATGTCTCCTGAAAACACGATTTTTGAGGATTTTTGCAGGAATAAGGTGGACTCTTTTTACAAGGATATCTACCCCGGATTGATGTTATATGCAATCAGATGGCTTGGTAATGAGCACTCTTTTCTGGCTGAAGATTGTGTGCAGAGTGCTGTTTTCAAAGCCTGGAAAAGAAGAAACAACTTCTCTTCTACAGCTTCCCTAAAATCTTATCTCTATACCTGCATTAAAAATAATATTATCGATATTCACAGGAAACATAACTCAAGTGTTAAATATGCATCCTCTCTCAATGATGAACTTGTTTTCATGAACAGCATTATTGAACAGGAGACATTGGATATTCTTTTCAAAACAATAGAGTCTCTCCCGGAAAAATATCGCACAATTGTTGAGATGAGTTTTATTGAAAACCTGAAAATCAAAGAGATTGCCGACGCTCTAAATCTTTCTGAAAGCACTATTGAAAAACGTAAAGCCAAAGCACTTGATCTGGTTCGTGAAAAGCTTACAGAAATATATGGTGACTCACTCTTTGTCACTCTGCTCATGATTGAACTCTGGAGCAAACTTCGTTAACTGCTCCTCTCCTTTTTTGAGAGATAGCCCTGAATGGTCTCAAGGTGTTCGCGCACCCGGCCGTTACCGAATTCGTAAACCTTGGTGGTGAGGCCGTCCAGGAAATCGCGATCGTGAGATACTACGATGAGGGTTCCGTCGAAGGCAAGAAGTGCCTGCTTGAGGATATCTTTGGTGCGGAGGTCGAGGTGGTTGGTGGGCTCGTCCAGAATGATCAGATTGACAGGCTCAAGCAGCAGTTTGATCATAGCCAGCCGGGTGCGCTCACCACCCGAAAGCACCTTCACCTTTTTATCCACATCGTCCCGCCCGAACATAAAGGCTCCCAGCAGGTCGCGGATTTTGGTGCGGATCTCCCCTACCGCAATATCGTCTATTGTCTGGAAGACTGTGAGATTCTCGTCTAGGAGTGAAGCCTGATTCTGTGCGAAATAGCCTATGTGAACATTGTGACCGAGGGTAAGTTTGCCATCGTGCTCAATCTCCCTCATTATGCATTTGATCATGGTAGATTTCCCCTCGCCGTTTCTCCCCACAAGAGCCACCTTATCGCCACGATGAATTGTCAGAGAGGCGTTTGAGAAGATGAGCTTATGGTCATAACGCTTACCCAGACCCTCCATGATTACCGGGAAGTTACCACTGCGGGGCGATGGCGGAAACCTGAGTTTGAGTGCCGAAGTATCTACCTCATCTACCTCCACAAGCTCCAGTTTATCAAGCATCTTCACCCGTGACTGCACCTGAAGCGTCTTTGAGTAGGTACCCTTGAACCGCTCGATGAACTCCTTAGTCTCGGCAATCATCTTCTGCTGATCTTCATACTGCCGCTGCTGCTGCTCCCGACGCTCCTTGCGAAGCTCCAAGTAATGAGTGTAGTTAACCTTGTAGTCATAGATCCGCCCCATAGTAAGCTCAATTGTTCGGTTGGTCACATTATCTACAAACGACTTGTCGTGAGAGATAAGAACCACTGCTTTGGCCTGATTTATAAGGAACTCCTCCAGCCAGATGATAGACTCCATATCGAGATGGTTGGTAGGCTCGTCAAGCAGAATCACATCGGGCTTCCGAAGCAGAATCTTGGCCAGCTCAATACGCATCCGCCACCCGCCGCTCAACTCAGAGGTCTGACGTTCAAACTCCTCCCGCTTAAAGCCAAGACCAAGCAGAACCTTTTCAACATCCTCCTCAAAATGAGAGATATCCACAGCATAATACTTCTCGCTAAGCGCCGACAAATCTTCAATAAGTTTATAGTAATCCTCCGAATCGTAATCGGTTCGCGACTCAAGCTGCGCATTGAATTCGGCTATCTGCGCCTCAATCTCGTGCAGATGCTTAAAAGCCTGCGACGCCTCCTCAAAAACAGTGCGACCATCCTCAGTCATAAGATGCTGAGGCAGATATGCAATGAGCGAATCCTTGGGAGCAGATACCACCCCCCGCGAAGGTTTCCTCTCCCCCGCCAGAATCTTGAGCAGAGTAGACTTACCCGCCCCATTCTTGCCCATAAGAGCAATTCTGTCGCTGGAATTAATTACAAATGAGATATTTTCGAAAAGAACCGTACCCCCGAACTCAACACTCAACCCATCGCATGAGACCATTACCAATAACCCTTTTTTAAAATGAGGTGCAAATATATGCAAACAGGATAACCTTGCCAAGGTTCTTGGGAGATTTTTTTGCTTTGTTCATTTTATTGAGTATTTTTACACGGTATATTGAGTAATTTTTCATAACATGTTTGAACGTCTACATTTAAAGGAAGTTATGGCAAGACTGGAAGAACCCCGAAAGTTCATTCAGGTTATTGTTGGACCACGTCAGGTGGGAAAAACGACCATGATTAAACAACTAATTGCCAGAATGCGACTTCCAAATATCTATGAGACTGCAGATGCCATCTCCGCATCAAACTCCATCTGGTTAGCGCAGATATGGGAATCTGCAAGACTTAAACTCAAGCTATCCGGAGCCAAAGAGTTGTTTTTGATAATTGACGAGATCCAGAAGATTGAGAACTGGAGCGAAATCGTGAAACAGCAATGGGATATGGATACATTTAATAATGTGAACATTAAAGTCGTTTTGCTGGGATCTTCCCGCCTGTTGATTCAGAAAGGATTAACCGAATCACTTGCCGGACGATTTGAGACTATCCACCTGGGCCACTGGTCGTTTTACGAAATGAACAAAGCATTCGGATGGAGCATAGAACAGTACATTTACTATGGTGGATATCCCGGATCGGCATCCCTGATAGACGACGAAGAGCGCTGGAAAAACTACATAAAAGATTCACTCATCGAAACCAGCATATCCAAAGATATACTGATGCTTACAAGGGTTGACAAACCAGCAATGCTAAAACGCCTGTTCGAATTGGGAAGCCACTACTCCGGTCAGATACTCTCATATACAAAAATTGTGGGGCAGATACAGGATGCAGGCAACACTACAACCTTGGCCAACTATCTTAAGCTACTTTCTGATTGCGGATTACTTGGAGGAGTTGAAAAATTTGCCGGAGATATCATTCGAAAACGCGGCTCCAGCCCAAAGTTTCAAGTCTATAACAATGCACTCTTAACATCTCAAAACAATGAAAATTTCGCTAAAGTAACAGGAAACCCCGAATTATGGGGAAGACTTTGCGAATCGGCAGTAGGCACTCACCTTATAAACAACACACTACCGGGCAGATACAACCTCTACTACTGGCGTGAAGGAAATTATGAAGTTGATTTTGTAATAGAGAAAGGAGATAAAATCATAGGGTTAGAGGTCAAAAGCGGGAATAAGATTCAAACATCAGGAATACAACACTTTGCCAACAAATTCAGACCGGAAAAAATCTATCTTGTTGGCACAGGCGGCATCTCGTTTGAAGAATTCCTGAAAATCAATCCAACAACCTTATTCTAAACTCTCCTAAGAACCTTGGCAAGGTTACTCCACCTTGGCAAGGTTACCCCACCTTGATGATCACCAGGAGGGAATTTGAGTTTTCGTCAAGTTGCATGAGTGCCGGGCGGATGGAGGAGGCGGGCAGTGAATCGCGCTTCTCGATAAGATGTAATGCGGGCACAACATCAATCATCACAGAGTCGCCATATTGCCACTTAGGCCAGAAATCAAACATAAGATCCTGAATGTAAAAGACAGGTTTACAAACCTCACCGGTAGTTTTGTTAATGGCATATTTCTCATTTTTACCCATGCTTCTGCAATAGAGGTAGATAAAATCGGAAGTCTCGGTCAGATCGGAAATATATACCGATTTGTTCACAGCCTCAAGACCCTCCTCTAAAGTTTTGGTTGTTAAAGCACTGCTTCCAAAGTCAAAAGAGTATCTGTACTCCAGAGACTTATCCCGGGTGTTGATTGTAAATACAGAATCGGTAAATTGCTGATGAAATATAAATCCGCCACCAACTTTGCAGATACTTTTTCTCTGACCATAGAGGTACATTGTCTTTGATTTATAGAGAATCCGATTCTTAAACCTGGCAGTTGTATCACCCGATTCATTTTTAAAGATAAGCTTATAAGGCTCATTCCCATACTGAACAGCCGGAGTAATAATAAAATCACCATCCCCGAAAACCTCAAACCTCCTCAAATACCCCATTTTTATCTTCTTAACAAAATTGCCATCAAAATCATACTGAGTAAAATAGTCATTATCTGCAATATAGATCATCTGCCTGCCCTCAACAACGGTAAAATCGGTTATAGTCATATGCTCCTGCGGACCACGACCAAAATTTCCGATTTTGCGAACAAACCTCCCATCCCTGTGAAACTGGAAAAGATCTTTATTATCCTGGACAAAAATGAATTCCGAACTAAGAGCAACCTTCAGAACCTTTCCCATGAGAGACTCCTTAGAACTCTCCAGCGGAATAACAGTCACCATCCTCCCACTCCCAGCAAGAAAGTTACTATCCTTCAAAACACTCAAATCATTAAGCAGATACCTGCCCGATTGAACAACCTCCCTCCCGCACGAGAAGAGAGCCGACGATAAGATCAAAGCAAAAATGGACCACCTTTTCATAAAAATCAGGAATTAAAACCAGTAAAACAGTATAGCGTTATAGCGTTATAGCTTTATAGCGATATAACAATATTACACATTTTCTCCCAAATGTTGAAATTTTCTTCAAGAACCTTGGCAAGGTTACCCTATGCTATTTTATTTTTTCAATATCGATGTTTAACCTTTTACAATTTTGCAGAAAGTTTGTAATATTAAAGATACCCCATTGAGTGCTGACTGCGATGATTTGATCTTGTATAAATATCAGCTCATCCGGATTAGTGAAATTCCTTCGATCTTTTTTGGATAGAGCATCCGCTTTCGTAGTAAATGTTTCAGATCCCTGTAAACTATCCGGAAAAATGTTTTTTAACTGCTCAAAAGTTATAGCAGGGTTATTATTGACATATTCCTTTATAACAGCCAGCACAAGTCTGTTTTTGCCGTATACCTTTCCTTTAAAGAGATATTTTGAATTATCATGTGCTCTTCTTTTCTCAGAGTTATTAATAATTTTATTTCTAAGCTTATAATCTGATTCATTAATAGAAGATTCCTTAACTATTGATCTGTCATTTACATTAAAATTCAACTCAGACAAAACAGAATCTATTAATTCACCATCATAATTTCTTATAAAATCCTGCTTTATTAACTCTTTGATTTTATTTTTGTATTCGTCTGATAGTATAATCGATTTGAGTTTGCCAAATAACTCTTGTCTGGTAATTTTTTGCAGTTTATCAGTAGTGTATGCTTTCAGATCATCATTGCTGTAATAATTTTTATTAAAAAGTTTAACGAACATATTACCTTCAATCGAATCTCTTTCAAAGCGGATAGTCTCCAATAGAACCGGATCTTCCTGATTAGATAAATTACCATCATAAAATAATTGTATTCCCTGACCAATAAGTAATCCGTATTCCAGTTTTAGTTGTCTCATATAAGAGAATAATTGCTGCTGAAAATTCGAAGAAAAAGGTAATGCTGGTTGCTTAATTTCAATCACAAATAGTTTGTGATTATCAGCAGATTTTATAACTATATCCGGGGTTATCCGGTTTACTGAACCAATCTGATAAGATGGCCGGATTTCCATATCACCTGAGAACTGTTTCCACCCTAGTACCCTTAATGCCTGTACAACACTCTTTTCAAATGAGGATTCATCAATATCCTGTTTAATATTTTCTGACAGCAGAAAACATATTTCGTTCCAATCATCGTTAAACATGACTCAGGTTTTTAAATTAAAAGAATTAAAAATTGAAATCGTAAAAAATTAAACAATACTAAGTTAATCAACTTTCTAAATTTAATAATTAAAATTTTAGAAGATGTTTTAAGCATCAAATTAATTAACAGAAAATATTCCGATATTTGTGATAGGTAAAGTGTATGGAGTTGTTGTAATAAAGAATAAAATTGCTATAGTTCATCAACACGTTATATAGTAACAATTTAATTATAATAAACCAGTATATGCCTGTATACCCGCAATATTAAAAACATGACAGATGTCCACGATAAGACTACACGTAGTTATAACATGAGTCGAATCCGTTGCAGGAATACTAAACCTGAAATTATTGTTCGTAAATATTTGTTTTCTAATGGTTTCAGATACAGAATTAACTATAGAAAATTGCCCGGAAAACCAGATATTGTACTACCTAAGTATAAATCAGTGATTTTTGTAAACGGATGTTTCTGGCACGGACATAATAACTGTAAATATTTTAAGTTACCCGAGACGCGTTCTGAATGGTGGAGAGAAAAAATTGAAAGGAATATTAAAAACGATATAAAAAAACAATCTGTACTGAGAGAAAAAGGATATAACGTTATAGTTATCTGGGAATGTGAGATTAAAAACAGATCATTTGAAAAATATTTAACAGAATTACTGTTCGATGGCAAAAAAATACTCAACAATTAAAAATTTACTGGACTTTGAAATCGTAAAATCAGAAAACGATTTTTTGGCATATCTGACTCATTATTTTCACAACATTAATGACGATACAGATGAAGTTTACAAATCAGTGTCTAAAGAATATTTAAAAAATTTTTATGAAGAGGGAAAAATTTCCGGTTATGACCTGGAACAGTTGCTACCTATACAATGGGATGTTCCATTCCCTCCTGTTAAAAGCCCTAAGTTCAGATTTGTAGATTTATTTGCTGGTATAGGAGGGATAAGACTTGCTTATCAAAAACTAGGAGGAAAATGTGTTTTTACCAGCGAGTGGAATTACTATTCAAAAAAGACTTACGAAGCTAATTTCGGCGAAGTTCCATTCGGAGATATAACAAAAATTAACGAGAAATTAATTCCGGATCACGACATTTTATTGGCTGGGTTTCCTTGTCAGCCTTTTTCAATAGCAGGAGTTTCAAAGAAGAATTCATTAGGGCAATTGCATGGCTTTCTTGACGAAACCCAGGGGACGCTGTTTTTTGATGTAGCAAGAATTTTAAAACACAGAAGACCAAAAGCTTTTATGCTTGAGAATGTAAAGAATCTTATTTCTCATGATAAAGGGAACACGTTTAATGTCATTTTGAACACACTTAAAGAATTAGAATACAGCGTTTATTATAAGGTTCTTGATGGTAAACACTTTGTGCCACAACACAGGGAAAGGATAATAATCGTTGGTTTTGACAGAAGGGTATTTAATGGTGGGGAAAAATTTGAATTCCCTGAAATGCCTGACATCAAACATAAGATCAGTGATATCCTGGAATCGAATGTTGATGATAAATATACATTATCTGATAAACTCTGGAATTATTTACAGGAATATGCCAGGAAGCATAAAGCAAAAGGTAACGGTTTCGGATTTGGAATGACTGAATTGGATGGTATATCGCGAACATTGAG
Source organism: uncultured Muribaculaceae bacterium (assembly GCA_964521685.1). GTDB lineage: Bacteria > Bacteroidota > Bacteroidia > Bacteroidales > UBA932 > Bact-08. The sequence goes on from CAZFTS010000036.1 coordinate 23,732, forward strand.
TGCCAGATATTATAAAGACGGAGCAGAAATACTTATACCTCAGAATGGTAAAAATCCACGAAGGCTCACACCAAGAGAGTGTGCACGCCTTCAAGGATTCAGCGATAATTTTATTATACCTGTTTCAGACAATCAGGCATATAAACAGTTTGGAAATTCTGTGGTAACTCCATTGATTGAAGCTGTAGGTAAAAAAATAACCCAAATAATTCTTATCAATGAGAATAGACCTTGAAAATGCAAAAACATCGGTACACAAAAGTATAACAGCCTTTTGCAAATTTATCTCCGCTAATGATGCTGGTGCGACCGGGGGGCATCAGGAAGGTTTTTATATTCCTAAAAACTCTGTAAGTTTAATCTTTGATGAGCCCGGAGTCAAAGGAACAAATAAGGACAGGTTCGTTAGAATCAGATGGCAGGATGATTTTGAAACTGATAGCAGGTTTATCTACTATGGAAAGGGAACTAGAAATGAATACAGATTAACAAGGTTTGGAAAGAATTTCCCCTTTCTGCGGGAAGATAATGTTGGTGATTTATTTATTCTATGTCAGATTGAAAATAACTATTATGAGGGTTATGTACTTCAATCAGACGATGATATTGAAGATTTCTTTACAGAATTCAACATTTCTCCTTCTGAAACCAATCAGCTGATAAACAAAACAACTATTGAATCAGAAGAAATAATTTTACAAAAATGTTTTATTGAATTTATTCAGTCTCTAAGCACAGATTTTCCATCTTCAAACGATATTTCCGCACAGGCACGAATTTGTTATAATAAAGCTAATCTCCTTAATTCTGAGAGTATTCTGAGGAATCCGGATAAAAATCTTTTAGGATGGATAAAAACTGAGTTTGAATTATTTAAAACACTTGAGAATGACAGGTACAAAGATTTGCTATCTACACCTTTCAATAGTATTTCTGACTTTATCGATACCGCTAATACAATACTGAACAGAAGAAAAAGCAGAGCAGGGAAATCGCTTGAACATCATTTATCTGAAATGTTCAGCATTTCATCATTAAATGGCTATTCCGGTGATATGGGACCACTGTTCCGGAGCATAGGGTACCAGTTACAG
>CAZFTS010000037.1:0-23367 GCA_964521685.1 uncultured Muribaculaceae bacterium
GGTAGACAACTTTTCCCAATTTGCAAATAAATCGAATGAAAATTCAAAAGAAAAAAGAGAAAAAAAAGAGATTAACTTTCAGAAGAAAGTCTATGCAATTAACATATAATATAGGTATAGATTATATGCTTTTTATTTTGATGATAAAAGCATAATCTGTCTATATTAAATTCCTGAATCCGTTTTATGATAATAATTCATACCTTTGGGGGCAAAATTATAAAATCATGCAGTCCGATAAGATCGTAATTATTCCAACTTATAACGAAAAGGAGAATATTGAAAAAATAATAGAGGCTATTGTTTCACTAAAAAAAGATTTTCACATCCTGATAGTTGACGATGGATCACCGGACGGAACAGCAGATATTGTTAAAAATCTGCAGAAAGAACTGCATGATTCCCTGTTTATTCTTGAAAGAAAAGAAAAATCCGGACTTGGATCTGCATATATTGCTGGTTTCAGACGGGCGCTTGAGATGGGGTACAACTATATTTTTGAAATGGATGCTGATTTTTCGCATAATCCGGTTGATCTACCCAGACTATATGAGGCATGTGAAAAGGGTGCCGATCTTGCCATTGGCTCAAGATATTGTAACGGTGTAAGTGTTATAAACTGGCCAATCGGCAGAGTTGTAATGTCTTATTTTGCCTCCAAATATGTAAGAACAGTTTTGGGTATGCATATTTTCGATACTACAGCAGGTTTTAAATGCTACCGCAGAAAGGTGTTGGAAACAATTGATTTTAACAGAATCAGAATGAGGGGGTATGGGTTCCAGGTTGAAATGAAATACATTACCTACAAGCTTGGGTTCAACATTAAGGAGGTTCCGATAATATTTATAGACAGAACAGAAGGGACATCGAAAATGAGCAGCGGAATTTTCGGAGAAGCTTTCTGGGGTGTTATAAAAATGAAATTCAGAAAAGTTAAGCCGGTAAAATCTTAGAATTTAGAATATGGAGAACGGTAAACCTACATTAATACATAACGGGATAATTGTTAACGAGGGTTCTTCCTTCAGAGGTTCACTTCTGATTCGAAATGGATTTATCGAAAAAATATTTAGAGATGAAATCATTGATATAGATCGATATTCTGAGGCAAATCTTATCGATGCCAAAGGGCTTCATATTCTTCCCGGAGTTATTGACGATCAGGTACATTTCAGAGAGCCGGGTAATACACATAAAGGAACAATATCAAGCGAAAGTGCGGCTGCGGTACTTGGTGGTGTAACATCTTACATGGATATGCCAAACAACAACCCTTCTACTTTAACAAATGAGGCGTTGGAGAGAAAAAAGTTAATTGCACAAAAAGAGTCATATGCCAACTACTCCTTTTATCTGGGAGCCTCCAACGACAATATCGAAGAGATAAAAGCTGTAGACAGGAAATCTGTCTGCGGAGTAAAGGTATTTATGGGTTCATCAACAGGTAATATGCTGGTTGATAACATTGATTCTCTTAACAGAATATTCTCGGAATCACCGGTTTTAATTGCCACACATTGCGAGGAGGAGAGTATTATCAGAAAAAATCTTACCAATGCTATCGGGAGGTATGGAGAAGAGAATATACCATTCAGAGAACACTGCAATATCAGAGACAGAAAATCTTGCATAGAATCTACAAAAAAGGCTATAGACCTGGCTATTAAATACAAATCCAGGTTACATGTGCTTCATATCTCTACTGAAGAGGAGATAGTGATGATTAAACAAGCCTCTGAGATAAATCCTCTGATAACCGGCGAGGTTTGTGTTCATTACATGTTGTTGGATAACAGTATGTATGACACACTAGGCAGCAAAATGAAATGCAATCCTTCTGTAAAAGCTAAAAGTGACAGAGAAGCTATAATCAAAGCAGTAAAAAGTGGCATAATAAAGGTTGTCGCAACAGACCATGCACCTCATACAAAATCCGAAAAAGAGTCCGGATACCTTAAAGCCCCTTCAGGATTGCCTCTTATCCAGCACTCACTTCAATTGATGCTGGAGATGTATAAAGATGGAATTTTCACAGTTGAAGAGATTGTAGGTGCCATCTCTCACTCTCCTGCCGATAATTTCAAGATTGAAAAAAGAGGATATTTGAGAGAGGGTTATTATGCCGATGTTGTTATTGTTGATTTAAATAAAGCAGATAAGGAGAGTACCATAAAACCGGCATATCTGTGCGGATGGTCTCCTTTTGAAGGGAAAATATTCACATCATCTGTTATTCACACATTTGTTAATGGATCTCAGGTTGTCGCAGATGGTAAACTTACAGGCTTAAAAGCCGGAATGAATCTGGAGTTCAAAATATGATAAATAAAAAAATTCTTGTTTATATTGCCATCTGCACGGCTGTTTTTCTTTGGGGATTTTCGTTTATCTGGACAAATTCATTATTGGTAATTGGTTTTCCGGTCTATTCACTGGTGTTTTTCAGAATGGCAATTGCTGCATTGGTACTTTCTGCTGTATCTTTTGGCGGTAAAAAGGTTCAAAAGGTTAAGAAAAAAGACTTTGGATGGTTTCTGTTATTAGTATTGCTTGAACCTTTTATCTATTTTATTGGAGAGACATTTGGGTTGAAAATCATTAACTCTCCTACTCTCGGTGCAATAATCATCTCAACAATACCAATTTTTGCATCTGTAGCAGGATTGCTGATCTACAAAGAGAAAATCACGGCAATTAATATATTCGGAATTTCAATAACACTTCCGGGAATATTGTTGGTCGTTTTTCAGGATGGTGCAATTAATGTGTCTCACTATACCGGAATTTTTCTTCTCTTTATTGCTGTATTTTCGGCAGTCGGTTATTCAGTAGTTGTAAAGAGGCTGGCCGAAACCTATAACAGCTACACAATCGTAACATATCAACACATATTGGGTGCGCTCTATTTTCTTCCCCTTTTCATAATTAATGACCTCTCAACCTTCAGAATAGATTCATTGACATCGGATGTTATTCAGCCTATACTATATCTGGCAATACTTTGCTCGGGACTTGCATTTATCCTCTTTATAACATCTATTAAGGAGCTTGGAATAGCACGAACAAATATTTTCACCTCACTGGTGCCTGTTGTATCGGCTTTCGGCGCATATATGCTTGGCCATGACACATTGAATATCAGAAAAGTAACGGGAATAATCATAGTTGTTGCCGGTGTTATTGTTGCCCAGAGACAAAAAAAGATTAAACTCCCCTCAGAGTAAGCTGGATTCTTCCTCTTTTAAAATCGACTTCCAGAACTTTTACTTTTACATGCTGCTGCAGTTTCACAACTTCAGAAGGGTTAGCAATAAACTTATCTGCCATTTGTGAAATGTGAATCAATCCATCCTGTTTAATTCCAATATCAACGAATGCTCCGAAGTTTGTTATATTCGTAACAATACCCGGCAAAACCATTCCCTCTTTAAGATCATCGATAGTCAAAACGTCAGGTGAAAACTCCAACACTTTTGCTACCCTTCGAGGATCTCTTCCAGGCTTAGCGAGTTCATCCATAATATCATTCAAAGTAGGTAAACCAACCTCGCTGTTTATATATCGCTTGACATCTATTTTACTTCGAAGCTCTCCGTCCGTAACAAGCTCTTTTACAGTTTTATTCAAATCTCCTGCCATTTTCTGCACAAGTGCATACCGTTCAGGGTGTACGGCTGTATTATCAAGCGGATTATCGGCATCAGGAATTCTGAGAAAGCCGGCACTTTGTTCAAAAACTTTGGACCCAAGTCGTTTTACTTTTAACAAATCCAACCTGGACCTGAATGGACCATTACTATTTCTGTACTCAATTATATTTTGAGCGATTGAAGGACCAATACCTGAAACATAACTCAGCAGATGTTTGCTTGCAGTGTTTAAATTTACACCAACCTTGTTTACACAACTTACAACAGTGTTATCAAGTGTTTCCTTAAGCAGATTCTGATCTATATCATGTTGATATTGACCAACTCCAAGTGATTTAGGATCAATTTTCACAAGTTCGGCAAGAGGATCCATTACCCTTCTTCCGATTGAAACTGCTCCACGTACCGTAACATCGTAATCAGGAAACTCCTCTCTTGCAACAGCAGATGCCGAGTAGATTGAAGCTCCATCTTCACTTACTGAGTACACCTGCATATTGGAAGGCATCGGGATCTTTTTTATGAAAGCCTCTGTATCCCTGCTGGCAGTCCCATCGCCAATTGCAATAATCTCAATCTTGTACGCCTCCACCAGATTTGATATTTTTTTTATTGCCTGAATTTTCTCATTGACAGGTGGATGAGGGTAGATTGTATCGTTATGCAATAACTCACCCTGTGCTCCCAGGCATACAACTTTACAACCGGTTCTGAAGCCCGGGTCTATAGCCAGAACTCGTTTTTGGCCAACAGGGGGTGCAAGAAGAAGTGCTGTCAGATTTTCTCCAAAAACCTTAACCGATTCCAGATCTGCCCTCTCCTTTGCAATTTTTAGCACCTCATTCTCTATTGACGGATGAAGCAGCCTCTTGTAGGAATCTTCTGATGCAATTTCAATTTGTCTCCTGCAACTTCCCGATATATTTGTTTTATTTCTGAAGAGTTCTCTTTTGATTATATTTAAAGAGTAATCACTCTCAACCTCCAGTTTGATATTAAGGTGGCCTTCGTTTGCACCTCTTAACAATGCCAGCACCCTGTGAGAAGGCATATTGGAGATATTCCCACTAAAATCAAAATAGTTACGGTATTTGCTCGACTCCTCATTTTCAGAGTCCAGTCCCTTTTGCTGAACGGAGACAATTTTTGCAAAACGGGTGTACTGACCTCTCAGAGACTCTCTGATTTGTGCCGATTCACTAATAATCTCGGCAATTATATCTCTGGCACCCTGCAGAGCATCCTCTTCCGAGGGAACATTCTCTGAAATAAATTTCTTTGCAACACTTAAACAATCATTCGATTTCATTTCAAGGATCTCCATGGCCAGAGGTTCAAGCCCTCTCTCTTTGGCAATACTTGCTTTAGTTCTCCTTTTTGGCTTGTATGGAAGGTAAATATCTTCCAGTCTGTTTGGATCCAGACACTCTTCAATTTCTCTTTTCAGCTCCGGAGTAAGCTTCTCTTGCTCTTCTATGCTTTTCAGAATAGCGTTTTTACGTTTATCGAGCTCTTCGAATCTGTTGAAATAGAATTTAATTTCGGTTATCTGCACCTCATCCAACCCACCTGTTCTCTCTTTCCTGTATCTTGAAATGAAAGGAATGGTAGAACCCTCTGAAAACATATCAACGCAGTTCTCAACCTGCCACTCGGCAACCGATAGAGTTTTGCATATATAACTTAAGTATAACTTGTTCATCTGTATTAAATATTTCTTTAATTATTCATGTGAAACCTGTTGAAGTTGCTCCCTGTAGGCCGAGAAAATTTTTGATTTAGATACAAAACCAAGATATTGTCCTTTTGAATCGATTACTGGCAGGTTCCAGGCACCGGTTATCTCGAATTTTCTCATCACAACATCCATCTTGTCTTCTTTAAATACCGTGACGGGCGCCGGTTTCATAAGTCTCGTGACAGGTGTAATTTCATAAAGATCCCTTTTAAACATTATCTCACGGATGTCATCAAGATAAATTACCCCGGAAAGCTGACCGCATTTATCGACAACCGGGAATATATTACGTTTAGAATTTGCAACGGAGTCGACGAGGTGTAACAAGTTAGCCTCTAAATCTACAGGTTTAAAATCAGTTTCAATTAATTCACAGGTTTTTAAAAGAGTAAGAACAGTCTTATCACTATCGTGAGAAAGAAGTTCTCCATCTTTTGCTATTCGCTTGGTATATATTGAGTATGGCTCAAATGACCGGATTGTTATAAATGAGACTACAGATGTGATTATCAAAGGCATAAAGAGAACATAACCACCAGTAATTTCTGCAATTAAAAAGATTGCTGTCAAAGGAGCCTGCATTACACCTGCCATTAATCCGGCCATTCCGACAAGTGCAAAATTTGATTCAGGCAGTAGGTGAAATCCGGTTAAGTTAATAAACCTGCTGAATACAAAACCAGTCACACCACCGACAAAGAGAGTCGGACCAAATGTTCCTCCCACACCTCCCCCAGCATTTGTAAAGGACATAGCCAGAACTTTAAAAAATATAATAGCACCAAAGAATATCAGAAGTGACCACCTCTCATTAAGTAAATTCCCGAAAATATTAGGGCCCACCGCCGATGAGGCATCCCCGTTTAAAAGTGCAGTAAGTGATTCATATCCTTCTCCGTACAAAGGCGGGAAGATAAAAATAAGTATTCCCAGTGCTGTTGCTGAAAGAATCCACCTTTTATAGGGATTTATAATTGTCTTAAGCTTGTCTTCTACTGCAAGCGTTGTCCTGGTAAAATATAATGAAATAAATCCGCAAACAATACCTAGTACAATGTAATAAGGGATGTTTGATATATTAAAACTCTCTATGTTGTTTGTAAAAACGACTGATTTCCCGAAAAATATAAATGAAACGGTTGCAGATGTCACTGCCGAAACAAGTAGTGGTAGCACTGATGTTACAGATATATTAAATAGTAAAATTTCCAGGGTAAAGAGAATACCAGCAAGAGGAGCTTTGAATATTCCCGCTACAGCGCCTGCTGCACCGCAACCCAGCAGAATTGACATATGTTTGTAAGACAGTCCCATAACCCTGGCTAAATTTGACCCGATAGCTGCTCCGGTATAGACGATAGGTGCCTCTGCACCTACCGAGCCACCAAAGCCTATAGTTACTGAACTTGCTGCTACAGATGACCATGTATTATGGGCTTTTATCTTGGATTCATTCTTTGAAAGCGCCAGTAAAACCTTTGTAACTCCGTGGCCGATATTATCTTTAATGACATATTTTACAAACAGAAAGACGAGAATCATCCCCAACCCGGGATAGAGTAGATAGAGATAGCTTTCGGATGTAGTATTGAACCACCCTTTAAGTACCAGTGCAAAAAAATGTATAAGGTTCTTAAGAATTACAGCTGATATCCCACTGAGTAAACCTGTAATAAATGCCAGGAGGAGCAGCATTTTATTTTCTGGTAGTCTGAGAATATAACCTGTAACTTTTCTAAAATATCTGATCATATAAAACTCGATGTCAATGACGAAAATACAAAAAAAAGCCGAACTAATGTTCAGCTATATGTTTAAAGATTGAGGGTAATCCTAATCGTCTGATTCCTCTTCTTCCGAGAATGCCGAACCTGAATCATCTTCAGGGAATTCGTCCGGGTCACTGCTGTCATCATCTCCTCCGCCTCCGAAAAGTCCTCTCTCAAGATCTTCATAATCGTCAATTTTCACATCTACCTTTACAAGATAGATGGCATCAGGAACCTCGAGTGATATTGCATAGAAAAAAGAACCATCAGGCTTATCCACCTTAAACACTTCTCCCATATAGTCGGCATATCCCCTTGGGTATTTCTCTTTAAAGGCAGCCATAAGATCATGGCTTAAATTTGCATAACTTATTACTGCTCTTCTTTTTGAAGATCTCTCCGGTGGTATATTATCCTTCCCCTTTGGTTTATTATTCATTTTCTCCATATACGCTTTTCTTACATTCAATTTGGGTTGCAAGTATAATGCAATTTTTTTAGAATTCTAACTGTTTTTTTAGAAATTGTTAAAAAAAAATGATTTTTGCTTCCTTTTTTTATTGATATCCTTTTCTACAAATATTTTTAGCCCTGTCACCGGATCAATTCCCGAATAAAATGCAGCGGACGATCTTGTCATTGGCGTCGGTGTAAAATCCTGTACCTGCTCCATCATCAAACCCTTTAGCGCCGGGTTCACAGCAAGCTTTTTCATATCTTCCATCGAGCAACCCGGATGTGAAGATATAAAGTATGGTATAAGTTGGTATCTGCTCCCTTCCGATTTATTGATTCTATCAAATTCACTCTTTAAAAAGACAAAAGATGAGAATGTTGGTTTTCCCATTAATTTAAGAACATTCTCCTCAGTATGTTCCGGTGCGACCTTCAACCTGCCTGAAGTGTGGTTAAGAATAAGCTCTTTCAGATATTCTCTGCCGCTATTATCGAGATAGCTCTTATCATTCAGGAAAAGGTCATATCTTATACCACTGGATACAAAGCACTTCTTGATTTTCTTGTTTTTGGAAGCAACTTTATAGAGATCCAGTAATGGTTTATGAGAGATGTTCAGGTTAGTGCATATACCAGGAAATATACAGCTGTCTCTTTTACATTTTTTGCAAAGCGATATATCCTCTCCTTTCATCCTGAACATATTTGCTGTCGGCCCCCCCAAATCTGAAATATATCCCTTAAAATCAGCTAATTCAGATATTATTTTTAACTCTTTAACAATTGACTCTTCCGATCTTGAGTGAACAAACTTTCCCTGATGTGCCGATATTGTACAAAAACTGCAGGAGCCGAAGCAACCCCTGTGTGTATTAACAGAGAATTTAATCATCTCATAAGCAGGTATATGCTTATCTTTATATCTGAAGTGAGGTAATCGTGTATAGGGTAACTCATAATATGTATCTATCTCTCCATCAGAGGGGGTTTCAAAAGGAGCATTTACATGAACATATTTACCTTTGCATGGCTCTATTATATGTGCAGGCAGATAGCTGTTAGACTCTTTTTCAATGGCCCTGAAATTCTTAGCATATAGCGATTTATCCTTTAAAACCGTCTCATATGGTTCCAGAAAGAGATGATTATGCTCAACTGACTGAACATTATCGGAAATATATGCTACCTGCGGAATCAATTTTAATTGCTCAACTCCTCCTCCATTGTTTAGTACAGTTGCAACCTCTTTTATTGCCATCTCACCCATACCGTAAATCAACAGATCGGCATTGGAGTCAAAAAGAATCGACGGTAATAACTTATCCTGCCAGTAGTCATAGTGTGCCACTCTTCTCAGTGAGGCCTCCACCCCACCTATAATGACAGGTACATCAGGATAAAGTTTCTTTAATATGTTTGAATAAACGGTTACTGCATAATCGGGTCGTTGACCGGCCTTGCCATCGGGGGTATATGCATCATTACTCCTTAATCTCTTCGCAGCGGTGTAATGGTTTACCATTGAATCCATAACTCCGGAGTTAACTCCGAAGAACAGTCTCGGTTTGCCCAGCTTTGTAAAATCTCTCAGATCGTCCCTCCAGTTTGGCTGAGGGACTATTGCAACCCTGTATCCTAAATATTCCAGGTACCGTCCAATGACCGCAGTACCGAACGATGGGTGGTCAATGTATGCATCTCCTGTAAAAAGAATAACATCAATATAGTCCCATCCAAGTTTTTCTATCTCTTTTTTAGATGTAGGTAAAAATCTTAAATTTTGTCCGGCCATTTTACATTCTTTCGGGCAGAGAGATTCCCAGTATACCCATTGCTTTTTTCAAAACTTTTGAAATAAGATCAATAAGCACCAGTCTTTGAGATTTAACCAAAGGATTCTCCTCTTTTAAAATAGAAACCTCGTGATAGTACTGGTTAAACTCCTTTGCTAATTCATAGGCATAATTGGCAATAAGCGCCGGTGAATGCTCTTTACCAGCCTCTCTGATTTTTTCGGGAAATATATTTAATAACTTGATTATCTGAATCTCTTTATCATTTAAAATTGAATTGGTTACCACTGATGTTAATTCTTGTTCGGCAGCTTTTCTTAAAATAGATCTTATTCGTGCATGAGTATACTGTATGAAAGGACCTGTATTACCGTTAAAGTCAATCGACTCTTTTGGATCGAAGAGCATTGTTTTACGAGGATCAACTTTGATAATAAAGTACTTAAGCGCTCCTAGTCCAAGCATTTCAAAAAGGTTTTCACGTTCATCTTCCGGCATATTTTCAAGTTTACCCAACTCCAGCGAGGTCTCTCTTGCTGTATTTATCATATTATCAATCAGGTCATCGGCATCAACAACTGTTCCTTCACGGGATTTCATTTTACCCTCAGGTAACTCTACCATACCATATGAGAGATGATATATTGAATCATACCAATCACATCCAAGTTTCTTCAAAAGAAGCTTAAGTACCTGGAAGTGGTAATTCTGCTCATTACCTACAACATAGATATGTTCATCAAATTTATACTCGGAATATCTTTGATTAGCAGTACCCAAATCCTGAGTCATATAAACCGATGTACCATCCGCTCTAAGTAACAATTTTTCATCAAGTCCATCTGCAGTCAGATCGCACCAGACGGAGCCATCATCTTTTTTGAAGAAAACTCCCCGATCGAGGCCCTCATTAACCAATTTTTTCCCTGACAGATATGTCTGAGACTCATAGTAAGTCTTGTCGAATGATACACCGAGCTTTTTGTAAGTAACATCGAAACCGTCATAAACCCAACCATTCATTCTTCTCCATAAATCGACAACCTCTTTATCTCCCCTCTCCCATTTTACCAACATATCCTGAGCCTCTTTCATAATCGGAGCCATTTTTTCGGCATCCTCCTGACTCACCCCTTTCGTTGTAAGTTCTTCTACCTCTTTTTTGTATATATTGTTAAATTCCACATAGTACTTACCTACCAGATGGTCACCTTTGATTCCGGTTAAGGAGGGAGTTTCGTTTAGGTTGCTTTTTTGCCAGGCAATCATTGATTTGCAAATATGTATCCCTCTGTCATTTACAAGATTTACCTTTATTACTTTATGTCCGTTTGCCTCAAGCAGGCTTGCAACAGACCAACCTAACAGATTATTTCTTATGTGTCCCAAATGCAGGGGTTTGTTTGTGTTTGGTGATGAAAACTCCACCATAACAGTTTTTCCGGAATTCTCAATTTGCCCCCAATCATCTGACTGGCAAATTGTTGAAAAGATTTTCAACCAATATTCAAATGATAGTTTAATATTCAGAAAACCTTTTACAACGTTGTAACTCTCAATCTCTTCAGAATTGCTTGTTATAAAACGACCAATATCTTCGCCAGTTTGCTCGGGACTCTTTTTGGAGATTTTTAATAGTGGGAACATTACGGCTGTAATATCACCTTCGAACTCCTTTCTTGTTGCCTGAGTCTGGAAAAATGTCTCAGGTAAATTTTCACTATAAAGAGCTGAAACCGCCTCTCTGACCTTTTTTGTTATTAATTGTTCAGGATTCATAATTATCTATTTTGCAAAATATTTTTTCATCTCCTTTTTTACTTTCGGAGATAATATTAATAATGTTATCATAGTAGGGATTGCCATCAGAGCATAAGCGCTGTCAATCACACCAACAACTACATCAAGAGAGATAAGGGCACCAACAATGAGCATTAAAAGGAAAAAGTAGTTGTAATATCCGGCATACTTTGCTCCTAATAAGAAGTTTGTACACTTTACACCATAGTATGAATAAGAGAACATAGTGGAAAAAGCAAATATCAGAACCATTACCATAAGTAAATAGTGTCCGGCTCCCGGTATTGACGCCTCAAATGAGTTTAATGCAATCTCTATACCTTTTATCTGTGTAACCTCATAATTTCCATTAATCAATATTGCCAGCGCAGTTAATGTACATACCAGTCCCGAATCAATCGAAGGTCCGATCATTGCTACCAAACCTTCCCTGACAGGTTCGGTATTCTTTGAGGCTCCGTGCATCATTGAAGCCGTTCCGACACCGGCCTCATTTACAAATGCAGCCCTTCTTGCACCTATTATAATTGCCGTTCCCGCCAATCCACCTGCTCCCGCATTCAGATTAAACGCCCCTTCAAAAATTGAAGCAAAAACCCCGGGTACTTCCGGAAGATTTGTAAATACAATATATGCAACAAGTATAAAGTAAAATGCGACCATGGCAGGGACTACTCTTGCAGATACTTTTGATATTCTTTGAATACCCCCCAATACAACTATCGAGACCAGCAAACAGATAGATATACCTATGATTAATCTAAGGTTAAAAGTATTTTCAATACCCATCGGAGTTGTGAACACTGTAGTTATTGCCTCTGTTAACTGGTTGGCTTGCATCAGACAAAGCGTACCAATCAGACCAAATACAGAAAAAAAAATGGCAAATGGCTTCCATCTCTTACCCAAACCCTCTGTAATCATATACATTGGCCCTCCCTGAGGTTCTCCTGCACTATCCTTCCCTTTAAACATAATTGTGAGAGTGCCCTCAAAAAATTTTGTAGCCATTCCAACAACCGCACTTACCCACATCCAGAAGATTGCACCCGGCCCTCCCATTGTCAAAGCTACGGCAACACCTGATATATTGCCCATTCCAACAGTTGCAGCAATTGCACTTGTTAGTGCTTCAAAGGAGCTAATCTGCCCTGGTGCATCCTTTTCAGATGTTTTTAACGATTTAAGTGCCCTTACATAATATCTGAACGGGACAAATCCGGAGTAAATCAGAAAAAAGAGTCCACCTCCGATTAAAAGTAAAAAGAGGGGCATACCCCAAATCCAGTTACTGAAAGCAACAATAGTGCTACCAATGGCCTCCCAGAAATTAGTCATTTTATTCAGATTTTACAAAGGTTTAACAGGCAAAGATAATATTTACTTTTCATCAACTCTCCTGTTGATTGAGTAAACCAAGTTTTCTTGCAATAAGATTGATGGTAGTACCCTGAAACAGTAACGAGATGATCGTTATAAAGAAAACAATATTGAATATATGATGTGCGTTTTCAACTCCTGCAATAAGCGGATAAGTTGCAAAAACAATTGGAACGGCGCCTCTTAAACCAACCCAGGAGATAAAGTGTTTTGAATTTGATGATATACCTTTAAAAGGTAGAAGGGAGATAAATACTGCGAACGGTCTGGATATAAATATCAGTGAAAGTGCAACAATAATTCCTATACCGGCTACTTCTGTGTTTATGAGTTCATTCGGATTAACAAGCAACCCCAGAGTAAGAAAAAGAATTAACTGACTTAGCCATGCAAATCCATCGAAAAAGGTATATGCTGTTGAATCACACTGAACTTTACTGTTTCCTATCGTTAAACCTGCCAAATAAACTGCAAGAAATCCGTTACCGTTGATAAGGTCGGTAAACGAATATGTAAAAAACATTGATGCAAGTAACATTATATGATACAGAGATCTGTTGTCGAACTGAACTTTTGATATAAAAAAGAGTGTAATTCTTGCTAAAAAATAGCCACACAACACACCGATTACAAATTGATATAAAAGACTGAATATAAAACCATAAACACTCATTTCGCCATTTAGTGTCATCTTAATGAAAATCAGAGTAAGCATAAATGCCATAGGATCGTTACTACCACTCTCCAGTTCCAGTAAGGGTCTTAAATTGTTTTTCAATTCGCTTTTCCTTGATCTGAGAATTGAGAAAACAGATGCAGAATCGGTTGATGAAATTATTGAGGCAAGGAGCATTGATTCCGGCAAAGTAAATGAAATAAACCTTGTGAAAAGGTGTGAAATACCGTAAATAATCGTGCCGGTAAAAAGGGTGGTAAGCATTACCCCTAGTGACGCCAGTGTAATTCCCTGCCATAAAACAGGTTTAATTTCAGATAGTTTAGTATCCATACCACCTGAGAACAATATAACACTCAAAGCAGCAAGACCTGTAAACTGAGCAATATAAGGGCTGTTAAACTCAATTCCGAAACCATCACTTCCAAATAACATACCTACCCCAAGAAAGAGCAATAACATCGGAACTCCAAATCTGTAACCTGCTTTGCCTGCAAGAATGCTGATGAAAAGCAAGATAGAACCAATAAGTAAAATGTTTTCGGAGGTAATTGTCATATATAGTTGTTTTCTATACAAATATAGCAAAAGGTTAAAAAAAAGGGTAACTAATTTATCAGTTACCCTTAATAATTTGATTTGAACTTATACGTTTTTATTTCAATCCTCTGTTTTTTAACAGGGCATCAATTCCGGGCTCCTTACCTCTGAAGTTGACATAAAGGTTCATAGCCTCATCCTGACCTGCTCTTGCCAGAACCTCTTTTCTGAATTTTGTTGCAACCTCTTTGTTAAATATATCTCCTGTTTCAACAAATGCCTGATATGCGTCACTGTCAAGAACCTCAGCCCAAATATATGAGTAGTAGCCTGCAGTATAACCTCCACCAAAAGTATGGCTGAAGTAAGTACTTCTGTATCTTGGAGGTATCTGAGAGATAAGACCTCTGTCAATCAACACTTTAGACTCAAATGCGAGCACATCCAGATTTTCAGGAATAGTTTTTAAAATATGGAAATCCATATCCAGATATGATGCAGCCAGATATTCTGTAGTGGCAAATCCCTGTCCGTATTTTCCGGCCTTCTCCATTTTGTCAATCAAAACCTGAGGAATTACCTCTCCTGTCTCAAAATGTTTGGCATACACTTTCATCACCTCCGGTTCAAATGCCCAGTGCTCCATGATTTGTGATGGGAGTTCTACAAAATCTCTGGTCATTCCGCCAACACCATAATAATGAACATCTTTTAATAAACTTGCCAGAGCATGACCAAATTCGTGGAAATAGGTACCAACTTCGTCGGTACTTAATAAAGCAGGACTATCTCCGACCGGTCTTGTAAAATTGCCTACTATAGTAACAAGAGGGGCAACTCTTTCTCCGTTTTTATAAACCTGAGATCTGAATCCGCTGCACCAGGCACCACCTCTTTTTGCACCCGGACGAGCAAACATATCCATAAAGAGAACACCAAGATGAGATCCGTTTTCATCCTTACATTCAAAAGCAGTAGCCTCAGGATGAGGAAGCGGAACGTTCTGAAGCTGTGTGAAAGTTATTCCGTAGAGTTTATTTGCAACATAAAAGATTCCTTCTCTTACATTTTCCAGTTTAAAATATGGACGTAGCTGATCTTCTGAAAGGTTGAATTTGCTTGCCATTGCCTTTTCGAAATAGAATCTCCAGTCATATGCTTCAAGCTGATCAATTTTCTGACCGCTCTCTTTAACAACCGTGTACATATCTGCAAGCTCTCTTTTTGCTGAAGCAAGTGCCGGTTTCCAAAGTTGATCAAGCAGATTGTATACTGCTGCTGGGTTCTTGGCCATTCTGCTCTCAAGCTGGTAATCGGCAAAACTTTCAAATCCTAAAATCTTTGCTCTTTTCAATCTGAGATCAACCAGTTTAGCAATTATTACTTTATTATCGTATTCATTATTGTTATTGCATCTGTTAAGATAAGCATCAAGTATCTTCTTTCTTAGCTCTCTGTTCTCTGACTGTTGCAGAAATGGGATAATACTGGGGTTATCAAGCCCGAAAACCCATTTACCTTTGGTTAAAGAGTCCTTTTCTCCTCTCTTGAGAGCTGCTCCTCTTAGTGATTCAGATATACCGGCAAGATCCTCCTCTTTTTCGATAACCATTTTAAAACTTCCTGTCTCAGCCAGCAAATTCTGTCCGAAAGAGAGTTGAAGTTCAGAAATTTCGGAGTTAATTTTTTTAAGCTCCTCTTTTTTCTCTTCTGAAAGTTCTGCACCATTTCTTACAAATCCTTTGTACATTTCAGTTAGAAGGCGCATCTGCTCTTCGTTAAGACCAAGTGAGTCTCTCTTGTCGTATACAGCTTTAACTCTTAAGAACAAGCCTCCATTAAGACTTATATCATTGTAATGTTTACTGGTTAGCGGAGATAACTCTTTCGCAAGTGCCAGGATTTCAGGATTTGCATCAACCGAATTCAGACTTGAAAATACCGGAGTTATTTTATCAAGCAGAGCTCCTGCATTATCATAAGCAACAATGGTGTTTTCAAAAGTCGGAGCTTCAGTATTATTAACGATTGCATCTACTTCGGCTTTGTGCTGTTCCATAGCCTGAAGATATGCAGGCATATAGTTCTCAAGTTTTACAGATTCAAAAGGTGGAATTCCAAATGGAGTGTTCCATTCAGTAAGTAACGGATTCTCAATACTCTTCTGTTGAGTACAGGAATTGAATAATAATCCGGCAGCAAGTGCCATTACTACGAATTTTTTCATGAATATATTTAGTTTGGGGTTATGCCGGTATAAAAATTATCCCAAGTATGACTTGAGTAATTTGCTCCTTGCACTGTGACGGAGTCTTCTGATAGCCTTCTCTTTTATCTGCCTGACTCTCTCCCTCGTTAGCCCAAAGTACTCTCCAATCTCTTCAAGCGTCATTTCGCTTGTACCTATCCCAAAGAAGTACTTAACTATATCCCTCTCTCTTTCGGTCAATGTTGAGAGCGCTCTTTCAATTTCTTTGTTAAGAGACTCATTTACAAGCCCCCTATCAGCATTTGGTGAGTCATTATTAACTAAAACGTCCAGCAGATTGTTATCCTCTCCATCTACAAACGGAGCATCAACCGAGACGTGCCTTCCGGAAACTCTGAGTGTATCTGCAATCTTTTCCTTTGGTATATCAAGTATTTCTGATAACTCCTCTGGTGATGGCATACGCTCGTTCTCCTGTTCAAATTTTGAGAGTGCTTTGTTAATCTTATTCAGTGAGCCAACCTGATTCAAAGGAAGTCGTACGATTCTTGATTGTTCTGCCAGAGCCTGAAGAATTGATTGACGTATCCACCATACTGCATAAGAAATAAATTTGAAACCTCTCGTTTCATCGAATTTTTCTGCCGCTTTAATCAGTCCTAGGTTTCCTTCGTTAATAAGGTCTGGTAGGCTAAGGCCTTGATTTTGATATTGTTTTGCAACAGATACAACAAAACGGAGATTGGCCCTTGTTAGCTTTTCAAGGGCCTCCTGATCTCCTTTCCTTATTCTTTGTGCTAATTCAACTTCGTCTTCTACTGTTATAAGTTCCTCTCTCCCAATCTCCTGAAGATATTTATCAAGAGATG
This sequence comes from uncultured Muribaculaceae bacterium, assembly GCA_964521685.1. Lineage (GTDB taxonomy): Bacteria > Bacteroidota > Bacteroidia > Bacteroidales > UBA932 > Bact-08. The sequence continues at coordinate 16,884 of CAZFTS010000037.1, forward strand.
CGCTCTCTCTGTTGGTAATTGATTTGGTAATCTTAAGTTGTCTCATCTATAAATAGGTAATGTGCGGCAAAGCTAATAAAAATATACCGATGCTACAAAAAATCAGATCCCCATACCATAGTAAACAACTTTACCATCCGGGTATATCCCTTCAACAAGTAAAGATCTTCTGCTTCTTTGTATGACAGATTGCAAATCCTGGAGAGTTCTTACCGGCATCTGATTTACGTAAGTTATTATAAATCCTTTAGATACCCCGGCATCTTTAAACTTACCATCGGCTACGGATAAAACTTCTACTCCGAAATCAATGCCAAGTTTATTCAACTTTTCATCTGATGCCTCCTTTATTTCTGCCCCCCACAATCTTACCACCCCGGTCTTCTCTCCATCAAGCAGTGCAATCTGCGCATCTCTACCCTCTAATACAACCGATAGCTCTTTTTGTTTACCATCTCTTATAATTTCTACCAATATTTTGTCTTTCGGACGAAATCTGGATATCTGCTCCTGAACTGCCGGGGCTGAGTTTACCTGAACCCCGTTTACAGATATGAGTACATCAGACTCTTTAATGCCAGCCTTATCGGCAGCTCCTCCCTTGATAACCTCGGCAATAAAGACCCCTTTTGTATCTTTCAGACCTTTCTCCTTCGCCAGAGAGCCGCTCATATCCTGCATTGAAATCCCCAGCATTGCTCTTTGAACTGTGCCGAATTTCATCATATCCTCAACAACTTTCTTAACTATGGTAGTTGGTACAGCAAAAGAGTAACCCGAATAAGCTCCGGTTTTTGATGCAATTGCGGTGTTGATTCCAATCAATTCTCCCTTAGTGTTTATAAGTGCTCCGCCGCTGTTGCCCGAGTTAACAGCAGCATCTGTCTGAATAAATGCCTCTATTTTAAATTCGCCGTCTGCGTTTGGCATGCTGCGTGCTTTGGCACTTACAATACCTGCTGTTATCGTAGATCTCAGATTATAAGGATTGCCTATAGCAAGAACCCACTCGCCCAGACGGAGGGCATCTGAATCACCGAATGCTATAAACGGAAGGTTTGAAGCATCGATTTTTAAAAGAGCAACATCGGTTGCTGCATCACTTCCAATAAGCTTAGCTTTAAATGACTGGTTATTCTCAAGAGTAACCTCTATGTCTTTAGCACCATCAATAACATGGTTATTTGTGACAATGTACCCATCTTGCGAAATAATAACACCCGATCCGGCCCCCTCCATTTCTCGTGGAATTTGCGGCTGACCGTAACCAAAAAAGAAGTCAAACAGAGAGTATGGTTGCGGAGTTCCTTTAACTACAACTTTAACATGTACAACTGCCTTAACGGCGCTCTCTGCAGCAAATGTAAAATCAGGAAATTCCGGTTCGGAAATTTTGGTTTTCTGGATGATAGGTTTGTTCTCCGGGTAAACATATGTGGCCTCTCTTTTTCCAATTAATGCTATCACGGCCACTGAGGTTAAACCACTGATTAAAACAGTTAAAAACAAGTAAATAATAATATTTTTTTTCATGACTTTAAAAGTTTTTTTATGAGAAAAAACAAATTATATGCCATAACTTATTTTTTTTATCTTTGTAAAAAATATCAGGATATGAAGTTTGTCGTTTCAAGTTCAGAGCTTTTAGCTCGTCTGCTGTCTGTTTCAAGAGTTATCTCTTCAAAAAACACAATTCCGGTACTGGATAATTTTTTATTTGTTTTAAAGGACGGAATCCTGCAGATAACTGCATCAGACCTGGAAACAAGTCTAAAAGCCGGTCTGGCAATTGATAATATAGAAGAGGAGGGGGAGATAACAGTTCCTGCAAAGCTCCTTGTGGATTCCCTCAGGGAATTTGCCGATATACCACTGGAATTCAAAACAAACCAGGCCAAAAGTTCAATTGATATCACATGGGCGAACGGAAACTCCACTCTTCCATGCATGAGTGCCGATGATTATCCGGCAATTGCCTCAATATCACCTGAAAGCACAGAAATCACAGTAAACTCTCAGATACTGCTGGAAGGTATTAACCGTACTCTTTACGCTACTGCAGAGGAGGAACTCAGACCTGTAATGAATGGTATATACTTCGACATTGACACCGATTCAGCAACTTTAGTGGCATCTGATGCGCACAAGCTTGTATGCTTCACAAGACATGACATAAAGTCAGATCAGAAATCATCGTTCATCCTTCCCAAGAAACCATCTTCGATATTAAAAAACCTCCTCACAAAAATTGACGAGGGTGTTAAGATTGTTTTCGACCAGAGAAATGCTTATTTTGAGTTTGAATCTTTCGTTCTGGTTTGCCGTCTGGTAGAGGGTAATTACCCTGCATACAAATCGGTAATTCCTAAGAATAATACCAATAAACTTATTATCAATCGCCAGGATTTTCTGAACAGCACAAAACGGGTATCGGTATGTTCAAACCAGGCAAGCAGTTTGATAAAATTAAAACTATCATATAATCAATTGGTTATATCTGCTCAGGATCTTGATTTTTCAATATCGGCACACGAGAGACTAAGTTGTCAATATGAGGGAGATCCAATGGAGATAGGTTTTAAATCTACTTTTCTTGTAGAGATACTGGCAAACCTTCCTTATAACGACATATCACTGGAACTCTCAGATCCATCAAGGGCTGCTCTTATACTGCCATCGGGGCAGAATGACCCTTCGGAAGATATTCTTGCTCTGATAATGCCAATGATGGTGAGCGCATAAAGCTCAGGAGGAGACTTAATGAAACTGAATCTTAAAAATCCGTTGCTCTTCTTTGATATTGAGAGCACCGGTCTCAATGTTGCCACCGACAGAATTGTCGAGATTAGTGCACTTAAAGTTTTGCCTAACGGAGATCAGGAGATTAAAACAAGGAGAATTAATCCGACTATCCCTATATCGGCAGAGGCTCAGAAAATTCATGGCATTTCAAATGAAGATGTTGCAGATTGCCCTACATTCAAAGAGGTAGCCAAAAGTTTGGCTCAGTGGATGTCCGGTTGTGATTTTTCAGGCTACAATGCAACCAAATTCGATATCCCTCTCCTTGCAGAGGAGTTTCTCAGAGCCGGAGTTAACTTCGATTTCAGAAAACGCAGAATAGTTGATGTGCAGAATATTTTCCACAAACTGGAACAACGTACATTGAGTGCTGCTTACAAATTTTACTGTAACAAAGAGTTGGAGAATGCGCACTCGGCAGAAGCAGACACAGTTGCAACTTTCGAAATACTTGAAGCTCAACTGGATAAATACCAGGAAGTACTTGAAAATGATGTAAAATTCCTCTCCGAATTTTCTGCCAAAACCAAAAATCTTGATTATGCAGGTCGCATTATATTAGATGAGAATGATGTACCTGTTATCAATTTTGGTAAACATAAAGGAAAAAGTGTCGAAAGCGTATTTAAATCTGATTCAGGTTACTACTCCTGGATGATGAATGGAGAGTTTACCCTGGATACAAAACAGGTTTTGACTGAACTCAAGATCAGATTTGAGAATCCTGCTTTAAAATAGTCCTGACATAAGCGGCAGCCGATTTCCCAGCCAGGTATCCCGTTGAGAAGGCGATCTGTAAATTATATCCGCCTGTATCTCCGTCCAGGTCAATTACTTCACCTGCGAAGAAGATATTTGGAACAACTCTTGACTGCATACTCTTTGGGTAAATATCATCCAGGGATACACCTCCCGCAGTTATGACAGCTCTCTCATATGAGGTAAAAGATTCAATTTCCATCTTCCAGTTTTTCAATGATCTGACCAGGGTTTCAATAGATTTGCCTCTCCTTCCGAATGCAAAACACTCTCTGTCTAACCTGGTGTAGAGCATGAATGCAGGGATAAGCTGTTCGGGTAAAAGTTTCTTTAAAATTAGTTTTAATTGCAAATCACTACCGGAGTTTAACTCCCTGTTTAGTCTGTCTGTTAACTGCTCATTTGATAAAGCAGGCTTAAGATCCAGTGAGAGGTGACATCTGTTTCCCGAATTTATAGCTTTCACAGCTTTTCTGCTTACTTTATAGCCAATTGAGCCCTCTATTCCATTGTTTGTAAAATCCAGATCACCCATCTCCTTCTGTGCCTGATCGGAACCTATAAACAGAGTTAGTTCTACATTTTTTAATCGGAGTCCATCCAGTTCTTTACTGTAACCGACAGGCATCAGCGCTGTCAGTGATGGAGTACATTCATTTATATGGTGTCCTGATTTTTGCGCAAAAATATAACCGTCACCATCTGAACCAGTTGCAGGATATGATAGACCTCCTGTTGCAATAATCAGAGCAGATGGTTTGAATGTTTTACTGTTATCTTGGGATTTTGTATCTGTCGTAATAGTGATTTCATTTACAGTTCCATTTTCAATCGAAATATCTGTAACCCTGGTTTTCAAGAGTATATTAACTCCAAGTCTTAGTATTTCGCCGTTAAGGGCATCAACGACATCAGATGCAACTCCCGATTGAGGGAATACCCTCTCTCCTCTCTCTGTCACAGTCTTTAGTCCGATTGATTCAAAGAAATTTATAGTATCCGAGTTGGAAAAGTTGTAAAAAGCTGGTCTGAAGAAATTGTTTTTTGGGTGTATATGAGTGGAGAACTCACTCCATGGTTTAGTATTGGTTATATTACAGCGACCTTTACCGGTAATTCTCACCTTCCTCCCCAAACGTTCCATCTTCTCCAGAATAGTAACCTCTGCTCCCTCTCTTGCAGCTGATATCGCTGCAACCATTCCGGCAGCACCCCCTCCTATCACAATCACTCTACCCGACAACATCATCTTATGTTTGTAAATTGTTAAATTTGCAACAAATATAGGCATATGAAGTCCACTTTCAAATATATCTTTTTAGTACCACTTTTTTTATCGTTACAGAATTGTAAAAACCATGATAGCATACCTGAAAGCTATAATGTCAAAAACGAGTATGCACTATATTTCAACATAGAGCAAAAAGAGAATAATTGTACACGATTGCAAATTAATGAGAACTGGAATGGTGAAAATCGGCTGACTGCCTATAATCTTACCGATAGAGATAAAAGTGTGGAAAGCAAGTCAGATATTGACGAAATAGCCGTACCGCTAAAAAGAGTTGTATGCATGTCCACTAGTCATATCTCGTATATTAACGCTCTCGGGAAAGGCAACACAATAGTTGCAATATCCGGAGCTCAATATGTTAGCGATCCATCCATCAATGAAGCAATAAAAAAAGGTGATATTGTTGATATAGGTTTTGAATCATCAATTAATTACGAACTGTTGCTGAGTCTGGCCCCGGATCTTCTGTTTACCTATGGTATAAGCGGTGAAAACAACACATATATCGACAAAATAAGGGATTTGGGAATTAAGGTGATAGTACTTGGAGACTATATGGAAGAACACCCTCTCGGAAAGCTTGAATATCTTAAACTTTTCGGAAAACTATACGGCGAAGATCAACTTGCAGACTCTCTCTATTCCGCTATTTCTCATAAATATATTGCTAAAAGAGATAGCGTGTCCAATATTAAAATAAGGCCTAAGGTACTTGTGAATGCCCCCTGGAAGGATATCTGGTACATTCCCGGAGAAAAGAGTTATATGAATTATCTGATAAATGATGCCGGAGGTGAGATATTACTATGCAAAGAGGGAAGATCAAATCCTCACAACATAGAAGAGGTTTTTATAGCAGCTTCCAAAGCAGACTGTTGGATCAATCCAAACTTCTACACCTCTTTGAAAGAGTTATCCTCCTCAAATCCCCTGTTTTCAAAATTATCGATTCTTTCTAAAGGAAGAGTATATAACAATACAAAACGTAATACAGACAGGGGTGGAAGCGATTTCTGGGAGAGGGGTGTTATTGAACCTGATATAATTCTGAACGACCTAATAAAAATCCTCCACCCTGTTAACGGGGATGGAGGAGATTTAAAATATTATATTAAGCTCGAATAGTTATAAATACTCCAGAGGACTCTCTTTGCCCTCAAGTACTGAAAGACCATTCCATGCCAGAGCCCACATTTCATCCTCTCCCGGATAAATTTTTACAGGAGATATGAAGCTTATCTGCTCTGATATCTTTTCCATTAGAGCCGTGTTATAAGCTATTCCGCCGGTAATCAGAATAGCGTCTACCTCACCTTTCAGAACGGTTGCCATTGCACCTATTGCTTTAGAAACGTTATAAGCAAATGCATCTGAAATCAGCATGAATTTCGGGTCACCTTCATTCACTTTTTTCTCAACTTCGCTGAATGAATTGGTTCCGAGGTGAGCAACCAGACCACCTTCGCCGGTTATCATTTTTTTCACATCATCCAATGTGTATTTTCCAGAGAAACAAAGCTTCGCAAGATCATAAGCAGGTAAAGTACCTGACCTCTCCGGTGAAAAAGGACCTTCACCATTGAGTGCATTATTAACATCAACAACCTTTCCATTTTTATGAGCACCAAC